>DASTDE010000004.1:0-600000 GCA_035710515.1 Candidatus Rubrimentiphilum sp. | reverse complement strand
GGCTGAATCGTGCGCTGCTTCAGCGAGTTCAAAATTGATGCATCGGCCTTCGCCGGCAAAAGCGTCGGCGTGCGCCTCTCCCGGCGGATGATAGATTGCGGTTCCGGGCCGGCAGCTGCGCGGCAAGCCGTCGCGCAGTTCCGTGTACGCGCCTTCGACGAGCACGGAAACATAGGCGTGCGAGTGACGATGCTCGTGAAGCACCGTTCGGTCGTCATACGATCGATCGCAGACCACGACGTCGCCGCAGCGCCGCTCGCTGACCAGCCGTCCTTGCAAGCTCATACTTCCAGTATCCTTACGTCACGCCGCATGCTTCATGCTAATAGTCCGGCACGGAGCTTAAGAAATTATGAACTGTGGACCCCATACCCTGGCCTCGACTTCATTTCGATGAAATTGGCGCCGGATGCCGAAATCCGCGGTGTGGTAAGCACGGACAAGACGTCGTCACGCATCATTCCGCTAGCGGCCGTTCGGGACGCCGCCGAGCACGTCTATGCGGCCGCTTTGCGTACGCCGCTGGTGCGCCTGAACGTTCCGGTCCCGAACGCCGAGATATACCTCAAGTTGGAGAATCTCCAACCAATCGGTTCGTTCAAAATCCGCGGCGCGTACAACGCAGTACGTTTGCTCGACGCATCCCGCCGATCGAAGGGCGTGTGGACCGTGAGCGCCGGTAACGCCGCTCAGGGCGTTGCACTCGCCGCACAAAAATACGGAGTGCAGTGCAGGGTTCTCATCATCGAAACCGCGCCCGAGACGAAAAAGAATGCCATACGCGCTTTGGGCGCGGAGATCGTCGAAGCGTCCTTCGATGAGTGTTGGCAGGCGCTGCAAGACCGAAAGCATCCTCAGATGGACAGCTGTTTTGTCCATCCGTTCGACGATGACGATTTCATCGCGGGTAACGCTACCGTCGGTCTGGAGATTTTGGAAGACTTGCCGGATGTGGACTGCGTCGTCGCGTCCTATGGCGGCGGTGGGCTGTCGTGCGGGGTCGCGTCGGTGATGGAGGCCCTTAAGCCATCCGTGAAAGTCTACGGCGCCGAACCGGAGAGCGCTGCGCCTTTGTCGCGTTCGTTTTCATCGGGACAGGCGGAGAGATTCCCCGACTGGACCGCGACGTGGGTCGATGGGTGCGGTGGAAAATCCGTATTAGAGACTATGTGGCCGCTGGCGAGTCGACTTTTAGCCGGTTCGATTGTGAGTTCGCTCGAGGACATTCGTAAGGCCATGAAGCTCGTTGCGGAAAAGAATCACGTCATATGCGAAGGCGCCGGCGCGTGCGCTGTTGCGGCCGGCTTGAGCGGAGTGCCCAAAGGCAAAGTCGTCTGCGTCGTTAGCGGCGGGAACATCGACCTCTCGAAGTTCTGCGAGCTCGTTCAAGGCTAAGCCCAACATCAGCTAATATTTCGACATTGGGCCAGGCCGCGGAACCCTATACTAGTCCGAAGTGGGGGGACCGTGCGGTCTTATGATTTTGAAGCCAGGTTTTTGGACGGCGGCATTTTTGTTGGCCTCGGTGACGCAATCGCTCGCCGCGCCCGTCGAAGGCATGCCGCCGCGCGAGCTGACCGACCCCAAATCGGTCGCGTCGCGGCCGCTTGCGGGAGCTGCACCCGTTCCGCTGGCCGATCTGTTCTTTACGCGCGGCGGAATTGATGATGCCGTCTGGCTTCCACGTGCAAATGCCGTCGTCGTTACCACCAACCTCACCGGCCGGTACAATCTCTGGACCGTGCCGGCAAACGGCGGCTTTCCGCTTCAGCTCACGCAGTCCGATGATCGACAATTTGGAATAACCGCCTCGCCCGACGGCAAATGGGTCGTCTACCAGTCCGATCGAGGCGGCGCCGAGGTCTACGATCTTTATGCGACGCCTGCCTCAGGCGGCGGCGTCATAAATCTGACAAACACGCCGGACGTCGACTCCGAGGACGCGCTGTTCTCGCCGGACGGCGCGCTGCTTGCATTCACTCGCAGACCGAAGGCAGAACCCGCCAACAATATTGCAGTCATGGATTTTGCGACGCGCCGCGTGCGACAGCTCACGCATGAAGCCACGAAAGATCATACGTGGAGTGTGATTGCATTTTCGCACGACGGAAAATTCATTCTTGCCAATCGCACCGACGCAGCGGGTACGGGTTCGGAAGCCTGGATGATTGACATTGACTCCGGCAGGCAGACGCGCCTTACGTCCCCGCAGAAATACAATGCGGCCAGCGATATCTCACCCGACGGCCGCTATGTTGCGCTGCAAACGGAAACGGCCGCCGGCGGATACCGGGCAGCGCTGCTGGATCTGCGGAACAAATCGCTTCGCCTCATTAGGCCCGACGTATGGGGTCAGTGGGCGGGCCACTTTTCCCCGGACGGCCGAACGCTAATCTACGGTCGCAACCTCGACGGGAGAAGAATCCTCAATAAATACGACGTGGCTTCGGGAAAATCGGAAACGCTGAAGCTTCCGGACGGAGTCAACGAAGAGGAGAGCGACGACGGGACCGCGTTTTCGCCGGACGGCTCGCGCCTCGTTGCCGGTCATCAGGCGAGCAACACGCCGTTCGATTATTGGATCGTAAATGTAAAAACGCGTGCCGCCACGCAGCTGACACGGCTTAGCCTCGCCAGCATGAATCCCGCACGCCTGCCGAAAGCGCAGATCGTCCACTACAAGAGCTACGACGGAACTGTAATCAGCGCATTACTCTGGATGCCGTTCAACCTCGCGCGCGACGGCAAGGCGCCGGCCGTCGTCGTGCCCCACGGCGGCCCGACGGCCCAAACGACGGATTCGTTCAACCCCAATCGCACTGAGTTGGCACTCGCGTCCCGCGGGTTTGTCGTGATTGCTCCGAATTTCAGAGGGTCGACCGGCTACGGCCGCGCTTTCGAGGAAGCCGACTACAAGGATCTCGGCGGCGGGGATCTCAAGGACGTAGTCGCCGCCCGGCAATTCATGATCGATACCGGCTATGTCGATCCCAAGCGGGTCGGTATCACGGGTGGCTCTTATGGCGGCTTTATGACACTGATGGCGATCGCCAAGATGCCTAACCTATGGGCGGCAGGCGTCGATGCATACGGAATCATCGACTGGCGAGCAATGCTGCTCCATGAAGACCTGCCGGATCAGCAATACGAAATGAGCCTCCTCGGCGACCCGGTCAAGGACAAGGGCGCTTACACAGCATCGAGCCCCGTCACTTACATGAACAATGCGACTGCGCCGCTCTTGGTGCTGCAGGGCGACAACGACGCGCGCGTTACGAAGGACCAAGCCGAGAAAGTCGTCGACGTGCTAAGGTCGAGCGGCCGCACGATCGATGCGCATTTTTATCCGGGGGAAGGCCACGGTTTCTTCAAGCTCGAGGACCAGATCGACGCGCTCGAACGCACCGTCGCGTGGCTGGAGAAGTATTTGAAATAGCACGCAGTTGCTTCAGATTGCAGCCGGTCTCACGCTGCAGCAGCTGCGAGAAGTGGGACGCCGTGTATCCGTATTGCCCGGCCACGACCAATGCCGGCATATGGCTCTTGGTGATGAGCGATAGAGCTTCAGAAATCACGCGGCGCCGCACGGTTTGAGCTATAGTTACCTGGTAGCGGCGTCGATATTCACGCGCCAGGTGAACGGGATGAACGCCAACTGCATTCGCAATAGTTTCGAGTGATGGGCGCATGCGAAAGTGCTCTTCGATATACTCGTTCGCGTGCCTCAGCCACGTCGCCCGGGAACGTTTTGTCGACGCGCCTTGAACGAAATCCGATGCGAGAAGCTCGTGAATTATTGAGCGCACAAACGGATCGTTACGGCCCTCCCAAATCAATGCTCTCTGCAGCGCACGAGCCAGGTGAAACAACTCCGGCGACGCCGCCTGCCGGCGCCGGGCGGGATCGCCGATTTCGAACGCGCGCGGCCGGAACTCGACGATAATCTGCTGGCAGCCCGTCGGCCCGATTTCGTCGAAATGCTTATCCCCGGCCGGAATAAGAACGCTTGTTCCGGATTCCCAATCCGCGGTGCATCCGCGAACCGTCGTGCCGAAGATGTCATGTCCGTGCCGGTGTGGCCTATTTTTCATACCTGCGCGATAAGTCACATAAACTGCGCTAAAGTCCGGGAAGTCGATGCGTCGCTGAGTTTGGCCATAGTAGCGATCGTGCTCCGGATGCATGACGCCCAGATTATATGCCTAACTACTTAGGTGTGCAACCACGCTCCCATTTAGAAGAGATCGCGCAGGACAAAGTCCACCGCGATCGTCTTGGTGCCGCGGCGCAATTGCAAGTGTACGTCTGAGCCGGGCGGTCCATTCCATATCGCACGTAGTCCGTCCGCCGCGAGCGCGCTTGCAGATTGGCCGTCGGCTGTTAGCAGCGTATCACCGTCCTGCACTCCGGCTTGGGCCGCCGGACTCCCCGGCACAACGCTATCAACTTTCCACTGGCTGCCGTCAGGAATGACGAATAAGCCCGATCGATTCGTACTGAATGGCGCAGAAAAGTTTGCGTTCGGAATCAGAAACAGCTTTGAATCCGGGATGTCGAGCGATACGGTAAAGCGGCGCAGAATGTCGACGCCGATATTTCCGGCGAGGTCGCTGCTCGCAAAAACGCCCGACGAGGTCACCGAAACCGGCAGATTCTCAAACTGGTATGGGCCGAGCGCGAAGACGCGGCCGCGACCGGCTTCTCCCATGATAGGTCCGCCTATGCCGCGCCCGACTTGCATCGAAACAACTTTAGGGAATTCATGTTCGAGGCCCGTGCTAAGTGCGAATTGCTTGGTGACGATGAGCGCCAGTCCCGATCCGGAATCCACGTCGAAGCTGCCCGTGTGTCCGTTGATTGACGCGGTGACACTGGGAATATAATTATCGCGCAACGTGAGGGGCAACAATTGGGCTCCGGGCGGCGGGCTGAAAGAGGACGGCTGACTGAACGTGAGCTGAGACTTCTGGTAGTCGATCGTCACAACGAGTTTGCGAAAAACCTCCCGCCCGAAAATTCCCCCGAAGGGCAGATCAGGGAACGGGCTCTGCAGCGCTAGCGGTGGCAGATACACGAATGAACCCTTCGAGTACGTCATGCTGCCAACCGTGAACTGGGGCACGGTTACGATTCCGATCTTGGTTACAGCAGCCCCGCCTCCCGTGGCATCCACATAACCGGTTACGGTCAGCGCAAGCGCATTTTGGGCCTCAACCGATAGCGATGCGGCGGCACCCGAGTCGAACAAGAATGCGAAAGGCCTTCCGTCGACTATCGCCTGCACGTAGATGTGATTGCCGGACAGTTTGAAGGGAACGGTTGTCGAACCATTCAGCCGAACCGAGCCCTCCGTGAGCTGTGCTTGGACCGGCGCGGGAATAAATACGATGCACGCGATCGCAAAGACGAGAGTTCTATATAACGCGTGCTTGGTCGTCTGTCGAGACACTTCTTGACCTCCTTCGGTCAAGTCTAGCGTCTCGGAAAGTCGGCGTCTTGTAAGGATTTAGCGCGCAAGCGCTACGAGGGTTATCGCGGTCGGCCAAAAAAAAATTTAGGATGATAGGGAAGCCTGCCTGCGTCGCTCCCGCGCTGGTTCTTGTAGCCGGTTGCGTCGGCACTCACCAAACCGGGCCAACGCAATTGACGCAGACGTCGATCGCAGCTGCACCAGCGCGAAATTACGCCACGTTCTGGTCCCGTTCAACCGGGACGCTGGCTGTGGAATCAGTTTATACGAATACGTCGGCTCCGTGGGTAAATGCGCCAACGCGTTTGACAATCGTGTTCGCAAACAGCAGAGGTTCAGCCGTGCTGCGGTCGCTCGCTAAGACACGTGCGTTCATCTCTCGGGCCACAATAAACGATCCGGCTGATGGAGAATACTATGCCTTCGCAAAGGTGCGGATCATTGGGTACAAAACAGAATCATTCGGCTATCCGCCGACATCACACCCAGCGTTAGTGCTCGCCCCGGGAGTCTTTCACCTTAGATGTGGGCCGCCTACTTGCCTGACTCCGGTGCGGCGCTAGGGGCAGAGCCGATCCGTCGCCATCCGGTTTCCGGATGCACAAGAAATCCGATTAAACAGAATAAAGTATTGTGAACTGACGGACTGGCTGTACCCGGCTTATTAATTTCGCCACAGCCGTTTCATAATAATTCGATCCCGGATTAATCGCTTTCAGGAAAAATCAGCAAGTCACCCAATCATCGGCGATAGTGTAGGCTAGGCATAAATCACAACATCCTCGCCAGCCAGCATCCGTTCGACGATTCTGTCCTGCTGAGCGATGTACATGCGCGCGTGCTCTTTATCGAGATATGCGCCGTTAACCGTGATAACAGCAAGGGCGGTGGGCGTGATGCTCAATCGAAACTCTTGTCCGAGTCGAATTACGTTAAAAAGCGCGCGTGGCGCGAGGTGGGTCGGCTTTGTCACCGTTGCGCCCTGGAACTCCTCGGCCAGCCATTCGGCTATCCCCTCGATTGTAAGGCGCTTCGCTTCCTCGGTATCCATACAACCGTTGTACCGCCAAGCATACCTGCCGTCAAGGGATAATAACCGCACCATCCAAACCTGAAGCGCGCATCCACGCCGGCCGGGATCTCTATTTCGCTACCTCCAGCTTCCCACAGTGGCGAGGATCTCGCCTTGCCAGTCTCTGTCCCACTGTGCAATCTGGGGCGGAAGACGCAGCGGCAATTCGGGATGGCGGAGGCTCATGAAATTCTTGAACAGAGACGACCTGGTCGCCGCGTCGCCCAGTTTTTCGTCGATTAGACCACCAAGCGGCCTGTCAGCGGCGAGATGCTCTTCCATCGACTCAAGGATTTCCGAATCCAGAATCTCGACGACTCGAACGTTTGGAGCCTGAATCCCTAAACGTTCTTGAAATCGCTTTTCCATAGTACGTTGAAAGGCGTCGGTTCGCAAAAAGGATCGGTACTGCACCAGGACGGGATACACCGCGATACTCTTATCCGGGTTCAAACCAAACTGAGCGAACTCACCTGCGTAGAACCGACGGATGTTCTCCGCGAGTTGATCGACCTTCCCAAAGACTTTCTGCTCGAACTCCCGGTTTAACTCGGCGTCATCCGATGGATCGCGTAAGACGTTTGCACTGAGGCGACTTGAAACGACCTCAAAGAAATAGATCGAATTATCGCTTTGCAAAATCGCGTCTGACGTCCGGAATTGCCCAAGATCCTGCTCCGGAAACACACGCATACCCATCGCCCGTCCGATTCGCTCGAGGATTCCTACGATGTAGCGCTCGAAGAACGCACCAAAAAATATCCAGAACTGTGCGCTGGCCTTCTTATTCAATGCGGCGCGCGCATCCGCAAGCGCGTAGACCCAGCCAAGGGCCATGGCGTTGTCAAGCAGACGCGGTGCGGGAACGAGATATCGCTCATTCTCGAATTCGACCACTGGCGACCGTAGAAATAGAGCGTGCATTACTCCGCGTAAGTAGTGTAACTGTGTTGCGCGTACGATGTCTGCCAAATTATGTCTGCTAATCGACATATGTGAAAGGAGGCGGCGAATTATGCCGAGTCGGTCATCGCGCAAGATCTCAGCGGCCGACACCCAGGCCCGGCCGCGCTCACGGATTAGGGTAAAATCAGTCAAGGTGTCGATCGCCGTTAGGCCAGCCATGAGATCCTCATAGGTCGTGCCGAAGGCTTGCATGAGCTCTTCGTCAATATTGACGTAGGCATGGTGGCGCCGTGCCTCCTCGCTGCGCGACCATATAATGAATTCTCTAAAACGCCAGCGAACATTTAGGTAGCGCTCCGTCCCGAGCGTTGCCGAGGCCGCAATTGCCGACGACATGCTATCCGCATCAAACCGAATTTTCTCGGTACCCGGCTCTCGGAGCGTCTCAAAGTTCAAGGCCATGAGTATCTTCAGGAAGGGCACGTCATGCGATGTCCCCGTAGCGCACGTCAAGGTAAACGCCGCCATCGTAGCCAGCGCCGTCGGTTCAGCAACGACGCCAGTACGTCGCTGGACTAACTCTGCTACGACTTCGTCGCGGTTCGGATCTTTGCCGACGAGATCAATAAAATGGGGCTGGACCTCGACCGGTGAGCGCGTCATGAGGTCTTCACTGAGCGCCGCATTGAGGAAGCAACAGCGCTCCGAAAGCTGAAGCGGGTCAGCTTGCGAAACGAGCCGGTTTAATTCGGCTTCGCCGATATTGCAGACCACAGGAGTTATTTCGTACATAAGCCTCCGTGACGTGCCACTTAAACACTCTTACTTTCCCGCGGTTACGCTCACCTAGAGACTCTGCATTGCTCAAGCGAGCGACGCCTCGCCGGGTAGGTGTGGGGTTCACTCATGGCGGCGTCATGATATTCCGGCCATGCTCGACCTATTGCAAGCAACAAATCGCGAATCTCAGAATATGCCGGCCAGGTTTCGTCCAAGCGGTACATGAGCATCCCCTTCCATTTGCGCGTTGCGACCACACCAAGGGTCTCCAACCGCGCAAGCGCCTTGGACATTTTTCCCCGATCGTGCTCATTCAGGATACGGGACAGTGAAGCACCATCGATTTCGCCGTGCACGGCATGCGCCAATATCGCTAATACGTTAGTGCTCGCAGTTTTCGCAGCCACGCCAAACAATGTATAAGGTTCGAAATTCGCTCGTTCTTCGCTATGGTCATCACCAAAATACAGTGGACAGTTAACTGAGAATGGAAGCGCGTCTTCAAGAACGCTTTTGCTTCGAAGAAGAGCCCGCAATTCACGGTAGACAGGATGAGCTGCATTGAGCGAAATGATTGTTTCGCGAGTATTCTGTTGAAAAACCTGAACCACTACCCCCGATCGTAGCAGCGGATCGACTGCGGTTCTTGTCGCACAAGATGCGGCGGCCGCGCAAACTTCTGTGATTCGGCTTGGACCATGCGCTGCGAGATAGGCCAGAATCGCTTGATTGACGCGACTGCCAAGAAATCTAAAGCGCTGGCCGTCCGAGTGCGCCGTTCCGCTGTGGCCGGTCTGTCGGACCGCTTTCATATGATGCGCGAACCCTACAACCTTAGGCATTCGGCCTGAAAGGGCGTCAAGAAGCTCTCTAAGCTCCGGCAGCCAATCAAGGCGCTCGTTGAATCCGACTAAGGAGCCCTCCCTTGCAAGGGTCCCTTCCTCAGCCATTCCACTCACTGCGTTCTTCACTTGGCTCGAAAAGTGACCGAGAACCGAGCGGCCCAATTTGCTAGCCGTCTCCTTTCCGCCCAGCGCGTGCAGCGCTACAAGCGTTAGCGTTCGGCAAGAAGTGCCGAAGATCGCCTCCACGTCCACAGGCTCGTGATCGCCCGCGTAAAATGCTGCGATTTCAGACGGCCGGATCTCTTTCGGAACATTGCGCAGCTGGTATCGCCTTGCCAGAGCGTCTACGAGCTTCGCGAACTGATCGTAAACCGGCAGGTTCGGGTTGATCCCAATCACGGCAGTTCGACAATCCCGCGTTTTGGAGTCCGCGGACGCAATCAAATGTGATCGGTTCATCTTTCCAAGACGCCCACGACTGCTCCAAGCGAAGTACTTGCGCAGAATGGGTGCGCGAACCGGTCCTAATCGATGGATCGCCACGAGCAATTCCGTCATTTGATACGCACCAAAGAGCGGCGGAAAATTTCTGCGTTTTCTGGCAACTCCCGGACCCATGCTGCGATTTTACGAGTCTTCGACCAAAACTTCAATTTCTTGTGAAACGGGCGACTTTTCTGTAATTTTGAAAGCGGCTCCGAAAAGATGGAGAATCGCGTTCGCCGACAGTGTTGTTCCTGGGAAGGACGAGTGGGAACCCCTTACAACCTGGGACAACCTTCGCGCGGAGTTCAAATCATAACCTCGCGCGGACATCTACGTGTAAGCGCCGGCTTCCTGGTTATCTAGCGCCTCGATAACCGGCGCGACGCTCCCCAGCGCCAGCACATCAATCGGGCGTTTTCCGGCCAAGAACGGCTCGTTGCCGACCAACCAGCTCATTGCCGTCTCCGGGGCAAAGACTTGGAATGCGCGCGTCAGCACATCGTGAACGTCCATGACTCGTCGGGTCAGCTCGGGACTCATCTTCTGATGTCCGGACGCGCAGTCAGCGATGACGGTGGATTCAACGCCCAATAGGCGCGCGAGCGGCCGAGTACCGAAGGCGTCGTCAAGCCGTTTAAGTAGCGGCCTGACGTCAGATAGCGCTCGGGGATTGGCCGGCGGTTTTATTTCGGAAAAGAGAATTTTCCAACTCATACTATCTTTCGAGCTTCATATTATTAACGCGTCCATGACCAATTTGAATACGCGATCGAGGCCAGCCGCATCTTGGGTTAGGAGAAGATTTAATGGCTGCTGTTTCTCAAACGCAGCATTCTCACATCGAACCCATCGGTCGGCGTATGATTTGTCTCCGAAGAGCCTGTGCAACCCGTCGTAGATGTTGATTACCTTGGAGATTGTGATGATCTGCGAATCCGAAAGCGTCGGTTTTCCGCTTCCGGACGTCCAATCTCCGTAGGTGCCGCATTCAGTTTTGAGGATTTGACAGCGCTCCTCAGTCGACAGCTGCCACACATCGGCAACGCGATCAAAAGCCTTTAACGCAACGGCTTGATTGAGATGCTGATGGCTGGAGCGAGGAGTCATCTGACGTTGCGCGACACAATCATCGCCGACAAAACCCAATGACATCGCGCGGTCGCTCTCATGGCTTGTAATGAAAACTGTAGCCAGTGCCGGCATGGGTCGTCAGCATACGATCGCTCAAGCCGACGCCGCGCATTTTTGCTCGTATCTGCTTGATGTACGTATCAAGGGTTCGCGGTGCGCGGCCCGCGAGAACAAGAAGAAGTTCCTCTCGGCGCACAATCTCGCCGCCTGCCGCCAAAAGTTTGCTAACAATTTCCGATTCCTTTGCGTTTAAGACGCTCCGAAAACGGTCGAGGCCTTGTTCTGCTTTAACCACCGCGTCTACCATTATGCGCTCGGTTATTGTCTTGCCTTGCTGAACGCTTCCGTGGCTTTGTCGCACAGTCGAGAATATCGGCGAAATGCAGACCTAAAGCGCGCGCCAGTAACGGAGGTACGGCACCACCGATCATTGCCGTAATTGCACGGACCGAGCCCACAAACTCAAACGTGTCCGGAAACGACTGCAGGCGAGCCGCTTCCCGCACTGTTATTCCTCGGTCTCGGGACGGGTGACAGAATTTGCCCGATCCTAAATTGTTAAAGCTCTTTGTGATTGTATTTGCGGGCTTGCCCCACTGCAATCGCGCGTAAGCATTCGCGTAAAACTTCCTAGGTCTTAATTTCGCGGGCAGGTCTCGGATTTTCATGCCAGGCTTCATGGCTTTAATGCGATTGAGGACCTTGAGACTGATAGGCCGAGTGACGTGTTGAGAGGGATAGACTGTTCCGCTGCCCCCAGCTATATAACGTTGAAAGGGCGTAGGCGCCGTAATCCTCCTAGGTACATCGGGTTTCACATTGCCGTCGTGCAGCGTCGCCACTGGTAGACCCATTAGCGCTTCGCGCACTGTTACGTACACACCATCGCGGTCGGCGGATCCGTTCTGTCGTTCTTTATGAGTGCGTTTTGGAAACGCGGATCCGGAGAAAGTTGCTGCGATATCACTACGAAGTGCGACGATAAACGCTCGCTTGCGCAATTGTGGAACCCCGTAGTCAGCCGCGTTCAGCACCGCGACTTCGACGCGGTAACCAATAGCCTCTAGAAAGATGCAGATCTCGTCTTTGATTTCGCCGTCTTTGTACGTCAGGAACTCACGAACGTTCTCAATCACCACAATCTTGGGTTTCGTAAGTTCGGCTGCGTCGAGCATTATCCGAAATAGATGATTGCGTGCGTCATGAAGTTGCGAGCGGCGGGTTCGCTTAACTCGCGTAGCTGACGCTCCCCGAGCGCGGTACCATTGGCGGGTTGCGTACGTGTCCGAAGCAAGAAAGTCATGTGCGTCGCGACCCGCGATCGCCTTTCCGTGATTTTGACTGAAGCCTTCGCACGGGGGCCCGCCAACTAGACAATCGAGTTCCCCTGTAAGTATTCCTAACCTCCGAAGCTCCGATCGAATGGCTGCCGCACCGAACGACCCGAGATCCGCGGCGATGATCTTGGGGCACCGGCCGTTTACGCTGTGGTTGTGGACCAGCGTCCGCAGGGCGTCTTCGGATGAGTCAACGCTCAAGACCGTTTGAAATCGGCCAGTCGATTGAAGGCCGTACGTTAAACCGCCGCAGCCACAAAATAAATCGACCACAGTGTATGGTCGGTGGGCGGTGCGGGTTCGATTCACGGCGTTCACTCCTGCGAACAGTCGGCGCCGAAGGACGGAACGCTGGTGGTCCTCGAGGTCGTCAATTATACAAAATTTCGCAAAAGGCGCACGTCCCACGTCAGTGACGGGACGTGCGGCGCGTTCGTCCTTCTGTTCAAGACGGGGACAAAAACTCTTGGAAATCTTGCCGGCGCCTGCGCTCGTAGCCGTCGCTGCACCTCGCCGGGTACGCAGGTGGTCGACGGTTAGGTTAAGAGGAGAAGGGAGCCATGGTTGGAATAACAAATAACGGTTATCTGTTATAAGGAGGCCTAATTATGCAGGAGACGCCTGAACGACAAGCCCTTACGCCGCAACTGGTCCACGAGAGCCGGCAGCCGGCGGGCCTCCCGCTTCCGAGTGGCTTTGAGGTTATCGGGCGTGTGGTTCATTGGGAAGGGACGCCCGATTTCAACGACGCTGCCGGTCTTCTCAACCATGGCCACGAGGTCAAACCCGGGCAATTCATCGGCGTGTGGCACGGCGCGAGGCAAACCCCGGTGCTCACCGTGGTGCAAGTGAACAATTGCCGAGAGGTCAACCCTAACGAGGAACCTCAGCTTGCCGTCGCGCGCGATCGGCTCGGCCTCGGCGCCAACTACGCCAAGGAAGGGATCTCGACGCGCATCTTTCGGTTGCTCGAGTCGGCAACGATTGAAGAGTTCGATATAGACCCGGTCACCGGCGAAGTGAAAGCTGAACGTGGTTCGCCTGAACTTCTGGTACGCGCCGGTGATCCGATAGTGCTCCTACCCGACGAGATGATCGCGCGCACCATCGGATCGGAACCGTCGGCGGAGAGCGGATTGGCTCTCGGTCACGTCTACGGCGCTCCCGCCGTACCAGTCAACTTGAAACCTGAACTGCTCCAGATGCACGTTGGTATTTTTGGACAACCTGGAAAAGGCAAGTCATATCAATCGGGCGTCGTGATGGAAGAGGCATTGCGGTGGGGCATCGCGACCCTTGTGCTCGACATTAATGGAGAGATGATCGAGGCGGCACGCGCGCTGGGCGGCCGGGTGATTGGCCTGCCCGATCCGGCTGCATTCGGCCTCTCCTTAGGTTTGATAACGTCATCGGAATTGATTCAAATCGCTCCCAACGTTCAGGACGGCACCGTATACGCTGAACTAATCGAGCTTGCTCACGAGCGTTTGCGTACCGAACGCCACGGCGGTCATTTCACGTTCGACGACCTTCAACAAAAGATGATCGAGCTTGCGAAGATTCAAGACGTAAAGGCGCCTAGCTTAGGGATCGCCGTAAACCGTGTGCGCGCACTTGAACAAGATCCGATAATCGGTGGTAGCTTCGATTTTATCGAGGAGCTTATCAAACACCGACTCGTCGTGCTTGATTGTCGCTTCTTGAGCCTGCGCCAAACGCGCTTGATTGCGGCCGCGGCGGCGCGTGAACTCCAACGCAAGGGGCGGGAAATGGCACGCAAACCCGCTGGCACGGATCCGGAGGCCGCCGGCTGGTTCACGCTTCTGATTGTTGACGAGGCTCACCAGGTTGCTCCGAACGACGAGCACGTTGTCAGCAGTCAAGTAATGTTCGAACTGGCGCGCATGGGTCGTCACGTTCGCACCGGTCTTGTGCTCGTAAGCCAGTCGCCAGGCGACATCAATCCGAGTGTTCTCAAACGGCTGCAGACGCGATTCATCTTCGCCTTGGAGAAGGACCAGCTGCGCGCAATCCAAGGAGTTACCGCCGATTTGGATGAGCGGCTTATTGGGCAATTGCCGAAGTTACCGCGCGGTGTGTGCGCGGTATCGGGCTCGAGCGAGCTCATTCGGCACGGGTTTCTTTTAGCGGTGCGCAAACGCGAAACGCCGGTCGGTGGAGGGACGCCTAAAGTATTTTCTGGCCGTAAGAAGTTGGACTTAACGACTTCATTGCACCGGGAACGCTCCGATGCTTAGCACGCGCGAACGCGAGGAGCTCTTCGTGCGGCTTGCGGCGTCGCCAAATGGAACGACTGCGCCTGACGCCTTTGAACAGGCCGTTGCAAGCGGCGATCGAGTTACCAAAGAGGCGTATCAAAACCTTGCGAGACGTCTGGTCCATCGCGGCGTTCTTGTGGCGGATTCGACCGTGCACCCGATTAGATACAAGATCGGTCAGAATGTCGATGGCCAGTGGCTGGAGGAAGAGGATCTCGCCAGTATGGTCAACGACGAGTACCCTTTGCTCACGATTCCGGTCTGGCGAGAATCGATGCGTCAGATTCAGCACGTTCCGGAAGAATGGTGGGCTTTTTTAAGATCCAAGCTCGCGAATGAAAACGCGCGCGATCTGTTCGCTCGGGCGATCATAAGCTACTGTGACGATCTAGCAGCGCTCATTGAATCTCAAGTTGACGCGATCGACAATGGCGCAGATCAGAAAGACTTGATTCGAAATGCTGAGGAAGGGCGGAACGCCGTCTTGCTTCTCCACGGATTGGTACGGTTTGGACTCGGCCTTTCGACCGAAGCGGTCACGTTGCCGCCACAATTTGAGCAGGCTGTACAAGAACGTAGGAAAAATCCCGCATCCGTTCCGGTTCGCCACAACGAACAACAACTTCGGACCGAATTGGCGTGGCGCATAGAAGATGGGCCGTTCGTCACTACGGCGATTGCCGAGCACCAAGAACGAATGTTGTTGGGCGCCGTCGACGGTTCTAGCCGAACCGGCGTGATGTCGTTTTTGGGAGAGGACAGCGACTTCTACGTTGGCCACGCGCCGATGATCACGGTCAATACTGCTATCGGCCAGATGAACCGTCGCGTGCGGTTCCCGAAAGGCGAAGAACACCCCGCCTTCGCGCGCCTTCCTGAAAAGCCCGAAGATATGCAGCAGCGCGAAAACAGATACACCGTCATGGCAAAGATTTTTTTTCCGGATTTAAGTGATGCCGAATACATGCACGCTCTGTGGAACGGCATGGACGTCCTTGAAACTCGGACGACTCTTCGCGTCTTGAGCCGTTGGTACACGAATCCCGGTTCCGTTGAGATGCCGCCGGCGGACGTGGTTTTGAGGGATGGAACCGTCGTCCCACAAGATCGCGATTTCAGCCATTATCGCAACGATACGTCCGCGGGCAAAATTGTGCGCGACATGATCGAGCTGAATTGGGAAATTGCAAAAAAGTGTAGGGACGACGAGCAGACGGTGGCCGGCATTGTTAAGGCCGCGCAGCTACGCGTATTCGGACCAGTCATCAACTGGTACGTCGCTCAGCAGGCAGCGCTAAAAAACGCGGGACCGGTTGAAGCTTGGCCGATGCGGGCGCTCAATAGTGTAGCGGACCAAATGCTCCTGACCAGACTGCTTACAGCTTGCCGGACACAGGGCCAGCCCTGGAGTCGGACCGCTTTGGTGATTCGCCCATTTCACGCGACGACAAATTTTGCGAAGCGGTATAGCGTGAACGAACCCCCGATTGAATTGATCGAGAAGCTCCGAAAGCTCGAAACGAATGCCGCAGAATATGAGGGCGCTTTCGGCCGCGCGGTGTTCTGGGACTCATTCCGCGGGCCGGCTGACCCCTATGTCCAGATGCTGCGCAATGTCGCGTACGCAAGTTGTTATATTGCTACGATTCCCAGGCTGGAGGTCGAGCGGTTTCTGCCCCGCGTCGAGTTCATTCTGCACGCCGACGTCTATGGCGATTCGGACCCGCATCCACAAGCGCAATCTCATCTGAAGCGCGTGCTGAGCGGTCTAGAACAGAGCGGGTTCGAGGTATCCGAGGAGCATAGCATGTTTCGCGACAAGAGCACGCTCGAGGTGTTGCCCGAGCTTGTGGCGCGCGCGCACGACACCGTAAAAATCTGGGCACATGAGTTGGTTATTCGTCTTGACGAATACTTGACTACCATAATAGGGCGACACGTGAGTGACAAGCGCTCACGAGGCATTCGCGTTCGTCCCTTCTCAAAGCAAGAGTTCGTGATTCTCCACCAAGCTCTTGAGAGCGAGAGACGTCGCCTGAGCGGTAGCGGGCCTCAAGAGATCCAGTCCTAACGTCAACTTTTCACGTGCGATCGTTTGGCTGCGGTCCTAACCCGCCGCGCAGCTTTATCCGGATCGCGCAAGACGTCGCATTCCCAAACACGGATAACGGTAAAGCCTTGCGCGGCGAGAAATTTAGCTGCTCTCCGTTCCCGCTCTTTAACCCTGGCTAGCTTCTTCGCCCAAGCGCCGGCGTTCACACCACGAGGTATAAGGCGCCGTTCAGGTCGGCAGTTATGTCGATGCCAGTAACAACCGTCGCAGAAAATGGCGATTCTGAATCGCGGAAGTACAATGTCCACGGACAATCTGGTATCCGCGATGCGCCGATGAAGACGAAAGCGCAGCCCTATCCGATGCAAGGCGGAGCGTAGCACGACCTCGGGTCTCGTGTCCTTCGAAGTTCGGCCACGTAACGCATCTGACCGGGCGGTTTTAAACCAGGTTTCAGGCATGCCGTAAGCTTTCGCTTATTATGAGCTCTTCAAGGGCGCTTCTCGAAGTCTCCCTCCTGCACTTCGAGAGTTGCGGTCATAAATCGAACGGTGATTGTCGGTGGATGAATCTCAACAACTGCTCCCTTTTCGTCCCTAGACCTAACGTAGACGACGTCGCCGATCTTGATATGCTGAATTTCCGTCATTACATCTTCGTACCACATCGGCATGGAAAGTCAACAGTGTTAGCCGCTTCCACCCGGAATGATTAAAGCACGCGCCGTGACGAGAGGTAGGGCGGTAAACCAACGCGCCAGATTGGGTTCTAGCGATAGACCTCGGACCGGCTAGCAACGCTCGCAGCCCATTTAACTAGGTGCGAGATAACGAGTTCACGCCTGCGATAATACGGCAAGGATAGTTCGTTCGACAAAACGTGGGCCACGCGCAAGTCACATTCCTTATTGTCGCGTTTTAGATACGCTGGGAAACTCTGAGCGGCGATCTGCGGCGCCAAGAATGCTTTCCTGCGCAGGCCCAGATCCCACGTTTTTTCCGAAATCGAGTCGCCAAGTACAGCGGGACGCAACGCGCGCAAGAGTATCTCGAGTCCGCTGTTTCCGCCGAGCCTAGCAAGATTGATGGTGGCAAAAGCGTGGACCAGCGACTCAAGCTGGCCTCCAGCATAGTAAAGCACCGGCGCGTTAATCCACTGTAGTCCGAAGCCGGTCGCGAGATAAAACGCCTCCGATAGATTCCATAACGACACCGGTAAGGGGTAAGGCGGAGGCTCATCATTGAGCAAATCGCTTAGCCAAATTATTGAGCCCCTGGCTCGACGGTTCTCCGGGTTCTCGTCGCTCGGAACCGGACGCCCAGCGCGAAGCACGATATCCCTCTTTCGGGCGATTTCTGACCGCACGCCACGCGTCGAGAGGACTCGCCGCAAGAAGGCTACGAGGCCTGGCGCCGCTTGCTCAGCCTGGATCGGGTTGGTCTTTGCCATAGCCTCCATATCAGTCTTATCGGACGTTTTGGACTGACAAGAGCCGTTTTTTGCCCAGCAGGAAGCTCCTCTTCGTCAGATAGGCCAATTAGGAGGCGCCATGCGGCCGCTTGTGGCCGTAGCGCTCGACCTGGAGACGATGCGAAATTCCTGGGGGGTCAAGGGGCGAGCGGACCTTGTTCAGAGGTTCTGCCCGTGAGCGCGGGCCGTTCGACCATCGCCGATCGCAAACGCATGCTATATATCACGACGCCCGCCTTTTGGCGGAAAAAGCGCCGCAAGGGGTCCTACTTCTTAAGGATTTGCCATGATGGCACCGAGCGACCGGTCATCGCGTGTAATTGCGCCGGCTTCTTCGATGGGGCATGTGTTCACGTTCTCGAGCTTGCCGTTCGAGTGGCAAGAGCGTCGAGACCCGCGCATTGCGGGCGTCACGGAGCCAATTAGCAATGCTCAATGCAGCAAACCCGATCACATCCATGCTTCGCCGGCACGATCTTGGCCGGGACCAATTGGCGAAAATATTGGACATTGATGTTTGCTACATCGACATGCTCGCGAAACATGGCGGCGACGTTCCTCCAGACGTGCTAAAGAGTTTGGAACTGTGGATCGCGGAGCGTCGCGACTGGAGAGACGACGACCAGACAAGTTAATCTAAGAATAACAGTTTCCGGGGAAACCGCACCCGGACGGCAATAGCCGAAACCCCCGAGATCGGACAGTTTGCGTAGCCGCCGATCCCGAGGGTCCTACCGCAAAAAGCGGCGCCACAAGTGTACCACGGCGGTCGAGGTGCACCTGCGGTGCCAGATATGGAACCGAATAGTGCCAATAAAAATATCGAGAAACGATTCGTGGAGCGGAGTTTTCACGAACCGGCCTCGCGCGTGTAGTGTGAGCGATGACTTTTGGCTTGCTGTTGATACAGGCGACGAACGCCCCTTCCTTGTTAACCTACGAACATGGACCTGTAGTTGCTCATGGTTTCCTCAATGCCGACATTTGCAAATCGCCAAAGCGCAGAGACGCTATATTATTCACGCTGGTTATGCGATTCGCAAAGGCAGACAGCTCGTCATTCCGGATGCCGATCGGTTAGTGATTGCGCAATTAAAGCGCGCATTCCGCACCTCAATACACGCGAAAGGCGCTTCTCATGAATAAGGCGCAACGACATCAACTTGCCCGCGAAATACGCGATTGCGGGATTACGGAACCTGTTCAACTTCTGCCCGAGCTCCTCGACGATGTGCAGATTAACGGACCGATCGACCCTAAGGACTTAACAAGCCATGATGCCATTTTTGAATTCAGAGAGATAAGCCCGGACATCTGCTATTACATGGCGGATGACTTCAGCACCGAATACAAAGTGCAGCGGAAAAGCAGCGGCATCACCTGCGGCTGTCTCTCCTTCAGCAAGAACCGCCGGCACGGCTGCAAGCATATTGGCGATTTCTGTCGGCGGCACGGATTAAGCGATCCCACCGGCGGCAAGGCGGCGCGGCGACTTCAGCCGACGCAGGATATCTATCCGATTGGCCCCGCCCAAACGACGCGAAAAAAGCAGGCCTTGCGCGCAACTCCCCGACTTGTTAGATTGCTCGCCTACGAACTGTGCAAGTCTGTAAGCGACAATCGGCCACGGACCTCAAAGCGCGGCCGGCCGCGCGTTCCGTTAGCGTGTTGCGCTTATGCGTTGCTCTTGAAAGTCGCCTATAATTACACGTACGAAGATCTTCGAGAAGTATTGACGAGTGACCCGAACTTCCGCCGTCTGGGCTGGGACTACGAGGAGATGCCGCACTGGAATACGCTGTCCGAGATCGCCGCAGAACCTGAATTGGCTCGGGTATTCGAAGACTTCTTAGTGTTGACGTCACGTCCGGGTCGCAACCTGGACTATGCGATCATGCTTGACGGCAGCGGCTATGGAACGACCATTCGACAAAATTGGATGGAGCAGAAGTTCGGCCGCAGCGCCATATCAGCGGAGGCGCAGCATGATTAACGCTAACGGTCGCAACACCCGCCCCGTCCCTAAAAAGTCCGGATCGTCCGTAAAACAGCGCGGTTTCGCCACGCCGGCGCGCAAGAGGACGTTTCTCAAGTGCAACCCGGCGGTTGGGAACGAATCTGGTCTGATATACGCTTTGTCGACGACACTCAATGTGGGAGAAGGCACGGCAGACAACGAGCACTTCGAGTTGCTTCTTAGTCGGTGCCTTGCGAATTGCGACTTCGAATTAATTCTATGCGACAAAGGTTATTTTGACGAAGAGAACTTCCAATTGGCTCAGCGCTTCGGAAAGCTTCTCGTCGTAATGCCCAAGAAAAACGCCAAACCCGAGTGTTCAGATACTCCGCAGCTGCGCTTTATCGCGTGGTTGACTGAGCAATACCCCTCTGTAGTACGCCGTTTCTACCGGTTACGCCCGAAGATCGAAGCGATATTCTCCCAGAAAAAACGGAAGAATGGCCACGTAAAACTGCGGCGACGGCGCTGGGAGCTGGCGCGTTTTGAATCCTTGAGCTACCCGTTCGACCCAAAAGAGAAGGTTACGAGCGTGGTTAAACGCTTTCGGCTCACTATCAATCGTATCATCGCTCGGGAACGCGTAGGTATCGCGCAGCATAACGAGATGCTCGCGAAGGCCATCGCAAACAACTTACGGAGGCTTATCAAGTTGGGGCGCGAGTACGACGATCCCATCACGGACTTTGGTTGTGATAAGGCCTTTCGGCCTAGGCGTCGTGTTTCACCCCCGCCAATCACGCCTTAACCGAGATGAGAATCGGCCTAGTCGCTTCAAACACGACTAGGCCACCGTAAGTAAGACTTACCACAATGCGCGGCGCTGTCAAAAAGAGTAACCCCCAACGGTCACAATGGCGTCCGTCGTTGCCAAGCGATTTACTGCAGCGAGGCCGTCTTGGAAACTCATCATTTCATTACAACCTCTGTTACCCGGAAGCCATTGATCGCATCCCCAAAAAGTGCCTTCGGTATTTTTGGCAAAACGAATACGCATGGTTCCGGTGCACCCGGCACGTGGGCATGCAAGTTCGTAATCCGGATCGTAGTTGATCACTCGTTGAGTAATTGCAACGGGGCAGGCGATAATTGACGTGGCTCCCGCTTCGTGCAGAATCCGCGTCATTTCAACGATGGTGGCGCCGCTCGTTAGAATGTCGTCTACAAGAAGGACGGTTTTGCCACGAACGATGTCGCGATTTGCATCAAAAACGCCTCGCACATTCGCAATGCGCTTCGCGTAGTTGCCAGCCTTGTGTTGTTGTCCGTATTCCTTTACGCATTTGACCGCATCAAGTCTGACAAGGGACCGCAGATCACTTCCACGATTCTTGTCGGCGATCTCAGCCGCGGCGTTCAAGAAAACACCCAAGTGATCTTCGGGTTTGGAAGGCTTAGGTGGAACCCGCGTGATCAGATCAATTTCCGGATTTTCCTTAACGACAAGGTTTAATGCGTATCCGAACGCGGAGGCTAGAGGTTTCCCACGCCGATCACCATACTTTGCATGTAGTAGGCGTAGCGAAGGCTGGTGTTTTGCATGCCGAGATTCCGTTTCGGGAAAATACCTGCCATTTACGACAACCTTGATTTCGTTACAGATGGTGGCGTCTAAATAGTCGCGGCCTTTTAGGTACTGCTGATAATTAACGTACCCCGTACTGGCCGGGCTTGTTCCGCCACCAAAGCGCATTGAGAACTGCTCAATAATGTAGCCATGAGGCTTCGACGCAGCGATGTCGGTAATGGCAGTCTCGAGTTCAGGTACGGAGTTGAGGAACAGATCGGGCAGAATCTCACCCGTAACTTCGCTTACTAACATCGTGGGAACGCGAGTGCCGACGGCCTCTTCTATCGTTAGTGGGTTAAATGAAACATATACGCATTCGTGGGGCTGAGCTTTCAGAGCCTCGAGAGCGGCCTTAACGTTTCCAGCAGTATCGGTGAAGGGCGAGTCGTCGAATGCAAGCACTAAGGAATCATTAGGCAGGCGATCGTGCCACCAGGCAACCTCATCCGTGTCAACGAGCGCGCACATCTTGGCGGCCTGGCCTAAACGCGCTAGTGCCTCGATCTCGGCCTTAGGAGGGTGATCGAGAATAATGACTTTGAGTTGATTTAGCTCAAGAAGCACGAAGTCCAACCGCCGTAGCGGCAGTCGGCACAAGATCACGTTGCGGCACTAGATTCTCTGTTTCTAGGACGCTCACAAGTTCATCTATCGTGGCGAAAACGTGGGCCCCTCGGTTAACGTATTGCCTTGGCCAGCGAAGTCGATCGCTATCTAGTGCGCTTCTCGGAATAAATAACTTACGACCTTGCTGAAGCGCTTTTCGTGCCTGTACGAGGGCTCCGCTCGTCTCCGACGCTTCGATTACAACAGTTCCGAGAGAAAGGCCGCTCATAGTAGCATTGCGCAGTGGAAAACAAAGAGGTAGCGTCTTTGATTTCGGATGAAATTGCGAGACGACCGCGCCAACGAAGCCTATGCGCTCCTGCAGCGCTGCGTGCTCTTTGGGATAGACGCGCGTAAGGGGAGTACCTAGGACAGCAATCGTGATGCCGCCGGCTTCAAGGCAGCCCAAATGCGCCGCTTCATCAATTCCAGCCGCTAGGCCGGAGCAAACAACGATGCCACGGCGCGCGAGTAAGTGGGCCAGGCGGCGCGCCCGGTCGCGGCCATCCTGCGACGCCTGCCTAGTTCCCACGACGGAAAGGGAGGGAAGGTCCAGCACATTGGCTTGTTGGCGCACGAAGAGAAACTGAGGCGCATCAGGCGTTTCGGCCAGCCGCGTGGGATAACCGACGGTTCCTTTTTCTAGAATAACGTCGTCATGCCGAAGTTGCGTAAAGCCCTCAAGCACGTGCTTTCGCGCGAGCATAAATGCTTTATCATCGACGTCAGTCCGCCCGACGATGCGGCCGATCGAGTGAACGCGAGAAGCTGCCATGCCGCCGTGAACCTCTGCTGTCGCCCAGGCTTCATTTGCAGCGTCTGGGGAGCGCAATATTTCAAGAAGCGCGAAGTAACTCGACGCGCGTGCCCAGCTCACGCCCTGATCCAGGATATCCCCGCTCGCATCCTGTGGCATCATCCATGTGGTCGTTCTGTCTGCTCCCGTTGTGAGCCCCTCATTGCAGCGAATGCGAACATATGTTCGAGTCGACAGCTGGTCGCCCTGCCTGCGTCGCCCCGCCACCCGCCGTCTGCGCCTTAAACCTCTATATAACGTATAACGTTATATGATATACTATTCCGTGTGGAGCCTTTCGCGGATGTCGAGACGGCTGACATTTTTGCCGGCCTTAATAATCACGCGACGCGGGCCAGGCTGCCGCAGGAACTACACGCGTGCGCGCGCCGTAAACTTGACTATCTGCTACAGGCCGAAAATCTCTACGATCTCACATTCCCGCCTGGCAATCGACTCGAAAAGCTGAAAGGGGACCGCTATGGACAGTGGAGCATCCGAATCAACTCGCAATATCGAATCAGCTTCTTCTGGGCAGGAGGCGGACCACGGCGAATTCTCATCGATGATTATCATTGATCGCCATGGCAACCGACGCCGGATGACTTTGCTCGAACAAGAAATGCGATTTAGCAATCGCCGGCCCGAAACGCCACTTCCGAGGGATAGGGAGCCAACTCATCCCGGTGAGTTCGTTCGACTCGAGTTTCTCGAACCTGAAGGAATTACGCAAAAGGCGTTTGCAAAAGCTTTGGATATTTCACTGGTTCGTGCGAATGAGATCCTCAACGGCAAGCGCCGGGTGTCCCCAGACACAGCCGTGCGTCTCGGCATTGCTCTTGGGACATCGCCGGATGTTTGGCTTCGCATGCAAGCTGCGCGGGATCTCTGGGAGCTTCAGCGAGGACATGTACGAAAGGGCTTTGCAAAAGGAGTGAAGAGCTTTCGCAAGGTTAAGCAGCTAGTCAATGCCCCGATGGGCGATCCGCCCGTAGTCTTTGATGCAGTGGCGCCGCTAGATTAAGCGTCAGCACTCGCATCTCGTGCGGAACGCCACGCGTCGACAAGCAGCACTCGCGCTGATCTAGGGTATCTTTGAGAAATCCCACCGCTTCAACATTATTCGTGGACCAGGTTTTCCGATTCACAAAAAATCCGAATAAACGAGGTACAGCATGACGGACTTGCCCAGAAAGGGACTCGAAACCGTAGGCCCCTGGAAATTGAGATAACGGGACCATTCCGAAGCCCGAATTGAGCACACAGACGGTTCGGCATTTCCTCAGTTTCCTCAGTTTTCGCGGTTGCCCGTTATCAGTCGGTTATCAGTCAAACACCGCCTAGAGAGCTGCCCTGCCGGCTATGTCGCCTGCATCGACTCGATAATTAATAGAGCCAGCTGAAACCCGATTGGCGTCAAGGCCAATTCGGACAGCGGCGGCCTGTCCTCCGGGTTTACGTGTGCCGGAGCATCGAGTTCTTGTGCTAAGTCTAGGTATCGCGATTCAGGAAAACCGCCGGTCGGGATCGGCCAATAGGGGCCGCTTGGGGCCAGTCGTTGCGCGAGTCGACTTTCGACTATGTGCTCTTCTCGTTTCACTCGTTGCAGAGCACCGATTGCCTGGAGATATTCTAGATCCTCAACTGTCCATTCTGCCTCGCTCGCCTTCTGAAACGTCGAAAAGTACTTGCGATCGAGTTCTGCATAAATCTGATGCGCGCCCATATCTCCCGGTCTCGGTAACGGCGGGTGTGCGACGAAGTACAGCGTC
Source organism: Candidatus Rubrimentiphilum sp. (assembly GCA_035710515.1). Taxonomy (NCBI): domain Bacteria; kingdom Bacillati; phylum Vulcanimicrobiota; class Vulcanimicrobiia; order Vulcanimicrobiales; family Vulcanimicrobiaceae; genus Candidatus Rubrimentiphilum; species Candidatus Rubrimentiphilum sp. The sequence continues at coordinate 575,410 of DASTDE010000004.1, read as the reverse complement.
ACGATGGCGTAGAGTTGTTCCATCGTCGTTTCGTCGACCAATCGGAGTGCCGCGCGCATCCGGAAATCGGACATGGATTCGGACTTCACTTTGGCGCGCTTTCCCGCGAGCCGACCTAGCAATAGGCGCTTTCCGTCCGACGCGGTGCACATCGCGCTTTCCATTGCCCGAGATACAAATTCGTTATAGGCAGGATCATCTGCATTTTCCGCGTCGATTGCGCCGTCTTGTTCGTTCTCTCGCACCTGTTCGAGCCCGATCAAAAACTCCTCAAGGCGGCTCACGCGCTTTCGAAGCAACTCTACGTCATCGGGCCACAAGTTCGGAGCGATCGCACGGCGCACTGAACGCCACACAACCTTGCCGATTGCGCCTGTCACGCGGTTAAGAACGAGTGTCTCTAAGCCATGCTCGAGATTTTGCAGGTTCGCGGGGGCTAGGAGATTTGTTATTTCGGCCGGCCAGGGCATAGGGCCAAGGTTCGGCGCTAGAGCCCCGGCCTCTCCAGGTGTCCGCAACGCCGGCAGCGCGTCTAGCAGCTAGCGGACAGCCGGCGTAGTATCGCCGCACCTCCGGGAGACGAACTCGTCAGCGGTGCTCCGCGTGTGAGTCCCGTGTCGTAGAGAACTATGTCTTGCGTCGGCTCAGTGGGAATTTCAACTCCCCAATTTCCGATCTGCCGCGTCACGATTAATGTGATCTCCCCTCGATGAGCACGGGGCACAAGATTCGTCCGGACGTATTCTTTAGCCGCGGTCGCCGAAGGAAGCCGTTCCAACGCGCGAGGCGCGGACGCCGAATGGTACGGTATAAGCTCGATCGTGGCCAGATGCTCCGAGCATATTTTTAGCGCGTCATAGTACCGAACGGATTTCTGGAACGCAAGGACCGATAGGACGTCGCGAAGCTTACGCTCCCACCAGCGATACGCGCCCGACCAACAGTATTGCGGATCGAGGTAAACGAACGGGAAATTCTCGCCTTTGAGATCCTGCGCGAGCGTCTTTTCCGTGGCTCTGCGAAATTCGGGCACTGAATATTCGCCGTAGATGTCGACGGTATCGAACCCCGGATTCAAGAGCAGCACGAAAATATCGGCCGTCGTCAGGTCCCCGGAAAACGGCGCCGGATGCAGGCCGAAGTGAAGCGTTCCGTCCCGGACTCCGAATTGGCGGCTCTGCACGTATTCTTCGAGAGAGGTGAAGACGCATGACGGATGGCGTTTTAGAGCCGGCTCATCGTCCGGATGCACGAAGGGCGGCTTGCGCTTATCGTAGCGTCGCCAAAACAACTCAAACTCTGTTCCGCGCATTAGATTGCGTGGGTCGGATCGCTACAGGGCCTCATTTCCGCTGTTTCCGTTTCTCGTCCGCGTACATGGCCCGCTTGAGAAGATCAAGCAGAAAGGTGCTGGCCGATTTCGGCTGATCGCCGTCGACATTGACCCATGTGCGCCAGCGGTTCTGAGCCCATGCGATCGCACGCTGGCCCTCCCGATCGCCGGCATAGACGTTCAGGCGACTGGAATCGGCGTGACTGTACCGGGCGGGAGCCCGGCCCTCCCTCTGTTTCCTCGGTCGTTTCCTCATACGGAATCTATAGTAGCACAAATGCCACAACGGGCGGCTCGACCCAGTGTAAAGATTAGCTTATCCTCACGGGTAAATCCGCTGACATTTCGCTAGCCCATTTGACACACTTGCCACACGGATCAATAATTAAGGCAGGAGAACAAAACCATGATCCGTTTACTGCTACTCGTCGCAACTCTGATTGGGATCCACGTCGGTTTCAAGGCGCTCTGGGATGCGTGGCTTCCTGCATTGAGCGATCCGCATCCGATGCTCTTCAACGTCACCTACGGAGCGTTTTTCAGCCAGATAAACCACGTTCTCGTTGCCCCCATGCTGACCGCGTACTTGGACATCACCAGCCGGTCGCCGATATGGCACGACCAAGTCGCGACATTTGCAAAATGGATCATAGGAGGCTAAAGCGATGCTGAAACTGATTCAAGCGGCGCTCTTCTTTTCTGGTCTGGCGCTCGGAGCTTTTGGATTATTCCATCACGAGCAGCCGAAGGCCACTACGGGGAGCATCCAGGCGGGCGTGCAGTACATCAATTCGTACGATAAGACTCGCGCGCAACGGCAGCTCGAATGCGCACAGGCAACCGGGGCGGACATACAACGGCTCTGCAGCGATCCGACGCTGTTGGACGGGAGCATACCATGAAAACCATGAAAAACGTTTTGATCCCGCGTTGGGTGACTCGGCTCGGCGCGCTCACGGTGGCGTTCTATATCAGCGCGAATTTGGTCGTCATGGCCGTCGAAGCGAAAACGGGATTTATAGAAAAACTGTGGACTTACGATCAGGAAAAGATCGCCGCACTCCACGATCCAGGTCCTGTACGGTGGGAGCCGCCCCTCCAGCACATACGGAGGCACCGATAATGCACATGAATCCGAGTGAGTTCATGGATCTTTTAGCCGACGCCATGGAAAGATCGGCCCGGATAAAGCCGGCGCATCATCAGTGCGTTGACTGCGCGGTTACGATGGTGCAAATTCGGGCCAAGCGCTGCAGATCGTGCGCCCGAAATTATTGGGCTCAGCACAAGCGCGACGATTCGCGTAAACGCTACTACGCCAGAAAGGCAGCAGCGGCCTAATGCGATATTTTGAAAATTGGTTTATCTGGCGATTTTGCGATGAGTTTATCGCTCCGCTGATTTTTCCGAGTTGGCGTCAACGTCGAAACTATTATCGCGGCGCTGAATCAAACGCTCAGCCGCCGGTGGACGAGCTGAAACAGGCCGAGGACGAAATCCGCGAGCTGCGCCAGCGCTAGCCGATCTCGAGTTCCATCTCTGCTGACCGACCCGCCTCGCGTATCTGCGCTCGTTCTTGTGCGCGTTCGTGCTCGACTTGTCGGACAGCATCGGCGTAGGCCTCCCGATCCTTGCCTTTTGCGTTCTCAGGCACGATCTCGAGCTTGTACATCTCGCACATGACGTCTTGGCGCTGCTGGCCTCCGACATAGAACGTCCCCACGCCCTGCTCTTTGGCCTCAAGCACCGCCTCGCGAATATTGTCTTCGAGAAGGGCTCCGCAAACGTGATCGGGGCCCTTGTGTAAGGTACGATCGCGCGTTAGCACAGTAACTGTCCCGGCATTGGCCGTGATGATCGCGGCGTTCTCTTTTTCGATCTCGTCGCGCGGTCTCAGATCGTCCTTGCCGAAGAACGCCGTTCGCGCTTCGCGAATCCGCTCGACGTAGCGGTCCTTTCGCTCGGCTTCCGCAGCCTCGATAGCTTCCGCTCGTTCGCGTTCGAGTGCGGCTACGCGAATGCACTCGTCCCGGATGCTCGCGCGCAGATCGGCTCGGTCAAGGTGCACGAACGCGTGAACGCCCTTGCTCTCAAGAACGTCGAGCCGATGCAGCGCCTCTTCGTATGTCGAGGAACCCCAGTATGGCGTATCTTTCAGCCGTTCGATATCTTCCCGCACTTCAGCGCGAGCCTCCGCGGTCGTGACCATCGGCAATCCGTCTTCGTTCTTCATGTTCACTCCTATTTAGTGAGCGTGCGTTGGTGTACGTGTGGCTCGGGCTCTCGTTGTGGTCGATTTCTGGAACGCCGAGATGCGCTTCGATTTCCTCAATGCCGCACGGCGATCGCAGGATGATCGTCTTCCGGGAGCCCTCGCCTTTTTCCAAGATCTTGAGGACATACTCGACGCGCGTGCGCGAATTGTCGTGCGGTTTATCGCAGAGCATTTCCGTCAAACGCTCAATGAGATCTCTGACGAGAACGCGTCTGTAGATGACCGGCTTATCTGCTGAGTTCGAATCCATGTTCTTTCTCTATCTCGTGTGTGATCGTGGGCTGCTTGCGATCGATCTGTTGCGCGCGCGCTTGCTCGCGGACGCGCTTGGCCTCGCGTTGCTGCTCGATCGCTCGCGCTGCTTGGCGAGCCTGCTCTCGCTCTTCCAAAAACTCGCCGAAAGAGAGCGTCGGCTGAATTTCGGTGTACGCGCGGCGGATCTCGCTGCGCAGCTCTTTCAGCGCTTTCTTTTCCTGTTCGAGCCGCGCTGCCATCTGAAGTTCCTTATCCTCCGCGATCTCACGCTTTCTCCCCGCGTACGCTTCGCGGATTTCGCGGACGCGTTCTTCCCGCAGCGCGCGCGTCGGCTCGACAACCTCCGCGTCATAAAGGCGGCGCATCGGCTCGGCCTGCCGCTGTTGTTCCTGATTAATTACTCTGAGTGTTTCCTTTCCACCGGTCTTTTCTAAGATCTCGTCGTAGTTGCGCGATGTTGTCTTGAGCGAGATTCGGGAAGCCACGTGCTCAGCAAGCTCGTCAAGATTCTCGAACGACTCACGCGAAACGATGAGGTCGAGATCATGCTTCGACCGGCTAGCAGCCATGAAGACCATCTCCGCGCTCGCGGATCTATCGATAAGTCCAACGGCCGCCCCAACGGAAGCCCCTTGCGTCTTATGGTGCGTGCTAGCGTTCCCGTGGTCGAAAGCCTTGTACGATTGCGGTGAGAACGCGATGGTACGCTTTTCGCGACCGTCGATCGCGTCGACGTCTACCGTTATCTCATTCCGCTTGACGGAGACGACTGTTCCGCGATCTCCATTGAGCACGCCCAGATCGCGTTCACCCAGGCTGTTTTCGAGAAACATTAACCGGTCGCCGGGAGCGAATTCTCTTTTGCCTCCGTCCGTGTTGTAGGTGAGCCCCTTGCCCTCAAGGCCGGAACGCCGGCGATCCTCTTCGTTCAGGTGCCGGACGCTGTCTCTGTCGCTGGCCGCCACGATTGTGTCGTGTCCGAAGGCCTTGTGAACCCTGCTCTTTGTGATCGCGGTTTCGATTGCTTCGTCGCGATCTGCAACCCACGTGATCGCACCGTTCTCGTCGAGAATTTCAAGCGATTCGCGCACTTTAGCGTAGCGCTTTGACTCATCGCGCTCTGGAATCGCGCCTGCCAATGTATTGACGGCTTCCCTGTGCCAATCGCGTTTTTGGCGCATGATTTGGTTTAGCTCGGCATGCGAGCCGGCTTCTTTGGCGACGTCGCGTATGATGCGCGCCGAGGCTCCGTAGTCAATCGGTTGGAGCTGGCGGGTGTCGTAGATCTCGATGACCGTAGCGCCGCGCTCTTTCGCGAGCGCAAGGATGCGCGCGTTAGTGCGGCTGTCGATCATTGAAGCCTCGTCCACGCATACGATCCCTCCGCGAGGAATGATCTCCGTGCCGGAGTCTTCGAGAATGCGCGCGCGCGAGGTATTCACAGTTGCAAAGCCGGCTTCGACCGCAAGGCGCTCCGCCGCAGCTTGACTCAAGCTCAACCCAACGACGTCGCGATCCGTTTGCTCGCCGATATGCCTGAGAGCAGCCATGACAGTCGTTTTGCCTACGCCCGGCCGGCCTTCAATCGAGACGAGCGATCCAGCTTCGAGCTTATGCAGGGCTTCGCGCTGCTCTTCGTTCAAGCGAAAAGTTTTGCCGCGTTCGGAGCGCTCGTTTTCAAGGTCTTTGATCGCGCGATCGATTTCTTTGCGCGTGATTCCCGATTCGCGACGAGCCAAGGTGCGAGCGTCGGCTGCGAGCTGATCCTCACACTTGAGAATTTCAATCGTGGTATACAATCCGTACGCCGCATCCGGCGAAAGCATCCGGATATTGTCGGAACGCATAACCAGATCGCCCAACCGCTCGATCTCGGCTGGATCCGACAGATGCCTGCACAGTTCGCGATCCAGATCCTCGCGGGAAAACGTCGAGCTTTGCGCGGTCAAGTCGTCGAGGATCAACTTCGGATTCGCCTCGATCGCGGAAATGAGCGCGGCTTCAGCCTGCTCGACGTCTTGGAACGCCGGCATATCCGCTCGGTCGTCGTCCAGCACGGCATCAAGCTCTACGGTCTCTCCGTGCTCGCGCAGACGCTCTCGCTCTTTGCCCTCTGCCTCCTCGTGTTTGGCTGCAAGCTCCGCTACTTGGCGATCGATCTCATCGCGGTCAACCGTCTGGGACTTCAGGCGCTCGCGCAGCTCCTTGCGTTCGCGCCCATGTTCCAGGCGCATCTGCGCAATGCCGACATCTCGAAGTATCACGCGACCGTCAGCATCGGTTTCTAGGGAAACCCCGTAGCGCGCGGAGATCGCGTGAAGCTCGCTCCACGACGGGTTACGTCCTCTCTCGCGAGAGAGATCCATGGCGGTTCCGAGTCTCGGCGCCAGAGTCGCGTTGGCGTACCGCTCAAAGCTTTGGTCGCGCGTGCGGTAGGCCTCGAAGCTCCGGCGCTGTTCGCGCGCAAGCCGTTCCTGCTGCCTCTCGCGCCTCCACTGCGCGATCTCGGAGGTGGCAAAGGTGCCATCAGGCCCGATCTTGCTCGCCCAATCGACACGCTCCATCTCCGTGCCGATGTCACGGACGACGGCCAAACCGCGATCGTGGAGCAAACCGTGGTCGCGTTCGACTTCGCGTTCCGCCCAAGCCACGCGCCGATACAAACCGGTCTTGTTGTATGCGAGCCCGGTCTCCGGACTCACGCTGCCGATAGCGAGATGGACGTGCAGATTGCCGTCTTTGACAATGGCGTTGCCGTCTTGATCGCGTTTGATCCGACCGTCTTCATCGCGATCGAAAATGATCGTGTCTCGGTGCACGGCTGCGACGCTGCGATGACGGCCAAGATCGATCTTCTCGAGCACTTCGCCCACGTACTGATGCACCTGCTCGTCGGTCAGACGGCCCGATTCAGCGGTTTGGAATGAGAAGACCCAATGCATCGCCGGGTTCTTCACGCCTAGATTCGAAGCGGCGTCGCCGTCCATTTCGAGCGCGGACGTCGCGAACGAATTGCAGTTGCGCACGAGGATCGAAGACGGCCGCGAGCCCGCGCCGGCAACCGGTCTCCAGATTTCGCCGGCTCCCAGATCCGGCCGAGCTTCGGCTTCGGCGATCACGGCTTCAAGTGCGTCGGTGACCTCCTGGCGAGACGCGCCTTTCTCCGCGACGCTATAACCCGTCAAGTACTCGACAAGTCCGCTCGCAGTCGAGCCGCCTTTAGGCGGTGCGCACAACTTTGCGATCACGCTTAACCCTTCCAACCCCCGGCAAGCCGGCCGTCCTGTTGAGCGATCTCGGTGCGGTGCGATCGTGCCAGCGGTGCGAGAGCGTCTGCGACGATCGAGCGCGCTTCCGAAGCGAATTGCAGGGCCGTTCCGATGTCCGAACTTTGTAGCGCTTCTATCAGTCGAGCGAGCCGGTAGGAAAGATCGGTCAGTGGTTTGGCTTGCCGCAGCGCGGCCGTATCGAAGAGGCGTGTAGGCTCGGAGATACCGTGTTGCGCGATCGTAGCAGCGATATAATCGCCGATGGAAGTGCCGGCGCTATCAGCGAGCGCGCGGAGATTATCGCGCACTGCCGGCGCAACGGCGATCATCGCACGGCCCTCGGAAGGCGAATCTGCGCGAGGCTTCTGCCCGCGCAATGCATCGCGAACGGCGTCTTGCGCGTGAGCCTTCTCGCTAACCTCGGATCTCATCGTCGTGTCCTTTCATGACCGCGCAGCGGAAGATCGTCTGTTTACAGACCTCCCTGCATATAGTGAAATTGATCGTCATTTCATGATACGGCGCATCAATTCTGAGCGAAAGTAACGCTCATGGATTTGGATCAAGCGATAACTCTGAGGGATTGGAGCGCAAAGAACATGGCGCGCTGAGTTAGTGAAGTCAGCCTGTATAACAAAATATGACCCATTGCAAAGGGTGTGGAGCGACTATTCTTGAGGCATGGAAACCTCGGAATCAGCCGTTCTGGACGATCCCAAAAACTTTGAGGGTCGTTTCGAGCGATCGAAAGAGGCGGTCAAGAAAGCCGTCGACTTTCTCAAAGAGCAAGAGCCTGCGACCGTGGAGCCGAGTCGTTCTCCGATTGAAGCGCTGCTGGAGCCGATGCGCGACGAGATCAAGAAGCTGCTCAAGAAGCACACCGCGCGCAAAGTCGCTCAGGTCATCCGGAGCCAGGGCGCTGAATTCGACGCCGAGTCGATTCGTCAGCGGATCGTCAAGATGTTTCCAAACGAGCGCGGCGATCGCACGCGTCGAACCCGCACGACCGCCAAACCCACTCCACAACCGACGCCGACTAAAAGTGCAGCAGACGGCAGCACACCACGCCAGACCCAACAGCCCGGCACCGATCCATTTGCTAATGCTCTCCGGAGGCCATGATGAAGAACTTAATTTGCACCTACGGCGATAAGGGCGGTTGTGGTAAGAGCACCGAGATCCGCGGGCTGGCCGAGTCGCTGATCGCAGCCGACAAGAATCCGCTGCTCGTTGACGCCGATCCCACAGTCGGCCATTTGGTCGGATATTTGGGAGTCCGGGACGGCGACGGCTATCCGGTGATCCCGCAGCCGGCAAACGGCGTGCGGACGTACGCATTGCACGGATCGGCTGACGATCGCGTGGAGTTTGGTGCGATCGTGGATTCCGGTCGAGATCTGATCCTGGTCGATCTGCCAGCGGCGTCGGCGACACTGTTGAAGGCCGTCGAAGCGGATTACGGCCTCTTTGCCTACGCGCACGAGCGCGGTTATGACGTGACGTTGGTGTGCGTGCTGACACCTGACGGTTCGTCGATGCTCGCGGTTCAAGACGCGGCCGATTTAGATCCTCGCGCGACAATCGTTGCGGTGAAGAATCTGGCCTTCGGCGATCCGAAGCATTTCATTCTTTGGGATGGCTCACCCGAAGAGAACGTTCCGCCGGCAACCGGCAAGGCGATCGTCGCGGAACGTGGGGCCGAGATCGTTCTTCCGGCGTTGGATCGTGGAACGCTCGCCCTCATTGGTTTGCATCGACTGACATTCCGCGAAGCGGTGAAGTCACCATACTTGATCGGTCCGCGGCAGCGGCAGGTCGCGCGCTTCCTCAGCGAGTGCCGCGAACAGTTTGAATCGGTCGGTGCGCCGTTAGGATTTGCGCCTGCCAAGCGGAGCGCGGCGTGAGCGCACTGCAGCGGATACTCGATCGGATGCCGAGCGACGAGCACCGGCACTCGTTCCAGCGACTCATCACAGAGGCCGGTGTACGCGAAGATTCGCCCGACATGGTTTTCCTCGCGCTCGATCACGAGGCGCGTTGGTCGGCGGTGCAGGCGATGGGTGAGGAGCGCGATCGGATCAAAGAGTTGCTCGACGATCTCCCGATCGCGATGCGTGATGCCGGAGCGGAAATCGTGCGCGGGCTCGCTGACGACATCGCAATCGAGGTCTCGAAAAAAATCGCGGCCGACGCGCACGAAACCGTTGGAGCCGCGCTTTCGAACCACGCGGAAAACACCGAATTTCTTTTAAACAAGCAGCACGAGCAGGTCACGCAATTCGTCGACGTCGCGCGTGATGCCGTTCAAAAGGCCGGCGCTGGAGCCCAACACGCTCTAAAGATCGCCTCCGAATTGCGCAGCATCATGAGAAGGTTTGTGGCGGGATTCGTGATCGTGCCGCTTATCGCACTGCTCGCCGGCGCGGGCGTCGGTGCGTTTCTGGAAGGCCGCGCCGTGCACGGCAGATGCGTCAGCAAATTCGCGCACGCAGCTTTGAGCGGAACGCATGCGCAGAGACAGGCGCTGCAAGCGCAATTCATTCGAGAGTACTGCTGATAGGAGGATTGTCCAAATGAACTTCATCCAGAGTTTTGGAGCCTGGGTGCTCGCACTCGGCCCCACGATCTACGCAACACGGTTTGCGATCGGCCAAACGCGCTGCAACCTCGGGCAAGACGTCACTCCGAAGGGAAGATTGCCGGTTGCAATCGGGTTCGGTCTACTCGCGCTGTATCTCTTACATTTCGGCCATTACGGCTTCTGGGGCGCGCAGTTCTGCGCGGCGGCGGTTGTCCTCTCGGGTATCGCAGCCGGCGTGACGTGGTTGACCGGAAAGCCAGCGCGCGAAGCTCGTGATCGTGACGCGGTGCTGCTCGCACAAGGCGAAGCTCGCGCACGTCGAGCGCTCGACATGAGGGACAGTCTGTGATCCATTCACCGGTTTGGGTGCAGGGTCTCACCGCGGTCTTTGCACTTGCGTCGATTGTGATGTTGTATCGGCTAAACAAAAGACCGGCTAAGTCGCGTCGCCGGCATCTCAACGTCGTGAAGAGGTAAATCGAAATGGAACAGTTTTTTTGGAACGTCGTAATGTGGGGCGTTATCGGATGGGCGGCATGGAAGTGTTTCGCGCGTCCACGACGGGCCAACGGCTTGGAGCCTGCTGTTGCAGCCGAGCTGGCAAAATCTGCGCGGAGCGCACGCGACGAGGCGACCGGGGAAGCACTGTTTCAACAATCGCAGCGGCATTTGCTGTACCACGTCTACGCAACGGCGTCCTGGCTTTGTCTCGGACCGCTATTGCTAGTATTACAGTGTATTTTTGATGGCGTTCCAGTCGCTCAGAATTGCCTGAATTTCCTGTTTTGGACTTGGGTCTTATTGTTGTTTTCTCTTCCAGCGTGGCTATGCAGATCGGTGCGATTCATCACCGAGCGAGGGAGAAGACCGCAAGGCACCTCGCGCTCGGTGGACTTAGCGGCCCAAATCGTTACGGACTATGCGCATAGGGTGGAGTCGTCATGAGCGAGCACACCTTCTGGGGGCTCGTGACCTGGGGCGTTATCGGATGGCTCGTATGGAAGTATTTCATTAAGCCGCGCCAGGCGAGGTTGAAAAAGCACGCCGTCGCCATCGAACTGCACGAGGTCACCGATCAAGTCGAGCGCGAGAATGAAGCCCGTTTGGCGGAAGCAAGGCGGCGTGGACCGATCATCGATCTTGCGGTCGGCACCGGCAAACTGCTAGCGCGGAAGCACGTCAGCGGCGTTCGCAACGGAATGCACGTCTACCAAGACGCCGAGCTTGCGTACAGCGGGACCGCGGTCGTGGGTGAGAGCGGGAGCGGCAAGACGCGTTGCATTTTGCAACCGTGGATGTTTTTCTGGCTCAAGTTCCCGGGAGCCGGATTGTTCGCGTTTGCTGAAAAGGCGAATTTCGCCGGCATCATCGCTCGAATTGCAATGTCCGTGCGGAGAACAAGCGCGCAGATTCATCGCATCGGGCCAAATCATGAACCCTGGGCGATCGCGCGCGGCCTCTCTCCCGACAGCATCGCCAACGTCGTCGAGATCGTCCTGGAAAGGGGCGGGGGCCGAAGCGATACGTTCTTCGTCAAATCGGCGGTCAACATCGTGCGCCGAATCGCGAACATCTTGTTTGCAATTTCGCAGCTCGGCCCGCTCGTGATCGAAAGCAAAACCGAATCCGGCGAGATCATCGAACGTTTTGAATTAGATTACGATCTTCCCAGCATCAGCAAGCTCGCGCGCATGGATTCCGACGCGCTCGAGAAATTCGTCATTCCGGAGATCCGCGCTGCTGCCGCGGTGCTGGAAGCCCAAGGCAACGCCGACGCGAAGGCGCGCATCGATGCGAACCTTCCGGAGCTGATGTTGTTCGCCGGGATGCGGGCCGAGAAGCAGAAGCTCGGGATCTCGGGAACCGTCGATGCCGTCTTCGGCGTCTGGTCAACGGAAGAGAAGTTCCGGCGCGCATTTTCAGGACGCAGCGATTTCGATCTGAGCGTCCTCGAGCGGGGACACTGTGTTATCTTCGACCTTCCCAAGGACGAGTATCCTTTCGCGGCCGAATTGGCGAGTCTGCTCGCGCTGGAACAATTGAAGAATTGGATGCGCGATCGCATCCGGCGCTCAGGCGACGGCGAAGAGCTGAATCCGGTGGCGCTCGTGATCGACGAGTTCACGAACGTGGCCTCGAAGCAATCGGCCGCGCTGTTCCGTTGGTGTCGCGAGAGCGCGACGGCTCCGCTCATTGCGTTTCAAAACGTCGAGGGGTTGCGCGCAGTGATGGGACGCTCCGAGGCAGACGGCCTTTTGCACAACTGCGCCACGCGCATTCTCTTCGGCGGCAGCTCGGACCCTTCGTCAATCGCACTCGTGGCGACGGGCAAAAGTGAAGTCGAGCGCGAATCTTCAAGCACGCAGTTTGGTAAGAGCAGCGGCGAGTCGTCCTCGCACCACATTGCGGGCGGATCTAGCGGTAGCCATGCAGGTTCAAGCTGGTCCGAGTCGACGTCCACCTCACTGCAGGAGCGGTCTGTGGTAGACGAACAGTTGCTCGATTCTCTCGTCAACCATGTGAAGCGCGGCGTGCCGGCTGAAAACCAAATTGCAGAGATCGTTCTGCGCAGCCGCGCCGGCGGAAGAAAGATCACCGAGGTATGCATCGTCAAGGCATGGGATCCGCCAAGCTCGGCGCAGCTCGAACGGCGTACCGCGGCAGTCTGAAAAGAAAGAGGCCCGCACTTGCATGCGGGCCTCTGGGTTTCATTCGCGGCGACTTCCTCCGATCTGTATGTCACCGATCGTGAATATCGGCGCATCGCGTCGTAGGATGAGCAATGCAATAAGCACGCCCATTATTAGGTCGCTCGAATTTATAGGACCCATCTTAGCTCCGTTGTTGGAGTTGTGGCCTTACACCGCTTACCCATGCGGTTCGGCATTTCGGTTCGGTACGCGCCGGCTATGCCGAGATCCGGAGCGCTGATCTAAGTATAGCATCCTAGCAAAAAGGAGAAGGCCCGCAAGTGGCGGGCCTCTTGTGGTATCGCCAGCGCTCGTCTACGAGGCGACGTTCTCCGCGTTGGGCAACGCGTCGGTCTGCGCGATGTTGAAGACCGTGTAGCCGCGGGGCCCTTTGCGAACGCGCCCGGTGCCGTCCGTCTCGGTCTTGGATTCCACGATTTTCACGATGCGCACTCCGTGCTCGCCTTTGCGAACGCAACGGCCGATCGTGAGCGCCTGCTTGAATGTAAGATACTCCGCGCTCGGATAGTTGGCCGAATGCATCGCCAGGATCTTCTGATTCTTTCCGGTGTAGGGCTCACGTGTGATCGCATTGATCGCTTCCATGGTGTAACTCGCTTTCTGCGGCCCGCATCTGTGCTGCCGCACGGCTGCCGAATCCACACTGCGAAGGGAACCCGCGCGCAAATGCGAGCGCAGCGAAGTCGCTTTAGCGATCGGAGACGTTTGCGGGTGGGAAACGCGGGGTGATAGCCTTGACTGCGGCATCGCCGGAAAACCTGGGCCGCCGAAAATAAGATGCAAAAGCTAAATGATCTGGGCTAAAGTGCCATACAGGTGGCATATTCACGAGCGGATAATTGGGGCACTTGGGGGTGCGCTCGGGCACGCCAAGCCTTCTAAAAAGGATGGGGTCGCTTTTGATTGCCGATAGATCTTTGTCCGACGGGATCTTTTCTGAGGCTTCGGGGCACGAACCGGACGGCCCCGGAATGTACTTATATTGGGAAGGTCGCCGAACTTACCGGACGCGTTTGCCTAAACCACGCGTTTTGGAGCCGATTAAAAACCTCGGTTACCGTGATACTGGCGAAAATCTGGTGATCGAGGGAGACAATCTGCAAGCCATGATCTCGCTACGTCCGCAGTATCGCGGATCAGTGCAAATAGCGTACGTTGACCCTCCGTACAACACAGGTAAAGGTGATTTTAGATATTCCGATCGGAGATACTACGATCCCGACGCGGATGACGATTCGGCTGTTTACATTAGCAACGAGGATGGCGGCCGACATACTAAGTGGTTGAACTATATGGGCCCGCGCCTTTACGCCGTGCAAGAGCTTCTTGCGGATGACGGGGTGTGTCTTGTTTCGATCAATGACATTGAATTATTTCGCGCGGGGCTATTGCTTGATGAAATCTTCGGCGAGAGAAATAGACTTGGGATTATCATCTGGAAGCAATCTGCCGACAATAATCCGACGCGAATCGCAACCGGACATGAGTATATTCTCTGCTATGCCAAACGCATCGAAAACATCCCAAAGGCGTGGTCCGGCGCAACGGCGGCAAAGGAATGGATGCTTGAGACCTATGAGCGCTTGAGAAAGCAATATCGCAAAGATAACCTGAAAATCGAAAAGGCATTTCAAGCCGAGGTTCGCCAACATCAAACAAAAATTCGCGCGTCCGAGGCCAGTGGCAAGGACTACGATCTTGTTGACTTGGGCGATCTTGTTCGATACACACTGATCGATGATCGCGGTCCATACGCCGCCAATCGAACAACCGAAAAGCCAGTTTCCGGCGGCTATTTTTACGATGTCCGCAACCCGAAAACAAAAAAGATCCATCGGCGACCCTCGCGTGGTTACAGATTTCCGGAAACAACAATGCTTCGATTACAGGCGGAAAAACGAATTATCTTTCCGGATGACCCGACCAAGCTCGTCCAAATTAAGAAATATCTCAAAGAGCTGCGACTTCCATTACGCAGCATCATTGATATCGGGTCGCGCGGCGGTGCCGCTGATCTCAAACGGCTCTTTCCCCGTGCTACGGATAAATTTCCCAACCCAAAGCCAACCGCTTTAATGGAACTTCTACTGAGTTTTGCGGGAGACAATGACGCACTGGTCTTAGATGCTTGGGCAGGCTCAGGAACAACCGCGCATGCGGTGCTGCGCCTCAATGAAATGGATTGCGGTAGCAGGCGATTTATTTTGATCGAAGAGGGAACGCCGAAAGAAAGGTTCTGTAAGACAGTTATAGCGCCCAGGCTTAAGCAAGCTATAATCAAGGAAGATCTTCCCGGAGGTTTTTCCTTCCTGCGCTTGGGCGAGAAACTGAACCGAGACGCGATACTTGAGCTTGAGCGCGAGGCAATTGCGAATCTGATCGCACAAACCGACCTAACCGGCGCAGGCCGCGGGATCGAACGGATCGCCGGCGCATTCGTGATCGGGCGGAACGCGCGTCGCGAAGCGATCTGTCTATTTTGGAATGGGCGCCGAGATAGCACCGTAACGGCAGAAATCCTCGCGAAGATGTACAGCGAAACGGATGCTCTGAAATTGAAACGACCTATAAGGGTGTACGCCTCCGCGTGCATGGTGGGAGAAACGCCATCATTCCGCTTTTGCCAAATACCCGACGAGATCGTGGAGCGGCTGTCTTTGGACGAGAACTTAGCTGCAGAAGAATTAGAACGCGCCTAGGTATAGCCTAAGCTTATGAGGCTTTTGGATTTTCAGGAAATTGCTGCAACGGATTTAGCCGGCGCAGCTCTTTCTTGGATTGCAAAGTGCGCCGAAGTCGGTCCGCCAATGTATGGTTCCAGCCGCATTCCCTTTCTTGGGCAGCTTCGCGCGATTACAGGTTCGGGCAAGACGCCGATTCTCGCTAGCACAGTAGGCCGGCTGGGCGACTCCGTTGTGATATGGACCAGCAAATCGAGCCCCGTAATCGAGCAGACACTTAATAACCTAAAGGGCAAGTATCGACATTTGCTCCCCGAGGATACGAACATCGTTAGGGAGATTCCAAGTCAGCGCGCGTGGCAGGAACTCGTCAATAACAAGCACGGCATCACCATATGGCTGCTTACCGTCGCGTCTTGGAACGAGGCGGAAGCGGCCAATCTCGGAGGCTCTGACGCGGCGCGGCTGAGTCTACATCGGCCGAAGGCAGATCTAACTGGAAAAATTTCCCCTTGGGAGGTTTTGCGGCGAGGGATCGCCCGTCCACTTTGGATTGTTTCGGATGAAAGCCACAATCAAACATCTACACAACTAGACCAGCTAAGTGCATTAAAGCCGCTGGGGTTCTTAATGGCGTCGGCGACTCCAGTACAAAGTGACCTTTTCGCTAAGTGGGCGGCTGCGCTGAACGAAGATACAACTTGGAGGGATCTCTACGCAAAATCGACGGTGAAGGTGCGTACCGCTGACGTTGTCGCTAATCATCTGCTAAAGACTAGCCTACAGCTCTTGGACTACAACAGCGGGCTTGAAGAAAGTCTGGACGGAACACTCGATTCCCTGCGCACAGTAGAAGCCGCGGCGGATAGCTGCGGCGTCGGCGTGCAGCCGCGAGCTATCTATGTAGTAGAAAAGAGCAACCCGCCCCGTGGCTCAAATCAAGAAGCGCGCCCGACGGCGATCTGGCAGTATCTCCGGCACCGAGGCATTCCCGCCGACAAAATAGCCGTTTACACCGACACTAAGGAATTACCTGATGAAGCCGTGCGGGTCAACAGTCTCGCACATCTGCATTCGCGATTTAAGCACATCATTTTTAACCAAGCTCTACAAGAGGGCTGGGACGACCCTGAAGCTTATGTTTGCTATTTTGACGGCACAACGAAATCCTCGTTGCGCATCCGGCAAATCGTTGGACGTATTTTGAGGCAACCGCACCTTCAGCATTATTCTGACGAATCACTTAACACCGCAACTGTCGTGATCCAAACGAGTACCAAATACTACAATGAAGTGCTAAACGGGCTAAGAGAAGAGCTTCGGCTGTACGCTATCGATGAGGAGGCAAATTTTGTCCCCGTCAAACTGCGCACGAGACGAGAGCCGCTCGAGCCCATATCGGTTAGAAAAGGGCTTAAGCCGCCGGGGCTAACCAAGTGGTATCTGCAAGCGCCTGACATGACCGAAACTGAGCAGATTCTTTCTAGTGCAGGAAACCGACCATACAACGACGCCGATCTTCAGGCTCCTGGAACAGGGCGGCGTGATATCTTGTCGCTAAAAGACTCACACGAAGTTCACGAGTTCATTGACGTTCTCAGAAGTGCCCGCACTTCAAACATGCTGTATCTTCTTCGCAGGATGCAGATGCTAAACAGAAACTGTGCCAACGCAGTGCATCCGGACCGATACTCAGGCCCCATGTTCATGCAACAATCGTGTTACGGCTCAATGGCGCAAAAAGACCTTGATGAGATTGCCACGCGAATCGTCGGATATTATGAGAATCACGTAGAACTAAAAGAAGAAATCGACGCTGGACAGCGACGATGGATCGCTGGACCCTACGAACCCAGCTCTCCGAATCTAATTTCTTTTCGATATTCCCTTCACGAGCGATATTCCAGAAGCGATTTCAACAAAGACGAACTCGAATTCGCGCAGACCCTGGACCGTATCGGTGTCGGCACCTGGATGAGGAATCCGACCACCGGGCTGGCCTACAGTATTCCGCTGCCCGTAAAGGTTGAGCGGGGGTCAATGACGTTTTTCCCCGATTTTCTATGGTGGGACAAGGGCGAATGCTGGGCCATCGACACAACGGGCCGCTTTCTCTTGAACAGCAAGGTACGCGGAAAGCTATTGACGATCTCGGACCCGCGAATAGCTCTATTTACCCGAGGAAAGCTAAATGATCTAGAGACCGGCCGGCTTGAGCACGTGGACGGATGGTCGCTACTCTTAGCTCGTCAGAATCAGGGACCCGAAATACTTTATGATGAGTCGCTCGAGGATCTTCTCACCCGGCTTGTTCGAGAATCTCCATCCGCGGAAAAACAAACAGGACCGCATCGGCCGTAAACCTTTACTGCCTTCAAAGAAAGCGCTGAATGGGCAGAGGAGGGGGCCCTACGCCGCCGAAATTGCGATCTCTTGGGTTGGCTCGGTGGGCACCGGCTTAAGCACGAAAACAAAAGCGTCGCCCACACCCGGGTAAACGGGAAACTGTTTACCGCGACGGCCTGAGAGACTCGCTTAACGGCGGGTCTCTCGGTATTAGGTGAGGGGCACCGCTAGAAACGTCCGGCGCGGCGGCGTTAGCGTCGCCTTGCGTGATGCCCACACCGAGCGTCGTCGTGCCGGCTCACTGCAACCGCGCCTCGATCCGTTTTGTTCAGCCTCACATGAAGCGCCGGCACGACAACATCGACCCTAAGCGGTGTGAGAAGTGCGCGCATTCGAGGACCGTTCACGTAGCCGACCGCTGCATTGTATGCAGTCGCGCTCTGAGCCTAGGGCCGTGCGGAAGCCTAGAACAGGTCGCGCAGAGAGAGGCGTAAGGCCTTCGCGACGACCGAGAGCGTTCGGAGCGTGAGGTTGACGTCGCCTGCTTCGATTTTCTGCACGTGGCGCACGTCCAGGTTCGCGCGCTCGGCGAAGTCTTCTTGGGTGAGGCCCAGGCCTATACGGCGGCGGCGCACGTTAGACGCGAGGGTACGCCTCGCCCTGTCAAAGGGTGACACACCCTGATTCTGAGGCTCTAGAGGCCCGTATCCCACGCCACATGAGGCGGGTGCCACATAAGGCGGGTCGAGCGCCAGGGTGCCGAGATCGGGGCGCGAACTAGCCGATCTAAGCTAGGCCGGGAGAGTCGCTGTGGGAAGACCGATTTCAAGCCGCGTTGCCCTTGCATTTACGATCGCATCCACGCTGCTTTCAGCGTGCGGCGGAGGGGGAGGCGGGAATCCGATTCTCCCGATCATACCGACCAATCCGCCCGTAACGACCTCAAGCGTCAGCGGCACCGTCGTCGACGAAACTACGAACGCACCTCTGGCCGGCATCCAAATCGCGATCGCGCCGTTCACGGTTGGCGCTACGCCGAGCCCGGTCGCCACGACGGCCGCAAACGGAACGTTCTCCTTCACGACCACTCCGGGACACTATCTGCTCGTCGTCGGATCCAACTCGCCGAGCGATACGCGCACGACGCTGCACGTCGGCGAACAGCTGGCCGCCGGCGCGAACGCGCTGACGCTGCCGACTCCGACCGCGCCGCCGAACGTGACGCTCACCGCCGCGCAGACAAGCGGAAACTTCCGGCTGCAGACCCTCTCGGCCAATCAGCAGAACTGCGTGACCGCTGCGAACCAGGGCCGCGCGAACCTTCCGTTGCCGCTGCTCGTTCCGGACGAATTCCTGAGCGAAGACGCCGGCGCGATCGTACAAGAAGCAGTCGCGCAGAGTACCGACACCCCGTCACCACTCTTCGGATTCACCCAGCCCTTCGGCCCGACCGGCGCAAGCGGCAACGTCACCGGCTTGACCACCTCCACGAACTTCAGCTCGTGCGGCGCATGGACCGGCCCCTCCTACTCTTACGTCAACGGTAACCCGCCGTTCCCCTACGCCACCAGCGCAGCCAACATCTGGTACGGAGCCGACTGGTCAAGCGCAACCGGGCACTACGGCGCGCAGCTCTGGCTCTCGGATATTCGATAACCACTGGCAACGTCGCATTCTAAAATGATCGCGTTTCTCTAGTTGATCGAAAGGAATTCAAATGAAGCGTTTTATCATTGCCCTGGCTTTCGCTTTTCCCGCGATCGGCTTGTACGGAGTCGCTCGCGCGGATTGCGGCGCTCATCAATTCGCCGCGCGCGTAAGCGAACTTCGAGCAGTTGAGGCGATGCCTTTGACGCTGACCAACGTCTACGGACCGCCGACCTCTTTTTGGAGCTTCGCTCCGCGCGAGAAAGCCGTACACGGAGCCGCCTCCGCGCCACTCGTCGGCTGTCCTGAAGACACCGCATATAACGTGCAGACGTCGCTGAGCATTCTCCAAAACCTCTGGCTCAATGCCCTGAGGCTTCAAAATGCGCTTGCCGTTTATCGTTTCGCAAAAGGCGGGAAAATCTCCGACCCGGCGCCATGTATCGCCTTGTATTTTGCGCAGCTGCGAGCGGGCTTCCTAGAAACGTGGTTAACCGAAACTACATCGTTTACAACTCCAAGATTTCAAGTTTCGAGCCCAGCACTTGGACCGCTATTGCGCAACCCGTATTTCCCGCATGTCAAATCACTGTGGCTCGGACTAGCGCAGCAAGTAGGGCTGCGATTACCGCCGCCCGGCAAAAACACCGATGACCAAGTGAGCGTATTAAAGAACGCCGCCCAAATTCAATTCGCCCATTTGCCCGAAGGCATCCAATGCAAGTCGTTGCCCTGATATAAATGTGAGCCTCATGGCAAAGACAGGGCGCAGGGCCGAGAAGCGCGGTCTAACGCGCATGGAGCAGCGCGTTGTCGATCTGATCATAGCCGGCCGCAATATCTCCGAGATATGCGAGATATTGGATCGCGCAACGTACACCGTGCGAAACCACGTGAGCGCGGCCCTCCACCATTACGGCGTATCCAACCAGGCTCAACTCGTTGCAAGGCTGATGCGCGATCGCAAGCCGATCCGTGAGGGCCGCTATGCTAATCTTACCCCCGCGCAGAGGCGCGTCGTCGATTTGATGGCGCAAGGCCTAACGCGACCGCAGATCGCGAACCGGCTGCGGCTCTCGCCGTTCACCGTGCACAACCACCTCAAAGGCGCTCGTGACGTCTACGGGGTCACGACCCAGGCGCAGCTGATTTCTAAACTGTTCGGCGCTTACCGGCGATGAGTCGTTGACGCGCGCGCTGCGCGAGAGCTTAGGTATTCTTCGTGGCCAGCGGCCAATCTATCAATCCCGTCGGACTTCCGCCATTTCAAAAACTGTTCTGGGCCGCGTTCAAACCATGCGGCGAGAGTATCTTCCAGGAGCGCCACGGTGTAAGCGTCGAGACGGGCGCGATGTGCGCCGATGAGCGCCGCAACCGGATCGGGGAACCCCGCGGTCTTTTCTTTCCCCCACCATGTTCCCCACGCGTCGCGGATCGCTTTGCAGAGATCGCTGTGCTCGGCGTCCCGACCGTTGTACTTGCATTTGAGACCAAGTATGCTGGCGAGTTCCTCGGGAGATATTCTAGAGACATGGGCGACGACTACGCGCCAAGAGCGCGACTGAGCCGGGTATTGCTTTCGCGTGAAGGCAAAGGGGCCCGATCGTTCCTTGCGAGCCGCCGGCAGAAGTTTGGGATTGTGCGGAATGAAGTGGGCGGTCGCATACGCTTGCAGCGCTTTCCACCAACGCCGAATCTGAGCATCATCGCCGTGCCGTAAGACTTCACCGACCAGGCCGATCACGTGGCCGCGGTACAAGGGCTCGACGTCCAGCAATAACATTGGGGACATCCATCGGAGCTGGCACTTGTCGTGCAGCTCCCAAGCTATCTTCCTGGCTTTGGGCGGTTCGGGAACCTTTTCGCAGTACACGAGGCGACGAATTTCGCACTTCTGATCGCCCACGTGCTGCGCTATCTCCTTAAGTTTATCTTTGGCCCCATTGATCGAGACGTTGTCGATCAATGCACGCAGGAAGCGCGATATGTAGGGTGATTTTGGAGCCCGGCGCGGCAATGGAAACATCTCGCGGCGGTTAGCCATCCTCTCGGCCTGTGTCATTCTGCGTGCCATGCCAGCCAGTATAACAAAAACAGGCTGGATCACGCAAACCGCTTTCCTGCGACAATGACTACCATGGGAGCGCAGGAGCGATCACAGGGACCCAAAGAGGCCCTCTCCGCCACGGAACTTCTAACCGTGGCCGAGGCCGCGGAGCGCGCTCGTGTCTCGGCAAGCACCATAAAACGCGCCTACAAGTCGGGTGAGCTGAGAATTTTCGGCACACCGGGCGGCGGCATTGTTCGCATACACGCGGACAGTCTAGACGCGTGGATCACGGCGCACAGCCATGGCGGCACAAGATGACGTCGGAAAAGATGGCCGAGGTCTGCGATCGGCTGTGCCGTCAGCTCGAGAGCGTTCTGCGCGACGCGGTACCAAACGGCTCGCACGTAGAGGCCGGTTGGTCCATCGACGCCGGGGGGCGGCGCAAGTACACCGCCTTCATCATCTGGCCCGGTTGTCCGAACGCAAGCTACGCGTCGAGCACGATGCTTGCGTGGTTGCGCAAGATCTATCCGCGCATCGCACAGATCGATTTAACGATTCAGGTGTCGGGATGACGCGCCTACTTTGCGCGATCGTCGCGCTGTCGCTCGCCTTCGTCGGTTCGCCGGCGATCGGCGCGGCGCAATATGCGGTGCCGACCCCTTCGCCGTCGCTCTCCCCGCTGCCGGCCCCCCAGATCAACTTCTACGCGGTGAAAGGCGCGTATGCAAGCGGACTCGATCCGCAATTCGTTCGCGCTGTCATCGACGCAGAATCAGCAGGAGATCCGCATGCTGTCAGCCGCGCAGGTGCAGTCGGCCTCATGCAGCTCGAACCCGAAACGGCCCGCGACTGCGGAATTCACGATCGCTTCGACGCGCTCGCGAATGTGATTTGCGGCGCACGTTCGTTAGCCGGCCACGTTCACAAATACGGAATGAAGTCTGGAATTGCTGCGTTCAATTTCGGCTCTGGCAATGTAGAAGCCGTAGGCGGCGATCTCCGCAGGATGCCGGTCGAAACGCAAAATTACGTTGCTGTCGTCATAGCACGCTACGACGAATTGCAGCACGACGGCGCGCTCGTCGTCGAGACACCGCAACCCTCCCCCTCCGCCTCTCCGTCGCCCTCTCCGTGCGCGCATCGAGTTATTTGCGGCCCGATCCGCATTCTGCCGCATGACGCGGCTGGCTGGCAGCGCGCGGCCGCGCAAATCATCGCCTCATTCGTCTCGGATCGCGCATTCCGCGCATCACGCGCAACGGCCAGCGTGACGTATCCGGTGCTTGGTTTCGTTGCTAATCCCGGCGCAGCACCGCAACCGGCCATCACCGGCTCGCACATTCAGAACGGCGCGCTTCTTGGGTCAACGTCCGCGCATCCGTTTCTCACTGCGCTCGCCACGTATATGTTCACGGATACGGTAGAGCACGGGATGCAATCTGTCTTTCGGATGCCCGTGCGGCAGCAGCAAACCTTCGAGCGGTTCGAGGCAATTGCTGCGGTCGGCGACGCGATTGCGTATCAGCACGATTTCGCAGCCGCTCATGCTCTACACGATCAATCTGCAGCATGTCAGCGCGAGATCGACGACTCGCAAACCACAAACTCCAGAATCGCTTGGAGCGGCAATGCCCAGCATGGCGCGCCGATTCTTTGGAATCCGCAGTCCACCGGTTTACTAATGGGTTCAGGTGGAGCGTGCGAGCAGTTCGGCGCAGGACCGGCGACGAGCGGGCGATTCCGGATCTCGAACGCAGCGGCAGTAACATTGCGCCCGTCGCGATCGTACTCGCGTCTTTTGCTCGCAAGTGAAGTCGCATACGGATTTGCGTCTGCCGGTACGCACGCGTTCAACAACATCGGTCCGGTTCATTTGCTGCCGTCCGATCCGGCGGAGCGCAAGGCACTGCTCATAAACGCTGCCTCGGCATTAGTCGACGGCTTCATTACCGCGCACGGCACCCACGGCGATCCGAGATTCGAGGGAGACCCGCTGGTGCGCCCGTTTGTTCGCGGCGGCATGCCGAGCATGATCGCCGGCTGGACTCTGCCGGTCATCCTTCGCAGCGCACTCGTACATTCGGCGTCGACTCGGACTGAACTCGATCTTTGGGAAGCGCGATCCCACATTTTTGGCGTCGGCTCCTGGCTGTCGCCTCAGGCGTACCCCATGGATCCGGCGCAGCGCCTTCAATACGCCGACCCGCTCGGCATCACACAGGCGCGATCGATCAAATTCCGCTTCCCGCAACCTACTCCAAAACCATAGGAGGTCATCATGAAAAATCTTTGCTTGACACTCGCGATCGCGGCTCTGCTGCTGCCGGCTTGCAACGCATATACACCCGCGCCGTCGTCCGCCGTCTGCGCCGACACGCCCAGCGGAGATCAACATTGTCACCCGCTGACCGTGAACTATTTGATCCCGTTCAAATCGGAAGACGAATTTAATCATTGGCAGCGCGTGCAGCTTCTGTCTAGCGGCATCGCCGGATGGAAGCCTCTTTGGACCTGGACCGTTACCCAGCCAGATATTTATAAGACGCAGCGCTGCTACACACGTAGTGCTCATGAGGTCGCCTGCAGTTTTGAGACGCGCGTGCCGGCGGATGGCGATTATTACCCGCTCGTGCTCGCTGTTTTCCGTAGCTCAAACCCGATCGAAAAACCGGATCGGGTCGCTTGGATCTTTGGCCCCACCCAAAAAAATTCCATCACCGTAACACTCCCGCGACCAAAATAACGCACTCGGACTCTATTTCGCTCGCACTCAAAACGAAAAGGAAAAGACCATCATGAAAACCATAATTCTGCGCTCCCTCTCCACGGTCGTTGCGATCGCAATGCTTGCCGCGTGTGGCGGTGGCGGATCTCATTCGTTGCCGCCGGCAGCGCAATTCGGAACGATGCAGTTCCGCATCGTGGTTCCGTCAGCGCAGCCGAAGCCGCAATCGATCCGGCCGATGTACATTTCCGCCGCGACGAATTCCGTGTCTTTTCAGCTCGTTAGCGTCAACGGAAATAGCCGCAGCGATGCGCCAATCGTGGTCGCGCTGAACGGCAGCAATTGCTCCGGAACGCCCACGGTTTGCACGGCGACGAGCAGCGCCCCGGCCGGTCAGGATATGTTTGTGATCCGGACGTTCGCGAGCACGGACGGAACTGGCAGCGCTTTATCTATTAATGGCGCTAGCGCAACAGTTAGCTCCGGACAGACGACCAACGTGTCGACGACGCTCAATCCAATTGTCGCGTCGCTCGCGTGGTCGCCAAACGCAGCAAACTGCCAGGATCCGACTACGACGTGCACCGGATCGGCCGCGTTCCAGATTCTCGACGCAGCTGGCGATATCATCATTTCGCCTGGAGGTTACGTGGACTCTTCCGGCAACCAGGACACGATCACGCTCAGCTGCCAGAGCGGACTCAACTTCGCGTTCGGCAGCAGCAACGTAGATGGGCCGTTGACGTTCCGTACGACGACCGATCACGGGACGATCACGGGCATTCACTACAAGGGCTCAGGCGGCACCGCCGGCGGTTCGTTGACCTGCACCGCGTCGGACACGATAGGCAGCGCGGCGGCGACGTACACCTTGTCATTCGACGCGAACGGCAATATCAGTTGGACGCTGCAATAACCGCGCCTTGTGAGCACGGCCTGCCGCTGACCGTGCGGCCGATGCTGATCGTGATGCTGCGCGACGAGGCAGGGGAGCCAGTTCGAACGGTTGGCCCGGTACCGCTGCATCGCTCACGCGAATACATTCGCGAGCATCCCGACGCGAAGATCGCGTTCGGCACTCGCGTGAAGAGCGTCGAGGAGGCTCAGCGGTACGGGGCACGCGTCGTATTCGATGACGCCGGCAATCCGCATGCGTACTACGAGTCGCAGACCGAGGACGCAAAATGCGGAGGCCCGTGCCATTGCGACGCGCACGCGATTATCTGCAGCAAGTGCAGCAAGCCGCTGGCGGTGTACGTCGATAGCGGCGGTCTGCCGGCAAGCGCAAAATGAGCACGCTTCTCACCGGCGCGGAAGTCGCGCAGAGACTCGGCGTCTCCAAGCCGCACGTGTATAAGCTCTGGGACAGCGGCAAGCTGCCGTGCGTTCTCATTCCGGGAATCTCGAAGCGCAAGATGCGGCGAATCAGCGCGGAGGCGCTCGAAGAGTGGATTCTGCAGCACACCCATGCGAACGGGAGCGCTCAGCGGTGAAGGAATGCCGGCGCGGCCGCTAGATAACGCCTTACGGCACGGGAGGCGGGTTAGATGAGAGGGCATTTTGCGCGGCGGACCTACATCGACAAGAAGACGGGTGCGCGACGCACCGCTTCGACTTGGACTGTTTGGTACGACCTACCGCGCAGCGACGGCGCGCGCCAGCAAAGGATAAAATCCGGATTTCGCACGCGTAAGGAAGCCGAAGACTGGCTGAGCGCCAAGTCTGCCGAGATCGGCCAGGGTGTCATTCCGGATCGCAAACTCACTGTCGAACAGTACCTGTCCGATTGGTTGAAATCTTTAGAGGCACCGGGCAGCAAAGTCAAAGCGCATGCGCTGTACGCGTACAAGAATCACGTCAATAGACATATCGTTCCGGCGATAGGGAAGATCCAGCTTCGCGCGTTGCGCTGGAACGATATCGAGACAGCGAAAAGCAAATGGGAATCCACGAAGTGTGAAACCAAGAAAGGAACGCTGAGTCAGCGGACAGTCCGGCATATTTACATGACGCTGAACGCCGCTTTGAACCGTGCGAAGAAACAGCGCATGATCGCAAGCAATCCGTGCGAGTTCGTCGACGCACCCGCCGTCGAGCAAAAGGAGATGACGGCGCTGGATATCCCCGCCGCTACTAAGTTGATCCGGGCCTTTGCGGATTCGCCGATCGGTGCCGCGATCGTGACCGCGATCGGCACGGGCCTGCGCCGCGGTGAATTGCTCGCGTTGCGCTGGGCGGACGTGGATCTGGGAACCGGCACGCTTACAGTGAATCAAGCTCTTGAGCGCGCCAACGGTGTAACGCGAGCAAAGGAGCCTAAGACGCGGCGATCGCGGCGAACGATCATGCTGCCGGCATTCGTGCTCGAGCGGCTCCGACGTCATCGCGTCGAGCAGGGCGCGCGGTTCTTGCGCGACGGTCTGGGACGGCCAGCCGCGGAAACGCTTATCTTCGAACGCGGCGGCGAGCCATGGATTCCGAACACCTTCGGGACGGCGTTCTATGAGACGCTCGATCGTTGCGGCTTGCCGCATATTCGTCTGCACGATCTGCGTCATTCATTTGCGACAATGGCGCTCGAAGCCGGCGTCGATCTGAAGATGGTTTCGGAGGCGCTTGGGCACTCCACAATCGCGACGACAGCGGATCTCTACGCGCACGTTACGGCGTCTTTGCGCAAGGATGCGGCCGCGAAGATCGACGGCGCTCTCGGCTCAGCTTTGCGCCGCGCGAAGTAAACGCGTTATCGAAATGTTATCAGTCGGAGGGGAATTGCGCTAAATTCCCTCGTGAAATTGGTGCCCAGAAAGGGACTCGAACCCCCACGGCCTTGCGGCCACTGATACCTGAAACCAGCGCGTCTACCAATTCCGCCATCTGGGCGATGGACCGAGGCCGATTCGCGCATCCGCGCGAGGCCTCCCCTGAAACTTCCGCCCCCGTCGTAAGGTTTCTGGAGCCACGATGTTTGTGGTCAACGAACGGCCGGAGCCGCTGGACGCGTACTCCGAGGCCGTCACGCACGCCGCCCGCACGGTCAGCCCGGCCGTGGTGGCGATTGAGGCGCGCGCCAACGGCAAGCGCGGAAATGGTTCGGGCTTCGTCTTTACGCCGGACGGTTTGGTGCTCACCAACGCGCACGTCGTGGAAGGTGCGACGCATCTCTCGGTCTCCGTCTTGGACGGCCGCGAATTAGAAGCCGACCTGGTCGGTGCCGACCAGCACACCGATCTCGCCGTGCTGCGTATCGACGCAAGCGATCTTTCAGTCGCGCGTTTAGGCGACTCGTCAGCTTTACAACCCGGGCAGCTCGTCGTGGCCGTCGGTAATCCGTACGGTTTGCAGTACACGGTAACCGCCGGCGTCGTCAGCGCGCTCGGACGCTCGCTGCGCGCACAATCCGGGCGTTTGATCGACAACGTCATTCAAACCGACGCCGCGCTGAATCCCGGCAACTCCGGCGGCCCGCTGGTGACGGCCGACGGACACGTCATCGGCGTGAACACCGCCGTTTTTCCCGGTCAGGGGATCTGTTTTGCAATCGCAATCAACACCGCGAAGTTCATCGGCGGCTTGTTGATCCGCGACGGCCGCGTGCGGCGCGGATATTTGGGCGTCGCGGGACAAGACATCGAGCTGCATCGTGCGCTCGTGCGGCGTCATGAACTGACCGGCTCGCACGGCGTGCTCGTGCTTTCAGTCGAACCGGGCAGTCCGGCGGAAACCGCCGGCGTACGCGAAGGCGACGTGCTCGTTGCATTCGAAGACCAACGCCTGCGCGGAATCGACGACCTTCATCGGACACTCACTACGATCGATTTGCGGCGCAGTTACCGCTTAACGCTTATTCGAAAGAACGAACGCTTGCAGCCGCTGGTTCTCCCAATCGAAGCCGAGTGATCCGCCGTCTAGCGCCGATCCTCGGCATCACCTTCATCGACATCCTGGGATTCAGCATGCTGATTCCCTTGCTGCCGTACTTTGCGACGCATTTTCACGCCACGCCCTTCATCGTCGGCGTCATCTTTGCAACGTTCTCTTTTTGCCAGCTCGTGTCAGGACCCATCTGGGGAAACGTCTCCGATCGCATCGGCCGCAAAGGTGTGCTGATCATCAGCCAGATCGGCGCGACGATCGGCTGGGCGATGCTCGGCGCGGCGACCACAATTCCAATGATTTTCCTGGCGCGTATTGTCGAGGGTGCTTCGGGCGGAAATATCGGCGTGACGCAGGCATACGTCGCCGACCTCGTCGAGCCCAAAGAGCGCTCGCGCGCTTTCGGCTTGATCATGGCGACGTTTTCTGCCGGCATGATCTTCGGACCGCTGATCGAGTCGGTACTGTACTCGCGGTTCGGCTATAGCGCCCCCTTCTACGCCGCTGCTGCATTGCAGTTCGTGACGCTGCTCGCGACGATCCGTTTTCTGCCGGAGTCGCGCAGCAAAGGTGAAGAAGTCGTCGGCGCCGCCGAGATCGTCCGCACGTTCAAGAACCCAAAGTTCTCGCCGCTGCTTTGGCAGAAACTCGCGCTCTCGCTGGCGATGTATGCCTGGTTCGGCGTCATGGCGTTGTATCTGGCGCAGCAACTGCATTTCGGTCTGATACAAACGGACTATTTTTTCACCGCCATCGCCTCGCTCAACGTCGTCGTTAACGTCTTCCTGATCAGCCGCGTCTCGGATCGACTCGGCGATCGCGGCATGTCGACCGTCGGCCTCTTGGCGCTCGTCGCTGCATTCGGACTCGTGTCATTCGTCAATTCCGTGTACGAGCTGGCCGCTATGGCCGCGCTCCTGAGTGTGGGCATGGCGCTCAGCAACAGCGGTTTGACGGCGCTGATCAGCAACGCGGCGGACGCGCGGCGTCAGGGCACCGTCCTGGGCGTTACCTCGTCGCTCGATTCATTTTCGGGAATTGTCTCGCCGCCGATCTCCACGGCGGCTCTCGGCGGACTCGGCTCGCATTGGGCCGGAGCCGCATCGTGTTTTTTCGCGACAATCGCCTTTATAGCAGGCGTGCTGCAAAGCCGGCGCGGTGATGCGCGCATCCCGGCCGCGACACCGCAAAAAGAGGGCGCGAGCTAGAAACTAGGCGCTCTTGCGCCGCTTCGGTGCGGCTTTGTGCGCCGCGCGTTTCTCGGCTTCGGCGCTGCGCGCGCCGCGGCGTTGCTTGCTGGCCTCGACGCTTTGCGCCAGGACGTCCATAAGATTGACGACTTTCGCGCGCGGCGGCGCCTTCTTCGGTTTGGGCAGTTCCTTACCGGCCGCTCGCGCTTCAATCATAGCGAGCAGTTCATCGTGGTACCGGTTGGTAAATTTTTCCGGCTCGAACTCGTCGACGCTCATCGCGTCGATCAGCATCTTGGCCATCTTCATCTCGGGCTCGGGCAGTTTCGTATCGCCCGGCAGATCGAGCGTGGACTCTTCGATCATCTCGTCGGCCCAGTGCATAATTTCGAGAACGAGCGCCTCTCCCGACGGTTTGACGGCCGCAATGGCTTCCTTGGTGCGAATCACCACACGCGCAATCGCAACCTTGTTCGCGCGTTCGAGCGCTTCGCGCAGCAGCGCGTACGCGTGCCGGCCCTGCTTCGTCGGCTCCAAATAGTAGGGCTTGTCGAAATACATCGGGTTGATCTTGTCGAGTTCGACGAACTCCAAGATGTCGACGCTTTGCGTTGCCTCGGGATTCACTTTCTTGAAATCGTCGTCGGTGAGGATGACGTAGTCGCCCTTTTCATATTCGTAGCCTTTGACGATCTCGTCGTACGGCACGGGCTTGTTTTCGACGGTGCAGATGCGCTCGTAGCGGATCCGGCCTTCGTCCTTTTTGTGCAGCAAATTGAACGACAGCTCGTTCGCGCGGACGGCCGTGAACAGTTTGACCGGAATCGTGACGAGCCCGAAGTTAATAGACCCCGACCAGATCGCGTGTGCCAAGAGAGATGCCCCCTGTGGATAACTGCGACTTTGAGTATACCCGACCGGGGGCCGGGCGGCCTATCCCCAGGCGCGCTGCGCCTTCTTGAGAGCCGGCTCCAGCGCCGCGGCCTTCCACGCCTTGCCGCCCCAGAGGTCGCCTTCGGCCTGCAGGCGCTTGCGGGCATTGGCGATGGTCCAGCGGGCGTTGGCGGCCTCGGGGGTCGAGCGCTTCGCGCCCAGCGCCTTCAGCTCGGGCCAGGCCAGCGGCATCGAGACCGGCGCACCATCGCGCGCCCGGACACCGTAGGGTGGAACCACAGTCTTGCCGCGTCCGACCTGCACCCAGTCCAGCAGCACCGTGCCTTTGGGCCGCTTCGCAATAGAGCGCTCGAGCGTCGTCAGCTTCGGCAGCTCGTGCGCGACTTTGCGCGCGACAATCTCCGCAAACTGCTTGATCGCGTCGTACGAATACTTGGACTGCAGCGGTATTACGACGTGCAATCCGCTGCCGCCCGTTGTTTTTACGAGCGGCTTCAGGCCAATCTCGCCGAGCATGTCGTGAAATTCAAGCGCGACGGTCGCGAGCGTTTTCATCGTACAGCCTTCCGTGGGATCGAGATCGAAGAGCGCGTAGTCCGGGTGCTCCAGCGTCGGACGATGCGAATACCACACATGCAGGACGATCGCGGCGAGGTTCGCGCACCATGCGAGCGTGGCTTCGTCGTTACATAAGATGTAGGCGACTTTGCGCGATCCTTGATCGGCCGAAAGCGTCACCGTCTTGATCCACTCCGGCGTGAAGCGTGGCGCCTGCTTTTCAAAAAACGACTGCTTGTCGACGCCGTCCGGATAGCGCTGCAGCGTCAGCGGCCGATCTTTCAGGTGCGGCAAGAGCCACTTCGCGACGCTTAGGTAATA
Organism: Candidatus Rubrimentiphilum sp.; assembly: GCA_035710515.1. Taxonomy (NCBI): domain Bacteria; kingdom Bacillati; phylum Vulcanimicrobiota; class Vulcanimicrobiia; order Vulcanimicrobiales; family Vulcanimicrobiaceae; genus Candidatus Rubrimentiphilum; species Candidatus Rubrimentiphilum sp. The sequence continues at coordinate 544,695 of DASTDE010000004.1, read as the reverse complement.
CGCGATCAGGTCGCCCTTGGTGTAGCCGTCGTCCGGAAACAACACTTTCTCGAGATTCGAGAACGTGAGTTCGCGACCGCCGACCTTCGCCTGCTGCGTCGTGCGCGAAGCCACTACGTCACGTCGTCCGTGTCGATCGGCACCTCGCGCACGCAATCCTTCGGATTCTTGTCGAGGCGCAAACCCAAAAACGCCGGCTGGCGCATGACGCCGTCGCGCGTCCATTCCGTAAACCGGACTTCGCCGACGAGCTTCGGCTCCACAAAGTGCGCTTTTGTAACAGACTCGACGTCGTTGACGAACGGCGACGTTTTGCGTTCGGTCTTCTTAAGCTGCGCGGTGAGCGAAGCCAGCAACTTCGTATTGAACCCCGTCCCGACGGAGCCGACATAGTAGAGTTTCTTGCGATCGTAAAGCCCGACGAGAAGCGCGCCAAACCCCTTGCGGCTGCCGCGCGGTTCGGTAAAACCGCCGATCACGCACTCTTGCATCAGCTGCGCTTTGATCTTCACCCAGTCGCGCGTGCGGCGTTCCTGATACAGCGAGTCGCGCCGCTTTCCGATGATGCCTTCGAGCTGCTGCCGCTGCGCTTGTTCGAAGAACGTGCGCCCGTCGCCGGCCACGTGGTTTGAATACAGCACGAGACCGGTGTCGCCGATGACCTGCTCCAGAATGCCTTTGCGCCGTTCGAGCGGCGTCTTGCGCAAATCTTTGCCGTCCGCGTACAGCACGTCGAAGGCGACGTACGTCAATGGGTATTTCTTCGCTTCAGGCGACCGCGCACTCGGGCGCTGCCGGTTGAAGCTGCCCTGCAAGCGCTGAAACGACGACCGCCCGCGTTCGTCCAGGCTCACTATCTCGCCGTCAACGACGATCGGCAGCGACTTCCACGCGCCGCTCAGTTCTTCCAGCTCGGGGAACTGTTTTAGAAAATCCAGGCCGTTGCGCGAGACCAGTGAGAGCTTGCCGTTCTCGCGCACGGTACAGATCGCGCGATAGCCGTCCCACTTTATTTCGAAGAGCCAATCGTCGTCGTCGAACGGTTCGTCCACCAGCGTGGCCAGCATCGGCGTGTGAATGACCGGAATCGGATCGCGTTTAGCGCTTTTTTTTTCCTTGGTGGCTAAACGGCCCGACGCTTTCCGGCCCGAATCCCAATGCGGCGCGCGCGGATCGTTGGCGTACGATTCGACGGTGCGGCCGGTCTTCGCCGATTTGTTGTCTTTGGCGATATCGTATTTAGTGTTGACGTATTCGTCTTTGTCTTTGACCAGCAGCCACGGGTCGCCGCCCTCTTCGCCGCGGCCTCTGATCCGCACGAGCGTGAACTCACCGTGCAGTTTTTTCCCGAAGAGAATGAATTTTATTTTGCCTTTACCGATCTCCGCGGCGGGGTCGGTGCCGTCGGCAAGTTTATACGTGCCCTCATCCCACACGATCACTTCGCCCGCGCCATACTGACCCTTCGGAATGATGCCTTCGAACGTGCGGTAGTCGAACGGGTGATCTTCGACGTGCATCGCCAGGCGTTTATCGGCCGGATCGAGCGACGGCCCTTTGGGAACGGCCCACGACTTTAAAACGCCGTCAGCTTCAAGGCGAAAGTCGTAATGCAGCCGGGATGCGCGATGCTTCTGAATGACAAAACGCAAACGCTTGCCGCCCTTAACCGGCGCACCGCGTGGTTCGGGCGTCGCTTTAAAGTCGCGCTTGGCGTGATAACGTTTGAGCGAGCCGGGCTCCCGAACCCGACTCGCTCCAGAGGCTCGCTTTTTTACCGGCATTCTGCCGATATGGTGCGCGAGTCTAGACTCGCGCTCCTCGGCCGCTCAGCAGGTTGATGATGAGCAAGATCACGGCGATCACGAGGATGAGGTGGATCAGGCCGCCACCGACGTGGACCAGCAAGAATCCAACCAGCCAAATAACCACCAGGATGACGATAATCGTCCACAATAAACCGGCCATTAGGGTTTGGTGCCTCCTCCAGTAGTCGTGGTGTTGGTCGTCGTCGTCGTGCCGTTGTTCGTCGACGTGCTGCTCGACGTCACCGACCACGGATGCCAGACGAAGATACCAATCAGGATCGCAACGAGGACGACGATAACGATGCCTACGGCAGCCGCGCCGCTTCCGCTACCGTCGTTAACTACAACCGGTCCATCAGCCATACGAGTCACTGCTCCTTTCGAGTAGATGCCGGGCCCGTTATACCCAGAGTGCAAGCAAGCATATCGGGCGAAACCGCCTTTATGTGGCTTGTGTCCGGTCTCGTACTCTCGGTCGTGCTCGCGGGCGTGGCCTGGTGGCGCTCCCGGGCAGCGACCCGCACCTTTTACGAGGGCCACGTTTACGGGATGGGGCCAAGGGCCCATCAAGGCTATTGCCTAGCCTTCGCGGGACTTGCCGTGGCAATGCTGGCCGCGATCATGTGGCCGCCGCTGACCCTCCCGGCGTTGTCGGTCCTGGCGTTGGTCGCGATCTTGTACGGCTCCACGTTCCTGCGCGGCGCTTCGGGGGAAGATGAGTGAAGTGAGTTCGGAGTTTCATTTTTCGCCGCGTCCCAACCGCGCGAACGAAATCGCGTGGCGCGCGTGGGGAGAGACCGCGTTTTCCGAAGCGCGCCGCGATGACAAGCCGATTCTGCTTTCAATATCGGCCGTATGGTGCCATTGGTGCCACGTCATGGATGAAACGAGCTATTCGGATCCGCGCGTGATCGCAGCCATCAACGAGCGGTTCGTTCCGGTGCGCGTCGACAACGACCGCCGCCCCGACGTCAACGCGCGTTACAACCAAGGCGGCTGGCCGACCACGGCGTTTCTCGCGCCGGCCGGTGAGCTGCTCGCGGGCGCGACCTACATGCCGCCGGACCAACTGCTCGGCGCGCTCGATCAGATCGCCACATTTTATAAAGAGAACCGTACGCACGTGGAAGAGCGCGCCGCCGAGCTTCGGAAAGAAGCGGCGACACGCCGCGAAACCACGGGCGAGCTGCGCGAGACGATGATAGCGCGCGTGCTCGAAGAGATCGCCGACACCTACGATCCCGAGTACGGCGGCTTCGGCAGCGAACCGAAATTCCCAATGACCGACGTGCTGGATTTTCTCTTGCAAGAGTATCGCGTCACCGGCGATGAGCGATTGTACGAGATGGTCGCCAAATCGATGCTCGCGATGGCCGGCGGCGGGACGTACGATCACGTCGAAGGCGGATTCTTCCGTTATTCGACTACGCGCGATTGGAGCGTTCCGCATTTCGAGAAGATGACCGAGGATCACGCGGCGCTGCTGCGCATCCTCGCCGAACTGGCGCGCACGACTCGAAACAACAGTTTTCGTGCGACGCTCGAATCCGCGCTGCGGTATGTCCGGACGGTGCTCCGCGATTCAAAAACGCACTTTTTCGCGGGCAGCCAGGACGCAGATGAAGCTTATTTTGCGTTGCCGCTCGAGCAACGCCGCAAACGCGAGGCGCCGTACGTCGACCGGACCTCGTACACGAATTGGACTGCCGCGATGGCCGGCGCGTTCGCGCTGGCGAGCGCCGCGCTCGACGATGACGACTTGCTGCGCGAGGCCGAGGCCACCCTCGACGCACTGCACGATCACATGCGCGACGACGATGGCCTGCTCTTTCACTATGTCGAGCCCGGCGGAAAACCGCAAGTGCGCGGACTGCTCGCCGACCAGTCGGCGTATTTGCGCGCACTGCTCGATGCGCACGAGTGCGGCGGCGAACCGCGCTTTTTCACGCGAGCGCGCGAACTGGCCATTGCGATCGAACGCCGCTTCGCGGCGCCGGACGGCGGCTTCTACGATCACGCGGGTATCGAAGAGCAGCTGGGTAACCTCGCGAACCGCCAACGCCCGCTTGCCGATAACTCGCTACTGGCCGAAAATTTCTTGCGTTTGGCGTCGCTTGCCAACGATGAACCGCGCAGGCAAGTAGCCGAACGTACGCTGCAAGTGTATGCATCGAACTACGGTGGGATGCGCATGTTTGCTGCTCCGTTTGCCCGGGCGCTGCGGCGCTACTTCAGTCGCGAATTATCGGTGATGCTGATTGGCGATCCCGGAGAGACGGCGGACCTGCGCGAGGCCGCGCGCGCGCTGCCGGATCCGATGCTAACGGTCTGCACGATCTCGCCGGGCGACTCGCAAGCATTGCGAGACCGCGGAATGGACTCCGCATCCGCGCCGGTCGCTTATTTATGCCGTGGAAACGTCTGCGGCTCGCCGGCCCGCACGACGGCCGAATTACGCACGGCTTTCGAACAGCTGGCTTAGTTGCCCGGTCGCAAGATTGCGTTCCAATACCACACGCCGTAGAGACAAGCCGCGCACGAATAGACGATCAGCGCTTTCACCCAGAGCGGAATCTTCTCACGAGCTGCGAGCGCCATCAACGCAAAGAGAAACGGCTCGAAGTCGAGCGCGTGGCGCATTCCGTACTGCGCGAAGCCGTTGACGTAGTAGACGAACGATGGAATCGCGACGAGAATCGTCGCCGACCAGAGCGCAACGACGAACGCGCGCGGCCGCCGGGCCCAGAGTGCGAAGATCAGCGCCGGCGAAATCCACGTTAACGCGATGCCGGAGTACGACGGCTTGATCCACGGGAACGTCGACGCGAAGTCCGGATGCTGGACGAAAAACGACCAGAGCTGATACTTCAGATACTGTAATTGAAACGGTGAGCCCGTCGGCGAGCCCGCGGTGTCCTGGTGGTACCACGTTACATAGCCGATGTCCGCGATCGTGCCCCAGCGCGAGAGATTATATGCGACATAGAGCGCGCCCGCGGCAAGGAGAACGCCCACAAACCCTATGAGCGGCGCGCGAAGGCGTGCCCGATCGAGCCGCCAAACATCCGGGCGCGCATCCCGAGCGAGCAAGAGTGCCGCGTAGACCGGAAGCGCCAGCACCAGCGAAAAACGCGACCCGGCCGCGGCGATCGCAAAGAGCGCAACCAGCCATCCACGACGTTTTCCGCAGAGTTCCGCTAACGCCAGCAGCGTGAACGCCACCGCGCTGACGTGCGCGATGAACCACACGTCGCCGAGCGAGGCGCACCATAAGAGATCCGTACCGGCGAGTAAGAAGATCGTGAGCCACAGGTTCGCTCGCCGCGAGATCCCCAAACGCTCGCCGAGTTCCCACGCCGCGCCGATCGCAACTCCGGCCAGCACGGCCGCCAGCAACGTCTGGTTCGCAGCCGTTCCCGCAATCGCAACGTACGGCAGAAGCAGCAGCGCGGGAACGGGGCCTTCGATCACATAGTGCTGGCCGTTATAGGCGAGTGCATCGATATATGCACCGGGCCAGGTGATCCACGTGTGGCCGTGCAGCAGCGCGGCGGCGAGCAGCACATAATTGTTATAGGGCGTCGATCGGAAATGGCCGGCGATAAGCGTGAGCAGCACGGCCGCCATCCCCGCAAGGATCGAACGGCGGTTCATTCTTTAACGATCCGGTATACGTCGGGCGAGCCCGGAATCTTTACCAGGCGATAGCCCGGAACCGATCCGTAGACCTGATCGACGACGTACACGTGGCGCCCTTGCCGTATCCAGCCCGGTACGCGCGCGGCTTCGTCGCTCAGCCACGCGCTATCCACGATGCGCCGTCCGAGTGAGCGATCGACGTACGCTGCATATGCGAGTGCGGTTGAATCGATCCAGGGCGCGAGCAACACCGCATCGTCGGGCGTGTGGGCGACGACGGTGCCGATAAGACCCGACGCGCCGCTCGAGTGGCGCTGATTGAACGTGTCCCTGTTGATGAGCAACAAGCCGATCGCGAGGCCCGCCACCACGACGATGCACGCCGTCCGCATCTCAGGCATCGCGCGGGCGATTGCCGATGCGCCATAGCCCGCAAAGATGGCGACGACGAGACAGGGGATCAAGTAATAGCGCGCGATGTCGGCTTCGATCGTGTAACCGAAAGCGAAGATCGCCGGAATCGTGCCGGCCAGCAAGAGCGCGATCGCAAGTGCAGCGTCGCGGCGCGCGAGTGCGACGATACCTCCGAGCGCGAGCAAGATGCCAAACGGCGTGAACTCGCGCCACAGCTGCTCCAAGAACGGCGGCGCACCGTCATGGTATGTGCGCGGGTTTACCATCGCTGCCAGAAAGCCGGTCGATCCATATTCCGATCCGCTCACCTCGTGTTTGAATCCGTCCCACGAAGCGGGATGATTCATGTCCCAAAATGCCTTGCCCGGAGCGTCGCCCAGTTGCAGGGTCGGATCGAGCCGCGCCTGCGTGATCATCGCGCTGCGTACCGGCAGGTACGCGTAGCAGGCAAGGCCGCAAATCAGCACCGCGAGACCGGCCGCAAAAACGCGCAGCTTGAGCTGACGGATTCGCGTGAATACTACCACGAGCAGCGCAGGTGCGAACAACGCGACGACGGGATGCGTTGCAACGCCCAAGCCCCAACACAACGCGCCGGCCATGAACGAGCGCGGCTCGCCACGGACGTACCATCGCACCGTGAAGTAGAGTGTGAGCGCCGCAAGACAGACGGCAAGTGCGTGCACTTCGGCCCGCGTACCGCGCGTCCAAACAATTTGACCGAAAGCGAAGACGCAAGCAGCACCGAGCGCGATCCACGTTTCCGCATCCAACTCGCGCAAAATGCGGAAGACCGCCCACGATGCAACGCTCATGGCGATCGCGCTAAAGAGCGCGATACGCCACGCCACCGGCCCGATGGCAACGACGTGCGCGAAAATACCGGCGCCTATCGTGAAGACCGGAAATCCGGTGGGATGCGCGATCCCAAAGATCCACGGAACCACTTGAGACTCGCCCGTATCCCAATAGCTCACCGCGCCGTCCAGCGAGGCGGCGAACACCGCCAGCGGCAGCAGCCACGCCGCCCACGGCGCAACGCGCGCCGCTAGAATGTTGGCAGAACTGCCGGCGGCAGCGCTTTGGGAGCTTGGAATGTCGATTTTGGCAGGCTCGCCGGAAATTGGTAGGCCGTAAATAAGATCCGTTCGCGCGCGGCGCGCCCGTTGATGGTTCCCTGCACGGCAATTGAAGACGGCACCCAATACTTGCCCGCCGCAGTAAACGTCAGTGTGCCGTTGCCGCGCGCGCCGACGCCGGTACTGCGAAAACGGATCTCGCGCGGCAAGAACGTGCGGCCGTCGATCGTCAGGCTTGCCACGGTGTATGACGCCGGCGCTCCTAACGGAACCGCGCGGTAAAGATAATCGTACCGGTTGGCCGCGCGTATCGGACGGACGAACAGGAAGACGTAGCGTGCGGCTCGCGGAGCCAAACTCTGGAGCGTGTAGCGGTTGCGGTACCGCGCGATGCGCGTGAACTTCTGCGCAACGCCGTCCACGACCAGCGTCTCGTCGCGCACCAGGTTGCCGCTGCGGTAGACGCGATGCGTTTGATCGATGTCTTGCGGCCCGGCTTGCGAAACCGCATACATGAAGATCATCGTTTGCGGATCTTTGACCACGCCGAGCCGAGCTTCGTAACGCTGCAGCACCAGCTGGGAGTCGAGCACGTTCGGCGGAGCGATCGCCGCAAAGAGCAGCGACGCGAGCAGCAGTTTCACGCCGAAAGAACGGCTTCGCGGATCGCTTTGAGCGCGTCCGGAGCGCCCGCCGGATTCTTTCCGCCGCCTTGAGCCTGACCGGGCTGTCCGCCGCCACGGCCGTTTACGAACGGCGCGGCCAGCTTCACCAAGTTGCCGGCGTGGACGCCGGCCTTCACCATGTCGTCGCTCGCGCTCACGAGCAGGCTCACCGTGCCGTTGTCGATGCCGGCCAGTGCGATCACGCCCGTGCGCATGCGCTGCCGGATCGCGCTGCTCAAGTGCCGCAGCGCCTCGGAGTTGGCCTCCGGGACGACCGCGCCGACGAAGCTGCGATCGCCTTTGTGTTCCGCCTTGTCGAGGTACGTCTGCGCGTCGGCTCCGGCCAAGCGCGCCCGCAAATCGCCGACGGCATTCTGCAGTTCCTTGACGTCGGTTTGCAGCTTTTCAATTCGTTCGCCGAGCTCTTCAGGCGAAGTGGCCAGCGACGTTGCCAGCCCGCTCACCAACTCTTGCTGGCGCTGTACGTACTCTTCGGCGGTGCGCGAAACGCACGACTCGATGCGGCGAATGCCGCTGCCGATCGAAAACTCGCTCAGAATGAGGAAGAGACCCAGTTCGCCGGTCGAGTGCGAGTGCGTGCCGCCGCAGAATTCAACCGAAGGACCGGCTTGGACCACGCGCACACGCTCGCCGTATTTTTCGCCGAACATCATAATCGCGCCGCTGGCGCGCGCTTCCTCGATCGGCATCACGCGCGTCTCCAGCGGCGTGTCGTCGCGGATCATCTCGTTCACGCGGTGCGCAATCTCGCGCTTTTGTCCGGCCGCCAGCGCGCCGTGCGGCCATCGGAAATCGAAACGCATGCGATCGATGCCAACCCACGAACCCGCCTGCGCCACGTCATCGCCCAGCACGTCCTTGAGCGCGCGCTGCAACAAATGCGCCGAGGTGTGGTGGCGGCGGATCTCGCGGCGCCAATCTGCGTACACTTCCGTCCGGACGCGCTCGCCTGGACGTAACTCGCCCGAACGCAGCGTGCCGATGTGCGCGATCGCTTCACCGACGTACTGCGTATCGGTCACTTCGAAAAACGCAGAGTCGGTGCGCAGCACGCCGTGGTCGCCGATCTGCCCGCCCCGTTCCGCATAAAATGACGTGCGATCGAGCAGCACTTGTCCGCTCTCGCCTTCACGCAACTGCGCCACGGACTGATCGTCCTTGAGCAGCGCGACGATCTCGCCCTCGCTCTCGAGGCCGTCGTATCCGGTGAATTCACTCTTGACTGCCGGTAGATCCGCGAGCGTGACCGCGGGTTTCTTGGCGGCCGCGTCGCGCCGCGCGCGCTCGCGCTGCTCGTTCATCGCCGCTTCGAACGCCGGCATGTCGACGGTGAGTCCGCGCTCGCCTGCAATCTCGCGCGTCAACTCGACCGGAAAACCATATGTATCGTGCAACTCGAAGGCGTCTTTGCCCGGCACCACTTTCGACTTGACTACCTTCGGCTCGTCGAAGAGTGCGGCGCAGCGCGCCATTCCGCGTTCGAGCGTGCGGTCGAAGGTCTGCTCTTCCGCGCGCAGCGCTTGCTGAATGCGCGACAGATTGGCCCGCAGCTCGGGATAGCCCGTTTCGAGCGATTTCACGACCGCCGGCACGAGTTCGGTGAGAAAACCGTCGGGATAGCCCAAGAGGCGCCCATTGCGAATCGCACGCCGGATTAAGAAACGCAGAACGTAGCCGCGATCCGTGTTGCTGGGATAGATTCCGTCGTTGATCAAAAACGTTGCGGCGCGCGCATGGTCGGCGATAATGTTGCGCCGTTCCAGCTGATCTTTCGCGGAGAGCTGGGACTTGGGCGTAGGCTGCGCTTCGACGATCCCGGTGAAGAGATCGGTCTCGTACATCGATGACTTGCCGTTGGCGATCGCCAGAGTCCGATCGAAACCCATTCCCGTGTCGATCTGCTTGCGCGGCAACTCTTCCAGCGTCCCGTCCGCCGTGCGGTTGAACTGCTGGAAGACGATGTTCCAGAACTCGATCTTCTCGGATCCGGTATCGAAGAACATCTCGGTGCACGGTCCGCACGGCCCGGTGGCTCCCATCGTCCAAAAGTTATCTTCGTCCAACCGCGAGATGCGATCGGCCGGAATGCCGATCTCGTCGCGCCAGATCTTTTCGGCTTCATCGTCGTCGATGTGGACGGTGATCGAGATGCGCTTCGGATCGAGCTTCAGCACCTTCGTGACGAACTCCCAAGCGTAGGCGATCGCCTCGCGCTTGTAGTAGCCGCCGAAGCTGAAGTTGCCGAGCATCTCAAGGAACGTGCCGTGGCGCCCGGTACGGCCGACGTGTTCGATGTCACTCTTCGCGCCGGCGACGCGCAAACAACGCTGCACCGTCACCGCGTTTTCGGCCGGCGGCGGTTCGTCGCCCAAGAACGCCGGCACGAACTGCTCCATACCGGCGATCGTAAAGAGCGTCGTCGACATCGCGTCCGGAATCAGGCTCGCCGGCGGGACGAGTTTATGTCCCCGAGCCGTAAAAAACTCGACGAACGCCGAGCGCAGCTCCTGGCTTTTCATGAAGGGAACCTATTTGGCGGGGGTCGCTGCCGGGGCCTACTCCTGGAGCACGTTGCGAAGTTTTTCGAGCGCCTTCTGCTGCAGACGCGAGACGTGCATCTGCGAGACGTTGAGCCGCTTAGCGATCTCGGTTTGTGAAACGCTTTCGTAGAAGCGTAAATACAGAATGACGCGTTCGCGGCCGGAGAGCACCTCGAAGGCGCGTTCGAGATTGGCCTTATCCTCGAGCAACGCAAGTCCGGCGTCGGTCGTGCCGATGTAATCGGCCAGCGTCTGCGACTTTTTGTCGCCTTCGCCGGAGAGCTCGGTATCGAGCGAGAGCAAGTTGTACGCTTGCCCGAGTTCCTGAGCTTCGAGAACGTCTTCTTCGGTGACGCTGAGATGCTCGGCGAGTTCGCCGACGGTTGGGCTGCGCCCGATCTTCACGGAGAGCTTTTCGATCGCCCGGTTGACGGCAAGGTTCAACTCTTGCAGCCGGCGCGGAACTTTGACCGCCCATCCCTTGTCGCGGAAGTAGCGTTTGATCTCGCCCACGATGGTCGGCGTCGCGTACGTGGTGAATTCGACGCCGCGTTCCAAATCGAACCGGTCGATGGCTTTAAGCAATCCGACCGTCCCGACCTGAATGAGATCGTCCAGCGCCTCGCCGCGATTGGCGAACTTCACCGCGAGGTAGCGCACCAAGTTTAAGTGCGCAACGACAAGCTCGCTGCGTACTTTCTCATAGGCGGGAGAACCTGGGTGCGCCTTTGCCGTAGCGAAGCGCGCGAATGCTTCACGCGTCTTATGACGGTCCCAACGCTCCTCGTCGGTGTGCGACTGCACTACTTCGCTCTAATGGGAGACTTTTTTCGTCATTACAAGATTCGTGCCGCGTTCCGGATGCACGTCGTACTCGACCGAGTCCATCAGCGAACGAATGAGAAAGACTCCCAGGCCGCCGACGCGCGGTTCGTCTATCCGCCGCGGCTGGATGCCTTCGAGGCGCGTACCGCGCCCGAAGTCGCGAACCCGCACCGTCAATCCCTCGGGTCCGGTTTCGCAAGTGATTTGAATTTGGTCGCTGCCTTCGGCGTGCTGAATGCAATTCGTGCATGCCTCGGCAACTGCGAGTTTGACGTCCTCGATGTCCTCGATTGAGAAATTCAACCTGTTCGCCACGGCCGCGACCGCCAAACGGGCAACAGCAACCCATTCGGCCTTACTCGGAATCCGCAATTCGACGGTTCCCAGCGTACCTTGGGACGGCGGCATGACCGGCTGGTTCAAACGAGCGCCTTCATCGCGGAATCTTCGTCGTCGAAGATTCCGAAGATTTTTACCAATCCGGTGATGTCGAAGATCTTCTTGATCTGCGGATTCGTGCAGACGAGATTCACGCTGCCGCCGTGCTCGCGAACCCGCTTCAGGCCGCCGATCAAAACACCGAGCCCGGTCGAGTCGATGTATCGAACGTTCTCGAGGTTGATGATGAGATTGTAATGGCCTTTGTCAATCAACTCGCCGATCGCATCTTTGACCTTCGGCGAAGTGTACACGTCGATCTCGCCGTTGAGATCGACGACGTAGGTATCGCCTTTGGTTTCTCGCACGTTCACTTTAATATCCACACTGGCTCCTATGTCTCGGACGCTTTGCGTGTTAGGTCGTCGCGCAAATTGTCCGATGCCGATTGCGCTTCGTTTACTGCCGAGGAGATGTTCGATCGCGCGCTGTCCACCACGTCTTTGCCGCGCTTGTAGAGATCGCGCAAGTCATCGGTGGCGTCCATGGCCATGTTTTGCGCCTCGCGCGCTTTTCCGACGATGAGATCGCGTGCGTCCTCTTGCATGACGATGTACGCAAGGATCGCTCCCGCGATCGCTCCCGCCACGAACCCTCCGACGAAACCGTTGTTGCCGCGCGTGCTGCCGTTTGAATTCTGTTCGCTCATGATCGCCCTCCATTTGAATTCCCGCGCACTAGCCGGCGCAGGCCCGCGCTGATCCCGCCCAGCGTCGCTCCCACGTTGACTATCGCCGGCGAGATAGCTTCTTGTGTCAGTTTGGCCGCGTTGGCGACCGATCCGGCTACTTGTTCGACTGCCGAAACCGTTCCGGAGAGGCGCGCGAGCGCGCGATCCGCGGTGTCGGCGATTCCGCCGACATGCGTCAGCGTCTCCGCAACCGGCTTACCCAGCGACGCAATCTGCTCGTCCACGCCGTCGAGCGTGCGATTCAGACGCCGCAACGTCCGCGCCAGTCCGAGCATAGCCACAAATATGCCTAAGCCGGCCAAGAACGCGCCCAGCCCGCCCGCTACATCGAGAAAGGCAGTCCAGTAAGAAACCGTACTCAAAAGTGACCTCCGCCGGGTGTGGCCGGACGTGAACCAACTATTCCCCGTTCTGCTTCATTTGAAAAGCCGAAGGCGGTTCGCAAGCCGGAGACAGCCCCAATCAGGGTGTCCCCGGCGCGCGTAATTTCTTCCTCGTTGGTCGTGCGTCCGAGGGAGAGACGAACGACGCCCCGCAGCCACTCGGGCGCCAATCCAAGCGAGCCGAGCACGTGACTCGGCTCGACCACGCCCGAGGCGCAGGCGCTTCCGGCCGAAACCGCCAGCCCGTCCATATCCAAGCGCGCGATCAGCCCATCCGATTCGACGCCCAAAATCGACAGATTCAAATTGTTCGGAAGCCGCTTTGCGCCGGCGCCGTTCACGCGCACTCCGTCGAGCCGCTCGCAGATCGCCGCCTCCAAACGGTCGCGCAATTTTCCGGCTCGCTCCGCGGTCACGGCGCGCTCGGCACTCGCCAGTTCAAGCGCACGCGCCATTCCCACTATGCCGGCCACGTTTTCGGTGCCGGCGCGTTTTGCAAACTCCTGGCCGCCGCCGTGCACCAGCGCTTCGATCGGCGTGCCTTCGCGCACGAAAAGCGCGCCGACGCCTTTGGGACCGTAGAATTTGTGCGCCGCAATGGAGAGCAGATCGACCTCGAGTTCGCGCACGTCGATCGGCAAATACGCGGGCGCCTGCACAGCATCGGTGTGAAACAGCGCACCGCGCGCATGCGCCATCCGCGCCAACTGCGCGATCGGAGCGATCGTCCCGATCTCGTTGTTCGCATAGGCGATCGACGCGAGCACGGTATCGGCGCGCAAGACCGAGGCAAATTCTTGAGGATCGACGTTTCCTTGCGAATCGACCGGCAGCAGCGTGATCTCCCAACCTTCACTTTGAAGGGCCTCCAGCGTGTGCAAGACGGCGTGGTGCTCGGTAACCGCCGAGACGAGATGACGGCCGCGGGCGCGCGACGCCCGCGCGGCGCCGGCGATTCCCAGGTTGTCCGCCTCCGAGCCGCTGCCGGTGAAGACGATCTCCTTGGGCTTGGCTCCCAGAATGCGCGCGATCCGCTCGCGAGCGTCGTCCAAGGCGGCCCTGGCGGCCCGCCCCTCGGCGTGGACGGAGCTCGGATTGTAGCCGCCCGGGCCGAAAAAAGGCAGCATCGCCTCGAGCGCTTCGGGGCGCACGGGCGTGGTGGCGGCATGGTCCAAATAAATCCGCTGCATTTCAGGATATTCTCAGAACTCGGCGGTAGGCTCTATTCGTGCGAAGCTCCATTGCACACTCCGAGAAGTAGCAACGGGGAAGACGGTCCGGGAAACGCCCGGGCCGTCTTCATTTTTTAGGGCTTCCGAAGCACCACGTTGACGTACGTCATGGCCACGCTCAGCGTCCCGTCGGTCGCGCGGTTGTAGCGCGCGACGGCCTCGCGCAGCTCCTCGCTCACCGCCGGCACTTGCTCGGGCGGCAGATTGTCGAAAAGCATCTTCATCGGCCCGAAATAGTTGCGGAAAGTATCGAACCAGGCGTCGAGATTTGCGAAATCCATCCGGAACGATCGATCGAGTAAACGCATCTCTTTCACTTTTCCGCCGAAGAGCCGCTGAAGTCCGGGCACCGTTCCCCATTCAATCGGCGGGCGCGATCCGGGCGGCGGCGGCGGAGCGTACTTTCTTCCCAGGCCGAACATCGCGCCGGGAAAACTTTCGGGCGTCCAATTGGAAAGGCCGATCGTTCCGCCCGGTTTGCAGACTCGCAACAATTCGCTCGCCGCGCGTTCTTGATTTGGCGCAAACATCACGCCGAACGTCGAGAGCACGAAGTCGAAGGACGCATCCGGAAAGGGCAGCTCTTCGGCAGTCCCGGTGAGAAACTCGATCTTAAATCCCTCTGCTTCCGCGCGGATGCGCGCACGCTCGATGAGCTTGTCAACCAAATCGAGTCCCGTTACGTGCGCTCCATACCGCGCCGCCGATAACGCCGTGTTGCCGCTTCCACAGGCGACGTCGAGCACACGCGCTTCAGCGCCGAGGCCGCAATCTTCGCACAGCGCGTCGCCCGCGTTGTGCGTTCTTCCGATAACGTGAAAATCGCCGAGCTTCCATGGAGATGGAGCCATAGGTACAGCCGTCATGTTCGGTCCTCCAGAGCCCAGATGAATACGGGAGATGCGTCGTCAGCCCTTCGGAGAGCGGCGTTTCTTGATCCACTCGACGAGCTTTGATTCCTCGCCTTGGATGCCCGGTTCGAAGTACGCGCGTTTGGCGATATTCTCGGGCAAATAGTTTTGCAAACGTTCGGCCGGCGGAAGATCGCCGCGCTGCGATTGATATTCCTCGCTCGCGTGCGCGTACTCGTATTCTTTCCCGTAGCCGAGTTGCCGCATGAGTCCGGTGGGCGCATTGCGCAGGTGCAGCGGCACCGGATCGTTGCGCGTCCCCTCGACATCTCTTAGAGCGGCGCCGTAGGCGCGGCCGACGCTGTTGCTCTTTGGCGCCGTCGCTAGATACAGCGTGCAGTGGGCGAGTGGAAAGAACCCTTCGGGCATGCCCACGAAATGCACGGCTTGCTGCGCGGCCATCGCGACCGACAGCCCGCGCGAGTCCGCCAAGCCGACGTCTTCCGAGGCGAGAATGACGAGCCGGCGGGCGATAAACAATGGATCTTCACCGGCATCGATCATGCGCGCGAGCCAGTAGACGGCGGCGTCCGGATCGCTTCCGCGAATACTCTTGATGAAGGCGCTGATGACGTCGTAGTGCTGCTCACCGCCTTTGTCGTAGCTCGCGGCGCGGCGCTGCATGGCGTCGGCGATCAGCCGCGCGTCCAGCGTGCGCGTTTCATCCGCGCCAACCGGCGCCGCGTTGACGGCAAACTCCAGCGTGCTCAAAGCGACGCGTGCGTCGCCGTTCGCCAGCGACACGAGCGCCTCGCGCGCATCTGGCTCCAACCGGACGGCGAGCTTGCCCAAACCGCGCTCGCGATCGGCCAGCGCGCGATCGACGATCGTTCCGACTTCTTCATCGGTCAGCGCTTTCAGCACGAAAACGCGCGAGCGCGAAAGCAACGCGGAGATCACTTCGAACGATGGATTCTCCGTCGTCGCGCCGATCAGCGTGATCGTGCCGTCCTCAACGTATGGTAGCACCGCATCCTGTTGCGCTTTGTTGAAGCGGTGAATTTCGTCGATGAAGAGCACGGTGCGTTTGCCAAGCGCGCGCCGCTGCTGCGCTTGCGCGACGATCTTGCGCAGATCGGCGACGCCGGCGCTGACTGCGGAGATAGAACTGAAATGCGCGCCCGTCATGTTGGCGATGATCTCGGCCAGCGTCGTCTTTCCGGTTCCCGGCGGTCCCCACAGAATCAGCGACGGAACCGTATCGTTCTCGATGGAGGCGCGCAGCGCGCGGCCTTCGCCGACGATCTGTTCCTGGCCGACGAATTCGTCCAGCGTGCGCGGACGCATCCGCGCGGCCAGCGGCGCGCTGCCGGCCGCGGAACCGAAGAGACTCGGCTCCACGGCTACGGGATCTTCGGGCCGCGAATTATGATCGGTTTCGGCGTCGCGATCGACGGACTGCCTCCGGGGAACGTCAGCATTGCGTGCCCGTCAGCCTCGCCGTCCCCGGTCACGGTGTTGTACGTCGCGCTGTCCGCGTCCAGCGTGCGCTCTCCTTGCACGACGTGCACTTTACCGGAGAGATCGAGGCGGTGGGTGGCGTCGTTGAGATGCGCGGTCTGCGCATCGGCCGTCGTTTGGCCCTGCACGTAATGCACGTTGCCGTCCGCGTCGTAGAGATGCGTGACGTCGTCAATGTTGAGCGTGTCCGCCGACAGCGTCGCCGGATCGTGATGCGCCGGCTGCGCGCTGTGCAATCCGAACGTCCCGTTCGCATCGTGCACGCTGACGTGCCCGTAGAGGGTGGCTTGTTTCTTCTTATAGTTTCCTACCGCACGATCCGCATTCACCGTGGACCCGTCTTCGCGCGTCATCGTGAACGGATGCGGCACCGCAAACGATCCGGTCTTCAAGTTCATGTCGGTCTCGGTCGTTTGGATCGTCCATCCGCCAATCGTCGTCGTCGTCGTTGCGGTTTTTTTCGGCGCAGCACCGGCCAGCGAGCCGCCGAAAGCCGCCAGCGTTAGCGCGGCGATCGCGATGCGTGCGGCATTCATGTGTGCATCGTCACGTTGCCGAAGAGATGCAAGTCGTGCGTCAAGCCGTTCATCACCGCGCGATCCGCGGTAACCGAACTCGCGCCTTGCACGAAATGCACGTGGCCAACGGCGGTGTAGATTTTTCCGGTGCCGTCGATCTGCAGCGAGTCGCACGTCAGGATCGCCGGCTGATGACCCGACATCGTTCCGCTGGAGAAGTTCGTCAATACGCCGTTCTGATCGCGCAGCCAGACGTTGCCGGAGAGCAGCGCCTGCTTCGACTTGGTGTTTCCGTTGGCGCGATCGGCGCGGATCTCGCTGCCCGGCCGCGTCAGCGTGATGTGGGTGGGCGTCGAGAATGCGCCGGACTGATAGTTGTAAGTAAACTCTCCGGTCTGCACGTTCCAATCGCTGAAATTGAAGCCCGTCGTGGTAGTGCGCGGCGCCGCCGCCAGCGCACACAGCGCGGCGCAGATCGCTAAGAGCACGTTTCTTGTCGTCTTCATGTCGCTACCCGATAACGTACGATAGGCCCGGCGAGCTCGCTTAGGCGCTCGTACGAAACAACCCCCTCGCGCAGCAGAACCGGCTGCGGGCCGGTAAAGTCGATGACGCTCGACTCCTGACCGTATTTGGTGGGGCCGTTCTCAATCACGAGGTCCGCGGGCGGCAATGCGCTCAAGTCTCCACCTCCGAAGTAGGGGCGCTCGCCGCTCCTGTTCGCGCTAGTCGCTGCCAGCGGTCCGCAGCGGTCCAAAATCGCACTGCACAGCGCGTCGTCGGGAACGCGATAACCGATGGTCGGCAAGCCCGCGCTCACCTCGCGCTCGACGAATGCCGGACGCCGCAGAATGATCGTCACCGGTCCGGGGAAGAGCCGCCGGACCGCCGCCGCCACTTCGCGCTGGTCGCGTGCGTACTCCAAAAACTCCGCGACGGTCGCCAGATGCAGCGACAGCGGTTTGTTGGCGGGACGTTTTTTCGCGCCGTAAATCCGCGCGATCGCGTCCAGGTCGAACGGATCGCAGCCGATTCCGTAGGCCGTGTCCGTGGGAAATATAACGGTCCCGCCGCGCAACACCACGCGCGCGGCCGCTTCCACAACCTGCTCGAGCGGCTCCGTTCGCGCGTCGATTGTTTCCGGCGTGGGATCCTCCCTAGAGCCGGACCCACATGCCGGTGCCGTGGGCGACGCACGAAAGCGGATCGTCCGCCACGATCACCGGAATGCCGCACACCTCGGCCAGAAGCTTGTCAAAACCGCGCAAGAGCGCACCACCGCCGGTAAGGATCACGCCGCGATCGATGATGTCCGACGAGAGTTCGGGCGGCGTTTTTTCGAGAACCGACTTTACCGCCTCGACGATCTGACCGACCGGTTCCGACAATGCCTCGCGAATCTCTTCGCTCGTCACCTTCACCGTATTGGGCAAGCCGTTGATCAAATCGCGCCCGCGAATCTCCATCGCTAATTCGGATTCAAGTTTGTATGCGGATCCAATCTTGATCTTGATCTCTTCGGCCATGCGCTCGCCGATCATCAAGTTGTACACGCGGCGCACGTAGCGAATGATGGCTTCGTCTAATTTGTTGCCGGCCACGCGCAGCGACTGCGAAACGACAATGCCGCCGAGCGAGATAACGGCAACGTCGGTCGTGCCGCCGCCGATGTCCACGACCATGCTGCCGGATGGGCCGTCGATCGGCAAGCCTGCGCCGATCGCGGCTGCCATCGGTTCGGCAATGATCTCCACAGACTTTGCACCGGCGAGTTTTGCGGCGTCTTTCACCGCGCGCTCTTCAACGCTCGTGATCTCGGCGGGCACGCAGATGACCACGTTCGGTTTGGGACGGAAGAGCGACGACCACCACGACCGATCGCGCATGACTTTCTTGATGAAGTAACTGAGCATCGCCTCGGTCACTTCGAAGTCGGCGATCACGCCGTCGCGCAGCGGGCGAATGGCTTGAATATGCCCCGGCGTGCGCCCGAGCATCTGACGGGCTTCCTCGCCGACGGCCAGCGTGCGGCCGTTACTCATGTCTTTGGCCACGACCGAAGGCTCGCGCAAAACGATCCCCTTGCCTTTGACGTGCACCAGCACGTTGGCCGTGCCTAAATCGATCCCGATATCCAAGACGGTTCCTTTTTTCTAGAAAATGTTATTGAGCGCGAGCCCGGGTCTTAGGATACGCGCTTGTTTCGAAAAGTCCGGTCGGCTCGACGAGCGGCGTGATACCGCTCGATCGCTGAACTTGCCCACCCAATCCCGACAGCATCTCTTCCAGCCGCTCGTAACCGCGGTCGATGTATTCTAAGCCGATGATCTCGGTTTCGCCCTGCGCGGCCAAGCCCGCGACCACCAGGGCGGCGCCGGCTCGAATATCCGGAGCCTCGACCGGGGCGCCCGACATCGGCGCGCCGCCTTTGACCACGGCCGTGTTGCTTTCCATCGAAACCCGCACCTCGGCGCCCATACGCGCAAGTTCGTTGACGTATGAGAAGCGGGCGTTGAAGATCGACTCTTCCACGATGCTGTTTCCCGGCGCCGTGCACAAGAACGAGACCATTTGCGGCTGCAAATCGGTGGGGAAGCCCGGAAATGGGGCGGTCAAGATGTCCGTGCCGCCGGTGACGCGGCTCGCGTCCACGCGCAGCCAGTCGTCGCCGTTGGTCACGCTCGCACCGCACTCTTGCAGTTTCAAACTCAACGCAAGCAGATGATCGGGCTGGCACTGGGTCACGGTGACGTCACCGCGCGTGGCCGCGCCGCTGAGCAGCAACGTTCCCGCCACGATGCGATCGGGAATGATCTCGTACTCGACGCCGTGCAGTTCGTTGACGCCGTCGATAACGAGCGTGTCCGAACCGGCGCCGCGGATCTTCGCGCCCATCGCGATCAAAAAGTTCGTCAGGTCGACGACTTCCGGTTCCATCGCCGCGTTGCGCACCGTCGTCGTACCCTCGGCGACAACCGCCGCCAGCATGGCATTCTTGGTGGCGCCGACGCTGGGAGTACGGAATTCGATTTCAGCGCCTTGTAGCCGGCGTTTCTTGGCGGTAGCGATGAAATAGCCGCGCTGGTTCTTGACGTCGCATCCGAGCGCGAGAAACGCTTGTTCGTGCATGTCGGTCGCGCGCGTGCCGAGCACGCATCCGCCCGGCAGCGGCACTTCAGCGCGTCCAAAGCGGCCGAGCAGCGGTCCGACGAGATCGAACGACGCCGCCAGCTTGCGCACCAGCGTATACGGCGCGATATGGGAAGCGACATTGGCCGCATCGATCGTCAGGCTGCCTTCGCCCTCGTACCGAAGCCGCGCGCCCAGCGCTTCCAGCAGCGACCACATGACGGAAACGTCGGTAATGCGCGGAACGCGATGCAGTGTGACTTTGCCTTTGGCAAGTAACGCCGCCGCCATGATCGGCAGCGCGGCATTCTTCGCGCCGTGCGTTCGTATCGAACCTTCGAGCCGTAACCCGCCGCGAACACGCAGCGTTGTTTCCAGCCGATCCAACGTGTTCATGCGCTCAGCGCCTCGCACGTCAAGACGTGTGCGTCGTACGGTCCACCGCGCAGTTCGAGTTGCATGCGTCCGGTCGGCGTCACGCGCAGAAAAACCTCACTCCATTCATTGTGCCGCAGCTCGAGCACGTCCGCGTGACCGCCGATCAACGCACCCGCAAAGCGGCGTCCGTCGCCGTCCGCCAAACGAATTCTGCCGTCCGAGTACAGCCCTGCAACGAGTTCCGAGGTCGCATCGCTTGCGCGGTAATAGTTTGCTCCTTCGTCTGCAATCTCCATAAGAAACTCGCGCGGCCGCAATTCCCACGGGTCCTTCGATAGTATCGGCGCCGCAACGCGCGGTGCTGAGGGCACCGGTTGAGGCACGGGCGCCGGTTCAGGCGCGGGCTTCGGCTCCGGAGCCTTTGGCTCGGGCGCGGGTTTGGCCGAGCTCGCGAGTTCCATAGCAAATGAGCCTAACGCCAGAGCTGCGATCTCCAGCGCAGGTGCGGCCAATTTCGTCCAACCCGGTGTTTGCGCCACCGATGACGTTTTCGCCGGGGGCCTAGGAGTGTCCGGTCAGGCGCAGTTTGGCGCGTGCAAAGTCAGTGGCGGACGGATCCGTCGCTTGCTCAAGCTCCGCGCGGGTTTGCGCGACGTCAACCTCTTCGAACGTGACGGCTTCATCGGTCAAAACGGTCACGCGATCGGGCAGCGCTTGCATGAAACCTTCGCCGGTGGCGAGTTCGAGACGCCGCGATGCGCCGTCTTGCACGATGTTAGCGCGCAACACGCCAGGTTTGAGCGCTGCCAAGAACGGGGCGTGACGGGGCAGGATGCCTTCCTCGCCCTCGGTCGTCACGGCGATCACGAGCTCGGCGTCGCCTTCGAAGATCAACTTCGCGGGCGTGACCAGCTTGAAAGGAACCGTCATCGTCAGACTGCTGCCCCGAGCTTCTCAGCAGCGGCGCGCACGTCATCGATCCCGCCGGCGTAGAAGAATGCCTGCTCCGGCAGATCGTCTACTTTGCCGTCGAGGATCTCTTTGAACGCGGCGATCGTGTCTTGCAATTTGACGTACTTGCCGGGCGTGTTCGTAAATTGCTCCGCCACGAAGAACGGCTGCGAAAACATGCGCTGAATGCGGCGTGCGCGCGCGACGGCGATCTTGTCGTCTTCCGACAGCTCTTCCACGCCCAAGATCGCGATGATGTCTTGCAGGTCGCGATACCGCTGCAGCGTTTCTTGCACGCCGCGCGCGACACGGTAATGCTCTTCGCCGACGATCTGCGGATCGAGAATGCGCGAACTCGACGCCAGCGGATCGACCGCCGGGTAGATGCCGAGTTCGGAGATCGGCCGCGAAAGCGCGGTCGTCGCATCCAAATGCGCGAACGTCACCGCCACTGCGGGATCCGTGTAGTCGTCGGCCGGCACGTAGACCGCTTGCACCGACGTGATCGATCCGCGATGCGTTGAGGTGATCCGCTCCTCGAGCGAGCCCATGTCCGTCGAAAGCGTCGGCTGATAGCCGACGGCCGACGGCATGCGGCCCATCAATGCCGAGACTTCGGAGCCGGCTTGCAGATAGCGGAAGATGTTGTCCATGAACAGCAGCACGTCCGCACCCATCTCGTCGCGGAAGTATTCCGCCATCGTCACGCCGGTCTGCGCCACCCGGAAACGTACGCCCGGCGGCTCGTCCATCTGACCGAAGACCAGCGTCGTCTGCTTGAGCACGCCGGACTCTTTCATTTCGAGCCAGAGATCGTTGCCTTCACGCGTGCGTTCGCCGACGCCGGTAAAGACCGAGAAGCCTTTGTGCACGGCTGCGATGTTGCGGATCAACTCTTGAATGAGCACCGTCTTGCCGACGCCGGCGCCGCCAAACAATCCGACTTTGCCGCCGCGCGTATACGGCGCCATTAAGTCGATGACTTTGATCCCGGTCTCGAAAATTTTGGGCGTCGGATCCTGCGCTTTAAAATCCGGCGGCGCGCGGTGAATCGGCCATTCGGCCGCGGCTTTCACCGGATCGTTGCTGTCGATCGGCTGGCCGAGGACGTTGAAGATGCGTCCCAGCGTGCCCTCACCGACCGGAACTTTAATCGGACCGCCCGTCGAGGTTACCGGCGCGCCGCGCATCAACCCGTCCGTCGATCCGAGCGCCAGACAGCGAACCTGATCGTTGCCGAGTTCGTCCTGCACTTCGAGCACGATGTCACGCATCTGCATCGCCGTTCCGCCCAACTCCGAACCGCCCGCCTGTTTTTTTCCATTGGCTTTGGCGTGATCTTCGTTGACGCGAACCGTCAGCGCGTCGTTGATGTTCGGTAGCGTCTCCGCGCTGAACTCGACATCGACGACGTTTCCTAAGACTTGGGCGACTTTTCCGGTGGCTGGCATTTATATGTTTCCTTGCTTTGGTTTGGTATCTGTGTGAGTCCGATGGGTCATTCCGCCCGGCGGACGGTCGCGATCCGACATCCTGTCGGAGCGCTCCCTTGACGTCTTCACCCCGCTCTCGCCCTCCATGGCTTCGCGGCGAAGCCGACACCGCCGGTCGAAACGACCCATCGGCCTCACACCGCAGCCAACGTCGTAAGATGACGCCAGCCTCGAAAAACTTGAGGGAGAGACAAGGACAATCATGTTCCTGTTAAAGCCTCGGCGCCCGAGACGATCTCGAGGAGTTCCTTGGTGATCGCCTCTTGGCGGGCGTTGTTCATAGCGATCGTGAGTTCGTCGATCAGTTTGCCGGCGTTTTCGGTCGCGTTGTTCATCGCCAGCAACTGCGCGGCGTAAAATGCGGCGTCCGTCTCGAGCATTGCCGAAAAGATCGTGAACTCGAGATACTTCGGGAGCAGTTTCGAGAGTACGAATTCGGGCGACGGCGGGATCTCAACCGAACCGCGCGGGCCCTTCGGTTGCTCCTGTGCCGTTTCACGCTCGATCGGAACGAGGCGGCGCACTTCGGGACGCTGCGACATCATCGAGATATGTTTGGAAGAGACCAGCGTGACGTCGCCGATCGCGCCCGAAACGAAGTCCGCAGTGACGCGCTGCGAGACTTCGCGCGCGGTCTGCAACTTCGAGGGCGCGTTCAGCGGCCACGCCGGACGATCTCCTAGACCCCAGCGGCGGACGGCGTTGCGCGCTTTGATGCCGACGCTGTAAAACACGGCGTCCGCGTGGTCGTGCCGGTAGAGTTCGGCGGCGCGGATCACGTTGGAATTGAACGCTCCGGCCAAGCCTTTGTCCGCGGTCATCAGCAGAATGCCCGAGGGCGCGCCCGCGCGCCCCGGATTCATGAATGGGTGATCGATCCGCGACGCCGTCGTCAGAAGATCTTGCAGCATCTCGCCGAGCGCATCCGCGTACGGGCGCGCCTGTTTTTGCGCCGCTTCGGCACGCCGGATTTTGGCGGCCGCAACTTGCTTCATCGCCTTGGTGATCTGCTGCGTGTTCTTCAGCGAGCGTATCCGCTCGCGAAGATCCTTTACGGTTGCCATTACCGGGCCTTCCCTATTGCGATGCAAAGGGGCCGAAGGCCGGGGGCCCCGACGGCTTTGCCGGCGGGGGGCGTGGAGCGCGCAGCGCGGATACGCCTTTTCATTAGAAGCTTTTGTTGAACTCCGTAAGCGCCGCGTCGAGCTTCTGTTTCACCTCGTCGGCAAGCTGACCGCTCTGCGCGATCGCTTGCGGAATGTCCGGATGCTTGTCGTGTAGGAACGCGACGAATCCGCGCAGCCAATCCTGCAGACGCGGCGTGGGAATATCGTTGACGAACCCTTTGGTCGCCCCGTATAGAATGGCGACTTGATCCTCAACCGCCATCGGCTGATACTGCGGCTGCTTGAGCAACTCCGTGAGCTTTTCGCCGCGGAGCAGCTGCATCTGCGTCGCCTTGTCGAGGTCGCTCGAGAGTTTTGCGAACGCCGCGAGGTCGCGATACTGCGCGAGCTCGAGTTTCAATTGGCCGGCCACGCTTTTCATCGCCTTGATCTGGGCCGAGCCGCCGACGCGCGAAACGGAGAGACCGATGTCCACCGCGGGCCGGATGCCTTGGAAGAAGAGCTGCGGCGTAAGGTAGATCTGTCCGTCCGTAATCGAGATGACGTTGGTCGGAATGTACGCGGAGAAGTCGCCGGCCTGCGTCTCGATGATCGGCAGCGCCGTCAGCGATCCGCCGCCCATCGCGTCGCTCAGTTTTGCAGCGCGCTCGAGCAGACGTGAGTGCAGGAAGAAGACGTCGCCCGGATAGGCTTCGCGCCCCGGCGGACGGCGCAGCAGCAGCGACATTTCGCGGTACGACTGCGCGTGCTTGGTCAAATCGTCGTACACGATGAGCACGTCTTTGTGCTGGTACATCAGTTCTTCGCCCATCGCGCAGCCGGCAAACGGCGCGATCCAGCGCAGCGCCGCAGCCTCCGAAGGTCCGACTGTTACGATGGTCGTGTACTCCATCGCGCCTTTTTGCTCGAGCAGCTGCGCCAGCGCCGCGACCGTCGAATTCTTTTGGCCGATCGCCACATAGATGCAGAAGACACCCTTGCCCTTTTGATTGATGATCGTGTCGACGACGAGCGCGGTCTTGCCCGTGCTGCGGTCGCCGATGATCAGCTCGCGCTGGCCGCGGCCGATCGGAATCAACGCGTCGATCGCGCGCACGCCCGTCTGCATCGGCTGCTTGACCGGCTGGCGCTGAACGACGCTGGGCGCGACGTTTTCAATCGTGCGGAATTTCTGCGTTTCGATCGGGCCTTTTCCGTCAACCGGCTTCCCGAGCGGATCGACGACGCGTCCGAGCAACGCCTCGCCCACGGGAACCGACGCGATGCGGCCCGTGCGGCGGACCTTGTCGCCCTCTTTGATCCCTTCGTCGGAGCCCATGATTACGACGCCGACGTTGTCCTCTTCGAGATTCAACGCAACGCCTTGCACGCCGTTGGCGAATTCGACGAGTTCCGAAGCACGCACGCTGCGCAGTCCGTAGACTCGCGCCAAGTTCGCGCCGACCTCGATCACGGTGCCGATTTCGTCCTCTTGGACGCCGGCCGTGAAGCTCGCGATCTGCTGTTTTAAAATACCTGCGATTTCGTCTGCGTTAATCATTCCTAATTCCTAGCCATGAGTGTGCGTGCTAATTCGGCAAAGCGCCCTTCGATCGATCCGTCTATCCGCCGGTCCCCCATCAAAATGCGCACGCCGCCGATCAGATCGGGCTGCACGCGCTGGGTTACCTCGAATTTCCGGTCGTACGTTTTTTCCAACTGCGAAACGAGCTGCCGCAGTTCGCCGGCTTCAAGCGGTTTCGCGGTTGTAATCGTCAGCGGCTCCAGCCCGCGCGCGGCCAGCTCCAATGCGCCGTACTCGCGCACGATCTGGCGCAACAGGCCCTCGCGCCGCTTGCGCACGAGCAGCAGCATCGCGTGCAGCGCGATCGGATGCGCCTTGCCTTCGAACGCGGCGGTCAGCGTCTGCTCTTTCTCGCTGCGCTCCACGACCGGCGAGAGAAAAAAGTTCAAGGCGCTCTCGTTGTCTTCGATCGCATCGCTCAAGATGCGCAGCTCGCCGCCGACTTGCTCGACGGCCTTCTGTTCGGAAGCCAATTGGAAGATCGCCGTGGCGTAGCGGCGCGCCAGCGTTTGATTCACCATCAAGTACTCTTCCGTTCGAGCGACCCGACGAACGAGTTGACCAGCTTCTTATCGGCGCCCGCGTCCATGCGCCGCGACGCAATTCCGCGCGCGGCCGCCAGCGCTTTCTCGATCAGATCGTCGCGCAACTTCTCGCTCGCCGCGACTCGCGCGCGCGAAAGCTCGCCTTGCGCGTCGCGCAATGCCCGTTCTCCGGCCTCGCGCGCTTCGCGCAATAAAGCCTCGCGTTCGCTCGACATCATCGCCGAAACGCGTTCTTTGATGGCGACAGCATCGCCCTGGGCCGCTTCAATCTCATGCTGTAAGCCGTCCAGTGCCGCCTTGGCCTCATCGCGATGACGCTCGGCTTCGGCAATGCGCGCGTTCTGCGCGGCTTGCGCGGCCAGCACGGCGGGTTGAATGTATCGTATCCATAGCCAAACCAGCACGCCGAGAAACAAAACCGACGACGCGATCTGACTCCACTGCGCGATCGTCTGATAGTTCATCGCGCGATCTCGGGCACGGCGCGCGCGAAGATCTCGTCCGCCAGCTCGTCGATGGTGCGTTTGTCGTGCGAACGCGCGGCCGCCAGCTCCGCTTCGACCGTGCGTTCGGCATGCTGTATGGCTTCCGAGGCCTGCTGTGCGAATTTGGCCGAGACGTCTGCGCTTTCGTTCGAAGTCTCGGCGCGCACTTTGGCCGCCAGCTGCTCGGCCTCGCGCCGCGCTGCCGCTCGAATGGATTCAGCCTGAGCCCGCAACGCGTTGCCTTCCGCCTGGTAGCGATCGTAGTCGCTCGTAACGCTGTTGATGTACTCGCGACGCTTGGTAATCGCGCGCGCGACGGGGCGCATGAACACCAGGTTCAAGATCGCGAAAAAGATCGCGAAGTTGAGCAGTTGGATGAAAAACGTACCGTCGAGGCTGAGAAACATTGCCTAGTGGATTGCCTTCAGAAGGCCGGGGACGTTGACGACGACCAGCAGGATGTAGAACGCCAATCCGAGCGCGATAATCGGAAACGCTTCCAAGACTCCGACGCCCAAGAACATGAACAGAAAAATGTTCGGCCGCGCTTCGGGTTGCCGCGAGATCGACTCGACGGCCTTGCTGGCCACGATGCCGTCACCGACGGCCGAGCCGAACGCCACGCCTGAAATGATGATGCCGAACGCAATCAGGGTGGACGCGATAATCAGTGCTTGAGAAGTCACAACTTGCCTTTCCTAACTTAGTGTTGTTCGCCAACGGCGAGAGACAGATAGACGATGCCGAGCAGCGTAAAGAGAAACGCCTGGATGGTGCCGACGAAGAAATTAAAGAACTGAATAAAAAACGGCAGGACGGTCACCGCGAGCGAGAGGTTGACCGGCCCGATCATCACCTTGGCGGTGATGATCGACGCGATGATGATGAAGAGCAGCTCTCCGACGAAGATATTGAAGAACAGCCGCGCGGCCAACGTCGCGGGACGCGCGACTTCCTCGATCAAATTGATCGGAGCCAGCCACCAGAACGGCTTGAAGATGTGCACGAAATATCCCGGACCTTGCTTGCGGACCGCGACGACCTGAATGATTGCGAAGATCATCAGAGCGTAGGCCGCGGTGGTGTTCAGGTCCGCCGTCGGCGATCCGCCGAACGGCAAACCGAGCACCTTGAACGGAAACACGCCGAATTGATTCAGCAAAAAGATGAACAGAAACAGCGCGATGAAAAACGGCACAAACGGCTCGCCCTGCTGGCCGAGAACGCTCGTCGTGAGATCGGCGAAGTAGTTGATGACGCCTTCGAGCACCGCTTGACGGCGCGTAACGCGAGCCGAACGGTAGCTGGCGCCCACCCATGCGAAGAACAGCAAAGCGATCGCCATGACGAGCCACGTCGTCATGATCGTGTCGGCGTGAACCGAGCCGAATACCGGCCACGTCCACGTACTGTGTTCGCCTATCGTTTCTTGCACTATCTACTTTCGCGAAACTGCGCGTCTGAGCAGGACTGCGAACAACCCGAGCGGCGTGAAGAAGCCTATAAAATACCACGCCAAAGTCCAAATGGAGGGAAGCCGAACCGCCAGCGCCACCGGAACTATACCGAAAACGCACAGGCGCAGAAAACTACTTAAGACGAACGCCCCCACGTTGCGGCGGTCGAGCAATCTTTCGTTGCCGAACATCGAAAGCAGCGCGTTCACGACCCCGGCGACCCCGCCGGCGAGCAGAACCAGTGCGAAGGCCAGGTGCCAGACCGCCAGGACTAGAGCGGCTAAGGCGACCGTGACCAGCGCGCCGAGCGCCGTGGAGCGCTTCAGCTGCCCGTAGAGTTCGAGGTCGGCAGGGCTTTCCTTCACGATGCCGCCGCCCGGAACAGCAGCCGAAATGCGGCGTAACCTCCGGCGATAATACCCGCGAAGAGCCCGATGACTGCGTAGTATTCAGTCCGCTGCGCGTGGTCGAGCCATATGCCGATCAACAAGCCGCCGACCCCAGCCCCCGCGAAGGCCGAGCCGGCCGCGATGATCGCGGCCGCGCCTTTCACTCGGAGAGGTCAACCTCGAAGGGTTTGGGATATGGCGCTCCCCGCAGGCGCGCCAGCAGCCAGGCGGAGATTCGTTCGGAGGCATGTCCGTCGCCGTACGGATTGTGCGCGCCCGACATTTGCTTGTAGGCTTCCGGATCCGAAAGCAGCCGTGCAGCTGCCGCCACGATTTTCTTCTTATCGTGGCCGACCAACTCCAAAGTGCCCGCCAACACGCCTTCGGGACGTTCGGTTTCTTCGCGCATCACCAGGACCGGCTTGCCCAAACATGGCGCTTCCTCTTGTAAGCCGCCGCTGTCGGTCAGCACGAATGTGCAATCGCGCACCGCCGCCACCATGTGCGCATAATCGATCGGCTCGATCAAGATCACGCCCGGCTCCTTGCCGAGCACCTCGTGCGCGATCGGACGCACGCGCGGCGACGGATGGACCGGCCAAAAGATTTGCGGGCGCTGCGGCATGCGCGCGATTTCGAGCATCGCTTCGCTCATCTCGCGCATGTGCGCGTGGTTTTCGCGCCGGTGCGCCGTCACGACGATGACCGGACGTTTTGGATCCAACTCCTCCCAGCGTGGCGGCCGCGGCAAATCCTCGCGCTCGGCCGTCTGCAAGAACGCATCGATGACCGTGTTGCCGGTGATGATGATGTTTTCTTTGGGAACGTTTTCGCCGAGCAAGTGCTCCTGCGACAGCGCCGTCGGCGCAAAATGATACGACGCGATGGTTCCGGTGATCCGCCGGTTCATCTCTTCAGGGAATGGGAGCGACGGGTTGCTGGTGCGAAGTCCAGCCTCCACGTGGCCGGTCGGAATCTGCTGATAGAATGCAGCCAGCGCAGCCGCCGTGCTCGTCGTGGTGTCGCCGTGCACGAGCGCGACGTCGGGGCGCACTTCCTGAAAGACTTTTTCCATCCCGATCAACACGCGAGTGGTGATCTCGGTCAAACTTTGATCGTCCGTCATGATGTCGAGGTCGTGATTGGGCAGGATGGAAAAGAGCGCAAGCAGATCGTCGAGCATCTCGCGATGCTGCGCGCTCACGCAGACGATGCACTCAACGTGCGGGTGCCGCTGCAGGTCGTGCACGACGGGCGCCATTTTAATCGTATCGGGGCGCGTCCCGAAGATCGCCATCACGCGCAACGGCTTCGGGTCGGTCATGCGAAGTAGAGGGCGGCGGCGCCCAGCAGAATGCAGATCGCATAGATGAGCAAGACTGCCTGCCGCGTGTTCAAGCCGAACCGGAAGACCAATTGATGGTGAAAGTGCGAACGGTCGCCTTCCGAGATGCGCTTGCCCGAACGCGCGCGCCGGAAGATCGCCGCCGCGGTGTCGACGATCGGCAGCGCCAGGATGATTAGGGGCGCGATCAGGCCGACGGCGATCGCCGTCTTGCTCGTGCCGATGATCGACACCGTCGCGAAGACGTAGCCGATGAAGTGCGAGCCGCTGTCACCCAAGATGATGCGCGCCGGCGAGAAATTGTACGGCAGAAATCCGAGCGCCGCGCCCGCCAGCGCGATAACCACCAGCGCCACGATCGGGTCGCCCTTGGTGAAGGCGATCGCAAACAAGAAGATCGAGGAGATAGCTGTGAAGCCCGCCAGCAGCCCGTCCAATCCGTCGATGAAGTTGATCGCGTTGATCATGCCGGTGTACCAGACGAGCGTCAGCGGATAACTGATCCACCACGGAAAGTAGATGAAGTCGTTGGGGTTGTGCGTGAACGGCCGGTGGATGTAGTCAATGTGAAAGCCGTAGCCGATCGAGATGAGCGCGACCACGATCTGTGCGGCGAGTTTGTAGCGCGGCCGCAACCCCATGATGTCGTCCCATAATCCGACGCAGAGAATCAGCATGCTGCCGAAGAGCAGACCGATGAGATTATGAGCTGCCGCCAGCTGGTCGTGGGCCGGGAAAAAACTGCGCGCGTTCGAGAGCGCAAATCCGAGCACGACGAAGAGCGCAAAGGCAAAGCCGAAGAAGACGGCCACGCCGCCGATCCGCGGCTTTGGGACGTCGTGCATGCGCCGTTCGTCGACGACGTCCACCATGCCGGTGCTGTGCGCCAGGCGCATGACGAGCGGCGTCGCAAAGAGCGCCGCAGCCAGCGCGATCGCAAAACCCGCTATATAAAGGTAGTAAGCCGTCACGGCCGCGCTCCGGCGAGCGCCTCGAGGCGAACGAGTTCGACGCCGGCTTCTTTCAAGAGCGCCTGCGCGACCGGATCCGCATACTCCGTTTGATAGACCAAGCGGCGCACGCCCGCGCTGATAAAGAGCTTGGTGCAGTTGACGCACGGCTGGTGCGTGCAGTACGCGGACGAGCCCGACAGATTGACGCCGTGCAGCGCGCCCTGCACGATTGCGTTCGCTTCCGCGTGCGTCGCGCGCTGGCAGTGCCCGTCGACGACGATGCAGCCTGCGTCGGTGCAGTGAGCCACGCCGCGCGGCGAGCCGTTGTAGCCGGTCGTCAATATGCGGTGGTCGCGGACCAGTACGCACCCCACCGAGGCGCGCGGACATGTGGCGCGCGTGGCGACGGTCTGTGCGATCTGCATGAAGTACTCATCCCAGCCGGGACGCATGCGCTATTCCCTTGGCCTTACCGAGACCGGGACCGAGCTGGTGCTGCCGAACATGCGATCGCCGGCGTCGCCGAGACCCGGCACGATGTACGCATGATCGTTCAAACGCTCGTCGAGCGCGGCGGTGACAATGCGGACGTCCGGATGCGCGGCCGAAATCGTCTTCACGCCTTCGGGCGCCGCAATTAAGCTGATGAACGTCATGTTCTTTGCGCCGCGCGTCGCGAGCGCATCGAGTCCGGCGGCGCCGGAGTTTCCGGTCGCCAGCATCGGATCCAGCAAGAACACCCTGCGTTCGGCTAGATCGTCCGGCACGTTTGCGTAATACGCCACGGGCTGGAGCGAAGCCGGATCCCGATAGAATCCGAGATGCGCGACGACGGCGTCGTCGATCACGTCGAGAAATCCGGGCAAGAGGCCAAGTCCCGCGCGTAAGATCGGCGCGACGACCGGACGCGTCGCGATGCGCTTGGCCGTCATGGTAGTCAACGGAGTCGTCACCTTTTCATCGCGCAACGGCAAGTCGCGCGTTGCTTCATAAGCCAGAAAGGCTCCCAGCTCTTCCATGAGCTTGCGAAAGACCGGCGTCGGCGTCTCGCGATCGCGCAAACGCGCCAAGCGATCCGCCACCGCGGGGTGATCGACCACGAGCAACTGCGAGTTAGCCATGAAGGTTAGGGCACGTCGAAACGGCCGGTGAGTTCGCGCACGCGGCCGCGCAGTTCGTCGACTTTCGCGCGCGCTGCAATATCGTCCAGACCTTCGCAGATGATGCGCGCAACCTCGCGGCATTCGTCTTCGCCGAAACCGCGCGTCGTAATCGCGGGCGTGCCGATGCGGATTCCGCTGGCAACGAACGGCTTTTGCTGATCGTACGGAATCGCGTTTTTGTTCACCGTGATGCTGATCGCATCGAGATACTCCTCGGCGGCTTTGCCGGTGAGTCCCTTCACCGAAACGTCCACGAGCATCAGATGCGTGTCGGTGCCGCCGCCAACCAGCCGCAGCCCGTTGCGCGCGAATTCGTCGGCCATCGCGCGCGCGTTGCGCACGACCTGCTGTTGATACGCTTTGAACTCGGGCTTGAGCGCTTCGCCGAATGCGACGGCTTTGGCCGCGATCATGTTCATGAACGGTCCGCCTTGAATGCCGGGGAAAACCGACTTGTCCAGCGGTTGCGCCCACTTTTCTGTCGTGAGAATCAGGCCGCCGCGCGGGCCGCGCAACGTTTTGTGCGTTGTTGACGTCACGAAATCCGCGAACGGAACCGGCGACGGGTGCAGCCCCGTGGCAACCAGTCCGGCGATGTGCGCCATGTCCACCATGAACGCCGCGCCGACTTCGTCGGCAATCTCGCGAAACGGCGCGTACTCCATCGTGCGCGGATACGCGCTCGCGCCCGCGATAAGCAGCTTCGGTTTGTGCTCGCGCGCCATTCTGCGCACTTCGTCGAAGTCGATCAGCTCGGTATCTTTGCGCACGCCGTAGGCGGCCGCGTTGTAGAGCTTGCCGCTAAAACTTACTTTGGTGCCGTGCGTCAAGTGGCCGCCGTGCGCGAGCGACATGCCGAGCACCGGATCGCCAGGCTGCAGCACGGCCATGAAGACCGCCATGTTGGCCTGCGCGCCGGCGTGCGCTTGAACGTTGGCGTGCTCCGCGCCGAAGATCTTTTTCAGCCGGTCGATCGCCAGATTCTCGGCGATGTCCACGAATTCGCAACCGCCATAGTAGCGTTTGCCGGGATAGCCTTCCGCATACTTGTCGGTCATTACCGAGCCCATCGCCTCGCGCACCGCTTTGCTCGAATAATTTTCGGACGCGATCAATTCGAGGTTTTGCCGCTGACGGCGCTCCTCGCCGGCAATTGCCGCAAAGACTTCGGGATCTTGCGCCTCGATGCGGCTTCCGGAGCTGGTGATCATTACGAATAATCTCCGCGCGCCAGCCGGCTTGCGATCCAGATCGCGAAGACCCCCATCAGTACGGCCAGCGCCCAGGATATCATCGAATTCCCGCGCCCGTTCAATGCGTAGTAGACGTCCCAGACGCAGATGATGATCGAGACGGCCAGCATGATCTGCAGACCTGCGCGTGTTCTCATGATGCTCCTAACAGCTCGCGCGGCGTTTCGGCTCCGGTTACCTTGCCGGCCTCAATTGCTTTTAGCGTGCGAGCGCGCTGCGCGTCGCCAAATTCGAAGAGCTGCTCGACGCGGTGCGCGTGCCGCCCGCCGTCGAACATCGTCGTCAGAAAGATCAGCACCAGCCGTTCGATCATGTCCCAGCCGGTGAGCCGCTCGGAAAGCGCCAGCACGTTGGCGTCGTTGTGGCGCCGCGCAAGCTCGGTTGCCAGCGGCTCAAAAACCGCCGCGCAGCGTATGCCGGGAACTTTATTGGCTGCCATCGAGATACCGATGCTCGATCCGCAGACGAGGATGCCGCGCTCCGCTTGTCCGGACGCGACCGCCTCGCCGACTGCGTATCCGTACTGCGGATAATCCACCGGCGTATCGTCCCACGTTCCAAAGTCGATGATGGTGTGGCCGGCGTCACGCAGCGCCAGCGCAATGCGATCCTTATATTCGAAGCCGGCATGATCGGCTGCAACGGCGATATTCATTTGTAAAGCGCAGGCCCTTCCATTATGCAGTCGAAACGAGCGCGCCTATGAAGCTGGCTTGCTCGAGCACGGCTTTCGACGAACAATTGCGCGGCGGCGATCTCACCCAACTCGAATGGATCGACGCGTGCGCGCGTGAGCTCGCAGCCGACGGCGCCGTCTTTGACGTGCGGCATTTTCCGCGCACCGATACGGACTACCTCGCCCAAGTCAAAAAGATGGCCGCGGACCTGGGACTGAGCGTCGCCGCGCTCCGCCACGACGGCTTTTTCAGCTCCGACGCCGAGCACATGGAGCAAGCGGTGGAGATGGCGGTAGCGCTTGGCGCTCCGCTGCTTGCGGCGCCGTTGCCGCCCGCGACCGAGGCCGATTGGAACGGCGTGCTGGGACGGCTCGGCGAAGCGACGACGCTGGCCAAGCGCTTTAACGTAACGTTGGCGTTGCGCAACGAGCCGCACACTTTCGCCGCCGGCGTTCACGATATGAAACGCGTGACCAAAGAAGCGGACTCCGCGTGGTTGCGCTATGGTCCGGATTTTGACAGCTTAGAACAGGGCAGCGATCCGCGCGAGCTGCTTCCGAAGACGGTCCTGGTGTGGCATGAATTCGAGCGCGCGTTTGACGGCGCGCGCGAGTTGCTGGGTTCCTATCGCGGATTTTTGGTGCTCGATGCATCGGAAGGCAACGCGACCGTGCAGAGCATGAAAAAAGCAGTCGACCGCATATGGCGTCTGTCGCACGAGATCTGAACCTGTTTTCAACAGGTGGGTGCGGCCCGGGCGCCGGTGCGGCAGCCATTTCGGCCGCTACGCCTTCGTATCCGGAGCTGATGCTCCCTTAGGTACAATCGTTGGTCCAGCACCTACGTTGCGTTGCGCGCCATGCGCAGTCGACGGACTCCACTGTACCACAGGACCTTGCTAAAAGCATCCAAGCGCGTGAACGACCGGTATGTCGATCGTGCTCCCGGAGCGTGCCCGGGCGGATTATGACCTCGCCAAAGCATACCTAACGCGCGATTCCGCCGAACGCCGGCTTTTTGTCGGCCTCGAATCGTCGAGGCGTACCTTCCATCTTTCGATCAATCATCGCGGCGACGACCACTTCGACCCCGCGACAAACACCATCGCGTGGGATCCCTACAGCGCGCTGCGCACGACGCACGGCGGAAAGCAGTCGCCGGCACTGGGGCTCGGGCACGAAATCGCGCATGCCGTCGAGCCGCCCGCGCGCGAAGCGATCTTGAGCAGCCGTCTGCGTCCGAACTATGACAATGCCGAAGAAGCGCGCGTGATCCGCGGCTCCGAACGGCACGCGGCGCGAACCCTCGGCGAGGCGGTACGGTTCGATCATCGCGGAAATCTCTACCGCGTGCGCACTCCCGTTTCACGCTAGCCGGAAGCGGGGATACGGCAAGCTGAGGTGACTATGAACCTGACCAAAGACGACCTCGAACGCACCGCGGACGGCGATCCGCTGATCGATCGCGGCATCATGGACTCGCCGAAGAATTCGGTCACGCAGCCCGACGAGGAACCGGACGAGATCGAGGACGATCCCGACGAAGAGCCCGAGGAAGAGGAAGACCTCTAGGAGCTAGAGCGACCTTTCCGAGAAGGAAGCCGGGCGAATGTCCGCGCTCTCCCTCTCGATCTCCAAACTCGACCTGCCGTTGGTGCATCCGTTCACGATTTCGCGCGGAAGCTCCGACGTTGCACGCACCGCGATTTTTCGCGTGGGCTGGAACGATCTTGAAGGCTTGGGCGAGACCGCGCCGATTCGACGCTATGACGAATCGGTCGAATCGGTCATCGCTTTTTTTACTGAGCATCCACTTCGCGGAGACGATCCGTACCTGCTCGACGAGTTACTCGCTTCAGACATTCCGCCGGCCGCGCGCTGCGGTCTCGACATCGCGCTGCACGATCTCATCGGCAAAGACTGCGGCAAACCGCTGTACCGCTTGCTCGGATTGGATCCGGCGAAGACGCCGCTGACGTCGTTCACGATCGGAATCGGCGATCGCGAAACGACGCTGCGCAAGGTGAGCGAGATCGGCGACCACCCCGTGATGAAAGTCAAACTCGGCAGCGGCACGTCCAAAGAGCAGATCGCAACGATCGAACTGATCCGATCGAAGTATACGGGCACGATCCGCATCGACGCCAACGAAGGCTGGGACACGGAGCAAGCCATCGAGTTGCTGGGAGAACTCGCGCGCTTCGAGATCGAGTTCTGCGAACAGCCGATTCCCGCCGGTAATCCGGAGCAGCTGCGCTACATTCGCGAGCGTTCGAAGATTCCGATCGTTACGGACGAAGATTCGCGCGACGCCGAGGACCTGCCTAAACTGTATGGCTGCGTCGACGGCGTCAACGTCAAGCTCGTGAAGACCGGTGGAATTCGCGGCGCGCTCAAGATGATTCACACTGCGCGGGCGATGGGCTTGAAGATCATGCTCGGATGCATGGTCGAAAGCCAGATTCTGGCGACCGCCGCCGCGCAGCTGTCGCCGCTCGTCGATTGGGCCGACATCGACGGACCGTTCCTCACCAAAGACGATCCGTTCTGGGGCATTACCTACGACTGCGGGAAAATTGTATTGCCGGATGGTCCCGGGCTCGGCGTTCGCGAGAAGACCGCCGTTGCGTAGGTATGCGGTCTTCGCGCCCGGCGAATTCGAGAACAACGCCAAGACCGCGCACGGTGTGATCCGCCATTCAAACGACGAAACCGTTGCCGTCGTGGATCCAACGTGCGCCGGCCGCATCGTGCGCGACGTGGTGCCGTATCTCGATAGCAACGCGCCGGTTGTGTCGAGCGTCGCCGAAGCGCTTCGCTTCAAGCCAAGCTCGTTGTTGATCGGAACCGCGCCTAAGGGCGGAAAGCTTCCCGCGGCCTGGCGCGCCGAAGTGCTCGCCGCGATTGACGCGGGGCTAGAGATCGTCAGCGGCTTGCACGACTTGCTTTCCGAAGATCCGGAATTCGCGGCGGCCGCGCGCCAACGCGGCGTGAATCTGTGGGACGTGCGCAAGCCGCCCGAGGTTCCGCTGTTCAGCGGCGCCGCGTACGACGTAAAGGCGCCGATACTGCTGGCGGTCGGTAACGACTGTGCGGTCGGCAAGATGACGGTGATGCTGGAGCTCGCGCGCGCGGCGCGCGATGCCGGCGGAAGCGCCGAGTTCGTTCCGACCGGACAGACCGGCATTATGATTGCCGGCTGGGGAATCGCCGTCGATCGCGTCATCGCCGATTTTGCGCCCGGTGCAAGCGAACAGCTCGTACTCGAAGCCGCAAAACGCGATCCCGAATATATTCTGGTCGAGGGACAAGGCGCCATCAATCATCCGGCGTACGCACCGGTGACGCTGGCGTTGCTTTTTGGTTGCGCACCCGATGCGCTGCTGATCATAGCCGATGTCAAACGCACGCAGATCGACGTCTACGGGACACCGATTCTCTCGTACCGGGATCTGATCCGCGTCCACGAAGATCTCTGCGCGACCGTAAAACCGGCATCGGTTGTGGGAATTGCCCTCAATACGTTCGGCTTGACGGCGCAGCAGGCGCAGGCAGAAATCGCTCGTGCGCGCGAGGAAACGGGTTTGCCGGCGGACGACGTCGTTCGCAACGGTCCCGACGTGCTGTGGAGCGAAGTGGCGCCGAAGCTCGTCAAACGCCATCCGCTCTCCGCAAAGGTTGTTGCATGAAGATCATCCGCTCGCTTGCCGCTCTGCTCGCCGTCACCGTCGCGTTCAGCGCGTGCTCGAAAACCGGAACGACGACGACCGCAAGCGGGCGCCATCCATGGACGATTCCCGGCGAAGTCCGCGTCGGCAACTCGGACGAGCCCGACGGCCTCAATCCGATGTTCGCGCATACCGACGCCAGCAATCAAGTCGGCGGATTGATCTTCGCCTCGCTCCTAAAATACGACGACAACGGCAACTTCATTCCCGACCTCGCGACCGAGGTGCCGAGCTACGCAAACGGCGGCTTAAGCAAAGACGGCAAGACCATCACCATTCACATGCGGCCCGGCCTTCGGTGGTCCGACGGCGCGCCGTTAACGTCCAAGGATTGGATGTTTACGTACTCCGCCGTGCGCAATCCGCGCAACAACGTGAAAACACTGTTCGGCTGGGACGGCATTGCGTCGGCGAGCGCACCGAACGACACAACAATTGTCATTCACCTCAAACAACCGAACCCGGACATCATGGGGCTGTTCGCGGTCGACGGAGCTGCCTATCCGCCGCTGCCGGCGCACATCCTCGCATCGCTCCCGGACATCAACCGCGCGCCGTTTAACGGCACGCCGATTTCGAGCGGCCCGTTCATTTTACAGCAATGGAATCACGGCTCGTCACTCGTTTTTGTTCCGAACAAATATTACTATCGCGGACCGCCGCACTTAAAGAAAATCGTTTGGAAGGTCATTCCCAATGGCAATACGCTGTTCAACGAGCTGCAGACGCACGACGTTGACGTGCTGATCGGCGTCAATGAAAACGACATCGCGCGCCTTCCGCAAGTACCCGGAATCACCGTCATCAAGAAACTGATCGCGAACTGGCGCCACATGGAGTTCAACCTGCACAACCCGATCCTGTCGGATCAGCGCGTGCGCCTTGCAATCGCCGAAGCCGTGGATTGGAAGCGAATCAATGACACGATTTATCACGGCTACAATCAACTTGCCGTGAGCGATGTCTATCCGCTCTCGTGGGCGGCTCCGAACATTCCGCCCTATCCGTACGATCCGGACAATGCGAAGAAACTGCTCGCACAAGCCGGCTGGGCGATCGGCCCCGACGGATGGCTGCACAAGGGCGGCCAGGAGCTGCAACTCAACATCTCGACCGGAACGAATAAGCAAGAAAACATTCAAGCCGAAGTGCAGGTGCAAAGCCAGTTAAAGCCTTTCGGCATCAACATGGCGATCCGCAACTATCCGGTGAACGTGCTCTTTGCGCCGAGCGGACCGCTATATACCGGCAAATACGATATTTCATGGACTGTTTCGATTAACGGACCGGACCCGGATAACACCGGGCTCTGGAACAGCAAGTATCGGCCTCCGCACGGCGGCAATACATCGCTGCTCAACGATCCAATTGTGGACCGCACGTCGGAGCTAGCGCTAACGACATACGATCAGGCGGTGCGCAAGAAATACTACCAGCAAGAGGAAGAGCGCATTCACCAACTCGTGCCCGCGGTGTTCTTCTATTGGGAAAACGAATACACGGCGGTCAACAGCGACATGAAGAATCTGCGGCCGGCCGCGTTCGTGCAAGACACCTGGAACGCATGGGATTGGCAAATATAGCGTGCTAGCGGTCTCCCCGGCGGTGCGCGAGGGTACGACGCTCACGTTCGAACCTGCGCGCGAAGGCGTCTTGAGCTGGAACACGTTTACCGTGCGCGGCACGCTCGAATTCCGTCTGTTGCGCGCACATGCTCCCGCCACACCCTGGCTGCCATTCGCCGAATGGACGACCGACGGCCGGAAGTCCTTTAGTCCAAAGCACGAGGACGTCACCGTGGACGTCGACGTCATTCGCAGTTCGCAACCGTTCGACGGCATCGAACTCCGGGCACCGGGCGTGGACTTCAACGCACTCGATTTTGCGGCGCCCGTGCACAACGAACCGTCGCTGCCGTACGCGGCGAGCGCGCGCGTCCTGGACGTGCCGGCTCGCTCTCAGTACGTGGCACCGGAAGAGCGCGGGTGGTGCAGCCCCGCCAGCCTCTCGATGCTCAACGCCTATCACGGCTTGGATTACGATGTTATCGCCACTGCGCGCGCGGTGTTCGACCGCGCTTACAACGGCACCGGCAACTGGTCGTTCAACGTGGCGTTCAGCGGCAGCTTGGGGTTACGCGCCGCGGTCGTCTATCTGCGCAATCTCGATCATGCGCAGCGTTTTATCGAAGCCGGCCTTCCGCTCGCGATCTCGTACAGTTGGAGCGGCAGTGAGCTGCCCGGCGCTCCGCTCGAACATTCGGACGGTCATCTCGCCGTACTCTGCGGCTTTACCGACAACGGTGATTGCGCGATGAACGATCCGGCCGCGCCGAACATTCGCGTTGTTTATCCGCGCAACGCGATCGAGCGCATCTGGCAGCGCAACAACGGCGTCGCCTATGCCGTTGCGCCCGTCGGCCGCGATTTCGTCTCCATCGTCAACTCCTAATGCAGCCTCAGGACCGCGTCTTCGATCCGGCATTTGCCAAGGGTGCGCCGCTGCAGATCGCACTGGTGGAACCCGAGATCCCGCCGAATACCGGAAACGTTGCGCGCCTCTGCGCGGCCACGGGATGTGCATTGCATTTGATCGAGCCGCTCGGCTTCAGCATTAACGACCGCGAGCTCAAGCGGGCCGGCCTGGACTATTGGCAGCACCTGCAGATTGCAATTCATCCGAATCTCGCCGCATTCTTGAATGCAACGCCGGCCTCGCAGCGCTGGTATATCTCGAGACGCGCAAGCCGTCCCTACACGCAGGCGGGTTTTGCTCGCGGCGATATTCTCGTTTTCGGAAAAGAGACGCAAGGGTTGCCGGACGACTTGCTCGCGCGCGATCCAGAACGATGCCTGCGTATTCCGATGCGCGCCGAGAGTGTCCGTAGCCTCAACCTTTCGACCGCGGTCGGCATCGTCGCGTACGCCGCGCTCGCCCAGATTGGTTTTCCGGGCTTGCAGTGAGCTCAGCACAACTGCGCGCTATCGAAACCGAGGTCATCGCTTGCACCAAGTGCCGCGAGCTGCGCCGGTATTGTGCGCAAATCGCACAGACAAAGAAACGCGCGCATCGCGACGCGACCTATTGGGGGAAGCCCGTCCCCGGCTTCGGCGATCCGAAAGCGCGCGTGCTGCTTGTCGGACTTGCGCCGGGCGCTCATGGCAGCAACCGCACCGGTCGCGTCTTCACAGGCGACGCGTCAGGCGAATTTCTTTATCCCGCTCTCTTTCGGGCCGGTTTTGCAAATCAGGCGGCCGTGTCGGATGCCAACGACGGTTTGAAGCTGCAC
Organism: Candidatus Rubrimentiphilum sp.; assembly: GCA_035710515.1. Lineage (NCBI taxonomy): Bacteria > Bacillati > Vulcanimicrobiota > Vulcanimicrobiia > Vulcanimicrobiales > Vulcanimicrobiaceae > Candidatus Rubrimentiphilum > Candidatus Rubrimentiphilum sp. Next base: position 504,145 of record DASTDE010000004.1, on the reverse strand, counting down.
GACTGCTTCATTACGGCGGCTTTGCGCTGCGCGCCACCCGGAAACAAGCCCACGCCGAAACAACTGCAGCGCTGCTTTCCGTACTTGGTGCGCGAGTTCGCGGCGCTCGATCGTTTGCGCGTTGTAATTGGACTCGGGGCGATCGGCACGAAAGCCGCCGCCGATGCTCTCAAAGCGAGCCGTTACGCATTCTCGACCGAGGGCTGGCGCTTTGGTCACGGCGCAGAGTTGACGGCCACCAAAGGCAAGCATGTCGTTACATTGATCGCATCATTTCACCCGAGCCGGCAGAACACAAATACGGGCAAACTCACCCGGCCGATGTTCGACGCGATCTTCACGCGCGCTAACGACATCCTGCAGGCGTAATCCGGGGGATCGAGCCGGCACTATTGAACGGACCTGGGAATGTCGCTTGAACTCATAAACACCGCGGCTGCGGTCGGCACCTTCATCGTTATCGCGGCAACTGCTATCGCGGCGCTGGTTCAGCTGCGGCATCTTCGCTTGAACAATCAGCTCAGCGGGCTGCAGGGTGTCTTCGAAATGTTACGAGATCCTTCGGTCCGCGAAATCATGAATTTCGTGCGGCACGACTTAGCCGAACGCTTGAAAGACGACAAGTTCCGGGCAAGCCTCTTGGAGATACCTATCGACCGGCGCGAACACCCGGAACAATACCTCTGCGATATGTATAACCACATCGGTTCGTTCGTTCGGTCCGGCTTAATCGACGAAAATATTTATCTTCAGAGCGACTGGTTCAACGTTATTCTGTACTGGAATCTTTTGGCGGATGTCATCGCCGTTACGAGAAGCAACCGGCCGTATCTCTACGAGAACTTCGAATACATCGCCGCTCGCGCCCGCATCTGGGCAGCGAACCATCCGGCGGGCGACTATCCGGCCGGTACGCCGCGAATGCTCTAGCGCGGAGCTTACCGCGTCTCAGAGCGAATAGCCGGCGAGATGGCCGCGACGACAGCGACGGCGAGATACCCTAGCGCGGAGATGGCCATGGCAGTGCGCGGGCCGGCGTGATCCGCGACATAGCCGAAGATGATCACCGCCGGACCGATCCCGCACAGCACGAACAGACGTACCGCGCCGAATACGCGCCCGACGTACGCTTCGGGCGTTACACGCAACCGGAACCCGATGATCTGCGAGACTTCAAATTGCACGATCGCATTGGTCACCGCCCAAAAGAAACCGGCGATCCAGAGATTTAGCGTAAAGATTACCGGCAAAAAGAGCGTCGCGTCGAGGAGGTATGCAATCGTGAGTGCCGGTCCGAACTTCCACCGCGAAGCGAATTTGGTGGCTGCAAGCGAGCCAAGGATCGCGCCGGCAGCCGAAATACCAAAGAAGATGCCGACTTCGTAGTCGTGCGCGCCGAAATCTCGTTTGAGAAACGGCACCAACACTGCGTAGGCGCCGAAACCCAGCATGTTGGCGCCGAGACCGACAAAGGCTTGAGCGCGCATTCCCCGGTCGCCGAAGAGTAGACGGAATCCCGTTGCGATATCGCCGGTGAGCTCGCGGCGCGACGGCCGCGCTGACTTCTGATCCGGTCCGAACGATGGAACCTGCCAAAGAAAAGCCGTGCCGCAGAGATATCCAAATGCCGTTATCAGCAGCGCCGGCAGTGCACCGAAGATTGCAAACAGCGCACCTCCGATCATCGGCGTAACCAGGTTTGCGAAATTCTCAGCGCCGCCTAACGCCGCGACGGCTTCCGTGCCGCGTTCCTTTCCGAGCAGGAACGGAATGCTCGACGTCTGGCAGCCGACAAAGACTGCCGCCGCCAATGCGACGATGACGAGACCGGCATAGATCTCTTGAACCGTGAGTATGCGCAGGGCATAGAGCACTGCGAACGCGATCATGACGCTGAACCGCACCGCATTGGAACCCAGCATCAAACTGCGGCGGTTCAGCCGGTCGGCCAGCGAGCCGGCCACCAGACCGAAGAGCGCGAACGGCGCAAGCTCAAAGAAGTATGACAACCCCGTCGAGAGCGCCGAGTGCGTGAGTTTGTACACCAGCAGCGGAATTGCAAGCAAACGGAATCCGTCACCGAGCAAACTCACGGTTTGACCGATGTAGAATAGTCGAAAACTTCGAGACGAAAAGATGCTGCGCTTCATAGGCGCGGCTGCGGGCGACATGCGACGAACCTCCAACGATTATGTGTGGTGTGCTTGGGGCTTTTTCGTCGCTAGCGCATAGTGGGACAAATTCTACCGGATTCTCTTGCCGTTGGCAAGAAGGGCAGCGCGATGATTACGGATCGCGAACCCACACCTGAAGAGCGCGCAAACCGGTACCGCCGTGCCATCATGTATGTCAGAATTTCGGGTGCGCTAGCCATACTCAACGGTGGACTCGGTATTTTGGCGCTCGCGCGGCACACCTATACCGAGCTGTGGATCCCCTACGTCAATATCGGCGTCTCGCTATGCTGGATACTTATTTTGTGGCGCGAATGGAACCGCGCAAGGCGCGAAAACTTAGGGTCTTAAGTTTTCGGCGGGTTCACGCGTAGCGATAGATCACGCAGCAACTGATCGGGCACCGATGACGGCGCCTCCATCATCACGTCGCGCGCGAGTTGGTTCTTGGGAAACGCGATGACGTCGCGGATATTGGCGTCGCCGACGGCGATCATCACGATGCGATCGATCCCGAGCGCCATGCCTCCGTGGGGCGGCGCCCCATAGTCGAGCGCACGTAGAAAAAATCCAAACCGGTCCTCGACTTGTTCCGCGCTCAAGCCGAGCATCGCAAAAATCTTGCGCTGGTACTCCGCCTTGTGAATACGAATCGATCCGCTGCCCAACTCGAATCCGTTGAGCACAAGATCGTAATGCTGCGCGCGCATGCGCAACGGATCCGACTCTAGGAGCGGCCATTGGCCATCGTTCGGCGCCGTGAACGGATGGTGCGCGGGCCCCGGTTTGCCGGTCGCTTCGTCTACTTCGAAGAGCGGGAAGTCCGTGATCCAGGCAAAGGCGAACGTGTTCGGATCTCTCAGACCGCCGCGCTCCGCGACTTCGTTCCGCATTTTACCGGCCGCGAGGAACGCGGCATCCCCGGCATCGGCGAACAAGAGAATCGCGTCGCCGGTTTCGGATTTCGTGCGTTCGCGCAGCTGCGAAATCGCTGCGTCGTCGATGAACTTTGAGGCGGAGCTCTTGTTGCCGTCGGCCCCCAGTGCAACCCAAACCATTCCCTTGGCGCCATTTTGCTTCGCGTTCTCGACCAGACCGTCGAACTCGCGACGCGACAAGCCCGCCCCGCCGGGATAGCGCAACGCGACGATCGCACCCTTCGCATCCAGTACGGATTTGAAAACCACGAACTCCGTTGCCGCAAAGACGTCGTCCACGCGCTGCAGCTCGAGGCCGAAGCGCAAGTCGGGTTTGTCGATGCCGTACGTTTGGATCGCCTGTTCGTGCGTCAGCCGGGGGAATGGCGGCAATTCGATGTCGAGCGCGCGCTTCCACACGTGGCGCATGCACGACTCCATGATCTCGATCACTTCTTCTTGCGTGCAGAACGAAAGCTCGACGTCCAGCTGCGTGAACTCGGGCTGGCGATCGGCTCTCGAGTCTTCATCGCGCATGCAGCGCGCGATCTGCATGTAGCGCCCGAAGCCCGCAATCATCAAAATTTGCTTCAGCAATTGTGGCGACTGCGGCAGTGCGTAGAACGAACCCGGATGCAGGCGGCTGGGAACGAGATAGTCGCGCGCTCCCTCGGGCGTGGACTTGATTAGCATCGGCGTTTCGATCTCGAGAAAGCCGCGCTCGTCGAAAAAGTCGCGCATCGCTTTGATGATGCGGTGGCGCACTGTGAGGTTGCGCTGCAGCGGCGCGCGCCGCAGATCCAAATAGCGGTACTGCAGACGCAGATTTTCGTCCACGTCGTCGTCTTTGTTCACCTGGAACGGCGGCACCAGCGAACGGTTGAGGACTTCCAACTCCTCGACTGCCACCTCGATCTCGCCGGTCGGCAGCTTCGAATTCTCCGTACCGGTCGGGCGGCGGCGAACGGCGCCGCGCACGCGCACCACGTCCTCGTGGCGCAAACGCTCCGCTTCCTTGAAGCTCGGGCGCTCGGGATCGAAGACGACTTGCGTTAAGCCGTCGCGATCGCGCAGGTCTAGGAAGATCAGCCCGCCGTGATCGCGGCGCACGTTGACCCAGCCGGCCAATTCGACGTTCTTGCCTTCGTCGGTCGCGCGCAACGCGCCGCAGGAGTACTTCATAATGCGCTCTTGATTCCGGAAACGTAATAATACTGCTGGATCAGGTTGCGCGCAAATTTCGAATCGGCCGCGCGCTTGTTGAAATACCCGAGCAGCCACGGCAGTTTGGTCAGCGCCGAGTGCAGGCCCAGCGACACGGGCGTCATGCCGAGGTTGGCCATTACGGCAAAGTCCGGATGTTTGCGGTAAAAGCGCACCGTCGACCGGCCGGCCAATTTCATCTTCTCAACCTGATCCTCGTGGGCAACGTCTTGCCAGTGATAGTTCACGGCGCGCGGTTCGTAAAGAATCGTGACGCCCGCCTTCTGCAAGCGGTATCCCAGTTCCAAATCCTCGTGGCCGTATCCCGTAAAGGATTCGTCGAAACAGCCGACGCGCAAGAGATCGTCGCGCCGCGCCGATGCGTTTCCGGTCAGAAAGTACAGCCAGCTCAGGCGCTTGCGCCCGGGCGGATGAAGCGAGCCGCGCTTCTCGGGATGATCGCGTTTGTCGGCGTAGTCTCCGAGCGACTTTACCTGCACTTCCAGGCCGACGACCGCGATGTCGCGCTGTCCTTCGTGATGCCGCCAGTGCTGCGAGAGCAAGTCGGGCGACGCCAGGATGTCGGAGTCGTTGAAGAGGACGACCTGTCCGCGAGCTTGCGCGATGCCGGCATTGCGCGCCATGGCGCGGCCCGAGTACACGCCGGCGACATGCCAAAGGTTCGGATGTTGCGCGCGCATCGCTGCCATGTACTCCGCCGTGCCGTCATTCGAATTCGAATCGCAGACGAGCACTTCATAGCGGTCCGCCGGGAGATCCTGGGCGAGCAGTGTCGGCAAGACGTGGCGCAGCTCCTCGATGCGGTTGTAGGTCGGCACCACGACAGAGATGTCAAGCATGCGTTTGCGTCAGCAGGTGTGCGACTCCGTCCAAGATTTCATTGCGCAAGTGTTCCAGCGATTCCGGATCCTCGCGCGCGGGCTTGCGGACAAGAACGTTCGGAACGCGGTACGGCGCCCATTCATGCGAGTTCAGGTGGAAGTATTTGTGTTCGAACACAACCAGTGACGGCCTGCGCACCGCGCTGGCGACGTGCGTCGCGCCGGTGTCAACAGTGATGACGACGCGGGCTCGTTCGAAGACCGCCGCCCAGCGATAGAACGGCAACCCGCCAAGCAGCACATCCGCCGCGCGCGTTTCCGTGAGCCTGTCGAGATACGGCTCGCAGTCCGGCGCGTACGTTACGACGATCGGAAGATCGAACCGGTGCAGCTCGCGGATCAGCGCTAACGTGGACTCCAACGTGCTCCCGTCGTGAAACCAGCGCTTGCCCAAATGGAAGACGATCGGATCGGTGGGCAGGAAGTCGATCGCCGCGCGGTCGTCGTCGTTCACGTCCAGCCGCAGACTCTCGACGCGCTCGTTCGCACCCGCCAATGCGACGAGATCCAGCAGTTGATCCACTTCGTGGCGCACGTGACGGTCAGGATCGAGGTCGCTCAAATCCGGATCGGCTTCGGAGATCATCAAGCGGTTCACATAACGGCGCATCGTAAGCCGCAAGAGATACCGGCGCAAGTACGTGTATCCGACGCGCACGCGAGCCCGCGTGCCGCCGACGATCGCAAGGTCCTCAGTACGGGGCGCAAGCGCTATGGCCAGCTCGGCGCGACCGCGAAAGTGCGAACCGAAGACGTCCGGTTTGATGTCGGCAGGCAAGTCAACGATTTCATCAACGTCGGTGTTGCGCTCCATGACAACCCGGTTGTACGAACTGCACACCATGGTAATGCGTTCGCGCGGAAACGACTTGCGCACGGTTGCGATCGCGGGGGTAGAGAGGATCAGGTCGCCGATGCGATCCGTCCGCACCAGCACGATGCCGCTCATCGCGCGGCCTGCCGCGCGCGTTCGAGCTCCGCAAAATACTCCTCGGCGGCAAGGCGCTGCGCCGCGCGCAGATCGCTCTTGGTCAATGGCCGATCGCTTTCAACGCTGCTTATGCGCGATTGGAAATGGCGCGCGGCGCCGATTCCGCGCATCCATTTATGCAAGAGACGCTGGACGGGATTATCACCGGTGGCCAGATACGTGCGCCAGTGCGGGTGGAGCTGCGCAAGCTGCACCGCGGTACGCGCTTGCGCGCGCGCCTGACGGAGCATCTTCTCCACGTCGCCGGGGCGCGGGCGCGGCTTATAATGGTAGACCAAGGCATGGCGATTGAAGACCGCCTTCACTCCCGCAAAGCGCAGGCGCAGCCCGACGTCGATATCTTCCCAGCCATACTCCGCGAAGCTTTCGTTGAAACCGCCGACGGCGCGTAGCGTCGCCAGCGGCACTGAAACGTTGGTCGTCCAAAAGTAATTGCCGCTGTAATCGCGCAGCGACCAAATCGGCGGCGGCAGATCGTCGAGGTTGTCAACGGTTATCGCAGCGCCGCGCACGATCGCTTTCGGATGCGCCGCATGCGAACGCAAGTGCTCTTCCACGAAATTCGGCAGCGGCAGCACGTCGTCGTCGATCAGAATGACGCGCTCGCCGGTCGACCGCGCCAACCCTGCATTGCGCGCCTTGGCCAAACCGCCATTGGGTTGGTTGACGACCGTGAAGGCACAGGTGGCGCGAGCCTGCGCGCGAGCGATAGTCGCAGGGGTATCGTCGCTCGACCCGTCGTTCACAAGCACGACTTCATAGTCGCTCGCTGAAACAGTTTGCTCGAAGCACGCGTCGAGCACGCGCTCCAGCACCCTTGCGCGATTGAAGGTGCAGAGTTGAATCGTCGCTTTCATGCCGGCACGTTCAGCAGCGAATCGATCGCTGAAATGATCCGCGACACATCCAGGTGCGCCACGCAGGCGTAGTCCGGACACGTTTCCTTGCGCTCGCCCGGCGGACACGGATAGCTTGCGCGCACGATCGCCGTTCGCGCACCGAGCGGCGCCCAGCGGTCGGGCGTATCCGTTTGAAACGGATAGATGCCCGCGGTCGGACAGCCGCACGCCGCCGCAACGTGCATGGCACCGGTCGTTATACCTGCGAAGAACGCCGCGCGGCGGCTGAGCGCGCCAAACGATCCGATGGACGTCTTGCCTGCAATCGAAAAACCGCCGCCGCGCGCGACGACGCCTTCGACGATGTCGCGGTCATCTTCACTTCCACTTACGAGAACCGGAATATTATAGCGCGCGCCGATCTCGCGCACCAGCGCGCTCCAGCCTTCCAGCGGCCAGATTCCGCGCTCGCTCGCGACCGCGTTGGCAGGGTGAACAATTGCAAAACCACCGGTTGCCAGGCCGAGCTCGGCGCAGAGCGCCTCGGCTTCGCCTTCGTCGGCCGCGTTCGGCTCGAAATGCACCATCGCACCGGGCGCGTCACAGTCGATCGCGCGCGCGTAATCCATCAAAATCTGCGACCAGTGCGTCGTAACATCGCCACGCTCGCTGCGTACGGCAACTTTGTGCGTGAATCGCCACGAGTACAGGCGATTGGCTTGCCCAACGCGCACGGGAATCTTGGCCAACTGCGGAACGCGGGCGGTATGCGGGGTTGCCCACGTGACAATCGCCGCCTCGTACTCGCGCTTCGCTAATTCATCAGCCAACGCGCGTTCGTCGCGTCCGTCATCCACGAGCACCGCATCTAATTCCGGAACGCGCTCGAGCGCTTGCCGGTGCGAGGGCAGCGTCAACGCATCGACGGCGCCGAAATGCGGCCTCAACGCCTGCGCCAACACGGATGCCATCAGCGAATCGCCAATGCCACCGCCCGCGCAGTAGATCAACGCCCGCCGGTTCATGACTTCGAATTCAGCGCGCGCGCTAACTCCACAGTGTAGATGCCGTCGAGCAATTGCGAACGCGCGAGCGCGCGCGCCGGCGCCGGCAGCCGATCGTCGGTGGCCGCGCCCGCGTACCACGGCAAGAGCCGCTCGAGCACTTTCGCGCGCAACAAGTTGATCGGGTGCGCGCCGGTTGCCGATCGCACGCGCACACTCGAATCCTTGCGCACGAACCGCGCGGCCATACGGGCCTTTTCCAGCGCCTTGCGCATTTCGGATTCCAGCGTCACGTCGCTCGGGGGCTTGATGTGCCAGATATACGCGTTCCACGCAAACTTCGATTTGAGTCCGGCGCGGCGCAGGCGCACGCCGAGTTCGGTGTCCTCCCAGCCGTAGAGGTGAAACTGTTCGTCGAAGCCGCCCACTGCGCGTAGTGCGTTTCGCGGAATCGACACGTTGCACGTGCAGAGCGCCGCGCGCGAATAATTCGCCAGAACGGGTTTCGGGCGTTCGTGATACGAGGGAACGTTCACGATCGGCCCGTTGACGATGAGGTTGGTCCGTTCGTGCGCCGCCTCGTGCGCGGCCAGCCAGCCGGGCGGCGCGTACACGTCGTCATCGCAGAACACGACCAGGTAACCGTTCGCGACGGCGATCCCACGGTTACGCGCCGCGCCGCGGTTTGGTCCCTCTTCGAAAACATAGACAACGTCGAACGGATAGTGGCCGCGCGCGCGCTCCACGATTTGCGGAGTGGCATCCGTCGAACCGTTATCGACGACGATCACTTCAAATGAAGGCGCGGCGACCTGTTTGCCGAGCGATTCGAGCGCGCGATCCAGATACTCCGCGCGATCCTTGGTGGCGATGATGACTGAGAGCCGCATTTACTGATGTACCTCGAGCAGGCCGCGAGCGATGCGGCCGGCGGCGCCGAGATGTTCGGTGTACAGACCGCGGAGGGCCTGCGCGGATTCCGCCAGCCATGCGGCATCGTCAAAACATTCTAGCGCGACGCGCGCTACACGCCCGGGAGTCAACGTACCGTGCAACTCGCGCACGACTTCGCGATTGGAATCCATGTTCGGCTGCGTGTGAAAGGGAAAGCGCCGCGAATACGCGGTCACGACGGCGCGCTTGAGCGGCACGCCGACCAGCGGAATACGGTTCAGGTATGTTAGCGGACCGTTGATCGTCACCGCTTCGGGAATGTTGAGCGGCGTGCATGCGACGACGGGCGTGCCGATCGCGGCCAGCTCGATCGTTTTTGTTCCCGGGATTGTGATCGCTAGGCGCGCTCGCTTCGCAGCCGACAATGCATTATGCAGTACCGGGAAGCGCTGACTGCCGTCCAGCGAAACCAATTCGGTTCCCGCCGAAGTCTCGACCAATTTGCCACGTTTTGAAAACATGCGCGGCCGGCCGCCGCTTTCGATCGCCGCGCGCACCTCGCCGAGTTGCGTGAACGGCGATATGCCGAATGCGATCGGCACGTCCGGCGTCTCGCGGCGGATCGCCAGCGCCGCCGTGAAGAAAAACGGCACCATGTTCTCCACTTCGTAATCGCGCGAACCCGGCATAAACAGCATGCCGTCCACCGGCGCGCCCGGTTCGACCGGCGCCGCGGCTTCGACCAACGCGCCGTCGATCGCCAGATTGCCGGCAATCGTAACGCGTTCGGATGCGATTCCGGCGACAATTAGCTCGGCCGCATTTTTTGCATCGATCGCAAACGCGCGTTCCGTGACGCGCGCATACTTGCGACGCGTGAAGCGATAGGTCATGAGGCTGCCGCCCAATTTGCGATGCAGGCGCGACGCGTGCATCAAGTCGCCGCCCAAATAAAGCACCGCGTCAACGCGATCGGGCACGCCGGCGATCCGCCGGCCGAGTGCCGCGGCCACGTACGTTTTGACGTCGTAGACGTGCGCTTGCGAAAACAGCTCGCGCACGTATGCCGGCTCGGCCCCGGTTGCGTAGTCGTCCGGAACGTAGAAGACGTGCACCTCGGCGGCGGGCTCGATTGCGTAGAGTTCGCGCAGCAGCGGACGCAGCCACCCGGCCGTCTCGCCCGGTCCGTTGCAGGTAATCGCGAGTTTCACTCGCCGTACAACTTTAATATGCGCGCTATTAGATCGGTCGTGCTGGCGCCTTCGAGATGCGGCGCGAGCTTGATCACCCCGCCATGCTGCAGCACCACGTCGCGCTCGGGCAGCTCTTCCTCACGATACTGCGCGCTCTTGACGTGCACATCGGGACGCAGCTTATCGATCAGCACTTCCGGCGTGCGCTCGCCGAAACCGACGACGGCGTCCACGCTGCGCAACGCCGTCAAGACGCGCGCACGCTCCGCGAACGGCTGAATCGGCCGAGCCGGACCCTTGATGCGCCGCACGGATTCGTCGGTGTTCAATCCGACGATCAGCGCGTCGCCTTGGGCGCGCGCCCATGCCAGATAGTCAACGTGTCCCGCATGCACGAGATCGAAGACGCCGTTGGTGAAGACGACGCGTTTTTTTTCCTTGCGGAGCGCTTCGCGCCAGGCGACGGCGGCTTCGGTCGTCAGCAGCGAGCCGGAGAATTGGTCAGCGTTCATCGCGCGCCGGCGTGCCGTGCTCGACGAGCGCCAGGATCTCACCGGGCGACGCCGTCGCCGTTCCAAGTTTTTCGACCACCGCGCCCGCGGCGAAATTCGCGAGCTGCAGTGCAAACTCAATCGGCGCACCGGCGGCTAGCGCCAATGAAAGCACGGCCGTCACCGTATCGCCCGCGCCGCTGACGTCGAAGACCGTGCGCGCGACCGACGGGATGTGCAGCTTCTCGCGGTCCTTGCCGACCAGCGACATGCCGTGTTCACCGCGCGTGATCACCACGTACCGGCAATTCAGCCGCTTCAAAAGCGCTTCGCCCGCGCGCTCGAGCGACGCATCGCTGCTGATCGCGATGCCGGTTGCTTCTTCGGCCTCGTGCGAGTTTGGCGCGACGCACGTCACGCCCGCGAAGAGATCGAGGTTCTGCGGTTTCGGATCCGCGACGACGATCGGGCAGACGAGTGCGGCTTCAACCAACTCGCGCGAGAAAAGCCCCTTCGCGTAATCGCTGAGCACCACGGCGTCGGCCTGCGCCGCTTCGCGCGCCACGATTGCGTGCAAACGCGCACGATCGGCCGCGTCCAGCGCGGACGTGCATTCCCAATCGGCGCGCACGACCTGCTGGTTGTGCGCGACCACCCGCGTTTTGCGAGTCGTCGGTCGATCCGAGATCGTGACCAGGCCTTCGCTGCCCACGCCTTCGTCGGCGAGCAGATCGGCGACGTAATGCGCGAAGCCGTCGGCGCCCACCGCGCCGGCAAATGCGACGCGCGCGCCCAGCGCGCATAAGTTGTTCGCAACGTTGCCCGCGCCGCCGAGCGTGAACGAATGATCGCTGACGGCAACCACAGGCACCGGCGCCTCGGGCGAAATGCGGCTGACGCTGCCCCAGATCCATTCGTCGACCATGACGTCGCCGACGACGAGCACGCGCCGCTCGCGCATGCGATCGAAAAGCGTGTGCGCGTCCGGCGGCGCGAGCGTTTGCGTGCGGCTCATTACGTTTCGAAGATGATGCGCTGCTCGACGAGATCGCAGACGATGTGCGCCATGGTTTGGTGCACTTCTTGCACGATCGCCGAGTAGCCGTCAGGTCCGAGCAAGACGAGGTCGGCGATCTCCGCCACTTTTCCGCCGCCGTTTCCGGTAAACGCCACCGTAAACGCTTCGCGCCGCTGCGCCTCTTGAAACGCGAGAACGATGTTCTTCGACTCGCCGCTGGTCGTTAAGCCGATCACCACGTCGCCCGGCTGAACGAACGCTTCGATCTGCCGCTCGAAGACGTGATCGAATCCGAAGTCGTTGCCGATCGCGGTGAGCGCCGACGTGTTGACGCTCAACGCTTCGCTGTACAGACCAGGGCGCTCGCGTAAGAAACGGCCGCTCAGTTCGGCTGCCATATGCTGCGCTTCCGCCGCGCTGCCGCCGTTGCCCATCCACAAGACTTTGTTGCCGCGCCGCAACGCCTTGACGATCACATCGGCGATCGCCTCGACTTGCAAGCGGTAATGCGGTGCGTCGTAGATTCCGCGCCGGTCCGCGATCAGTTCGTCGTAGCCGCGACGGCCGCGTACGTCTACGGTTCGATCCAAAAGAGTTCCTGACCGAGCGAGACCAGCTCGCCGTTCTCCGGAACGATGCGCGTTACGATGCCGGCGTAGTCGCTGGTGATCTCGTTGAAGAGCTTCATCGCTTCCAGAATGCAGAGCACCTGGCCGGGCTCGACGCGGTCGCCTTCCTTTACGAATGACTCGGCGTCCGGCGCGGCGGAGCGATAGAAGACGCCAACCAGCGGCGCGGTCACTTTTTTCACGTTGGCAGAGGCGGCGGGCGCACCCGCCTGCGGCGCGGCCCCGGGCGCGCTGGGCGCGGCGGGCGCCGGCGCGGCCGCGGGGGCTGCCGGGTCGCGGCGGACCAATTCGAAGATCGCGTCGCCCATCTTGACCTTGAGCGCGTCGAGATCGTTCTCGTGCATGATCTCCAGGAGCTCTTTGAGGGTCTGCTGCTCGTCCATCACTCTCTCATTTCACCGAGCGCCTCCAGAGTATCTTTTCCGAAGGGCAAGGTCCGGTCCGCGCGCGTCACCAGGTCGCGCAAAACGATGGTTTTTTCGGCCAGTTCTTTCTCGCCCAAAATGAGGGCGTACCGCGCGTTGTTGCGATCGGCGATCTTGAGTTGCGGCAACAGCTTCCGATCGCCGTAGTCAATGAAGACCGGCCCGCCGCCTTTGCGCCGTAGCCCGGCCACCAGCGGAAGCAACGCTTCCAGCGCCTGCGGCCCAATCGCAATTGCCTGAACACCCTCACGGCGCGCTTCTTCGTCCGACCCGATCGCGACGACCGTGAGAAAGCGTTCCATTCCCAAGGCGAAGCCCACGGCCGGAACCTCGGGGCCGCCGAGCGATCCGACGAGGCCGTCGTAGCGCCCGCCGGCGCAGATCGTGTTTTGCGCGCCAAGCACGTCTGAAACGAATTCAAAAACGGTCCGCGTGTAATAGTCCAAACCGCGCACGATCTTCGGATCGACCGTGTACGGAACGCCGCTCGCGTCGAGAATGCGTTTGACGCTCTCGAAGTGCGTGCGGCAATCGGCACACAAAAAACTTTCGAACTGCGGCGCGTTTTCCACAAAAGGTTGATCTTCGGGCGCCTTGCTGTCGAGTACGCGCAGCGGATTGCGCTCTAAGCGGCGCTGCGAATCGGTGCTGAGTTTCTCGAGATGCGGGCCGAAGTGAGCGCGCAACGCATCGCGATATTGCGGGCGGCATTTTTCGTCGCCGATCGAGTTGAGATGCAGCGTCACCCCCTTGATAGCGTACGTTTGCAGCAAGTCCCAACCCAAAGAAATAACTTCGGCGTCCGCCTCCGGCTCGCTGAACCCAGTGCACTCGATGCCGAACTGGTGCGATTGGCGATAGCGTCCCGCTTGCGGCCGCTCGTAGCGGAAGATCGGTCCCATATAGTAGAGGCGCTGCGCGCCCTGCGCGAAAAGTCCGTGCTGAAGCGCGGCGCGCACGACCGGCGCGGTCCACTCGGGACGCAGCGTCATGCTCCGCTCGCTCTTGTCGAGGAACGTGTACATCTCTTTTTCGACGATGTCGCTCGTCTCGCCGACGCCGCGCACGAAAAGTTCGGTGGATTCGAAGATCGGCGTGCGAATTTCGCCGTAACCGTAGCTCCGTGCTAGCGCGTGAATGCGTGCTTCCAGCTCTTGCCAGCGCCCCGACTGCGGCGGAATGAGGTCTTGCGTGCCGCGAGGCGCAGCGAGCTTGGAGGGCATGGCGCAGTCTTTAAAAGGATTGCGGGCCGGACCTGCCCCTAGCGCGGCATGCCGTTCTACCTACACGGCAGCGCGATGACTGCGAACGTCCCAGGATCGACGAGGTATTCCTTCTCATAACCTGATCCGTCGAAGCACCCTGCAAAGGTGCTTCTAACATTCGGATCTTTATGATGCAGTAGCCAAACGAAGAGTTTCCCGGCGTAACGAGCATTGTATTGACCAGCTTTGGAGGGGTGGACGAGAACGTCATAGCTCGATAATGCGCGGTCGCCCCCCGGTGGCAATCCGGTTTGCGTCTGAAAGAAGTTGTACGCTGCCCGGATGGCGCGGAGAGCGCCTAGATCGATTGTCGCACTGGCCGGCGGCATCATCGAAGAGACTACTAGAGATGCGCGGCCGTCAATCACTTGCACCGTTACTGCAATAGGGTCGTTCGAAGACGGCGCCGCGTTGAAGTACCGCCCATCGTCGGTCATTTGCATCAACCAGCCGTTGTCAGCCAAAGCGCCTTTGTCGTGTTCTACTGCCGCAAGAGCCAAGAACGCATTTGTTAGGATACTTCCGTTTATAAAATATGCATTCGGACCATATTCACTTGCGCGCAGCGTCGTACGAGCCGGCTTGGCAGTAACCTGGCTTGCATTCGCCGTCAAAGGCAATACTGCCGTCATGCACGTCGCGATGCTTGCTAGAATCCTTGAACCAACTGTTACAGTCCTCACTTGCATCTCCCGCACGGTTATTACTGATATTTTTCCCTACCCCTAGCGAACAATGGACAAGCACGTGATTGATGCGCGTGAACGCAATCGTCGTGAATGCCGCCGCGATGCTGTTGGAGAGCGCGCCGTTCGTACTCGCCGGTGCGATCGCGGTGCGTTTGCCGTGGCGTTGGAGCGGACGCCTTACCGCCTACCTGGGATGCGGCTGCGGAGCGGGACCGTCGGCGCGATCGTTGCCGGCGGCGGCTGCGGCGTGGCTCGTCTTCGGGCCCTTCGTCGCGGCGGCGCGGCTAGGCGGCGCACTTCTTATGGAATGCGCGCTGCGCAAACGGGATTGCGCGCACGGCGCGAGTTCCGTGCTCGCGCAGTTCGGCGGAATATGGCCGCTTGCGATTGCGGGCGCGATACTCGTTCCGCTCTTTCCAGCTATTGCCGAAGCTCATGCCCCGCCGGAGATCGTTTTCGCGGCCGCCGGACTGGCGGCGTTCATCAGTTCGCCGTGCGGATTGGGAACAATCGGGATCGCAGCAATGGCGCGCACCGTCGCACCGCCTGCCGCCGCGGGGTTTCTGTGCGTAGCCGGCATCGTCGATCTGCGCGCATTCGTGCGAGTGCAGCGTTCACGTCACGGGCACGACTGTCTCGCGTACGCGCTCGCATCGCTTGCCTGCGCTCTCGTTGCATTGCGAGGCGGCGCGGCGCTGGTCAATCCGAAGATCGCACTCGCGCTTTGGCCGTGCGCGATCGCCTTTGCGTACTTAACGTTTCGCTATCGCCGCGAGTCGTGTGCTGCGCTGCGCGTTGGACCGATGATTATGCTGGCCGGCTGCATGCTCGCGGCTCCCGCACCAATCTATCGCGCCACCGAAACTACGCTCGCAGATGCCTTCGCCGGCGAACGAGTAGACTTCACCGGCGTCGTCGTGCGTTCGGGAAAGGCGACGGCGCTCGTACGCTACGCGATCACATGCTGCCGCGCCGACGCCGCGCCGATCGCGATCCGCTTGGATTCGCCGCTTACGTTTCGATCCGGCTGGGCGCATGCGCGCGGCGCGCTCGTCCAGCGCAGCGACGGATTGCGATTGCACGCAGATTCAATCGAACCGGTTTCCGCGCCGCTCGACCCGTTCGTGTACCGTTAAGTCCGAACGCGCGGTTCGAGCAGCTCGACCGGAATGCCGTTAGGATCTTCAACGAAGGCCAGCGAGCCTTTGCCGCTCGGCGTCGTCTTCACGTCTTTGATGATCTTGACGCCCTGCTCTTTCAGCCGCGCCACAAAGGGCCCAAGCTCGCCGTCCACTTCAATCGCGAGATGCTCGTACCGGTTGCCCACAACGTACGGCGGATGATCTTCCAAATCGTAGACGAGCTCGATGTACGCGTTCCAATCGCGGCCGACGAACGCCATGTCGGCGTTTCCCGGATAGTGCAGCGGCCCTTCGAGCAGCTTGAGTCCGAGCTTTTGCGTGTAGAAATCGATCGACTCTTTCATGTCGTTGACGAAGATCGACGTATGCAGGTAGCGTGACATTATTTCCTCAGCTTCTAGTGCAAAAAGTACCGGTGGCTTGAAAACACCAATGAGACCTTGAGCTTGTCGGCCGTCGCGACCACCTCGTTATCGCGCACCGAGCCGCTTGGTGCAATCACCGCAGTACACCCGGCGGCGGCGGCCGCCTCCAGTCCATCGGGGAATGGAAAGAATCCATCGCTCGCGCAGGCGGCGCCCTTGGCGAGTTTGCCTGCCCGCAGGCCGGCGATCTCCACTGCGCTCACGCGATTGGTTTGACCCGCGCAGATTCCGCGCGTCACGCCGTCGCTGACGATCGCGACGCCGTTGCTCTTTACGTGGCGCACGACGTCCCACGCCAGCGCCAAATCGTGCCATTCCTGTTTGAGCGGCTGGCGCGAACTCACGACGCGCCACGACTCGGCATCGAATGCCGGATCCTCTTCCTCCGCGAGCACGCCGCCAAGCGCGCTGCGCAGCTGCAGGCCGCGCTGCAATTCGTCCGGCAGATGCGGATCGTAGCGCATGATCCGTAGATTCTTTTTTTTCTGCAGCATCTGCAGTGCATCGGGTGCGAAATCCGGCGCGGCCACGATCTCAAGGAAAAACGGCGCCAGCGCTTGCGCCGCCGGCAGATCGATCGCGCCGTCCGTTGCCAAGATGCCGCCGTAAGCGGAGATCGGATCGGCTTGCAGCGCCTCACCGATGGCCTTTTGCACCGTCGAACGTTGCGCGACGCCGCACGGCACCGTGTGTTTGACGATCGCCGTGCGCACGAAGCGCTCGCGCTGCGAGCCAAACTCGGCGCCGAGCGCCGCTCGGGAAAGCAGGCGCAGCGTCGCGTCGAGGTCGAGCAAGTTATTGTAACTCAGCGCCTTGCCGTGCAGCTGCTCCGGAACCAGACGCGAGTTGCCCAGATAAAACGCCGCGCGAAGCTGCGGGTTCTCTCCGTAGCGCAACTGCTGCGAGAGCGGCATGGCGACGGTCAACGCTCCGGGCAATTCCTCGGCGTCCTTCTCGCCTTCCGCAAGATGGCGGGCGATCGCGACGTCATACTCTGAGGCACGCTCGAAGGCACGAACGGCGAGCTGCTTGCGCTCGGCTTCGCTTGGGCCTCCGCGATCCAGCGCTTCCAAGAACGCGCCGTACTGCGACGGATCGCTGAGCACGGTAACGTGCCGGTAATTTTTTGCGGCCGCGCGCAATAGTGCGACGCCGCCGATGTCAATTGCTTCGAACGGATAAAGATTGACCGCGACGACGGAAAACGGGTGAATCCCGTACTGCAGCGCCTGCGCGCGGTGGCCGGCGTCGTCGCGATCGAAAAGAATGCCGCCGAGCAGTTTGGGATGCAGCGTTTTGATGAGACCGCCGAAAAGCGCCGGAAAGCCGGTGACCTCCTCGACGTCGTGCGACGGAATTCCGCTTGCGGCCAGGACTTCGCGCGTTCCGCTCGTGGCGTAGATCGCGCAGCCGCGCGCGACAAGCGCTTTGGCTAGTTCGGGCGCTCCGGCTTTATCGGTAAGCGAAAAGAGCGCGGCTTCAGGCAATGGCGGCCTCCGCCCGCTGGTCGTCTTCGCTCAGCTCCGCGGAAATGATCGAGCTGATTCCCGCTTCGCGCATCGTTACGCCGTACAGGCGGTCGGCGAGTTCCATCGTCTGTTTGTTGTGCGTCACGATCACCATCTGCGACTCGGTGGCCAGCTCGCGCACCATCTTGGAGAAACGCTCGACGTTGGCGTCGTCCAGCGCGGCGTCGACTTCGTCGAGCAGGTAGAACGGCGACGGACGAACGGTAATCAGCGCAAAGATGAGCGCGGCCGCGGTGAGCGCGCGCTCGCCGCCGGAGAGCGCCGCCAGCGGCATCAGCTTCTTGCCCGGTGGCTGCACGGAAATTTCGATGCCGGTTTCGGAGAGATTCTCCGGATTGGTTTGCCACATGCGCGCTTCGCCGCCGCCAATCAAGCGCGCGTACATCTCCGTAAACGCCGCTGCGACCAGTTCGAAGGTTTCATTGAACTGCGCTTGCGTCAGCTGTTCGATCTCGGCGATCGACTGCAGCAGCGTCTCGCGCGCCTTGGCCAGATCGTCGAGCTGCGCCCGCAAGAACTGTTCGCGCTGCGAGAGCTCTTCGCGATCCGCCTCGGCATTGAGGTTGACGTTCGAGAGGCGCGCCAGCTCTTCGCGCAGGCGCGGAAGATCGACGGTCACCTCGTCGGGTTCTTCCTTATACCGTTCTTCGACTTCGCGGCACTCTTCGTCGGTGGCCGGGTTCTGCGCGAACTGCGAGACGAGCATACCGAGCTCGGCTTCGATCTCGGCGAGACGCATTCGGTGACTCTCGCCGCCCGCGGCGATATCGCGCTCTTCGAGTTCCGCAGTGCGCACGTCCGACTCGAGTTGCGTCACGCGATCCGAGAGCGTTTCGCGCTCGCGGCGTGCCGCCTCAAAGTTTGCATCGGTTTCCGCGACTGCTACCCGCAGCGTCTCCAGTTGCGCCGCGCCGGTCTGCACCTGTGCGTTCAAATGCGCGATGTCGGCGTGCATCTGCTCGCGGGCCGCGCGTGCACGTTCGACGTCGGCGTCGATCAATCCAAAGCGCGCTCTCGCGGCATGATCCTCCGCGCCCAGCGCAGCTTGCCGCTCGCGCAATTCGCCCGCGACGCGCGTCGCTTCGGCTTGCGCGGCTTCCGCTTGCGCGATCCGTTCGCGCGCTTCACGCAAGAGCGTCTCCAGACGCGCACGGTCGGCGTCGTCGGCCTCTTCCGGAAGTTTCTCGAATTCAAGCTCGCGAGCGCGCGCACTTTCAGCCGCAGCTTGCAGCTCCGCAATGCGCGCCTGCGATGCGGCAAAGTCTTGCTGCATGCGTTCGGCTTCGGCGGCCGCCGTCGCCATCTCGCCTCGCACCTCGGCCAGGCTCAGCTCCGTGCGCGTAAAGAACGCTCTGGCCGCGTCGCGCGCCTCGATCGCTTTGACCGACTCGTTGGCATTGCGCTCGAGCTGCGATTCCAGTTGCTGCAGATGCGTGCGCATCTCCGTCAGGCGCTCGCGCAGCGTCTGCGCCTGTGCGCGCCGCGAAAGAATCGAGCGCTCGCGCTTGTAACGGCCGCCGGTGATCGCGCCGCCGCCGGCAATCTGTTCGCCCGACAACGTGACGATGGTTTCGCGGAATCCGCGATTGCGCACGAGATCGATACCGGTTTGCAAGGTATCCACCAGCAGTACGCTGCCCACCAAAAAGCGCACGATGCTTTCATACTGCGGCGCGGTCCGTACTAGCGTGTGCGCGTAGCCGATGATGCCTTTCATGCCGCGCAGCTCGGCGGTCAGTTCCTTGCCGGTACGGTTCTTCAGCGTGTCGAGCGGCAAGAACGTCGCCCGGCCGACTTCTTTCACGTTCAAGAAATCGATGGCGCGTTCGGCGTCTTCCGAAGTTTGCGTGACGATGTTCGAGAGGCGGACGCCGAATGCGACGTCCATCGCGCGCGCGTACTGCTCGTCGATCTCGATCAGGTTGCTGACGATGCCCTCGATGCCGCGCAGTTCGCCGCGCTGCCACGCCTCGACGACGGCGCGCGTTCCGGGCACGTGGCCTTCCATCGCGTTTTCGAGTTCTTCGATCGTGTGCAGACGCGACTGCGCAGCGGCGACTTCGCTCGAGTATTCGCGGTGCGCGGTTTGCGCTTGCGCAAGATCACTTTGCGCGGCGGACGCCAACTTTTCGGCATCTTCGATGCGGCCGCGCGCGTCGAGCAGCTGCGTCTCGAGCGCGTTGAGCTGCGCTTCGCGCTCGCCGTACCGGTGTGTTGCGCCGCCGGCTGCAATCTGCAGACGTTCGGCCGCATCATTCGCGGTGCGCAGATCGTTCTCGAACCGCTCGCTCTCCGTGCGCGCGTTTTGATACTGCACGCGGCGTTCGGCTTTGCGTGCCGCCGACAGCGAAGCCGCGGCTTCCACTTCGCGCAGCTGCGTGAAGATCGCGTCGAGTTCGCCGCGCGCGTGCGAGAGTGCGGCCTGCGCAGCCAGCTCGCCGTCGCGCGCGGCTTCGAGCTCTGCCTGCAGCGGGCCCAAACGCGCCTCGAGGCTTGCGATCGTCGCTTCCAGCGTTTCGCGCTCCTGGCGAACGCGCTCCGCGTCTTGAGAGGTCTGCGTATCTTGCGCTTCCAGTGCTTCGCGGCGCGCTTGCGATGCGGCGTATTCAGCTTCGAGCCGCGCAAGGTCGGCGCGTACCGTCTGCGTCTTCGTGCGCAGCTCTTCCAGCGCGAGCTCTTGGCGGTACGCGTCGGTACGAGCTTGCGCGAGTTGCGCGCCCAGCGTCGCAGCTTTGGCGGCGCCCGCGCCGCGCAGCTCCTCGTTGCGGCTGAGCTCGGCCTTGAGCGTCTCGCGTTCGCCGCGGCGTGACGCGCTGGCACGAATGTACGAAAGAATCTCGAGATCGCGCACCCGCGTGTTGAGCTTACGGTAGCGTCTAGCCCGGCGCACCTGCGTGTCGAGTTCGGGGATGCGGCGTTCCAACTCGACGATCAAGTCGTTGATGCGGATCGCGTTCGCCTCGGTCTGCTCCAAGCGGCGCAGCGACTCGTTCTTCCGCGCCAGGAACTTGGCGATGCCGGCAGTCTCTTCAAAGAGTGCGCGGCGGTCCGTCGGCTTGCTCGTGAGAATCGCGTCGATCTGACCTTGCGAGACAATCGAATAGCTGCCCGGCCCCAGGCCCGTCCCCATCAGCAGATCGAGCACGTCGCGCAAGCGCACCTGATTGCGGTTGATGTAGTATTCGATCTCGCCCGCGCGATAGGCGCGCCGCGCGATCTCGACTTCCTCGAAGTCGATCGCCAACCGGCGGTCGCTGTTGTCGAAGGTAATCGTCACTTCGGCCAGGCCGAGCGGCTTGCGCTTCTCGTTGCCGGCAAAGATGACGTCTTCCATCTTGCCCGAGCGCAAGCTCTTGCTGCTCTGTTCGCCCAGTCCCCAGCGGAAGGCGTCGATCAGATTGGATTTTCCGGAACCGTTGGGGCCGACGATGGCGGTGATGCCGCCGCCGAATTCGAGCGTCGTGGGATCGGCGAAAGTCTTAAAGCCGAACGTTTTGATGCTCTTGAGTTTTATTTCTTTGCCCTTTTCCGAGTTTTCTTGATCAACGCTTGGAGCGCAACGCTGGCGGCCTGCAACTGCGCTAGTTTTTTCGACCTTCCGGCTCCGGAACCCACCACCCTATCCTTGAGAATAACTTCCGAGACGAAATGCGGTTCCTGCGGCGTTCCGGTCGAGCGGTCACGATAGAGCGGCAGCTCCCGGTAGCGCTGCTGTGAGAGCGACTGCAAAAGCGATTTCGGGTCGGTGACGCCTTCGTCGGAGAGATCGACGAACGCCATATGCTGTTCCAGGACGAAGCGGCGAGCCTTGGCCTCGCCGTACCGCCGGTACAGCGCGCCGACAAACGCTTCGAACGCATCGGCCAGGATCGTCTTGTTCTCCGCCCCGCCCGAGCGCTCCAAGCCCGAACCCAGCTCGATCAGATCCGGAAATCCGAGCCGCAGCGCGGTCACCGCGAGCGAACTGTCGCGCACGATCGCCGCTTTGCGGGCGGTCAGCCATCCCTCGCTCGCCTCCGGATGCTCCTCGAAAAGCCAACTCGCGGCCGCCAACCCGGCGACGGCGTCGCCCAAAAACTCCAGCCGTTCGTTCGACTTCTTGCGCCGCTCGCGGGCCGCGCTTTCATGCACAAAGGCTTGCTCGAAGAGCGCGAGATCGGTGGGCGCGACGTGGGCTTTCTTCAACAAGGCGCGCAGGCGCCGCCGCCGCGCTTCGCCGGCCATTAGCGGGGTTTGCTGAAAACCAAGACGCTGTTGTGGCCGCCGAATCCGAACGAGTTGGAGAGCCCCACCCGCACCGGCGCCTTGCGCGCGACGTTCGGCACGTAATCCAGCGTGCAGTCGGGGTCGGGGACCTCGTAGTTGATGGTCGGCGGCATCATGTCACGTTCGACCGTGAGCGCCAACGCGACGCCTTCGATTCCGCCGGCCGCGCCCAGCGCGTGGCCGTGCATCGATTTGGTCGAGCTGACCGCGACCCGCGTGTCCGCTCCAAAAACTCTTTCGATCGCCTGCGATTCGGCGACGTCGCCTTGCGGCGTCGAGGTGCCGTGCGCGTTGATGTAATCGACGTCGTCCGGTTTGATGCCCGCGTGTTCGAACGAACGCGTGAGCGCAAGTTCGACGCCGAGGCTCTCCGGATCGGGCGCGACCAAATTGTACGCGTCGGCGGACTGTCCGTAGCCGATCATCTCACAGTAGATCTTTGCGCCACGCGCCTTGGCGTGCTCGTACTCCTCGAGCACCAGAATACCGGCGCCTTCGGCCAGTACGAAACCGTCGCGCTCCTTGTCAAACGGCCGGCTGGCTTTCGTCGGCTCGTCGTTGCGCGTCGAGAGCGCTTTCATCGAGCAGAATCCGCCGACCGCCAGCGGCGAGATCGTCGCCTCGGTTCCACCGGCGATCATCACGGGCGCATCGCCCACTTGAATAAAATTGTAGGCCGTAATGATTGCGTCGTTGCCGCTGGCGCACGCGCTGGCGGCCGAAAAAAACGGCCCGCGAAAACCGAAGTGCATCGAAATATGCGCGGCCGACGCGTTGGCCATCAGCATCGGAATGAAGAACGGCGTTACCTTCGACCACGTCCCGTTTTTCGCGGCGATGTCGGAGTTGTGCCAAAACGTCAGGATGCCGCCGATGCCCGTACCGAGCACCGAGCCGACTCTGTTCTTGAACTCCTGATCCTGCGGTAGCTGCGCGTCCGCGATCGCTTCCTGCGCGGCGACGAGCGCGTACTGCGAAAAGCGGTCCATCCGCCGCGCTTCGCGGCGGCCGAGCAGGCCTTCGGCGTCGAAATCCTTGACCTCGGCGGCGAAACGCGTCGAAAAATCGCTCGCGTCGAAGGCCGTGATGGGGCCGACGCCGCTCTCTCCCGCGACCAGCCGGCGCCAGAAGTCCTCGCGGTTGTTCCCGAGGGGCGTCACCGCCCCGAGCCCGGTGACGACCACGCGTCGCTTAGTCAAAACGGACCTCTGTTACAGCGGTTTCCACCGGGGACCTTTCGGGCGCGGCCCCCCGTCTTGCCGCCCCCCGGCCCCGTGTGCTATAGTGCTGCGGCCATGTTCCATTTCGATCTTCAACTCTTCGCATCCAAGAAGGGCGCCGGCTCCACCCGGAACGGCCGCGACTCCAACGCGCAGCGCCTGGGCGTCAAGCGTTTCGGCGGCCAGCTCGTCATCGCGGGCAACATCCTGGTGCGTCAGCGCGGTACGCGCATTTGCCCGGGCGAAAACGTTGGACTCGGTAAGGATCACACGCTTTACGCACTGACCGACGGCGTTGTGGAGTTTGCGATGCGCCGCAATCGCAAGCACATACACGTGCGCCCGGTCGCCTGAAGCCGCGGCGCGTCACTCGTTGAAGAGGGCCTGCGGGTCCTTTTTCGTTTGGTAGCATGCAGTTCATAGACGAAGCCACGTTCGCTGTGGCCGCCGGTAACGGCGGTGACGGCTTGGTGGCGTGGCGCCGCGAGAAGTACATTCCCAAAGGCGGACCCGCAGGCGGCGACGGCGGTCACGGCGGCACCGTCTACTTGCAAGCCTCGCCGGAACTCTCGACGCTGGTTGAGTTTCGTTTCAAGCGGCAGTTCACGGCGGATTCCGGCAAACCCGGCGGCACGTCCAACAAATCCGGCCGCAGCGGCGACGATCTCGTGATCGGCGTACCGGTAGGCACGCTGGTCTATCGCACGCTGGAAGGCGAGACCGAAAGTTTTCTGGCCGATCTCAAAGAGCCGGGCGAACGCGTCATAATCGCGCGCGGCGGACGCGGCGGTTTGGGCAATCAGCATTTTGCAACGAGCACGCGGCAAGCGCCGCGCTTCGCGGAAAAAGGCGAACCCGGCGAACGCTGCACGCTGCGTTTGGAGTTGCGGCTGCTCGCCGATTGCGGAATCATCGGCGTTCCCAACGCGGGCAAGTCCACGCTGCTCTCGGTGGTGTCGGCTGCACGGCCGAAAATCGCGGACTATCCGTTCACGACGCTCGAGCCGCAGCTCGGCGTGGTACGCGTCTCCGACGATGAATCGTTCGTGATGGTCGACGTTCCCGGACTGATCGAAGGCGCGCACACCGGCGCGGGCTTAGGCGACCAATTCTTGCGCCACGTCGAACGCACGCGCGTGCTGATCCACTTGCTGGACGGCGCCAAAGAACTCGACGAGATTCTGGCCGATAAAGCTACTATTGAAAACGAGCTGCGCGCTTGGAACGAACAGCTCGTGCAAAAGCCCGTGCTGCTGGTGGTCTCAAAACTCGACCTTCCGGCGGCGCAAGACCGATTGCGCGAACTGCGCGAGCGCTACCCTGAGATCTACGGCATCAGCGCGGCCACACGCGAAGGCGTCCAAGAATTAACGTACGCGGCATGGCGCGCGATCGCGCAGGCGCCCCAACCGGACGTCTCTCCAGGCGATGCGGCGCTCATCCATCTGAAGCCCAGTGAAGCTTTCTCTATTACAAAGGAAGACGGCGGATTCGTAATCGCCGGCGAGCGCGTCGAACGGCTGGCCGCCATGACGGACTTCGAATCGGACGAGGGCCTGGCGCGCTTCGAGCAGATTCTCGCCAAGATGGGCGTCGAGAAAAAGCTGCGCGACTTAGGCGCGGTCGAAGGAGACACGGTCCGCATCGGCCGATACGAGTTCACCTATTCATGAGTAGATTAGGTGTGTTTGGTGGAACTTTTGATCCGGTGCACAACCTGCATCTGTTCATCGCGGAGTCCGCGCGGCTACTCGAGGTACTCGACCGCGTGCTGTTCGTTCCAACCAATAACGTCCACTATCGCACCAAACCGGCGGCCACCGCGGCGCAGCGCAGCGAGATGCTGCGGCTCGCGATCGCTTCCAATGCAAACTTCACCTTGGACGAAAGCGATCTGCAGGACGACGCAACCGGCTACACCGCCGACTTGCTTCCTCGCCTGCACGAACGCTATCCCGGCGATACGTTGACGTTCATTACGGGCGCCGATTCGCTCGCCGAGAGCTCGTGGGTGCGGTTCGAGGAGGTACTCGAGTCGCTCGAAGCCTTTGTCATCGCGCCGCGCGCCGGCATCGCGGCCGACGCGCTCATGCGCGTTGTTTCGGCCGTGCCTCCCGCGCTGCGCTCGCGCATAAAGACGCTCAACTTGCCCGAAATGCCGGAAAGCGCGACGCTCGTGCGCACGATGCTGTCGCAGGGACGCTCGGCCCGGTACTTGGTGCCCGAACCGGTCTGGGAGTATATCACGACGCACGGATTGTATGCCGACGGCAATGGTACGTAAGCTTCTTCCGCTGGTATTGCTGGCGTTGACATCGTGCGCTGTCGGACCGCAGACGGTCGAGCAGGCAATGGCGAGTTGCGCGCGCGGCGCTTCGGCGGTCGAAGTTGTTGCGAGCGGCAAAGTTGCGCAACTGCTTGGAACGTTTTCCTCACCCACCGGACAACACGAAGGATTCACCATCCACAGTAAATCGATGACGATTCGCATCGAGGACAACGTCTCCATCACCGGGCCCATTCCGCTGACGAAGGGCGAACCCGTCACGCTGCAAGGCGTGTACGAATGTAACGACGGTGTGATTCATTGGACGCATCACGATCCGCGCGGACGGCACATGGGCGGCTACATCCAGGCCGGCGGAAAGATCTACCGTTAGGATTATTCTCGCGAGCGCTTCGCCGCGCCGTTTAGAATTGTTGCAATCGCTAAAGCTCGACGTGCGCGTCGAGCCAAGCAGCTACAGCGAACCGGATCGCGCCAACCTTACGCCGCGCGAACTGGCGATCGAACATGCGCATCACAAATGCGAACACGTCGCCGCGCGTTTCCCGCACGAGCTCGTGGTGGCGGCCGACACGGTCGTAGATTTGAATGGCGTCGCGTACAATAAACCGCGCGACGCAGCCGATGCGCGACGCATGCTGAACGAACTTTCGGGACGCACGCACGTGGTGCACACGGCATTCGAGATCCGGGCAAACGGCAAGACTGAAGCCGCGTGCGAGAGCACGCGCGTGACATTTTTTTCGCTCGAGCCGGAAGAGATCGCAGCCTATGTGGCAACCGGGGAACCGCTCGATAAGGCCGGAGCCTACGGAATCCAGGGGTACGGCGCGACGCTGGTCGAGCGGATCGAAGGCGATTTTTACACGGTTATGGGCTTCCCGCTGGGCAGGTTCGTGCGAACGCTCCGCCGGTTGGGTTTTCCCGTGCCGATAACGAAATAGCAGAGCCCCACTTAAGCCGGGCAGGGGATAACTATTTTTACCTATCGGGACGAACGCAGACTCTTTGCCGTCATCGGCGTGATTATCGCCGCCGCGCTTGTCGCATTGCTTCAGGTCACGGCCGCGCGCACCGGTTCGCCCAGCCCGCTCACCATCGTGGCCTCGACCCTCGGCATCGGAGTTCAGGAAGGCGCCTCCGCCGCGGTTGGCGCCGTCCGCTCGGGCGGGCAATCGGCCCTAAACCTGCCTGGACTGCAGCACGCCAATGCCGACCTGACGGCGCGAAATATCCGACTGGAGCGGGAGAACGCACGGCTGCACGAGCTGCTCGCAACCTATCAGGCTCAGCTGGCCATTCAACCGCAACTTCAAGCGTATGCGGGCGCCGTCCAGGCCCGTGTGATCGGCTATCCGCCCGAAGGCAGCATCGCCAGCGTGACGATCGACAAAGGAACGCACAGCGGCGTGGCCCTCGATGACGGCGTGGTCGCCGGCGCCGGCGTGGTCGGACGCGTAATCGAGGCGTCTCCATTCACCAGCCAAGTTGCGCTGATCACGGATTTCACGAGCACGATTCCCGCGCTGGTTCAGCGCGGACGGTACTGGGGCATCGCGCGCGGCAACGCCGATTCCGTCAGACTCGAATATGTTTCGCAAGACGCGCAACTGCGCGTCGGCGATAACGTCGTGACCGCCGAAGCGCGATCGTTTCATTCCGGCGCCGTCCTAGGCACGATCGCCAAGATCGAACGCACTTCTGCGTTGTATCAAACCGCAATCGTTAAACCGGCGGTCGATTTCTCGACGCTCGATCGCGTTGTCGTTCTCCCGAAGTAAACCGCAAGAAACACCGTACGCGGGTCCGCAGTGGTGGCAAGCCGCGATCGTTTTGGCTATTGCGGTGCTCGCCCAAGTCGAGATCATGCCGCACTTGGCGTTTCGCCATGCGGTGCCGAGCGCGGTACTGGTGGCGGTCGTGTGGTATGCGTTGCGGACCGATGCGCGCCGGGCCGCACTTTTCGGACTGATCGCCGGCGCCTGCGAGGACTTGCTCGGCGGATCGCTGACGGGAGTGGGCACCGGCGGTGCATGGACGCTCGCGACAACCGCGACTGCGCTATTAGTCAGCTCGCTTTCGCAGCGCTTCTTCGCCGACTCAATCCCGGTGGTCGCGACCGCCGTAGCGATCGCAACGCTGTTCCAGCGCCTGCTGTTTTGGACCGTCATGTCGCTGGAGGGATATCCGCGCGGCTATGCGCAGGTGCACTTGCATGAAGCGCTCTGGGAAGCGCTCTTGAATGTCGTGCTGGCAGCCGTGCTGATGCTGGGAGCCCGTTTGCTCGAAAACCGCCGGACTCGATGAATCCGTATCTTCGCAAACGCGTGTGGGAACGCTCCACGCTGCGCATCGTGATCTTCATCGGCGTTGCGATCCTCGCATTGCTCGCGTTATTGGCGCGCCTCATCCAAGTGCAGCTCGTGCAGGGCGACGCGTTTCGCGCCGCAGCGCAGGAAAACCAAATCCGGCTGATCCCTGTAGCAGCGCCGCGCGGAAAGATTCTCGATCGCACCGGTCAAGCGATCGTCCGCAGCCGCCCATCGTTCGTCGTTGCCGTTATTCCGTCGGAACTCAGCGACGTTTCGGCCGAACTGAAAACCGTTTCACAAGCGATCGGCCTGCCCGTCGCCACACTGCAGGATCGTCTCCTTCATCATCATGGTGTGCGGTATGCAAACGTGGACGAACTCGACGCCGCCGAACCCTATGGTCCGGTTATTATCGCGAGCGAACTTTCCGTCGCGAAGGTCGCAAAGCTCACCGAACTGCTCGTGGATCTTCCCGGCATCGACGTTGAAGTGCAGGCGGTCCGCGACTATCCCTACGGTCCGGAAGGCTCCGCCTTTGTCGGCTACGTCGGACAGATCTCGGCGGACGAATACAAAGAGTTGCGTCATCTCGGTTACTCGCCGAACGACGTCATCGGCAAGGACGGCCTTGAATACACCTACGACCGGTATTTGCGCGGTGAGCCGGGCGGGCGGCGCGTCGTCGTTGACGCGCAGAGTCAAGTTGTTCCCAGCATCAAGCTGCCGCCCAAAGAGCCGGTGCCGGGCGACACGCTCGTGCTCAACATCGATTGGCGGCTGCAACGCATCGTCGAGCGAGCGCTGGCCAATGGAATTCATTCGTGGGCCGGAAACCGGACCGGGGTCGGCGGCGCGGTGGTGGTGGAGGATCCGTGGACCGGCGCAATCCGCGCGATCGCCAGCTATCCGAGCTTCGATCCAAACGCCTTCGCTTCAAACGATTACAAGAAAACCTATCATTACCTGACCGCCGATCCGCCGGCGCTCTTCAATCGCGCGATCAGCGCGGGCACGCCGACGGGATCGACGTTCAAAATGGTCACGGGTTCGGCAGCGATTAGCGCCGGCGTAGTAAAAGTGAACGAGATCGTCTATGACAGCGGCGGCTGGAACTGCTACGGCGCGATGTTTCGCGATCTCGCCGCCGGCGGTCTAGGTTCGACGTCTTTTGTGCGCGCGCTCGCGGCTTCGTCCGACGGCTATTTCTTCCAGATGGGCTGGCGGTTGGGGAACGAGCGTCTGCGCAAGTATGCGCTCGAGTTTGGCCTCTCGCAGAAAGCCGGCATCGATCTGCCGGGAGAATTCGAAGGCAACTGGCCGACGAACGCATCGATGCTGAAGAGCTCGGGCCTTCCGCTCGAACCGTCGGACGTTTGCAGTTTGGCGATCGGGCAGGGCGCCATGCAAGCGACGCCGCTGCAGATGGCCAACGTCGAATCGGCCGTCGTCAACGGCGGAACGCTGTATCGGCCGCGCGTCGTCGCGGAGATCCAAGATCCCCACGGCAACGTCATCAAACGTTTCGGACCGAAAGTGATCCGTCAGGTCGGCGTCACGCAAGAGGCGCTCAAAGCGGTCAGACAAGGAATGGACGAGGTCACCGACCCAGGCGGGACCGCGTACGGGTTAGCGATTCCGGGTTTTCGCTTCGGCGGAAAAACCGGCACTGCCGAAACGGCCGGCGGCGCGGGACCCAATACGACGTGGTTTGTAGCATACGCGCCGGCGAAGCACGCGCAAATTGCCATGGCGGTGTTCGTCGATCGTTCCGGCGGATACGGCGCGCAAGTAGCCGCACCAATCGCCCGCGCGATCATGGTGCAATACTTCCACACGAAACCCTGAACGCTACTGGAGAAGTTGATAAAGAATGGGCGTCAACGCGATCTTAGGCGCGTTCTTCCTTGCGTTCGGCCTTCTATTCTTTTTTGGCGGCTTATTCCTAACACTCCGATCGCGCATGCCTTGGAGGCCTGCGACCTATGTTGCGTTAGGTTTAGCTTTCCTGTACAAGGCGTTTCTCTACGAAGTACTTCCCGTAAACGTTTTCAACCGGTCTCCAAGCGTCATAATTTCGACGCTTTTGGTAGTCGCTTGCCTTCTTGCAGTCATTGTTACTACGCGGCGAGCGCGCTGATCCAAAAACTTCCTATTCTAGCAGTGCGAGTGTCTCGGCAATTCGGCGGGCACGCTTCCCAGGATAGCGATTGACGTGCTCGCGGACGCGATCCGCGGCGCCGCGGCGTTCCAACACATGCGCAGCTGCTAATGCGACGGGTTCCGACGGATCATCAAGCGCGTGTAGCAGTAATCCATCGGCGCGTTCGTCCTGCAGATCGGCGACGGCGAAGATCAGATCGCAACGCGCGGATTCCGATAACGTTGCAAACTCTTCGCCCGCTTCCGACGTCCAGCCGGCGTCGGGCTGCCAGGGTTCGATCGGCGGCGGAATCACTTCTTCGACCGGTTCTTTCGTCTGCGAAAACCACATGTATGCTCCGACGCATACTGCGACGGCAATCACGGCCAGCAGAACGATGACGACGGAGTTCACGCGCGAGTCGAGAGTTGAGCGCGCACGACGTCGAGCGCGGCGTCGAGCACCGGGTACGGACGGCGTTGCAGCGCATCGACAAACGCAGTTTCGTCCACGCCCGCGAGATCGTCAAGCGAAGTGACGAGCATCCGGCGATAGTTGGCCTCGGCGTCGGACTCACTCGGAAGTAACCGCGCCAGCGCTCCCCACGGAAGTGCGGTCGCGAGCGGTGCGTCTTCTAACCGATCGGCCAGAGCGCGCAGCTCGCCCGCGTCGCTCGCCCCGCGTAGCACGGCGGCGCCGTTCGTCAGCGTGACTTGTCCCGGCTGCACGCTCGAGAGCAGCGTGACGACGCTCGCGCGCGTGGCGGCGTTCTCCAAATCGCGCGGCGCGATCACGTAGTGCGGCAACCGCAGCTTAATGAAGAGACGGTCGAGCATTTCCCGCAGAATGTCGCGGACTTCTTTCAGCGGTTCGGCCGCGGAGATGCCGGCTTCATCCGGGAAAAATGCGCGCAGCGCAAAGAGATGACTGGCCAATCCTCCGAAGCGCGCCTCGGTCAAGAACTTGAGCGTCCGGCTAAGCCGATCGCGATCGAACGCGACGACGGTTTCAACGATCATGGACGCTTCGTCGCCGTGCGACTGTCCATTACCGGTCGAGAGCGAGAGCACCGAAATCGCGGCGCCTTCGCCGCGGCCGACCGGCATCGCCGGCGGCAGCTGAACGAAACGGTCGTCCACATCCGGCAATGCCCGTTGTCCGCCGCCGAACGCCGGACCGAGCATGCCGTCCAATCCGAACGGCAGCCCCGCAATTGCATTCGCGAAAACCGGAGAGCAGCGAACTTTGAGTTCGTCGGCAGCGATATCGTCGAGGCGATCACCGTCGTAAGCGACGTGCGCCACGCGCACGATCGTTTCGCCCGTCTGCAAACCGTTATGCACGACTTCGCGCCAAGCAATCGTCGCTTCGACGCCCGGATCGACGTCGCTTAACATGATACCCAGCTCGCTGGTCAGCGGCGACTGCGCGCCGACGTCGCGCACGGGCAACTCGTTTACACGCGTGCTGTTGGGAACGTAGATCAATTCGTTGAGCGACTCGATCGAGATGC
This sequence comes from Candidatus Rubrimentiphilum sp., assembly GCA_035710515.1. Classification (NCBI taxonomy): domain Bacteria; kingdom Bacillati; phylum Vulcanimicrobiota; class Vulcanimicrobiia; order Vulcanimicrobiales; family Vulcanimicrobiaceae; genus Candidatus Rubrimentiphilum; species Candidatus Rubrimentiphilum sp. The sequence goes on along the minus strand of DASTDE010000004.1, from coordinate 472,677 downwards.
GCACACGCCGCGCCGGCCCATCGCCGCTGTTGCGCACGTGCAGGACGTACTCGACTTCGTCGCCGGCGTCGGCGACATCGGCTGGTTCGCTATGCAGCGTACCGACGGAGAAGTTCGGCTCGGCGGTGGTTACGATGGTAATGCCGGCGAGCTGGACCGGCAGCATCGCGTCCGCCGTCAGCACGGACTCGATCGTCACCGGATATGCCTTGGCGAGGCTGCGAAGAAGGCGAATGCCGAGTTTAGCCTCGACCGTGCCGCCCGGCCGGACTTCACCGAAGAGCAACGCCGAACGCTCGCGCGTCGCGCCTTCAACACTTTCGAGCCGCGCTTCGGGCGACACGTAGAGCCGCAGGCGCACGTTGTTGGCGATATCCGTGCCCTCGTTGCGCAAGCTCACTTGGACTTCCACTAGTTGGTTGGGGCGGAAGACGTCGTCTTGGAGCAGCTGCAGTTGCGAGGTTTCGGGCGAAAACGACGGATGCGATTCGACGCGCCAGTTGGCCTCGCCCAAAATAACTTCACCAACTTCGCGCGCGTGCAGCGAGGCGCCCAAACGAATTTCGCTGCGGTTCGCGTACGGTGTGCGAACGCGCGCCCGCACGGTGATTCTGCGCGACGCATACGGATCGATCTTGCCCAAGTCCACTTCGTCGCGATCCATCTGCAGCCGCGTATTCTTATCGAAGACGCGCACTTCGTCGAGCGCAGGATCGAGCACCAAGTGCAACCGTGCATCGGTGGCCGCAGCGCTGCCGTCGTTCGTAACGGTAATTGCGGCTTCACACTCGTCGGATGGTTGGACGACTGTGCCGCCCACGCGCGCGATGCGATTGTGCCGCGACGAAAAGCGCGGCTGCGATCGCACGACCGCGGCGCATTCGAAGTCACGCTCGCCGGCCGAATCCCACTGCAGCTTGGCGCGAATCGGAATTGATTTGCCGTCGGCGATGGGCGACAGCACGGCCGCTTCGGCGATGAACTCGACGGACTCACGCGCACCGATCGATCCCAGATCGTACGTGGTGCTTTCTTTCTTTCGTTCGCGCAACGGCTGACCGTCGATCCGGAAACTGCCGCGCACCGGGAGCACGAGATCGGGCAGATCGAGCGTAAGTCTGACGGCCTCTGCTGCGGTCGTTCCGGCGTTAAACGCAACCGCGCGCACGCGAATGTGCGAACCGGGCGTGACGTCGTATTCGGGTTCGACCGTAACGCTCGTACGATCGTCTTCAAAGTCGGCTTGTGCGCGAACCGTTAGCCCGGCCGGCTCGATCGCAAATGCGGCCGTCTCTTGCGAAGCGATCTGCGCGCGTGCGAGGATCGTCGTACCGTCGGGCAGTGGATCGTCGATACGCACGCGATACTGCAGAGTCACCGTGGCGCTGGCCGGGAGCGACGCCGCGACGATCGGGGCGTGCACGCGATCGAACGAGGCTAACAGTTCGCGTTCGAATTCGCGGCCGTTGACGCGGGCCGAGTTCGGAACGTAGCTCGTATGTTCGGGGATGGGCGCAACTACGACGACGTCGTGCGCGCTTGATTCGCCGGCGTTGTGCACGCGAACCGTGATATTTCCCTCGCCGCCCGGTGATGCACCGGCCGCCCCGCCGTGGCGCGTCTCGATGGCGATATTGGTAAGCGCGTTCTCGAGCGCCGGCCGGCTGTGAGCGACCAAGCGCACGACGTTCGATCCGACCGGCGGCAATTCGAACGCTGCAACCGCTGCCTGCAGCTCAACAGTCGATCCGTTCTCGATCGCGCCCGCTACGCTGTACGAAATGTCCAGACGGCGCTCTTCACCCGGCGCGACGTCGCCGATCTGCGCGCCCGCGCGAGCCAGCAGCGGCGAGCTGCCTTGTTCGTCGTCGAGATCTTCCTCGTCCAGCTTTCCGCTGCCGACAAGATAGACCAAACCTTCGGGAAGATTAAACCGCACGCGCACGCCGGTTGCCGGCGCGCCGCCTTGATTGCGAAATGTAAATGTCGCGCGAACGGTCATTCCAGGTTCCAACTCGCGCTCAGGCGAAACGACGAGGGTTCGTAGACCCTCGGGAAGCGTCGGAGTACCCGGCGCAAACACGTCCGTCAGGGTGCGCATGACCGTCCGCGAGCCTTCGCCGCGGGCACAACGGCCCCTTGGCGCATTTCTGACCTCTTAGCGAAAGGTTTGCACTAAAAGATGCTCGCCACAAAGACGGATCGATTTGCCGCCGCGGTCTCGCGCCTGGGATCGGAAAACGCCTTCGAAGTACTCGCGCGCGCCCGAGCCTTGGAAGCGCAAGGCAAGCGTGTGGTTCACATGGAGATCGGCGAGCCGGATTTCGAGACGCCGAAGCACATTAAAGAAGCGGGCATCAAAGCGATTCTCGAAAATCACAGCCATTACACGCCTTCGGCCGGCATCGTCGAACTGCGCGAAGTCATCGCGCAATACGCGGCCAAGTTTCGCCACGTCGAGCCGTTCACGGTGGAAAACGTCGTGCTTTCGCCGGGCGCCAAGCCGATTATCTGGAATATTTTAAGCGCTCTCTTGAGTCCCGGCGACGAGTTCGTCTATTTTGAGCCGGCCTATCCCGCTTACCGGTCGTGCGCGAACTATCTCGGCGCCAAAGCCGTCGCCATCCCGTTGCTCGAGGAAAAGAATTGGCGGATGGATCTCGACGAACTCGAGCGCCGCGTCTCGGACAACACCAAAGCGATCATGATCAACTCGCCGCACAACCCGACCGGCGGCGTCCTGACGAAAGGCGACCTCGAGCGCATCGCCGACATGGCCAAGCGCCACGACTTTCTGGTGATCGCGGACGAAATCTATAGCCGCAACTTCTACGATCGCGAATTTCATTCGATCGTCACCGTGCCGGGGATGCGCGAGCGCACCATCGTAGTCGACGGCTTTTCAAAAGCCTACGCGATGACCGGCTGGCGACTCGGCTACGCGATCATGGATCCCGAAATCGCCAAAATCGTCACGCTCTTCAACAACAATACATTTTCGTGCGTGGCCAGCTTCGTGCAGCAAGCCGGCATCGCCGCGCTGACCGGCCCGGATGAACCCGTGCAGCGCATGAACGGCATGTTCCGCGAACGCCGTGACGCGATCGTCAAAGGCTTGAACCAAATCGACAACGTGTCGTGCACCATGCCCGAAGGCGCGTTTTATGCGTTCCCCAACGTCACGAAGATCACGTCGGACGACAGGGCGCTGGCGGCATACTTGTTGCAAGAAGCGGGCGTTGCATGTTTGGGAGGCTCGGGCTTCGGCGCCGCGGGCAAAGGGTATCTGCGCTTCTCGTACGCGGCTTCGTTAGACGACATTCACTACGCGCTCGAGCAGATGGCCAAGGCAATTCCACAATTTAAGGGCTAGTCGTGATTCGCCCGGATCCGCCCGAACCAAAATACTGGAAGGCCCTCGTCGGCTGCCTGATCTTGGCAATTCCCACTGGCTATATCACTCACGCAGCGATCCCGATGTCGCCGTTGTGGTTCTGGCTCGGCCTTGCAATACTCTTGGCTTTCCTGGGTGCCTACAGCATGCACCGGAAAGCGCGCTACGACGCCAGCGCACAGTGGCAAATGAATTTTTCGCAGATCGATCGCGCAACCTACATTCCGCCAAACGTCCAAGTTCGCGACAAATAGGGGATTAACGTGAACAAAGCTCTCGCCGGTCTTACATTTATTGCCATGCTATCCGGACTTGTTCCGAGCGCAGTCTCTGCGGCAACGTTCCCCGATCCGGTTGAGGGCACGTACACGATTCCGAACTTCAAGTTCGACGACGGCGAGACGCTGCCGGCGCTAAGCATTCATTACTACACGATCGGCACGCTGCGGACGGATGCAAACGGACGGACAAATGCGGTGCTCATCATGCACGGCACAGGCGGTTCGGGCCGGCAGTTCCTCACACCGCCGGAACGGTTTGCGGGCGTACTTTTTTCGCCGGGTGGTCTGCTGGACGCGAGCAAGTACTTCATCATTCTTCCCGACGACATCGGACACGGAAAGTCGAGCAAGCCCAGTGATGGACTGCACGCGAAATTTCCGAAATACGATTACACCGACATGGTGACTGCCGAACACGCGCTCGTAACGGACGGTCTCCACGTCAACCACTTGCGCCTCGTGATGGGAACGTCGATGGGGTGCATGCACAGCTGGATGTGGGGCGAGCTGTATCCGGCGGCCATGGATGCTCTGATGCCCTTGGCGTGCCTGCCGATTCAAATCTCCGGGCGCAACCGCATTTGGCGGGACATGTCGATGAACCTCATCACTTCGTCGCCAGATTACGACAACGGCGATTACACCAAGGAGCCATTCGGCTTAAAAGCCGCAAACGATATTTCGTGGTTCGTCGGCAGCGCGCCGCTCTACGATCAATCGATCATGCCCTCTCGCGATACCGCCGATGCATATTTCAACTCGCGGCTTGCGCAGATTCCCGCAGCTCTAGATGCGAATGACGAGTTGTATGCACTGGCAGCTTCGCGCGATTACAACCCGCAGCCGCTGCTCGGCTCGATTCAAGCGCCCGTCATGGCAGTTAACTCGGCGGACGATCAAATCAATCCGCCGGAACTGCATATCGTCGAGGGGCTCATCGGAAGAGTCAAACATGCGCACTTTGTTCTCGTGCCGATTTCGATGCAAACACGCGGGCACGGGACGCACACGCTGCCGCTTGTCTGGGGCAAATATCTGAAGCAGCTCCTGTCGGAGAGCGCGCACTAACCAAGATAGGCCGTAGGACCTATTCCGCGTTGTAGGGCTTAGCCCATGACATTTCAAAGCGCTCGCAATGACAATACGACGAGTTCTCATTATGGTCGCGGTCTTCGTAATGGGTATGGGGACAGCGCATTTGCTGGAATCTCCGAAGGCATTTGCCGACACGTTCGCATTAGGGCGCGGGCAAGTAAAAGCGGATTGTCCGGCACCCGTTGCACCACGCCCGCAGTATGTTGACGTCAGCGATGCTACGGCGGTTGCGAGATACGAGTGCCTTTGGGATCCTCCGTACATGTGTCCGCCCGGCTTCAAATTTGCAACCGGGGGACCCCGGGACTACGGATTCCTCAATCTTCCGGATGCAGTCGGAATAAAGTGGACCTGCCAACAAGTAAAGGTAGCCAAGAACTGACCTACTAGCGGCTGAGCCTCATACCGTAGGTGATGCCGTAAACGAAAAGTGCGGTGATCGAAAGGGCGATGCTGACGAAGGTTATCCATTCCACCTGACCGTGAAAGGCAAACTGGTTTATCAGCCCAAGGGCAACCGCTGCGACCAACAGCAGCTCGCCGAAGCGCCCAAATCGGGTCGGTAAATCATGGGACATAGAGATATGCCGCCGTTGCAAGTTCGCCGTTGATTTGACCGGCGACTCGACTCGAGTCTTGGCCGTGCGGTACCGCCAAGTTGTTTAAATAGAAACAAAACGCGATGTGCCGCCCCGAAGCGGTTGTCATGTAGCCCGCGAGCCCCTTACCCGTAACCATCGCGCGTTGATTGAGCGCGTCGCCGACGCCCCAGGTACCGGTCTTCGCATGAACTTTGCCGCGGGCCGGCGAGTTATTGGCGATGTTGAAGAGCGTGCCATCCATGCCCAACACCGGCAGCGAGCTGTAGAGCGTCTCAAAGAACGGCTGCGTTCGCAGATATGCCAAGTACTTCACCATGAACTGCGGTTGAATAAACGCATTGCCGCCTAAGCCGTCGTTCTGGACGATTTCGCCCGGATCCAATCCGGCTCGCTGAAAGAAAGCGCGCTCGAGATCAAAACCCGCGCGTAGCGTGTGTTTTGGGGACCATAAATACGGCATCATAGACGCGTGCAAGTTGTCGCTGACCTTGAGCGTCACTTTGACGTCTTGGCTCAACGGCGGCGAAAGATGCGTTGCGATGATGTTGGCATCTACTTCTGAAGCAGCGTTCGCCGCGGTCCCGCCGGCACTCGGGCCGATCGCGACGCTAGCGTTCTGCAACGCCGTCGTTAAGGCAACTTCGGCAAATCGACGCGGCGACGGGACGTCGTACGCATAGAGAATCGGCGGAGAGCCGGCGGGCAACGAACCGGTTATCGTTACCGTCCTCATGCCGGCTGCGTCGGCGACACCGTCGGGAACGGAGATGTTGCGATCGCTGCCCGCCGCACCGGTTGTCGCTTTATTAATGAAGACCGCGTACGGCGTTTGCGGTGAAACCGCGATGGTTACCGGATCGCCGGGTCGCGTGCCCGGACTGACGGTCACGTCCACAATATTGTCGTTGACGACAATTGAAGAGACAATGACGCCCGTTCCCGACTCCGGATAGCCTCCCGGAAACAGGGCGTCATCGACGATAACCTGTCCGGTAACTTTCTTGATGCCGCGCGCGGCGATCTGCGCAGCGAGATCGTTGATGACCGCCAGCGGATTGCCAGGCACAGCTTTGGTGTCGGGCGATCCGTCGTAGGAATGATCCTCGTTTTCGAAAGCCATCGTGCCGTCCAGCTGAATTCGGCCCGACAGGTTCGGATCGCCGGATGCCTGCAGAATAACGTCGCCTTGCAGCGTGCCGCTCGCATCGATCGGGCCGTTACGGTACACATTCGTACGAAATCGGTAGTCCGGACCGAGAAGCGCAAGCGTCGTGCCTTCGGTCAGCAACTTCGTCGTTGACGCCGCAACGAAGAAACGCTGCGCGTTGAGATCGTAGATGGTTTTGCGAGCATCCAGATCGTAGATCGCGACTCCGAATTGCGAGTTGGGATAGCGGTTAACGATGGCTTGAATTGCGCTCGCGAGCGAGGGCTTGGCTTTGGCCGGCGCTGCCAAAGCGGGCGACACGGAGCAGCAAAATGCCAGCAGAATGAGGGTGCGCTTCATCGCGGGGTCTTGCTTTGCTCCGGTCGAAGCCCCTGCGCATGCTGCCGGTCTCACGGTTAAGCGGTGCGAAGGTCGTGAAGTCGATCTGTCCATATTGCGCGGTCGGCTGCGGCCAGAATGTCTACGTCAAAGACGAAACGATCGTTCAGATCGAAGGCGATCCCGACAGCCCGATCTCGCGCGGCCGCCTCTGCCCCAAAGGCGCCGCCAGCCTTTCGCTCGTTCAAAACCCGTTCCGCGAATATAAAGTAAAATACCGGCGACCGTACGGCACGCACTGGGAAGAGCTCCCGCTCGAACGCGCGATGGACATGATCGCCGATCGCGTGCTGAAAACGCGGCGCGAGACGTGGGAGGCGACGGACGGCGAAGGCCGCCCACTCAATCGCTGCGCCGGAATCGCCCATCTCGGCGGCGCGACGCTCGATAACGAAGAGAACTACCTGATGAAAAAACTCTACACGGCGCTAGGCGTCGTGCAGGTTGAAAATCAGGCCCGAATATGACATAGCTCGACGGTTCCCAGTTTGGGAACCTCGTTCGGACGCGGCGGCGCGACGACATTCCAGCAAGACCTGCAGAACTCCGATTGCATCGTGATCATGGGGTCCAACATGGCGGAGAACCATCCGGTTGGTTTCCAATGGGTCATGGAAGCGCGCGAGCACGGCGCGAAAATCATCCACGTGGATCCGCGCTTCACGCGCACCAGCGCGATGGCAAATTTGCATGTAGCGATCCGTCCCGGCAGCGACATCGCGTTCCTGGGCGGCATCATCCATTACATTCTCGAGAACGACCGCGCATTCAAAGACTACGTCGTCAACTACACCAACGCGCCGGCGATCCTGCGCGAAGATTTCAAGGACACGGAAGATCTCGACGGCCTCTTCTCGGGATGGAATGAAACCGGCTATTCATTGGAAAGCTGGCAGTACGAGGGCACGCAGGACAAAACGCTCCAACATCCGCGCTGCGTCTATCAAGTGCTCAAGCGCCACTACGCGCGGTACACGCCCGAAACCGTCGCGGAGATCTGCGGCGTCGCGCCCGCTCGGCTGATCGAAGTAGCCGAAGCGCTTTGCGCTAACAGCGGGCGAGAGCGCACGTCCGCGTTCTGCTACTCGGTCGGCTGGACACAGCACACGACCGGAGTCCAAGTAATTCGCGGCGCCGCAATCATTCAATTGCTGCTCGGCAATATTGGAAGGCCGGGCGGCGGAATTATGGCGTTGCGCGGCCATGCGTCGATTCAGGGCTCAACCGACATCCCGACGCTCTTCGATCTCTTGCCGGGATATATCTCAATGCCGCGCCCGGACAAGCATCCTAATTTAAAGCGGTTCATCGAGATCGAAGGCGCCAAAAAGGGCGGCCATTGGGGAAACATCGACACGTACCTCATCAGTCTGCTCAAAGCGTGGTTCGGCGAACACGCGACGGCTGAAAATGACTATTGCTTCGACTTGCTGCCGCGCATCAACGGCGATCATTCAACCTTCCGCAGCGCCATCGACATGCTCGACGGAAAGGTCAAAGGCTTTTTCTGCGTCGGCGAAAATCCGGCGGTCGGGTCAGGCAATTCGGGCTTGCACCGCCGCGCGCTCGCGAACCTCGACTGGCTGGTCGTACGCGACTTTACCGAGACCGAGAGCGCGGCGTTCTGGCATGATTCACCTGAGATCGCTTCCGGCGAGTTGCGGACTGAGGCGATCAAAACCGAAGTCTTCTGGATGCCGGCTGCCGCTCATGTGGAAAAACCCGGCTCGTTCACCAACACGCAGCGGCTCTTACAATGGCACCACAAAGCAATCGAGCCCAAAGGCGAGGCGCGCTCCGAGCTGTGGTTCTACTATCACTTAGGAAAACGGATCAAGGGCAAGATCGCGCAACAAACCGACCCGCATTCGGATCCGGTCCGCTTTGTGACGTGGGAGTATCCCGAACGCGGCGAGACACGCGAACCCGATGCAGCGGCAGTGTTGCGCGAAATTAACGGCTGGGACGCAAACGGCAAAGCGCTTTCCGGTTACGGCCAGCTCAAAGCTGACGGCACCACGTCGTGCGGCTGTTGGATCTATTCCGGCTGCTACGAGAACGAACAAAACCAAACGGCACGACGCAAAGCGGGAAGCGAACAGCACTGGGTGGCGCCGGAGTGGGCATGGGCGTGGCCGGCAAACCGGCGGATTCTGTACAATCGCGCGTCGGCGGATCCCGACGGCAAACCGTGGAGCGAACGCAAGAAATACGTCTGGTGGGACGAGGAAAAAAGCGAGTGGACCGGCCTTGACTCGCCCGACTTCGAACGGAATAAACGCCCCGATTACGTTCCGCCCAGCGGCGCCAAAGCACAGGATGCCATTGCCGGCGATCATCCGTTCATCATGAAGGACGACGGACTCGGTTGGATCTTTGCGCCGAACGGTTTGCTCGACGGTCCGCTGCCCGCGCATTACGAGCCCCACGAATCACCCGTGCAAAATCTCTTGTATTCGCAGCAGCAAAACCCGTGCCGTGAAGAACTTCCGCACGCGTTTAATGAATCGAATCCGTCGCCCAGCGAACGGCACGGCGGCGCCTTTCCGTTTGTTCTCTACACGTATCGGCTCACCGAACATCACACTGCCGGCGGCATGACTCGAACCGTTGCCCATTTGAGCGAGTTGCAGCCTGAGTTGTTCTGTGAGGTCAGTCCGGCGCTCGCGCAACTGCGCGGTCTCGCGCACGGCGATTGGGCGACGATCTCTACCGCGCGCGCCGTAATCGAAGCGCGCGTCATGGTGACCGACCGCATCAAGCCGATGCGCGTGCAGGGCAAAGAACTCCATTCGGTTGGCTTACCGTATCATTGGGGATCGCGCGGCATCGTGACCGGCGATTCCACCAACGATTTGCTGCAGCTCACGCTCGAACCGAACGTGCACATCAATGAAACCAAGGGTTTGACCTGCAACATCATGCCCGGGCGCCGGCCGCGCGGAGGTCGCTCGTGAGCGACTTCATCGATCTGACTTCGGAACAAGATCGCATGGGATTCTTTACCGACACGACGCTCTGCATCGGCTGCAAAGCCTGCGAGGTTGCGTGCAAAGAGTGGAACCGCTTGCCCGCAGACGGTTACGAATTCACCGGCGAGTCGTACGACAACACCAAAGAACTGAACGGCGAAACCTGGCGGCACGTAGCGTTCATCGAGCAGTTCGATAAACGAGCGGATACGGGGCGCTGGCTGATGGAGTCCGACGTCTGCAAGCATTGCACGCAGGCGGGTTGCTTGGACGTCTGCCCTACGGGCGCGATCATTCGCACCGAGTTCGGCACGGTTTTCATTCAACCGGACATTTGCAACGGATGCGGCTACTGCGTGGTGGCCTGTCCGTTCGGTGTGATCGGCGAAAAGCACGAAACCAACACGATGGCCAAATGCACGCTGTGCTACGACCGTCTCAAAACCGGCGAACAACCGGCGTGCGCGAAAGCGTGTCCTACCGAATCGATCCAGTTCGGCGCAGTCGACGAATTACGTGAACGCGCCGAAAAGCGCTTGGAGAACGTCCAACAGCGATTCGACGGCGCGCAGCTCTACCTCAATGATCCGAACGATGGAATCGGAGGCGGCGGTTCGATCTTCTTACTGCTCGATAAACCCGAGGTCTACGGACTGCCGCCGGATCCGATCGTGCCGACGCGCGACTTGCCCGAGCGCTGGCGAACTGCCGGAATCGCTGCCGCACTTCTGTTTGGCGCCGTCGCACTTTGCGCGAGCATACGCAAATGAGCGAGAACGGGTACTACGGACGGCCTGTCGTCAAACCGCCGGCTTGGACCGACTTGATTCCCCTGTATTTTTTCGCGGGTGGCATGGCGGGAACGGCGGCCACGCTCGGCGTGGCCGAGCGAATTGCGGGAAACGAACGTTTGGCGCGCACGATGATCCTCGGAGCAGCTGCCGGTACGGCTCTCAGCACCTATTGCCTGATCGCGGATCTCAGAAGACCCGAACGCTTCCTTAATATGGTGAAGCACTTCAACCCGACGTCGCCGATGAGCGTCGGCGTTTACATTTTTTCCGCGTTTACGGGTTCGGTGTTCTTCGCCGCCGGGTCGGAGCTCACCGGCGTCGCGAAACCCGCCGGCCGATTTTTCGCAACGATCGCCGGACTGATTGGCCCAATGATGTCGGTCTACACCTCGGTGCTTGTCGGCAACACGGTCATGCCCGCGTGGCATTTGCCGCGTACGACATTGCCCGCGCTCTTCGCAGCCACTTCGGCTTCGAGCGCGGGCGCATGGGGAATGCTTTTCGGACCGGCGCGCAAGAGCGGGTCGGCGCGGCGTCTTGCCATGCTAGGCGGGACGGCAACGGTCGCTGCGTTACAAGCCGTGTATCAGGAGCTTGGGCCCGTGCAAGTCGAGCCGTACAAAAAAGGCGAAGCCGGCGCGCTTGCCCGCACCGCTCGCATACTTAACATCGGTGGAATGGTGTGCGCAAGTTTTGCGAAGAAGTCCGATACGCTCGGTCGCGTTGCCGGAGCTCTACTGCTCGCGGGCGGTTTAGCGGAACGGTTTGCAGTCTATCGCGCCGGCTGCGCTTCCGCTAAAGATCCGAAATATACTATTGCAGCTCAGGCTAAGTGAGCTTCATTGCGCGCTTCACATCCGCCAGCGTTTTCGCGGCGAGTCCCCGGGCGCGCGCCGTGCCTTCGGCAATGATGCCCTCAACGTACGCTTTATCGGCAGCAAACAGCTTGCGCCGTTCGCGTAATGGCTTCAGGAATTCGTTGAGCGCTTCGGCGAGGTCGCCTTTGTCCTGAACGCAGCCCAATGCACCGGAGCGGCAGTCGCGTTCGACGATCGCCGTGTGCTGCGGCTTGACGAACTTCCATAGCGAAAACACCGGACAAATCTCCGGGCGGCCGGGATCGTTGCGGCGAATTTTTTGCGGATCGGTCAGCATGCCGCGAACTTTTTCGGTCGTGGCCGCGTCGTCGTCACTGAGCAAAATCACGTTGTTATAGGACTTGCTCATTTTGCGCCCGTCCGTGCCCGGAACGTCGGGGAAGTTCGACAGCATGGCTTTGGGCTCGACCAGAATCTCCTCGCCGCCGCCGTAGAGATAGTTGAAGCGGCGCACGACCTCGCGCGCGAACTCAAGGTGCGCAACTTGGTCTTTGCCGACGGGCACGAGCTCGCCGTGGAAGATCGCAATGTCGCAGAGTTGCAGCAGCGGATAGCCCAAAAACCCGTAGGTCGCGATCTCCGGCCCGATCTCCGCGATCTGTCCTTTGTACGTCGGCACCCGTTCGAGCCACGAAATCGGCGTGATCATGCCGAGCAGCGTCTCGAGCTCGGATATCTCGGGAATGCCGGACTGCAAATAGAGCGTGGATTTTTTTGGATCGACGCCGGCGGCCAGCCAGTCCACCACCATCTCGTTGCGCGCATCACGAATCGCCTGCGGATCTTCGAATCCGGTCGTCAGCGCGTGCAAATCCGCGATTTCAAAGAAGGCATCGGCTGTGTCGCAATACTTCACCCACTGCGTCAGCACGCCGACGTAGTGTCCGAGATGCAAATTTCCCGTCGGGCGCATGCCGGACATAACACGGGGACGCTTGGTGGTAGCGGTCGTCATCAGAAGGCGGTTTGCAGTGAACCGAAGCGCGTCCCTGCTGCAATTTTTTTGCGCACGTACGCGCGCGCGTTTTCGATCGCGTCCGCCAACTCCCGGCCGAGTGCAAGTTCGCAGGCCAGCGACATGGCCAGAACGCACCCGGTGCCGCGCATATTTCCCGCCAAGCGCGTGCCTTCGAAGACTTTCGTCTCCGACGCCGTTGCTAAGACATCGGCGGGATCTCCGGCAAGATGACCGCCCTTGACCAAAGCGGCCCACGCGCCGTTTTCGACGAGATCGCGCGCCGCCTGCAGCATGGTCTCCAGATCGTGCACCGGTTTCAGATGCAACAGGAGCGCAACTTCGTCCAGATTCGGCGTGACGACGACCGGCAAGCGCAGCAACCGCCCGCGCAAGTCATCAAGGTAGGAGGCGTTGGTCCAGAGCACTTCGCCGGTCGAAGCGCCGAGCACCGGGTCGACGACGATAGGCGTGCGATCGCGCGACGCCAGGAAATCGCTGACGATCCGAATGTTTTCGCTGGAGATCAGCGCGCCGATTCGAAAGGCGGCGATCTCCGGCGGAAGTGAGTCGAGCTGCGCTTGCACGACGCGCCCCGGCATTGGAAGCACTGCGCGCACCTGGAGTGCATCCTGCGCGGTCACGCCGGCCACGGCAACGACGTGCTGCAGGCCGTATTCGGCGGCGACGCGTGCATCGAGGCCGACGCCGGCAATGTTCCAGGGATGCGTAGCCCCGATCGACGCGACGATCGCGCTCACGGCGCGGACTCCCATATCCGGACCAGTTCAGCCGCGGCGGCGGCCGGATCGGCGGCGCTTGAAAACGCCGAAATCATCGCGGCCATCGCGACGCCGGTCGCCCGGACCGCGGGCAGATTCTGCAGATTGATTCCGCCGATCGCCGCGACCGGGAGCGTTGTCGCGGCGGCCACCCGTTTCAATCCTTCGATGCCGATCGGCGCTCCGGCGTCGCTCTTCGAGCCGGTTGCGAACACCGAGCCGACGCCCGCGTAGTCGGCGCCGGCAGCCTGCGCGGCTTGCGCTTCTTCCGCTGTGCCGCATGACAGGCCGATCAAGCGATCGACCAGGTTCGTACGGATCGTGGCGATCTGCTCGACGCTCGCATCGTCTGGGCCCAAGTGCACGCCGTCGGCGTCGAAGCTCTGAACTGCGCGCCAATCATCATTTATAATGAAGAGCGCGTTCCGGCTGCGTGTCAGGAGCCGCAGATCCGAAGCGTGCTCCTTCACGACGCCGCTCTTTGCGCGGTATTGCACGATGCGCACGCCGCCATCCAAAATCGCGCGCGCCAGTTCGAGTATGCCGCGTTCCTCGTTGAGGATCGCATAGATGCCGCGCAAGCGTTCTATTCTGATCCGAGCAACAACTCCGCGATGCGCATCAGATCGGTTTCGTCGGCGTAGCGAATCTCGATCGCGCCGCCCTGACCGGACCTGCGCAGCGCCACTCGCGCGCCCAACCGGCGCCGCAAGCGATCCTCGAAGTCGCGATCGTCCGGCGACACATGCCGCGCCGCCGGTTTCGCTGCGGGCGGGGCTTGCAAACGCGCGACGATTTTTTCCAGAGCGCGCACGCTTAACCCGTCGCTTGCGATCCGGCGCGCCAGCTGCAGCCGCGTGTTTTCGGGAGCGCCCAAGAGCGCTTTGGCGTGGCCGGCACTCACTTGGCCGTCCGCAATCAACGCTTTGATCGGCTCGGAGAGCGTGAGAATGCGCAACGCGTTGGTGACCGTCGGGCGGCTCTTTCCCAGCCGTTTTGCCACTTGCTCCTGCGTATAATTATGCGACTCGATGAGGTCCGAGATGCCGGCGGCTTCTTCCAACGCGTTGAGATCTTCGCGCTGCAAGTTCTCGACGATGGCGACTTCCAAACTTTCGCGATCGTCGCTGCGCCGCACGATCGCCGGAATGTTGGCGCGCTGCAAGCCCGCGCAGGCCCGCCAGCGGCGCTCGCCGGCGATCAGTTCGTAGCCGTCGCCGCGTTCGCGTACCAGGATCGGGACGAGCACGCCATGCTCCGCGATCGACGCCTGCAACTCGCCCAAGCCTTCTTCGTCGAAGCGTTTGCGGGGCTGATGCGGATTGGGGCGGATGCGATCGATCGGAATTTCGCGGATGCCTTCGGCCATCGAGGCGGGCGCCGCCGTGGCGCGCGCGTCGCCGAGCAATGCGCCCAGCCCGCGGCCCAAACCGCGCTTCGGCGCGCTGCTCATCGCGCCACCGCGCTGGAGTCGGCCGCCATGATCTCACTTGCCAGCGCCATGTACGCTTGCGCGCCGCGCGACTTCAAATCGAACAAGATTACGGGTTTGCCGTACGACGGCGCTTCCGAAAGCCTGATGTTGCGCGGGATCTGCGTTTTGAGCATTTGCTGCGGAAAGTATGCGTTGAGTTCTTCGAGTACTTCGGTCGCCAGCTTCGTGCGGCCATCGAACATCGTGACGAGTACGCCCGTGATCAGCAGATCCGGATTGAGGGCTTCCTGCACGCGGCGCACCACGTTGGTGAGCTGCGATAAACCCTCCAACGCATAGTACTCCGCTTGCACCGGAATGATGATTTCGCGGGTGGCCGTCAGCGCGTTAATGGTCAGCAATCCGAGCGACGGCGGACAATCTATCAGCACGAAATCGTAAGCGCCCGCAATCGAGCTGACCACGCCCTTGAGCCGGTTTTCGCGCGAGAGTGCCGAGACCAATTCGATCTCCGCACCGGCCAGATTGATCGTGGCCGGAATGATCTGCAGGCCCGGAATCTCGGTGTCGCACAGCACTTCGTCGATCGACGCAAAGTGCATGAGCAGATCGTACACGTCGCGTTTTATTGCAGCTTTATTGATGCCCAGGCCCGTGGTCGTGTTGCCCTGCGGATCGAGATCGACCACCAGCACGCGCTTTCCGAGCACCGCCAGGGCCGCACCGAGATTCACTGTCGTCGTACTCTTGCCGACACCGCCCTTTTGATTGACGAGTGCGATGATCCGCGACAGGTGGGACTCCTTAACTTGCATGGCGGCGAGCGTCCAAATACGCTTCCAGCAGCGTTTGCAGCGTGCCCGGCTCGTTACGCTCGGG
Source organism: Candidatus Rubrimentiphilum sp. (assembly GCA_035710515.1). NCBI lineage: Bacteria > Bacillati > Vulcanimicrobiota > Vulcanimicrobiia > Vulcanimicrobiales > Vulcanimicrobiaceae > Candidatus Rubrimentiphilum > Candidatus Rubrimentiphilum sp. The sequence goes on along the minus strand of DASTDE010000004.1, from coordinate 457,064 downwards.
CTGTTCGGTGACCTGCTCGAAGAGCTCGCGCAAGGTCTCGCCGACGCGCGCATCGCCGGCAAATCCCGGCTGCGCCAGGCCTTTGCGTACCATCGAGTCGATAACGTCTTTTCCGCCGATGCGCAGATCGGCGATCGAAAACGGCGGTTTGCGCGCCACTTCGGCGTATGCGCGGGCTTGAAACCGCTCGTTGGAGTCGTCGCGTTTTGGCAATCCGCTGCCGGCGATATCCGCCGCGCGCACGGCAAACTGGCGATCCAAATTGGCGGGCCCGATGCGCCGGATCAGCCGCCGCAAGGCGGGATCCGAGAGCTCAGGATCGCCGACGTACATGTGCTGGCGCACCAAATGCTCGACGTTTTCGATGACGTCGTTCGAAAAGCGCAAGCGGGCAAGCATCTCGCGCGCCATTTCAGCGCCGACCTGCTCGTGGCGGTAAAAATGCGGGCCGTCCTTGGTCCGAGGCTTGCCGACGTCGTGCAAAAGCGCGGCCAAACGCACCACCAAATCGCCCGGCGGCGAGGCGTCGAGCGTCGCGAGGGTATGTCGGTAGACATCGTACGCGTGCCATTGATTCTGCTCGACGTCCACGCCTTCGAGCAGCTCGGGCCAGAAGTGCGCGAGCACGCCGGTTTCGCGCAGTAATTCAACGCCGATCGACGGGCGTTCGGCGAGCACGAACAGCTTCGCGAGCTCGTCCGCCATGCGTTCGGCCGAAACCGTTGCGATGAGCGGCGCGGCTTTCGCCATTGCTTCACGCGCGCGTGCCGTCGGTTCGTAATTAAATCGCGCTGCAAACTGCGCGGCGCGCAGCATACGCAACGGATCTTCTTCAAAGCTGTGATCGCTCAGAATGTCGATGCGGCGCGCGCGAATGTCGGCTTCGCCGCCGTGCGGATCGACGATCTCACCGGACGGCAGCGCACGCGCGATCATGTTCATGCGGAAGTCGCGGCGGCCGAGATCCTCATCCAACGAAATGTCGGGGCCGCTCTCGATCTCGAATTCGCGATGGCCGGTACCAACCGAGCGCTCGCGCCTTGGCAGGGCGATATCCACCGTATTGCCTTTGATGGTTACCTTCAGCACCGCGAACGCGGCGCCGACCTCGTCCACGCGGCCCAGCGCCTGAAGGCGCTTCTTGAGGTCCGCGACGGGCAGGCCGGTCACGACGTAGTCCAGGTCTTTGCGGTCGATTTTGGCTCCCTCGATCTCGCGACGGAGCTCGTCGCGGACCCGACCGCCGACGGCATAAAGCGATCCCGCCGGGAGCGCCTCGGCGAGGGTTCGGTCTATTTCCAGGGGCGCGAGCCGTGACAAGGGACTGATCGCCCTAGATCCGGCCGCTGAGTATGGCAGCGACTTCAAACCCTACGACGATGGCAAACCAAAGACCAATCGCGAGCAACAGGATTGCCCATGTCGGGAACCAGCGCGAGCGCTTATCCATTCTAGGTCAGATAATAGCACCCAAGGTTCCCCGGGGAACATTTAAGCTGCAGAGGGGTCGCTTTTCCGGAATGCCCGCCCGCCGGGGGAACCGCTCGGGGGTCGCCGAGGTCTTCCGGACGAGGATCAGGCGCCGCTCTCCCTCCAGGGCCACTTCGGCATCAACCACGCAGCCCAGCATCAGCGCGGCCCCTTCCAGCGCCGTCCGCTCGGTCACGTCCATGGATCCTCGCTGGAGTATTGCGACGCCGCCCACCGCCAGCAGCGGGGCCGTGAGTTCCAAGGCCGTCGGAGCGGTAGCGACGGCACGGGCAGTCGCGGTCACGAACTGCTGGCGAAGCTCGGGTTTGCGGCCAGCGTCCTCCGCTCGCGCGGTGGCAACCTCCGCGTCGATCCCGAGGGCGGAGATCGCCTCGCGAAGGAAAGCGGCTTTTTTGGCAGTCGCCTCGACTAGCAGCGTGCGCGCGCCCGTAACGATCGCTACCGGTATTCCGGGCAGTCCGCCGCCGCTACCGACGTCCACATAGGGCGTGCGAATATACGGAACGACGGTCAGACTATCGAGGATATGCGGCACGAACTCGTCGATCGTGCGCGCGCCGGTCAGATTGAATTTTCGATTCGCGTCCAGGACCAGAGCCGCGTACTGGGCGAGCCGCGGTACGTGTTCAGGCGATGCACCGCCGGCGGCTAGCAAAGCCTCGGCGCGTTCAGTTTCCGGGCTCACGCCGGAGCGAGCGTGGCGCCGTTGGCGTAGAGGCTGAGGATTGCTATATCGGCCGGGGTCACGCCGGGAACCCGTGACGCGGCACCGAGCGTGGCGGGACGCTGCGCGGTCAGCTTCTCGCGGGCCTCGCGCGACAGCGCGACGATCGCGGCGTAATCGATCTCGTCCGGCATGGCAGCGCCTTCGGTCCGGGCGGCTTTTTCGATCGCGATCTCCTGGCGCCGCACGTAGCCTTCGCATTTTACTTCGATGGCCAGCCGCTCGCCGATGGCCGGCTCGACCTCCGCCAAAGTCGACGCGACGTCGCCGAACTGAATGGCCGGGCGCCGCAGAAGATCCGAGATTGTAGATACGCCGATGCGCGTGGAATCTGAGAGCCGGCGCGCTTGGGCCAGCGCATCGCGGCGCCGTTCGAAGCGCGCCCAATCTGCGTCGTTAACGAGTCCGAGCTCGCGCCCGACCGGCGTTAGCCGCAGATCCGCGTTATCGTGGCGCAGCACGATGCGATGCTCCGCGCGCGACGTGAGCATGCGGTACGGTTCGTCGACGCCCTTGGTCACGAGGTCGTCAACGAGCACGCCGATGTACGCTTGGCTGCGCGCCAAGCGCAACTGATCGCGGCCTTGCGCGGCGCGCGCCGCGTTTATGCCCGCAATAAGCCCTTGCGCGGCAGCTTCTTCGTACCCGGACGTGCCGTTCAGCTGCCCACAATGATACAGACCGGTCAAACGGCGCGTTTCGAGCGTGTCGCGCAACTCGGTCGGCGGAACCATGTCGTACTCGACCGCATAACCGGCGCGCAACATCTTGCAGTCTTCCAGCCCGGGCATCGTACGCAACATCGCGAGCTGCACTTCGGCAGGCAGCGACGTCGAAAACCCGCCGACGTACCACGTCGGTTCGTTCCAGCCTTCGGGTTCGATAAAGATTTGATGCGTCGGATTGTGCGCGAACTTCACAACCTTGTCTTCGATCGATGGACAATATCGCGGGCCGATTCCTTTGATTAAATCGAGTCCGTACAGCGGCGAAAGATGCAGATTGTCGCGCACGAGTTGATGCGTTCGCTCATTCGTTTCCGTGATATAGCACGGCAGCTGCGGACCGGCAAAGCGCACCTCGCTATTGTACGAAAACATCAATGGAATCGGGCTTGCGGCCTGCATTTGCATGGCATCGACGTTCACGCTATTGCGATCGATCCGGGGCGGCGTGCCGGTCTTTAAGCGCTGCGTCGGAAAGCCGACCTCGCGCAGCGAGTGCGCCAATCCAATCGCCGGCGGTTCGCCGAAACGGCCTTCGGCTTGCACGACGTCACCGCGAAAAGATTTGCCGCCAAGAAACGTGCCGGTGGCTAGCACAACGCGCCGCGCAGAATAACGCGATCCATCGGCGCATGCAACGCCGCGAATTTCGCCGGCGCTCGCGATCAACGACTCAACCATCGCGCGTTCGATGCGCAGATTCGGCTGCGCGCGCAACGTTTCGATCGCCAGACGCGCGTACGCGGGTTTATCGGCCTGTGCACGCAATGCGCGCACGGCCGGGCCTTTCGATTCGTTCAGGAAACGCGCATGCACCGAGCATTGGTCGATGATGCGCCCCATCTCGCCGCCCAGCGCGTCGATTTCGCGCACCAGTTGGCCTTTGGCGCTCCCGCCGATCGACGGATTACACGGCAGCGTGCAGATGCGATCGGGATCCCCCGTCAGGAGCAGCGTTGAAACGCCCAAACGCGCGGAAGCAAGCGCGGCTTCCACGCCCGCGTGGCCGCCGCCGACGATAATGACGCCGGCATCGTCCGAATGAAACGCGTCTGACATGACCGCCCGCTATTGTAGCAGACGGTCCGGGCTTTAGGTCAGTCCGTTATCCCGCGCCGTGCGGAAGGCGATTGCGCAACCGGAACGACAGCCCGATCAGGAAACCGCCGAACAGGATCGCATAGATCCCGATGGTCCAGACAACCGCCAGCGCTCCGCTGCCCGGCCGCCAGATCAGTAGCACGCCGAAGGCAATCGACGCCAAACCGGCCAGCAACCACCAGAACTCGTCCGCCATGAAACGCCGCAGCTCGAACGCGCCGACCAGCTCCAGAATGCCCGTGACGATGGCCCACGCCGCGATGAGATAAAGCAGCGCGAACGCCGTGATCTGCCAGTAGAAGAATGTGATCACGCCGACCAGGATCCCGAAGATGCCGACGAAGAGCAGGTGCGCCCAGCGGTCCTTCGCTTCCGCGGCACGCACCGCGCCGACCAGCGCAAAGACGCCATCGACGAATGCGTAGGCCCCGAAGAGCAGCACGAGCACGACCAGCGCGATCCCCGGCATCGCCAGCGCCAGAATTCCGAATATCACCGACGCGATGCCACGGATTAAGAACGTCCACCAGTTACGCGAAAGTACATCAACCATGCAAGCGGCCTTCGCCGCCCGCTTGCTATTTCCCGATACAGAAGCGAGCGAATATTTGCGTCAATAGCTCTTCACTGGCGGCATCGCCCGAGAGATGACCGAGCGCCGCGAAGGCGCGCTGAAGTTCGCCGGCGATCAGGTCCGGCGGGTCGCCGCGCTCGAGCGTCTCACTCGCGCGCTCGCACGCCTCGAGCGCCTCGGCCACGGCGTCGAGTTCGAAGAGCGCAGCTAAGTGCGGGCGCTCCAGGTCCGGCAGATCGCCGCCCCAACCGGCTCGCGAGACCGCGTGGCGCAGCGCCTCCAGTGTCGAGTGCTCGTACACGGACCCGATGACGTCCGCCCGGCCGTCGAGTTCACGCGCGCCGGCATCGCCGAGGTCGGCCTTGTTGCAGAAGACGACGCGTGGCCGGTCCTCGGTTTGAGCGAGAATTCCGCGTGCCTCGGAGTCGAGCGGCTGCGATCCGTCCAGAACGACGATCGCGAGCTGCGCGTCAGCGAGCGCGCGGCGCGTCCGTTCCATGCCGGCCGACTCGAGACGATCGGCGTGCTCGCGGATGCCGGCCGTATCGATCAAGCGCACTTGCACGCCGTCCACCGCGATCGATTCCTCGATCGTGTCGCGCGTGGTTCCCGCAATCTCCGAAACGAGGGCTCGTTCTTCGCCGAGCAGCGCGTTCAGCAGCGACGACTTGCCGGCGTTGGGCGGACCGACGATCGCGACGCCCAGGCCTTCGCGGATCAAGCGCCCGGCTTCACCCTCACGCTGCAGCCCGCGCAGCGCTTTGCTAATCTCGTCGAGCGCGGCGCGCAGCTTCACCGGATCCGGGTCGGCGACTTCATCGGGAAAATCGATTGCCGCCGCAAGTTCTTCGAGTATTTCCGAAACGCGCGCGCGCAACGCACGCACTTCGCGGGCAACGCCCCCGCCCAAGTTGGCAGCGGCCGCGCGCGCGGCCGATCGCGATTCAGCCGCGATCAGATCCGCGACCGCGCTAGCTTCTTGCGCATCCATCTTGCCGTTGAGCAGTGCGCGCCGGCTGAACTCGCCGGCCGTGGCGTAGCGCGCGCCGCACGCCAGCAGCGCGCGCACGAGCTCGCGCGCGACGATCGGCGATCCGTGAATCTGCAGTTCCAGCGTATCTTCGCCCGTGTAACTGTGCGGCGCGATCGCCAAGATCGCAACGCCGCGGTCGAGCGTTGCGCCGTTTTCATCCACAACGGTGCCGTAGGTAGCGACGTGCGGCTGCAGGTCGCCGCGTGAACGAAAAAGGCGCGCTGCCAAGGCGCGCGCCTGCGGACCGCTCACGCGCACGATCGCGATCGCGCCCACGCCGGGCGGCGTCGCGATCGCACAAATGGTGTCTATTTGGGGAAAATTACGACGCGGCGTTCCGGTTCCACGCCTTCGGATTCGGTGCGCACATAAGAGTTGTCCGCCAGCGCAAGGTGCACGATCTTTCGCTCGGAGGGCAACATCGGCTCGAGCTTCTGCGGCGATTTCTCGCGGATGCAGCGTTCGAGCGTCATCAGCGCGAGACTCTTCAACTGGTCGGCGCGGCGGGCGCGATAGCCTTCCGCGTCGATCGTGTAGTATTTGCGGTTGGTCTTCACGCCGGCGTTCAGAATGTTATTGAAGACCAAGTTGAGCGCTTCGAGCGTATTGCCGTGGCGCCCGATCAGCATCGCCAAGTCGGGACCGGTCACTTCGAAGTACTCGCCTTCGGGCCGCGACAGATACTCGATCTCGGCGTGAGGCACGCCCATCTTTCCTAAGATCTCTTCGAGCAGATCGCGCGCCGGCTTGGCCGCGTCGGGCATCTCCGCTTTGACGCGCTTACGCGGAGGCCGCGCAGCGGTGCGCCGCGTTCCATTCCGGCGCCCGCCGCCGGGCTGCTGGTCTTCGGGCTCGATGTCGTCTTCGAACATAGCTACCTTCTTGCGCCTCTCTTTTTCTTTCTGTTTCTGCGGGAGCCGCGCTGCTGCTGCTGGCCGACTTCACCGTTCGGTTTCGCCAACGCTTTGGGCTGCGCATCCGGCACGTCGGTGATCGGGTGGAAGTCGTCGAGAGCCGAGAGCGGCTGATGATATTTACCCAGCAGATAAAATTGCTGGCCCATCGTGAACAAGTTGTAGGAGAACCAGTACAGCACCATGGCTGACGGCCAGTTGTACCGCAAGCCCAAGAACCCGAGCATCAGCGGCGAGAAGATCGCCATGAGTTTTTGCGTCTGCGCTTGCTGCGGATCGGTGGACGGCATGGTGGCATAGCGTGAGTAGAAGTACATCGATATCGCGTAAAGCAGCAGCAAGACGATGTCGGCCGACGCCAAGTTCGGCGCGAACAGGTAGGCCTTCCAGAGCAACGGCGACACGTGTTGCGTGAACGGCGCGCCGACCCAGAGCCAGTGTTCGTTCTCGTAGAGCTTTTGATGCGACCACACCGCGTAGTACACGCTGATAATGATCGGATACTGGACCAGCATCGGCCAACAGCCCGCCAGCGGGTTGGCGCCGTGCTTGCGGTACAGCTCCATGGTCTCTTTTTGTAACTGCTGCGGATCTTTTTTGCCGTAACGCGCCTGGAGCGCTTTGATCTGCGGGCCCAGCTTCTGCATCTTGATCATGGCCATGAACTGCTTGGTGTTCAGCGGCCACGAGATCAATTTGAAGGCGAGCGCGAAGATGACCAAACTCCAACCGCGGCTGTGCACGACCGAATTGATCGCATCGAGGATCGCCGTGATGCCGCCGACGATCGGGTCGAGAAACCAGTTGGTGGCCAGAATAAAGTGCAAGGGTTACCTTTCAGCTACGGGGTCGAAACCGCCGGGATGCCACGGGTGACAACGCGCGATCCGTTTCGCGGACATGATACCGCCGCGCAAAACGCCGTGTTTCTCGAATGCTTGCGCGGCATATTCCGAACAGCTCGGATAGAAGCGGCAGGCCGGCGGAAGAAACGGCGAGACAACGCCTTTGTAGGCCCGCAGCAGAAGAATCAACGGCGTGCGGATCATGCGAGCGCGCGAGCCAGTTCGGTGTGAAGGTCGGAATACGACGCCACCGCCGTCGATGGCCGGGCGACGATCAACACCCGCAGCTGCGGGTCCGCCGGAATCAGCTCGTGCACGGCGGCGGCGATCCGGCGCCTCACCTTATTACGAAGGACGGCTTTTCCGACCGAGGTCGACACAGTAATGCCCACCAGGGGTCGTTCGCCTTCAGGCGAGCCCTGGCTTCGATAGATCGTAAGGTTCGGGGTGGCGGTTCGCCGGCCGCGCTGCCGCAGGCGGGCAAACTCCGCCCGGCGCCGCAGGCTGGCAAAGCGTCGCATCAGACGCTCAGGCGCTTGCGGCCCCTCTTGCGGCGGGCAGCAATAACGCGCCGGCCGTTCTTGGTCGACATCCGTTCACGGAAGCCGTGCACGCGCTTGCGCCGGCGGTTATGCGGTTGGAAGGTCCGCTTCATACGTGGATCCTACTCCTGGGAGCGTGCCGCGGATGCACCCGCAGGACACAGCCACCTAGTATAGGACCAGCATGCTCGCAGCGTCAAGCCAAGTTTGCTTAATGACGGCTCTCCACACGTGTGGAGAACGCTGTGGAAAGCAGTGCTGCGCCGCTTGCCCGACTTGCCCCTAAAAGGCCCGTGTGACGGCGCTTTTTGCGCTTGTCAAGAGCTCGCTTGTAACGGTGGATTGTGCGGGTTTTGAGCCGAAAAATGGAGGGTTCTACACCTGTGGATAAGTGGATAAGAATCTCTTAATTTACCGCAGGATACGCCCCCGATAGCGCCAACCCATGCGCCTCCAAGAAGGGACTGCGTCGACCGACTTTTGTCGCCGATGAGGTTCTGAACTAGATGACGACGGGACGGAAACAGGATGGCGCTTGCGGTTGGAACCTCGGATATTTCGAATGAACTCTGGCAATCCGCACTTACAGCGCTAGAACGACGTTTCTCCAAACCGATCTACGAGATGTGGATCAAGCCGCTGCGCCTGGTTTCCTTAAACGGTAACGAGCTGCTGCTGGCGGTGCAGAACAACTTCGCCCGCGACTGGGTGGAAAATCGCTTAAAAGCGCAGATCGTCGAAGCCTTGGCCGACACGTTCGGCACCGCGTTCGACCTGCAGTTCGTCGTAGTGGAGCAAGCCGGCGAAACGCCGGCCCAGGAGGGCGAAACGGCCGTCCAGACTGGCCCCGCGCGCCTGCAAACCGAGTTCCGGCCGGGCAATTTGAACTCGCGGTACACCTTCGAAGAGTTCGTCATCGGCAATTCCAACCGGTTCGCGCACGCGGCTTCGCAAGCGGTTGCGGCGGCGCCGGCGCGCGCGTACAATCCGCTTTTTTTGTACGGCGGCGTCGGTCTCGGCAAGACGCACTTGATGCACGCAATCGGTCACCGCGTGTTGCAAGACATTCCCGATGCGAACGTCGTGTACGTGTCGAGCGAAAAATTCACCAACGAATTCATCATCGCGGTGCAAAACAACAAGACGCTGGAGTTTCGCAACAAGTATCGCTTGGTTGACGTCTTGCTGATCGACGACATCCAATTCTTGGAAGGCAAGGAAGGAACGCAAGAAGAGTTCTTCCACACCTTCAACGCGCTGCACGAGTCGGGCCGGCAACTGGTCATCTCGAGCGACCGGCCGCCCAAAGAGATTCAAACGCTGGAGAACCGGCTGCGCTCGCGTTTCGAGTGGGGCTTGCTCACCGACATCCAGCCGCCCGATCTGGAGACGCGCGAAGCCATTCTGCGCAAGAAGGCGGAGTCGGAGAAGATTCCGGTGCCCGACGAAGTGACGTCGTACATTGCCAAGGTCATCCCATCGAACATCCGCGAGCTGGAAGGCGCGCTGATTCGCGTCGTCGCGTTCTCGTCGCTGACCAAGTCCACGATTACGGTCGATCTCGCCGCCGAAGTGCTCAAGAACGCCGTGGCCCAGATGCCGCTGCGCCGCGTGACGATCGACACCATCAAGGACAAGATCGCCAAGGCCCACGGCCTGACCATTAAAGAGATGGACAACCACCGCCGCGACCAGCGCGTGGCCGGGCCTCGCCAGATCGCCATGTTCGTCTGCACGGAGCTGACCGATTCGTCCCTGCCGCACATCGCGCGCGAGTTCAATAAGAAGGATCACACGACCGTGATGTACGCCCGGGACAAGGTCAAGGACCAAATGCAGCGCGACGAAGCGTACCGGAACAAGATCCGCTCGCTGGTGGCGCTCTGTCAGACCGATTAGCGTTTCTACATCTAATACACGCTTCGGTACACAGGGCGGCTTCGAAGGCGTGGATAACTGCTCGGGGGCGGCGGACGGTGCAGATGTGTAAGAACTCCCCGGGGTCTTGCACAGGTTATGCGGGGCACAAACCCGCATCGTGGCAAGCAAATCGGCGGTTCTTCGCAGAATGCACCGCCTTACTACTAGTACTATTAGATCTTTTTATAATAAAGAGTGACCCAGAGCCAGCGATGAGTGTGGAATGAAGTTCACCTGTAACACCAAAGACATCTCCGGCGCAGTCGGTGCCGCCAGCAAAGTCGTCAACGCGCATACCACCGTTCCGATTCTCTCGAACGTGCTGCTCAGCGCGGATGACGGTAAGATTTCGGTACGGGCAACCGACTTGGAAGTAACGCTCGAGCACGCGTTCCCGGCGGAGATCAGCGAGTCGGGCAGCGTCACCGTGCCTGCCAAACTGTTCAGCAGCTATTTGGGCAATCTGCAGGCTGGGCTCATGGAACTGACCGGTACGCCGACCCGCGCCAGCGTGAAATACGAGCGAAGCAGTTATGATTTCCACGCGCTGCCGGCCGAAGAGTATCCGCCGCTTCCGAGCGCGCAAAAGGGACAGCATTTCCGCATCTCGGCAAAACGCTTCCGCGACGGAGTGAACTCGACAATCTTTGCGGCCTCGAGCGAAGAGGCGCGCGGCGCGGTGCTGATGGGTACACTGCTAGAAGTCGAAGGCGATTCGATCACGATGGTCGCGACCGACGGCTATCGCTTGGCGAAGTTTCAAACGTCGCTCGAGAGCGGCATCTCCGGCAGCGAAAAATATATCGTGCCGTCGCGTGCGCTGAGCGAAGCTGCACGTAACCTCGGTACCGCGGAATTCGTCGACGTTACCGCGCTCGGCGCGCAAAACAACCAGCTCATGTTTGCGGCCGGCGATACCTCGATTATCGTGCGCTTGGTAGACGGGCAGTATCCGAACTACGGCCAAGTGATTCCGGCCAAATTCGATCGCTCGCTGACGGTCAGCACGGCGACGCTCATCGCCGCGCTGCGCCGCGCCGAGTTGGTCGCCGGCGATCGCGCAAGCATGGTAAAGCTCGCGGTGAATAATCAAACGCTGATCGTCACGGCCAGTTCGGACGTTTCAGGCAATGCGTACGAAGAGCTCGAGGTCGAGCAGCAAGGCGAAGATTTGACGATTGCGTTCAACGCGCGGTATCTCGTAGAAATTTTGAATCACATCGAGAGCGCGCAGACCGTCATGGAGTTCCTCGGGCCGCTTTCGCCGGCAGCCATCAAGCCGGTCGAGCCGGTGGAGGGCGCGCAGCAACTTTACGTTTTGATGCCGTTGCGGCAATAATCTTGCGCCGGTTTTTGTCCTTGGTTATGGCCACCGCGGCCATAACGCTCTCGGCATGCGGCGGCGGCACGCCAGTCAACGCACCGGTCGTTGGTCCGAGCAATTCTCCGGCGGCGGTTGGGCAGATCCAGCACATCGTCGTCGTAATGCAAGAAAACCGCACGTTCGACGGATTGTTTCAAGGCTATCCCGGCGCCAACACGCAGAACTTTGGCTTCGACTCTCACGGCAACCGGTGGACGCTCCAACCGGTTACCCTCGCGAATCCCGTCGACATCAATCACTTGCGCCTGCAATTTCTGGAAAATTACGCGGGCGGAAACATGAACGGATTCGATAGGGAGATTTTCGGATTCTGTACGATCAGCGATCCGTGCGCGTGCCCGTCGCACGATCCGTTCAACGATCCGACGTGCTGGGTACTCGGCACGCATCTCGCGCCCGGCACCACGAGACCGCTAGCGTATTCGTTCGTTCCGCAAAGTGAAGTGCAGCCGTTCTGGGATATGGCCGCGCAATACGCGATCGGCGACAATTTCTTTCCCTCGAACAACGGCCCGAGCTACGTTTCGCATCAGTACATGATCGCCGGCCAGTCCGGCCACGTCGCCGAAATCCCGAGCGACTTCAACCAGACATGGGGATGCGATGCACCCGCTTCGACTCTTGGCCAGCCGACAATCACGGCGCAGCTGTCAATCGTAAATCCACAGCCCAGTTACGCAACGTTTCCGCAAGCGTTCGGACTCGAGTTGCCCGGCCCGTTCCCGTGTTTTTCGTACAACACGATCGCGACGCAGCTCGACGCACGCGGCATTTCGTGGGCATTCTACTCGCCGACGATCGGGTTGAACCTGGGCGACATCTGGTCCGCGTTCGACGTCATCTATCCGGTACGGTTCGGCGCCGATTGGGTGCGCAACGTCAAATCACCCGAGAGTTCGTTCTTCACCGATATCCAAAATGGCAATCTGGCGCAAGTCACGTGGGTTATGCCGTCGTTCTTGAATTCCGATCACGCCGGATCGCTGAGCACGACCGGGCCGCAGTGGGTGGCCAACATCGTTAACGCGGTGGGCAAGAGCAAGTACTGGAATTCGACCGCGATCGTCATTATGTACGACGATTGGGGCGGCTGGTTCGATCACGTCGTGCCGCCGCAGTACGCCGACCCGCGCACCGGCGCGTACGAGGGACTCGGCATTCGCACGCCGCTGATCATCGTGTCGCCGTACACCAAGCGTGGTTACGTCTCGCACGTGCAGCACGAAGTCGCCAGCAGTTTGCACTTTATCGAAAAAACGTTCGGGCTCTCGCCGATCGAGACGTATACCGCGGACGTGCGCGCCGACGCCTTTGATGACATGTTTGATTTCACGCAAGCGCCGAGGCCGTTCACGCCGATCGCCACGACGTTGACCGTCTCGGATTTTCTGCGTCAAAAGCCGGCGACGCAGCAAGCCGACTATTAGACTCGATAGTCTAACCCTCTCGAATGTGCGTAATTACGCGCACCTCGAGCTCGCGCCGGCGCCGGGGCTGAACGTCTTCGTCGGAAGCAACGCTCAGGGCAAGAGCAATCTGCTCGAAGCGATCTCGTTGCTCGGAACCGGAAAATCGTTTCGAACCAGTCGCGAACGCGATCTCATTCGCGATGGTTTTGAGCTCGCCACAATCTCCGGCACGGCACAGGTACGCGCGGGCGTGATTCGATTGGGCTGCACGCTGACCGCGACCGAACGCGGTTCGCGCAAACTCTACACGGTGAACGGCCGAAACGTCCGCTACGCAACGTTTCTCGGAAGCCTGCGCGTGGTGAGTTTCGTGCCGGCGGATCTCCATCTCGTCGACGGACCACCCTCAGTGCGCCGGTCATTCCTGAACGGCGCGTTGGCGCAAGATCAGAAGCAATACTATCGGGACCTCGCGGCCTACCAAAAGGCGCTCACGAACAAAGGGTCGCTCTTGCGCGGCGAAGCGAAGCCCGACGAGGACCTCATAAAAATCTATAACGAAGCGCTCGTTACGACGGGCACCGCGCTGATGATCGCGCGCAACCATTTTATTCGAGCGCTGGGAGTTGCCGCCGCTCACGTCCACTCGCAGTGGAGCCAAGAGCAGGAGCGCTTGGAGTTGAGCTACCGGCCGAACGTTCCATTCGAAGCTGAAACCGAAGACTCGATCGCGGCCGCGTTTTCCGAGCGTTTACGCGCGAGCGCGGAGCAAGAACGTCAGCGCGGCATCCCGCTCGTTGGGCCGCATCGCGACGATTTGGGCCTGAATCTCGACGGCCGTTCGCTGGCCGCATTTGGGTCGCAAGGCCAGCAGCGCACGGCGGTACTTGCGGTCAAGGTCGCCGAATATACCGTCATGCACGAACGCTCGGGCGAGGCCCCGCTTTTGCTCTTGGACGACGTCCTCTCCGAGCTGGACGCGCAGCGCGCCCGCGCGTTCCTCGACGGCGTTGGCGGGTTCGAGCAGGCGTTCATCACGGCCACCCAATTGCCCGATGCGCTGCCGGCCGGAACGCTCTATGAGATCGAAGACGCGAACGTGCGGACGAGGCGGATCTGATGCGGGCGCTACGATCCGTGCTTTCCACGTGGCAGCCGGCCGAGGTCATCAAGGACGATCCCCTGTCCCATCTGCGCGCGCAGTGGGCAACGATCGTAGGTGAGGAGATTGCGGCAAATTCCCGGCCTTCAGAGTTGACCGGCGGCGTGCTCTTGGTCGTGACCCGCTCGAGCGCGTGGAGCCAGCAGCTGTCGTTCTTGAGCGAGCGCATCGTCGATGCGGTCCGCGATGCGACCGGCGTTGCGCTGGAACGCGTGCGTTTTCGCGTGGGGCGGATTACAGATCGCACAGGCGCGCCGGCAGGCCGCAAGACGACCGCGCGCAAGAACGTCGAGCGGCGCGCAAAATCGCCGACGCTCGAATCGGCCGTCGCGCTTTTTCGTGAAGATGTAGCGCGCGCGCAGCGGGCCAAAGCGGGCGCGGGCTGGAAAGAGTGCAACCGTTGCGGCATACGGATCGTTCCAACTACTGGGCAGTTTTGCACGGCTTGCACGAATGTGCGCGGCGCGGAACGCTCGGCCACCATCGCGCGATTGCTGTTCGAAGTGCCTTTTCTGGGCTATTCGGGTATCGCCGAGCACGTCGAGAATCTCTCGCGAAGCGAATACGAGCAGGTGCGCGGCAAGCTGTTGGCCCGGTGGTGGGATGCACTGACGCAACTGCGCCGTTCCGGCCGCAAGCGCGTGAGCTCGCACGAACGCGACGTCGCCAGTTCGTACGTGCTGCTCAAGACCGGCCTCGATCCGGAACTGATCGCACCGGCGGTCGTGCGCGATCTCCTCGGCGACGATTTATACAACGTCTTTTACGGAAACAGTATTGAGTAACGGAGAATATGGAAGCGAACAGATCGAGGTCCTCAAGGGCCTCGAAGCCGTTCGCAAGCGCCCCGGAATGTACATCGGCAACACCGCCGAGCGCGGTTTGCATCAGCTCGTCTATGAGGCGGTCGACAACGCGGTCGACGAAGCGCTCGCGGGGTTTGCCAAAAACATAACGGTTACGCTGTACAAAGACGGATCGTGCTCGGTCGAGGACGACGGCCGCGGCATTCCCATCGACATTCACGCCGACGAGAAGATGCCGGCGGTGGAAGTAGTCATGACGATGCTGCACGCCGGCGGAAAATTCGGCAAGGGCGGCTACAAAGTCGCGGGCGGATTGCACGGCGTCGGCATCTCGGTGGTGAATGCGCTCTCCGAAGAGATGATCACGCGCGTGAAGCGCGACGGTAAGACGTGGGAGATGCGGTTCAAGCGCGGCATCACTACGCAGAAGCTGAAGAAGCTCGGCCCGGCCGAGGGCACCGGGACGTATCAGTGGTTTAAACCGGACCGCGAGATGTTCGAGGTCACGGAATTTCATTGGGATGTGCTGACGAAGCGCCTGCGCGAACTCGCCTTCTTGAACCGCGAGGTCGCGATCACGCTGCGCGATGAGCGCGCAGAGCAGCTGCGCGAACGGACCTTTAAATTCGACGGCGGCATCGTCTCGTTCGTGCAGTGGCTGAACGAGAAAAAGGATCCGCTGCATCCGATCATCTCCACGCACCACGAACGCGACGGCGTTGACGTCGAAGTCGCGATGCAGTGGACCGACACGTACACCGAGCTCATCTACTCGTACGCGAACAACATCAACACGATCGAAGGCGGCATGCACTTGACCGGCTTTCGAACGGCGATCAGCAATGCGGTCAACGGCTACGCGAAGAAACGCGGCGCGCTGAAAGAGTCCGACAGCTCGCTTTCCACCGACGACGTGATGGAAGGCCTGACGGCCGTCGTCTCGGTCAAGTTACAGGATCCGCAGTTCGAGGGCCAGACCAAAACGAAGCTCGGCAACGCAAAGGTTCGCAACATCGTCTACGCGCTGGTCAACGAGCGCCTCGATTTCTTCTTCGAAGAGAATCCCAAGTTGGCGCGCATCATCTTGGAAAAATGCATGCAGGCGCAACGCGCGCGCGAGGCCGCTAAAAAAGCGCGCGACCTGTCGCGCCGCAAGAATGCGCTCGAAGGTTCGGGACTTCCCGGCAAACTCGTTGACTGCAAGAACACGAATCCCGCCGAAAGCGAACTCTTTTTGGTCGAGGGAGATTCGGCCGGCGGAACTGCCAAGGGCGGACGCGATCCGAACAGTCAGGCGATTCTGCCGCTGCGCGGCAAAATTCTCAACGTCGAAAAAGCCCGGCTCGACAAAGTTCTTTCAAACGAAGAGATCCGTACGATGATCACGGCGCTCGGCACCGGCTTCGGCGACGAGTTCGATCTCGCGAAGTTGCGGTATCACAAAATCATCATCATGACGGATGCCGACGTTGACGGCTCGCACATCCGCACGCTGCTGCTCACGTTCTTTTATCGCCAAATGAACCAGCTCGTTATGGACGGTTTCGTGTACATCGCGCAGCCGCCGCTGTACGGCGTGCGCAAAGGCAAAGGCAAACAGCACTACGCGTACAGCGACACCGAGCTGCAGTCACTAGTCGGCGAAGACGGCAAAGACTTCCAAATTCAGCAGTACAAGGGCTTGGGCGAAATGGACGCCGATCAGCTGGCCGAAACGACCATGGAGGTCGGCAACCGGCGGCTCAAGCAGATCACTGTCGAAGACGCGATCGAAGCCGAGCAGATATTCACCGATCTGATGGGCGACAAAGTCGAAGCGCGCAAGCAATACATCTTCGAATTCGCAAAAGGCGTCAAGAACCTAGACCTTTAGGCCCTTCGACTGGCTCAGGATGACAGGTAGTGCGACGTGAGGGGCTTCCTCCAACGTTAGGGGTATAACTGGCCGCGGAGGGACCTTTTGCGCAAGGGGATCTGGGCCGCAGCCGCGGCGCTCGCGCTCGCGGCAATTGCGGTGGTCGCCATTTTCCACAACACCGTGACCCGCGTCGCGGTTGTCGCGATTTCCGGCATTGCGACGGGCTATCACATCGACATGCGCGAGCTGCGCTACGGCGGCGGCCACGCCGCATTCGTCGGTGTGCATATTTCACGCAATGGCCAAGCCGTCTTGGATGCGGACCGCATCGACGTCTCCTACGATCTGCGCGAGCTGCTGCCGGGAAGCCAGCACCGCTTTGGATTGCTCGCCATAACGATCGCCCGCCCATACATCACGCTGGTCCACTATCAAAACGGAACGTACAACATCGCGCTGCCGCCAAGCGCGGCCGCGGGGCCGGCCCACCGCCCGCACCCCTTCGCAGTGCCGATGCAAATGACCGTGCGCATCCGCGACGGGCGCGCGTCGCTCATCGATCAATACCGCTATTATAAGGAAAGCCGTTTTCAGCGCGTCGATCACATCAACGTCGACTTGGCGCTCAGCACGATCAAACGCACGCACTATGTGGCGACAGGCGATCTGGAAGACGCGGGACCGAAGCCGTTCCGCGCCGTCGGCACGATCGATTACATCAAAGGGTATGCGGTTCATCACGTCCAGGTGCGGGCGATTCCGATCCGGACGATCGGCAACTACTTCATCGATTCGCCGGCGGCGCGCATTCTGGGCGGCGTGGTGAACGGCATGGACGTGCGCATGTACGCATTCGACGTCAAGCCGAACGAGACGACGGCCTATCACATGATCGGATCAGGCTACATGGCCAAGGGATCGATGGAAGTGCGCGGGCTCGCCTCGCCGATCCGCCAGCTCAACGGCCCGATCAACATCTTCGACGGCGGTTTTGCGGCGCACAAGATGTCTGCGATCGTCGGACACATTCCGATCGCGATCGCGGGCGGCATCTTCAATTTCGTGCGTCCGCAGTTCCGGCTGGGCTTTGAAGGACGCGGCGACTTGCGCTACCTCAAAGAGATCGCCACTTTCGCCAAGGACTTGCCGGTCTACGGCGGTCTGCGTATCCACGCGCTGGTCGAAGGAAATATCGACAACCCGCTGCTGTGGATCGGCTTCGATGGAAAGCGTTTCAACTACCAAGCCGTGCCTATCGACAAACCGCGCGGCATGGTTTCGCTCTACGGAAGCGATCTCGTGATCCTACCGTTTCACGGCGAATACAGCGGCATGAGCCTACACGTGCAAGGCACGATGCAGCTCGGCGAGCACGTGACCTCAACTCTGATTCTGCACGCGTTCGGCCCGTCGAGCCGCATTCCGTATGTCGGCGCGTTGATTGCGGAGCAGCCGATCAACACCGAAGCGCTGCTCAACGGAGTGGACCTCAAGGTTCGCGCCCGCGGCTACGTCGTCTCGGTCACGCATCCCGACGACATCAACGGATTCTACAACATCGACCAATACGGCGTCGGATCGTTCGGCCCGATCGCGTTGCGCACGCCGAGCGGCGGCACCGTCGTCGCGGCGTTCGATTTGGATCGGCCTCACGGCAACAGCGCTTTTTGGGCGTCGGCGGAGAACGTCCGGCTGATTCAGCCGTCGCCGGTCGGATTGCCGGGCGTCAACATTCCGGAATTGCCGCCGATCGACGCGCACATCGAGCAGGCAAATATTGCCGGAACGGGATCCGCGGCGAACACCGTGATCGGCGGCTCCGTCGACATGTCGCCGGCGCTGATCGCCGGCATTCCGTTCCACCGCATCCACGCGCAATTCGCCGGACCGTTTGCGGACGCCGACATGAGTTCGATTCGCGCGGATGGCCCGTGGGGTGCTTTTGCGGGGCAAGGATCGGTTGCGCCGTCGGCGCTGATCGCGCGCGGACATTACTCCGGAACGCTGCAAGGCCTGCGCGCATTCATCGGAGACTTCCCGGCGCAAGGTTCGATCGACGGCGATATGGGCATTGCGCTGGCGCAGGGCAAGATCTTCGTGCAAGCGCAGAACGCCCAGCTCGGCAACGGTGCGACGATCCGCGGTATTCCGGTGCAGAGCATTTCCGGCACGATGTCGCTCGATCGCGGCGTGCTGCGCGTCTACTCTGCGCAAGCGCAAGCCGCCGGTGGCCGCGTCGTCGCCGCAGGTTCGTTCGCAACCGGGCCGACGAACGTGCCGACGCGCATGGCGATCGCAACGACGCAACTCGACGCCGGCATGCTCAAGGGTTTCGGCGTTCCGATCAGCGGGGGATCGCTGTTGGCGTTTGGTGCGATCATGCCGGGACAAGCGATCCCCGGCATCGACGCGGGCGTGGTGCTGCGCGACGGCACCGCCGCCGGCTACGGGCCATTTTCGGCGAGCGCCGAGGTCGGCATCGTCAACGATACGCTGAATATACGCAACGGCACCGCCGGAATCGGATCGACGTTCGCCAACATCGCCGGCTCGGTCGCGGGCTTGAGCTCGGGCGCGCCGCAGTACGATCTGCACGCGCAAGTTCCGGTCGGCAACATCGCGCAGATTGCGCACATCATGCGTGTGCCCACCTATAACGCCGACGGCAGCTTCCTGGCCGACGTGAACATCGCCGGCGCGGGCACAAATCCGTCGGTCGGCGGGACGGTCGGCGTTCCGGTCGGTGAAATCAACGGTCTGGGATTCTCGGACGCTTCGGGCGATCTCTCGGCGAGCCGCGGCGGAATCGCCGTGCGCAACGGCACGGCGCAGTTTACGACGACGAGGGCGAAATTTTCCGCAACCGTCAGCAAAGGCGAGACGGCGTTTGCCTTGCATTCGCGCAAAGCCGATCTCTCCGACTTCAACGACTACTTCGATACGGGCGATACGCTC
Organism: Candidatus Rubrimentiphilum sp.; assembly: GCA_035710515.1. NCBI lineage: Bacteria > Bacillati > Vulcanimicrobiota > Vulcanimicrobiia > Vulcanimicrobiales > Vulcanimicrobiaceae > Candidatus Rubrimentiphilum > Candidatus Rubrimentiphilum sp. The sequence goes on along the minus strand of DASTDE010000004.1, from coordinate 437,621 downwards.
GCCGGTCACGGTAATTTGGATCTCGCCTTTGCGCGGTACGACGGTTTGATCTTTACCTCCGGCGATATCGGGATCGCAAACTTGCGGTATCGCCGCTTTCCGATTGGCGACACGAACGCGCACTGGACCAGCTTGCGCGACATCCTGCACGGCAACTTAGCAGTTGGGGGAAGCCACGGCGAGCTGCGCGCCGCGGGCAGCATCGCGTTCGCGAAGACCTCCGACTTTCGCGATATGATCGTCCATTCGCGTTACAATCTCGCCGGCACGCTCAGCAATATCGATCTTGGCACGTGGCTGCCGGCATTTGGATTCTCGGATCTCCCGGTAACGGGCCGCATCGACGGCAAGCTCGCCGTGAACGGAGCCTATCCGCACCTGGGCCTGACCGGAACCGCCGCGATCACGAACGGAACGCTGGGGCCGTTGCCGATTGAACATGGCGACATCGCGGTGCGCACGACCGGTGATCGCATCGACGTGACGCGCTTAGCGTTTGCGCTGCCGGCATTGGAAGCGACCGGCAGCGGCAGCTTCGGATTCGCGGGGACCTCGCCGATGAATCTGACGGTGCACGCGACGACGGACGACCTCCCGCGCCTCGTTGCACAGGCCACCAAGAAACACATCGACGTCACGGGGAAACTGGAAACGACGCTGCAGCTCGGGGGAACGTTCCAGGCGCCGACATTTTCGGCGGCAGTGGCCGGCACGAACGTCAATGCGTACGGCATCCTGATGCCGTCGCTCGTCGGGCAGGTTGCGCTGCGCGGCAACGATCTGGTCGTCCGCAACGCGGAGTTCAGTTTTGTAAAAGGCAGTGCGGCGATCGCCGGCTCGGTGCCGATTCAGCTGCAGCCGTTTACGTTTGGTCCGCCGGCTGCGCCGATTTCGATGGACTTTTTGGCGAGCGGCGTCGACCTGTCGTCCTTCAGCGGCTTTTTGGGCAACAACACCAAACTCGGCGGCACCCTGAACGGACACATGGGCATCTCCGGCAGCGTCGGCGATCCGCGTATTCTCGGACAGCTCGCGGTGAGCGGCGGCAGCTATCGAAGCGATCTCGAAACGACACCCATCACCGACACCGTCGCGCAGATGACGTTTCTCGGTACGCACGCAACGCTCGACCGGCTGCAGGCGCGTCCGGGCAGCGGAACGCTGACGGGGTCGGGACGTCTCGACTTCGGCGGCGGCTTGCACGGCGGTCCGCTCGGATATTCGATCGCGGTGAAAACGACGCGCGCGCAGATCAACTTACCGCAGTATGGTACGTACACGCTTACTTCCAACACCACGCTGGCGCGCGTGCCGGGACAGTTGGCGACGCTCACCGGTGACGCCACGCTCACCGACTCCGTCGTGCCGTTTGCGGCCTTCTTGAAATTCGGCGGCGGATCAGGAGCCGCAAATACCGGTCCGCCGTTCAATCTCGGATTTCATTTGGCGATCACGGCGGGCAAGAACGTGCGCGTGCGCGGCGGAGGCCCGGGTATCTTTGGGCTCGACATCGGTGGCCAAGGTTCCGTCCTGCTGGCCGGCACGCTCGTTCAGCCGACGCTTTCGGGAGAGTTTAACTCGGCGGGCGGAACGTTGACCTACATCGATCATGCGTTCAAAGTGCGCAGCGGAACCGTCACGTTCGATCCGGCCAACGGCGTGATTCCGGACATCAATGCGGTTGCCACCACGCACGTCACCAACCCCGATCCGAACTCGCAGCGCAACCCGACCGGCGCCGCGGACATCACCGTCACGGTGACCGGACCGGTAACCAGCCCGCATCTCGCGTTCCAATCGGACCCGGCCGGCTATAACGAGCAGCAAATCATCGCGCTGCTGCTGCCGCTGGGCGGACTGGTCGGTCCGATCCAATTCAGCGACACGGGCGTCCCCCTGGCGCCGGGTCAACTCCCGGGCGCGCCGCCGCCGGGAACGACCGGCTTGCTGCCGCCCAACCTTTCCGTCCAGCGTGAGAACGGCGTGCTGACGGTCGGGCAGGAGGCCTTCAATATTTTCAACGCCCAGTTTGCCAGCGGCTTGCTTGCTCCGATTGAGAACGTGCTCGGCTCGACACTCGGACTCTCCGACGTGAATCTGACGCTCGACTACACCGGCAACTTCGGCGTGAACTTCCGGCGGCTGCTGGCGAAGAACTTCTACGCGCTGTACGGGACGACGCTGGGAGTCCCGATCCGGCAGACCTTCGGCTTCGTCTACCAGCCCAACACCTTCACCTCGGCGCAGTTCACGATGTTCATCCAACAGGGGCCGACGCCGCTCTTCCAATCCGGCACGCAGATTCTACAGACCAACCCGCGCGCCGCGACCGGCCAAGCCTTGCAAGGGACCAATGGCTTTACGTTCCTATATCAGCGCCTGTTTTGAGCGCGGCCCGGCGCCCGCAGGCAAGGACCACCGGGGGTGGCCGCGAACAGGCGGTGCGGGCCGAAACGGCGCGAGCGGCGGACGCGTTACGGAGCTGACGCCTCGGGCGTTGGACCACTCGTACTCTCAAGGAAGATATTGTTGATGACCTCGAGCCTCTGGGGTGCGCGCGGCGTTCTCCACCGGTGTGCCGGCATCGTCCTCACACTTGCCACCATAGCTTCGCTGCTGACGCCTACCCCCGCGATCTCGGCCACGGCGCCGACGATTGTTTCGGTCGATGTTTCCGGTAACGCGCACGTGCCCACCGCGACGATCATGAACGTGATCGCCGCCAAGCCCGGCCAGCCTTACGATCCGAGGGTCGTGCAGGCCGACCTGCAGCGCATCTTCGCGCTCGGCTATTTTTCGGACCAAGCCGCGCCGCTGATCCGCCAGCGTCCCAACGGCATCGCGATCACCTATCGCGTGATCGAAAACCCGGTCATCACGAAGATCACGTTTGACGGCAACACGCACGTGCCGGCGGACACGCTGCTGGCGCTGATGGATACGTCCGTCGGCCAAGTGCTCAACACCAACACGCTGCGGCAAGACTTTCTGAAGATCAATTCTTACTACGACCGGATCGGGTACGCCGGTCAGCTGCCCTCGCACGTCACCAACCTGAACATCGACGCGCCGACGGGCGCCGTCACGCTGGACATCAAGGAAGGCTTGACGATCAATAAGGTCATCATAGGCGGCGATCCGGTGCTGCCCAACAGCTTGATTCTGCCGGCGCTCAACGTAAAACCCGGCGTGGAATACTCCGACGCTTTGCGCGACAAGGATTATCAAGCGCTGCAGACGCTCTACCAGGACAAGTTCAACTTGATCCTCGGCGGATTCGAAGGCGGCATCGACGCCACGTCGATCGATCCTAAAGCGGGCACGGCCGACGTGAAGTACGACATCTACGTCGCCCGCGTGGGTCTGGTGCAAATCACGGGCAACACGAAGACGAAGGATCAAGTGATCCGCCGTCAGCTCGCGTTGCAGCCGGGCATGATCGTCACCAAGGCCGGCGTGCAGCGCGACCTCGAGCGGCTGAACAACACGCAGTTCTTTTCAAAGGTAGACATCAATCCGAAACAGTGCCCGGACGAGATGTCGAAAAAAGATCCGGGCTGCGTCGTCCTGGACTGGGTCGTGACCGAGCAGAAGACCGCGCAAGCCTCAATCGGCGCCGGCTACTCGGGCGGCATCACCGGTCAGGGCCTCTACGGCACGATCGGTTACACCGACAATAATCTGCACGGCACCGGCAACGGCGCCAGCTTCCAATTCGAACGCGGCGCGCGCAGCTACGTCACGCAGGCCTCGGTAACGATTCCGTATGTCGGCGGCACGCCCAAGTCGCAGCGGTACAGCTTCGGAGCGACGATCTTCGCCAACGGCTACACCTATTTTTATCCGGTCTATACGACGGCGGTCGGCAACGCCGCCAACGGCGACCCGAACGCACCGATCCCGGTCACGCTGCTGCCGAGCAGCAACTCCGCCGCAGTCACCGGCGTGGTCGCCACCAGCACGGCGAAAACCGCCGGCGCGTCGATTCAGGTCGGACGGCGGATGACCGACTCGATTCTCGCGCAGATCGGCCTGAACGTTGAAAACGTCACCAACAGCACGACCGTGCCTGCGCCGTTTTTCTTCAACTCGAATCAGCCCAACATCATCATCGGCCCGACGCCCGGACCGCTGAGCAATCTCACCAGCAATACCGGCAGCTTCGGCATTACCGCGACGTCGATCGCCAACATCAACACGGGACAGCCGTACCGGCTGAACTCGGTGACGTTCTCCGTTCAAACGATTCCGGCGGCGACGCTGGACGACATTTTCAATCCGCGCCGCGGCGGCAACGTCTCGTTCAGCGAGACGGTTTCGACGCCGTCGATCGGGTCGAACTTCCAGTTCACGCAAGGCATCCTGGACGCTACGAAGTTCTTCCCGATCCTCAAAGACTCGACGCTGGGTCTGCACGGACAGCTGCGAGCTTCGACCGGAGCGATTCCGCCAAGCGCGCTCTTCACGTTCTCCGATCAGAACTTGCGCGGTTACGATAGTGTCTTTTACGGTACGGATACGATGCTCGGGCAGATCGAGCTGCGCAAACCGTTGACCGCCGATCGGAAGTTCGGCATTGCGGTCTTCGGCGACGTGGGCGGCTGGCGCGTGCGCGGCGCGGCGCCGTTGCTGGATCCGTACACCAACAGAATCATCGGTTACCCCGGGAACTGGTCCTACCGCGGCGACATCGGCATCGGGTTTCGCTTCGACGTGCCCCAACTGGGCCTACACACGATCCGGATCGACTTTGCAAAAGGTTCGAACGGCAATCATACCAGCTTCGGCATCGGCCAAAGCTTTTAGGAGCTATGAAGAGTAAAGCAACGTTCTTGTGGGCAGCAGCCGCGTTGGCGGTGATGCTTGCCGCTCCGGCCGCACTGGCGGCCGACCTCACCGACGTCGGCTATCTGGATCAAGCCGCAGTCGGAGCGCTTCCGGAGTTCCAGCGCGCCAACGCGCAAGTGCTGCAGTATAAGAATCAACTCGACCCGCAGTTCGCCGCGGCGATGAAGCGGGCGCGCAACGACGCGGACAAGCAGCGGATCTCAGGCGAATTCCAGCAGAAGTTCCTGGACAAGCAGCGCCAAGTGCTGGGACCGCTTTTCGCGCGCGCGCAAACCGCGATCGCGCAAGTCGCGTCCAACCTGCACCTGTCCGTTGTGGTGGACAAACGCATCGTCGTCTATGGCGGGCAGAACATCACCAAGAGCGTGGTCGATCTCGTCAACGGCCCGGGACCGGTCGTGCCGCCCGCGAGCACACCGCCGCCGGCGAGCATCGGATTCGTCGATCAGTCGCAAATCGATCAACTGCCGAAGATCAAAGCGGCCAACGACAACTTCTTGAAGTTTGCCAGCGATGCGCGCCAAAGCGCCTTGCAAAAAATGCAGGCCGCCAAGAACAATCAGCAGCAACAGCAGCAGATCTTTCAGGCGTATCAGAAATCCCTTACCGACGAGCAGAATCGCACGCTGAAGCCGCTGGTGGACCAAACGCGCAGCGCGATGGCGAGCGTCGCGCAAGGGAAGCATCTGATTCTCGTGATCGACCGGGCAGACATCATTTACGGCGGAACGGACATCACTTCCGATGTCCAAAATGCGCTCAAGTAACTATGTCTTTGCAGCACTCGCAGCGGCCATCGTGACGCTGGCGGGCTGCGCGCAACCTCGCGCCGACGATCCGAACGTGCGCGGGATCGGCTACGTTCGCCTCGAGGAAGTCCTCAAGAAGCATCCGCTCTATCCGCAGCTCTCGCAGATCGACGATTCGATCGATGCGCTCGGCTTGCGATCGCTGGGCGCGGGCGCGGTGCCGCACACCAGCAAGCAGATCGCGCTGCAAACCAAAGAGTTGAACGCCGAATTGAAGGCCGCGCAGGATCGCGCCAACGGCATCTTGCGTCAGAAGCAGCAGGACTATGCGCGGCGCGAACAGGCAGCCATCTCGGCGGCGCTCGCCGCGGCCGGGCAGGGCACCAACGGCGCCGGCAGCGCGCAGGCGATGCAAAATATCTCCGCCTCGCAGGCGCAGCAAGTCACCGTCCAAGCCAATAGCGACTTCGCACAGTATCAGCAAAGCGTGATCGCGCAATCCAACGCCGCGCTGCAGTCGATCGGCGCGCAACTGAGCGCGCGGGCCGACCGCGCGTTTGCGCAGCGCGCGACGCAGCTGCAGGAGCGCGAATCGCAACTCTCGCTCGAACTCTCGCAGCAGGACGCGAACAAGCGCCTGCAACTGCGCCTGAAGTTGAACGGTCTGGCGTTGCCCGACGCCACCCGCAAACAATACCGGGACGAGTTGGCGGCGCTCGATCAGCGCGAAGCCGCCGTTGTTTCGGCGCAGCGCACGCGCGATCAGAAGACGCTGATGGCCTACCGGGCGCAACTCAACAGCCAAGTCCAAGGCGAGATGGCCACGCAGTCGGCGAAGATTCACGCGGATACGCAAGCCAAGCTGCAGACGCGGCGCAACGAAGTCTCCCAACAAGTTGCATCGCAGCTGCAGGGGCTGCGGCCGGCGGCGGTGCCCTCGAATCTGCCGGCGGCGACTCGCGACAAGCTCGCGCAGATCGACCGTACCTTCAAATCGCAATTCCAAGCCGAAGCGCAGAAGACCATCGCGCAATACCAGGCAACCAAAGCCGATCTGGACGCGCGGTATGCCGAACTCCAAGGAGCCGACGCGACAGCGGTCGGCGCGGCGCACACGCAGCTGGGTCAACTCCAGCGCGAGCGCGACGATCTCTACAATAAGATGGTGGAACAGATAAAACGCGACGCCGGAACAGTGGCGGCCAAGCGCGGATTGCAGGTCGTTTTGGTGAATATCGAGGCCGCGCCGGGCGGCATCGATCTGACCGGCGACGTCGAAAAGGACATCGAGAGTCTACACGAGTGAAAAAACAATTTGTATTGATTGCCGCCCTGGCGGCGGCTGCCCTCAGCGGATGCGCCGGCGGGGGAGGTCCCATAGGTCTGGTTGACGTGCAGCGGCTGACGAATAATTGGCCGCAGTACACGAACGCGCAAAACCAGTTGATGGCCGATCAGCGCGCGATCGCCTCGGGCAAGGGCTCGAACTCCGCCAAGCAGCGCCAGATCGCGCAGCTCCAGCAGCGGTACGCGCAGATCTCCAATCAGCTCGTCTCGCAAGTCAAAGACGCAGCTGCGAAGGTCGCGCAGCAGAAGCAGCTCTCGCTGGTTGTGACGCGCGAGTTTGTCGGTTACGGTGGAACCGACATCACGCCGGACGTCGAAAAGATTCTCGGCATCACCGAAAAGCCGACGCCGACACCCTAGTGCTTGGCACGCTCGGCCAGCTGGCGCAACGGGTCGGCGGCCGCGCAATCGGCGACGACACGTTGGCGGTCGGACGCATCACGGCGATCGACGACGGCGACGCCGACGCGCTGACCTTCGCGACGACGCCGGCGTATCTCGAAGCGGCGCTCAAGTCTCGCGCGGGTGCGGTGCTCGTCGACGAAGCGCTGCTCTCTCCCGAACGGCAGAAGAATCCGGAGAAACCGCTCATCGCGGTTGCGAGCGCGCGCGCAGCGTTGGCGGCGCTGCTGCAAGCTTTCGAACGGCCGCGCAAGCGCGGACCATTTCACCATCCGAGTGCGGTTGTGGACGATCGCGCGGCCGTCGGGCCTGACGTCTACATCGGTCCCGGCGTCGTCGTCGGCGCGGGCGCGCGTATCGGCGCGCGCACCGTGCTCGAAGCGCACGCGTACGTCGGAAACGATGCGGCGATCGGCGCCGACGGGCTGCTGCATCCGCACGCCTCCATTCTCGACGGCTGCGTTGCGGGCGATCGCGTTATCTTGCATTCAGGATCGGTCATCGGCAGCGACGGTTTCGGCTACGTGTTCGTCGACGGGCGTTTCGAACATATTCCGCAGGTCGGCAACGTCGTGCTCGGCGACGACGTCGAGATCGGCGCGAACACGTGCGTCGATCGCGCGCAGACCGGCAGCACGCAGATCGGCGACGGCACGAAGATCGACAACCTTTGCCAGATCGGACACAACTGCCGCATCGGAAAACATTGCGGACTTGCGGCGCAGGTAGGTTTAGCTGGCAGCACCATCCTGGGCGATTACGTGCTCGTCGGCGGACAAGCCGGATTCTCGGGGCATCTTAGCGTCGGATCGCGCGCCAAGATCGGCGGCGGCAGCGAGGTTTGGAAAGACGTTCCCGAGGATGCATTCTTCAGCGGCGTTCCGGGACGGCCGCACGCCGAGCAAATGCGCAGAGAGGTCATGATTCGCAACCTGCCTAAGCTCGTTGCCCGTGTCGATGCGCTCGAAAAACTCCGTGACGCATTACCAGACGACGCTCCGTGAACCGGTCGCGTTTGAAGGCGTAGGGTTACACTCCGGCGCGCCGTGCCGCGTCGAGATCCGGCCGGCTGAGCCGGATAGCGGATTGCGATTCGTCAGCGGCGGCGTTGAGATTCCGGCACTCGCCGAATATGTCGTCGAAACCGCGCGCGCCACAGTCGTCGGAAAAGACGGCGTCACAATTTCCACAGTCGAACACGTGCTCGCGGCCCTCTTCGGTATGGGCGTCGCCAACGCGGAACTGCGCGTCGACGGCCCGGAGATTCCCGTGACCGACGGCAGCGCCAAAATCTTCGCCGACGGTATCGCCGCCGCCGGCATTACCGCGCAACGCGAACTACGCGAACGTTTCATTCCGGCGACGCCGGCATTTGCGCGCGACGGCGACCGGCTGATCCTCGTCTTACCGGCGGCCGCGTTTCGCGTGAAATTCGTCGCCGACTTCGCACCGCCGATCGGCACGCAGTACTTTGACGGTGAGATCGGCAGCGAGGCGTTCATGCAAGAGATCGCGGGCGCGCGCACGTTCGGCTATCTGCACGAAGTGGAAGGGTTGCTCAAGCGCGGTCTCGCGAAAGGCGGGACGCTAGAAAATGCTCTGGTCTTTGCACCGGACGGCCCGATGCAGCCGCTGCGTTGGGACAACGAACCTGTGCGCCACAAGGTGCTCGATTTGCTCGGCGACTTTGCGCTGCTGGGCGCCTGGCCGCAGTGCGAAGTCGTTGCGATCAAGAGCGGCCACAAACTCCATTGCATCTTAACCGCGCAGCTGCGCCGCGAGATCAGCGGTCAGGCGCCGGCCGCAAAGGCGAGCTCCTGATGGCCGAACTCGACATCCGGCAAATCATGGAGATCCTGCCGCATCGCTATCCGCTGCTGCTTGTCGACCGCATTTTGGAACTGGAGCCCGGCGTGCGCGCGCGCGGCTTCAAGAACATCACCAACAACGAGCCGGTCTTCACCGGACACTTTCCGGGCAATCCGGTTTTGCCGGGCGTCTACATGATCGAAGCGCTTGCGCAATTGGGCGGGTGCGTGGTGCTCGAGCCCGGCGAGTTCTCGCGTAAGATTCCGTATCTGGCCGGAATCGATCGCGCCAAGTTCCGGCGCCCGGTTGTGCCCGGCGACTGCTTTATGATGGAAGCAACGCTGATCAAGCACAAGCGCAACATCGGCTGGGTGCAAGCCGAAGGCCGCGTCGGCAACGAATTCGCGGTCTCGGCCGAACTGATGTTTTCGATCTCTTCCGACCCGCGGCTGCTCGGCTACGACGCAACCGTATTGCACACTTGAAATCCTTAAGAAGTTGGCAGGCGGAGGGGGACCCCGCCGGCTTTGCCGGTGGGGGGCGGCGCAGCGCGCAGCGCGGAGCGCCTGTTAGAAAGTGATCCATCCGACCGCAATAGTTCACCCGAACGCCAACGTCGACCGCGGCGTGGAGATCGGTCCGTATTGCATCGTCGGCGAAAACGTCGCGATTGGGCGCGGCTCCATCTTGCAGTCGCACGTCGTGATCAACGGCTGGACGACGATCGGTGAAGAGTGCAAGATCTTTCCGTTCGCGACCATCGGAGCTGCATCGCAAGATAAGAAATATCTCGGCGAGCGAGCGTATACGCGCGTCGGCAGCCGGACGATCGTGCGCGAGTACGTCAGCATCCAGCGGGCGACCGGCGAAGATCAGGTGACGTCGGTCGGCGACGACTGTCTGTTTTTGGCGTACGTGCACATCGCGCACAACTGCGTGATCGGCAACAGCGTCACCATGAGCAACCTCGCGCAACTGGCGGGACACTGCGTGGTCGAAGACAACGCGCTGATCGGCGGCATGACGGCGCTGCATCAATTCACGCGTGTCGGTCAATACGCGATGGTCGGCGGCGCCAGCCGGCTCACCCGCGACGTGCCGCCGTTTTTCTTGGTCGCCGGCAATCCCGCGGAGCCGTACGGACTCAACAGCGTGGGTCTGCGCCGCGCCGAGTTCTCGCCCGAGGAACGCTCGGAGATAAAGGCGTTTTATAAGATTCTCTACGGCTCGAAGCTGAATCTGTCGCAAGCGATCGAGACTATGAAGGCCCAAGCCACGACCGATTCGGGCCGCCACATCATCGCATTTCTCGAGGGCGAATCGCAGCAAGGCATCCTCTTAAAGTAGGATGCGCTACTTTTTCTCGACGGGCGAAGCCTCGGGCGAACTGACGGCGGTCGCGCTCGCCGAAGCGATCGCGCGCGTCGATCCGCACGCTGAGTTTGAGGGAATCGGTTCGGCGCGGATGCGCGCGGCGGGTTTCCGTATCCGTCACGACACCGCGGGATGGGCGAGCATGGGTCCGCTAGCGGCGCTTCCGCGGATTCCGAAACTCCTGTTCAACGGTTTGGAGGCTGCGGCGCACATCATGCGCGTGAAGCCGGACCTCGTCGTCCTGGTCGATTTCGGTGCGTTCAACGTGCGCTTGGCGCGGCTGCTGCGTACGTTGCGGTACCGCGGTGCGATCCTCGACGTTTTTCCGCCCGGAACCTGGCTCGACGATCCGAAACGCGCACGGAGTATTGCGGAAGCGGCCGTGCCGCTCACTGCTTTTGCGCATCAGCGCGATTTCTTTGTGTCGCTGGGCTTACCGATTGCGTATTTCGGCCATCCGCTGGCCTCGCGCTATGCGATGCGCACCGCGCGGCCGGCGCCGCCGCAAGACGGCGGCACGATCGCGCTGCTGCCCGGCAGCCGCGGCAGCGAGCTGCGTTATCACGTTCCGCTGCTGCTGCGCGCGTATCGCTTGCTCAAAGCAAAACGGCCGAACCTGCGCGCAATCGCGGGTCCGGGCGACGAACGCTCCGAGCGGTTCATTCGGGAATTCGCCGCGCGCGAGGGAGCGAACGATGTCGAATACGCGCGCGGGACGCTGGCGGCGATCGCGCAGGCGGATGCGGCATTCGTTTCGTCGGGCACGGCGGTCTTGGAATGCGCCCTCACCGGCGTACCGGTCGTCGTTCTCTACGTCGTGGCGCCGCAGCTCGAGAAGTACGCGCAACGTGTGCGCGCCGGACGTTTCATCGCGCTGCCCAACCTCGTGATGAAGCGCCGCATCGTTCCCGAATACTTGCAAGAGCAAGCGACGCCCGAACACTTGGCCGATGAGATGGAGCGCGTGTTGCGCGACCCGGCCAGGCAATACGGCGAGTTTCTCGCGCTGCGCGAAGCGCTCGGGCCGGCGGATGCGATCGATCGCTGCGCGGCCTTTGCCGTCGAGTTGGCGAAGGGCGCAACGCACTGATGCGTATCTATCACACGTCCGATCTGCACGACCACCGCGGAATCGTTCCGCGCCTGCAGTCGCTGCGTCAAGCCGCGCCGGGCCTGCTCTTCGACTGCGGCGATTCGCTGCGCGGCAGCCAAACGGTGTACCATCGCCGCGAGCCGATCATCGCGGAGATCGACGCCGCCGGTTACGACGCGCAAGCGATCGGCAATCGCGAGTTTCACTACCTCTTCGGCTGTCTGCGCGCGCGCGCGGCGCAGATGCATCATCCGCTGATCTGCAGCAACCTGATCGATCTGAAGGGCAGGGAACTTCCGTTCCGCAGGTTTTATACCATCGAGAATGCCGCGCCGGGCGGCACCCCGGTGCGCGTTCACATCGCGGCGCTGCTGGTCACGCAATATCCGGCGGGCAGTCCATGGGAACGCGTCTTCGGCTGGCGGTTTTTGGATCCGCAGACGGTGGTGCGCGAGTTCGCGCAGCAGGTTCCGCCGGGCGACATGCTCGTCGTCCTTTCGCACTTGGGATTACGGCGCGACCGCGAACTGGCGGCCGCCAATCCGCGCATCGATCTGTTGCTGGGCGGTCACAGCCACGATACGCTCGAGCAGCCCGAAGTCGTCGGCGGCGTGCCGATCGTGCATGCGGGCCCGTACGGCCAATACGTTTCGCAGAGCGACGTCGAGTTCGATCTCGCCCGCGGGCGCTGGGCGCTCTCGGACTTTGCGCTGATACCGCTGCTGGCCGCGGCATGAACGTTTTGTTCGTTTCAAACGGCCACGGCGAAACGGCGATCGCCGCGCGCATCGCGTCGCAGCTGCGGCAACTCATGCCGGCAATCCGATGCGATCATCTTGCGCTCGTCGGCGATGCGTGGCAGCTCGATTCCCTTCAGGAGGTCGGTCCGCGACGTGCGATGCCCAGCGGCGGTTTGATTGCGATGGGAAATCTGGGCAACATCGCGCGGGACCTCGGCGCGGGGTTAGCCGGCTTGACGATCGCGCAGTGGCGGTTCTTGCGTTCGGTGCGTGGAGAATACTCGGTGATCGTTGCCGTCGGCGACGTGCTGGCGCTGGTGATGGCGTTGCAAGCCCGCGCGCGCGCGACGGTTTTTGTCGGCACGGCCAAGAGCGTGCACGTCGCTTCTTACGGACGCTTCGAACGCTCGATCATCCGCAAGGCGCAGGCGGTCTTCGTTCGCGATGCCGCGACCGCGCAGGATTTGCAGTCCTCGGGCATTGCGGCGGTTCCCGCGAATGTCATCGCCGATCTCGGCGATCGCGGCAAGGCGGCGCAGCTGCCCGGTAACGGCGCGACGCAGCTGGCAATCTTTCCGGGAAGCCGCGACTCCGCGTACGAAGACGCGCGCTTTCTCTTGGCCGTCGTCCGGCGCGTCGCGCAGGACGATCCGAACGTGCGAGCAGTCCTCTCGATCGCGCCGGCCTTGCAAGCCGAGCGTTTTGCAGAGTTGCTGCGAGCCGACGGATGGCGCGTCGAGCGGCGAGACGATCCGCACGTGCCGTTCGCCGCGTTCGATGACGGCCGCGAATTGGTGACCACGTGGACGGGGCCGGGCGAGGCGATGCTTTCCGCCGCGCAACTGGTTCTCGGTCAGGCGGGGACCGCCAACGAAGCTGCGGCCGCTGCCGGAATTCCCGTCATCGCGTTCGTGCCGAGCCGCGAGCGAAAGAAATGGTACCGGCGCCGCCAAGCGCAGCTGCTCGGCGACGCGCTGCTGATCGTGCCGCGTGACGTCGTGGAAGGCGCGCGCGCAGCCGGCGACCTGTTACGCGATCCGCAGCGGCGCAAAGAAATGGCGCAAGCCGGGCGCGAGCGCATGGGTCCGCCCGGTGCGGCGCGCACCATCGCCGAACGGATCGTTCAACTGTGCGCCTAACGCGTTTTCTGCCGGCGGCGTTCGCGGTGACGAATTTCGTCATACCGTTTTTCCCGGCGTTCATCACGCTGACGGCCGTCACCGTGCCGGGCGTTTCGCTCGTACCGCGATGGTTCGCCATAGCGCTCCTGGTGCTGATGGCGTTTGTCGCCTTGTACGCAACCGCGACGCTGCTCGTTCCGCCGCGGGAAACGCCGCCGACCATGTGGCCGCTGCTTGTATGGCTCGGTGCGGCGCTGCTCTCCGCGATGCTCGGTTTCGATCCGCGCAACGGATTGCTTTTCATCGCGATCTTCGGTCTCGCGCTGATCTGGCATCTTACGATACTGCGCTACTATCGAGCGCCCGGCGTGAGCCGCGCGATCTTCGCGAGTTACTTAATCTCGGGCGGCCTAGCTTCGCTGGCAGCGATCGTTATGGTGGCAACGCGGCTGCCGGTCGCGCAGTACGCGATCGGACACGGACGGGCGATCGGCACGTTCATTCTCTCCGGCGAGTTAGCCGGGTATCTGATCATTTTTCTTCCCATCGCGTTTGCGGTAGCGCGCGTTTCGATCGATGCACGCATGCGCGCGCTGGCGTGGAGTGCGCTGGCGGTTGGAGCGATCGCGTTCGTCCTGACGATTTCTCGCGCGGGCTGGATTGGTTTAGCGGCGGCAATTGCGTTTTACATCTTCGTAGGCGGTCACGTCCGGCGCCGGTACGCGCCGCTTATTTTGCTCGCCGGACTGGCAGCGGTGCTCGTCGTTTTTAACGTCCGCCACAACCCGTCCGAGAATTACACGCGGCTGTCGATCTGGCAAGCCGGCATCCAGATCGTGCTTCGTTTTCCGCTCACCGGCGTCGGGCCGTTCGAGTTCGCGCGCATCTACCCGCTCGTGCGCCTGCCGGACGGCGATGCGACCGCCTTCCACGCGCACAGTTTTCTCTTGACGATACTTGCCGAGACCGGATTGATCGGACTGCTGGCTGTGGTGTTTGCGTGGTGGCGCTTCGTGCTCGAGCTGCTCAAGCGTCTGCGCGGCGCTTCGCCCGCCAACGCGACCATCGCATTGGCGGTTGCGGCGGGACTCGTGGGCACGTGGGTGCAAGGCCTCATCGACACGGTGAGCGTCGTGATCTTCGGCCTGTGGCTGCCGTCGATGGCGCTTGCGCTGGTCACCGCCACTAACGGCCTTGAGGAGCAGCCGCGATCGCCATCATGAAGTTCACAGCTACGCTTGCACTTGCGGCCGCCTTGCTGGCGGGATGCAATCCGCAGCCGCAGCATGCGCAGCGCGCCGAAGTCGCAACACCGACGCCGGCGTCGGGTTTGCCGCCGCTGAAGATCACGGGCCGCGGCAATGCCGGCGCTCCCGCGCGATTCTCCGAACAGTCCGGTAACCGCAAATTGTATGAGGGGACGGCGCGATCGTACGTCAGCCACTCGGCGCAGAACATGGCGCAAGCCACCTTTGCCGAGGCGACCGTGACGTTCTACGACAAAGACGGAACGTCGCTGACCGCCATGGCGCCGCAAGCTGCGGTTGACGATCGCACCAATCAAGTGACGCTTTCGGGCGGCGTGCACGCGAAGACGAGTACCGGCGCAACGCTGACGTGCGACCGGCTTGCATACGATCGCGCGACGAGCTTGGTGACCGGCACCGGAAACGTTCGCATGACCGCATTCCAGAACGGACAGCGTGAAGTCTTGACGGGAAATACGTTTACATCGGACATAAAACTGACGCGTATGGTGATGAAATGACGGCGGCCACGCAGGTGCGGGCGCGCGAGATCAGGATGCGCGACCTGAAGAAGCGTTATGGTGAGCGCGACGTCGTGGACGGCGTCAGCGCGGAAGTCGGCGCCAACGAGATCGTCGGCCTGCTCGGCCCCAACGGAGCCGGCAAGACCACGACCTTCTACATGGTCGTCGGTTTGGTCAAACCCGACGGCGGCTCCGTGCTGCTCGAAACGGCCGACGGCGAGATCGATCTCACGTCGGCGCCGATGTATCAGCGATCGCGCCGGGGCATCGGTTACCTGGCGCAAGAGAATTCGATCTTTCGCAAACTCTCGGTCGGCGACAACATCCGCCTGATTTGGGAGATGCATGGCGTAACGCGCGAGGAACAAGAGCGGCGCTTGGGTCCGCTGCTCGAGGAGTTCGGGTTGCTGCATCTGATCGACGCGCGCGGCGACAGCCTTTCGGGCGGCGAGCGCCGCCGCGTCGAAATCGCGCGTGCGCTGGCCACGGAGCCGGCGTTCCTTTTGCTCGACGAACCGTTTACCGGCATCGATCCCATCGCGGTCGCCGACATTCAAATGATGATTCGCCAGCTGCGCGATCGCGGGCTGGGCATCTTGATCACGGATCATCAGGTTCGTGAAACGCTGGCGATCGTCGATCGCGCCTACATTCTCAATAACGGTAAGATAGAAGTCTCGGGAACGGCGCAGGAAGTGCTGGACAGTCCGGTCGCGCGCAAGTTTTATCTGGGCGAAGGATTCCGCCTTTGAGCCAAGCCGCCGGGCCGGCATTTGCGCCCAGGATCACCATTCTCGACCGGTACATGCTCGGCGAACTCGTCGGGCCGTTTCTGTTTGGGCTTTCCGCCTTCACGCTGATCTTCGCCGCCACGCAGATCATCGCGATCGGCCGCGCGGTCTCCGAAGCGCACGCGCCGCTGTGGGCGGCAATCGAGGCGTTTCTCTGGCAACTGCCGTCAATGGTCGTGCTGACGATTCCGATGGCGCTCTTACTGGGAACGCTGCTGGCGATTCAGCGTCTCTCCGGCGAGAGCGAGATCACCGCAATGAAAGCCGGCGGCATTACGTTTCTGCGCATTATCATGCCCTTGCTGGTCGCCGGTTTCGTCCTCTCACTCGTGACGCTGGTCTTGCAAGAAGCCGTCGTGCCTTACGCGCAAGCGCAGTTCACCGTCATTGAAAACACGGTGATCAATCACACTAGTCCGTTTGCCAGCGGCACGACGGTGAATGCCCCGCTGCCGGGCGGCGGCCATCAGATTACATTCTTCAGCGCGTACGATTCGCATACGCACGCGCTCTTACAGGTCACGCTGGTGCAATACGATCGCGCCGGCAATCCAACGCAGATCGTCTTTGCGGACCGGGCGGATTTTGCGGCCGACAAATGGACGCTCGACAACGCGCGCATCTACCGTTTCAGCGGCCAGAACGGCCAGACGATCTTGGGGTCGCAGACGCCTTCCCTGCAGGTCGAGCTGGGCCAGAATCCGGCCGAGATCGCCAAGCGCGCCGCGGGCAACAACCCGCTGAACATGAGCCGGGCCGAGATTGCCGAAATCATCAGCACCGGACAGCTCACTCCTTCCGAGCTGAGCAAATATTGGATGGCCTATCAAGAAAAACTCGCGCAGCCGTTTGCCTGTTTTGTGTTCACGCTGATCGCCGTGCCGTTCGGCATCCGTTCGGTGCGCGGCGGCGGGAGCGCGAGTTTGGGTTTCGGCTTGGCGGTCCTGATCGTATTCATCTACTACATCGTGCAGACGGTATTTTCGTACGTCGGTGAAGCGCTGCCGGTGATCGCCGCGCTGGCCGCCTGGATGCCGAACCTCATCTTCACGTTCATCGGCGCGCAGCGGCTGCGCCGGGCGGCGATGGTTTAATGCAAGCCATCGATCTGCTGCGCGGCACCGGGATCGTCATCTTCATCGTCGCGCTCGCGGGCGTGATCGCCTATGCCGGCGATCGCATCGGGCATCAAGTCGGCCGCAAGCGCCTGACGATCTTCAACATCCGTCCGCGCTACACGTCCACCCTGATCGCGGTAGCGACCGGCATGATCATCGCGCTCGTCGTCACGCTGGCAGCCATCTTTGCTTTCAACGAAGTCAAGACGGCGTTTTTCCAGTTGAATCAGATCAATGCGGAGATCCTCGCGGCGCAAACGCGCGCGAAACAGCTCGAGAGCAAAGTCAACGAAGGGAAACTCGTCATCGCGTTCGGCACGCCGTTGGGCAACGGCGCGGTGCGGATTCCCGCGGGCGCATCACCCGAGCTGCGCCGGCAGCTCGTGCAGCAGCTGTACGATCAAACCGTGTCCTACGTCAACCGCGTGTACGCGCCGCTGGGGCTGAAGCCGTTCAAGCCGCCGGCCAACGTGCCGAAGATTCTGAGTGACTATGCGGACTCCGTAGAGATGCGGGCGGATTTGGCGGAAGGCGATGTCCTGGTTGTGGCGGCCGCCGACCAGAATCTTTATCTGGACGATCCGATCCACTTTGGCTTAACGAAGCCCATTCCGGATCGGTTGATGTACCGGCGCGGCGACGCGATTGCCCAAGAGACGGTGCCGGCCGGAAAAAATGTGAGTGCGCAGTTGGCATTGGCCGAGCTGCTGGGAACGTTCGTTCCTCAAAAAGCCGCTCGCGACGGATTTCCGCCGTATTTCGTTCGCAACGTTGTGCCCGTACAGACGATACCGCCGAATCCCGCGCAGATGCAGACCATCCTCGCGAACGGGTCCGGTACCTACGTCATGACCGCGTTCGCAGCGGCCGATATCTACCCACACACGTTCGGCTTGCCGGTCGTCGTCGTGCTCCAGAAGATTCCATGAGCCCGGCGGTTCTCGGGATCGATCCGGGAACGCGCAAGGTCGGCTTTGCTTTGGTAACCGATGCGACGTCGCCGGCGCTGGCGATGGGAATCGAGTCGCTCGATGCGCTGTCCGGGCGGCTTGAGGCGTTGGTGGCCGCGCACCCCTTGCGAGCCGTTGCCCTGGGGAGCGGAACCAACGCGGCCGCGCTGCGGACGCTCTTGGAGCGCCTGGGGGCCCCCGTTTACGAGATCGACGAAACCGATACGAGCTACCGGGCGCGGGCCCTGTACTTTGCCGACCATCCCCCTCGAGGCTGGCGGCGGCTGGTGCCCCTGGGCCTCCAAGTCCCGCCCCGGGCCATCGACGACTACGCGGCCCTGCTGATTGCCCGCCGCTATGCCAAAACGGGGTTTTGAGCCGCTCCTGCCGTAAATGAATCCTCCCCCGCCTTATGCCGATAGTAAAGGGTGTCCCCCGTAAGCGGGTATGGAGAGAGATATGACTCGCTCGGTTCGTTTCGCGTCGTTGATGGTGCTGGCCGCAGCGCTGTCTTTTGGCGCGCCGGCGAACGCGTTTTCCGCGGCCCGCGCGAATCTCGACCCTGCCCGGATGTTCGATCGCAACGCCGGTTCAATGATCTCGCTGACACCCGCGCAACGCCATGCCAGCACCTTTGCGGCGGCACTCTTTAACGTCACCGTTGCCGATTCGCTGACGCTTCCGGAGCCCGCGGCGCAAGCAGCTCCGGCCGTCGCGCACGTGAACTTCACGCTGCCCGTCCAGCACGGTACGTCAGCCGCGAGCAACGTTTCGGCGCAAGCGTTTGCAACGGCAGCTCCGCTTTACGCCGACGATGCGCCGCTGATTGCGCCGGCCATCGATCAACCGAACACAATTCCGTCGGTCGCAGCGACCTTGGCGCAGGACCAGCCGGTTCGGTTTGGAGCCTACCAGCCGTACCTCTACGTACCGACGCTGCAAGCGGTGAGCGCGACGATCGGCATGCCGATGCGCCTTGGCGGTCTGCACTTCACAAGCCAAATAGACAGCGCCGGCATGCAGACGCTTCACCCTGACGCGTTCCATGCGTTGCAGGTCTGCGGCACGACCGACCTGGCCGCGCCCTGCCCGTACCTGGCTGACTCGCGCGCGCAGCGCGTGGTGGCGCTGACGAACTTTAATCTGCGCGCGGGCAACAACCGGCTTGCGTTTCAATTTTCCGGCGGATTAGAACACATCGGGATCGCGCAGAATGCGGCGTTTCCGTACGTGCCCGTCGACCCCGATCCTGTTTTCGGCACGGATCGCGCCGGCAGCTTCGATCCGCAGTCTCCGCTGCTGTACTATCCAGGTTTGACGAACGTCGTTCAACATAGTGTGGGCGCGAAGCTGGCCGTACCGGTTACGCCGCGCGTGACCGTCGGACTGCAATTCGAACGTCAGCACTATCAGGGAGAGTACGGCACCCTGCTGTTCCCCGGCTTGGACGCGCAGAAGGACACGTACCTGGGCAACGTTACGTATCAGCTGCCCTACAGCTCGAGCGCGATCACGCTCTCCGCGCGCCAGAACCGCTATCAGGATTCACTGCTGCAAAACTTCAACCTGAACCAAACGCGGGCCGACCTGAACTTCACGGTGAAATTCTGACCGACGCGGCACGCCGCGCAGTCGTCTACACCATCCTCATCGCGGTCCTGACGGCTCTGGCCGTCGCGCTTGGCGCCGTGCAGTTGGCATCGGGCGCCATTTTTTCGCGCGCGGCCGCCCGGGCGTCGGTGCCCGCCAACCTTCACCCGGATCTCGGCATCCGGACGTACTCCGCGATCGAACGGGTCGCGCCGGCTCCATACGTTGAGTCGATGCTGGCACAGGCATTGCTGGATCGCGGTGATCTGCGACACGCGCAATCGCACGCCGAACGCTTACCGCCGTCGCCCGCGCGTGACGATTTGCTGGGCCGGATAGCGCAAGCCGGCGGCGATCAAGCCGCGGCCCAGCGATATTTTCTGGCCGCCAACGACGTCTTTGCCATTCGCGGCGAAGTCAGCCGGCTTGCTAAACACGATAAGGCGGGCGCCTACAATCTGGAGCTGCGTCTGACGCAGCGTCTGCAAGGCGCGGCCACGCATCCCGATGCGCTCGCCGATGCGTACTGGGAACTCGGCCGGTTGGCAGCGCAGCGTGGATATGCCGATCCCCGTCACCGGCGGGCGTGGTTTAAAACCGGTATGCACGATTACGTCGAAGCCGTAGCACTCGCGCCGTTTTCCGAGCGGTATTTGATCTACGCCGGCAGCCAAGCGCTCAACCTGAACGATCCGTCCCAAGCACGCGTCTATTTCAAACGCGCGGCCGATCAAAATCCGGCCAGCGCCGATGCATACGCCGGGTTGGGTGTATCGGCGTTTCGCTCGGGAGACACGGCCAAGGCGCGCGCGTACGCGCAACTCAGCCGCTCGTACGATCCGCATTCACATTTCTTGCACACGCTCGAAGCGCTGCTCAAATGATCGTTGCGCTGGATGCGCAGCTGACGCTGGGAACCGCAACGGGAATCGGCGAGTATGCGGCCGGCCTAGCCAACGCGCTGCGCGACCAAGGCACAACGATCGTCGAGCTGCGCGAACCGCGGCTGGACCCGTGGCGGTTCGACCGGCGCGTGCTCTGGGATCAGGTGCTGCTGCCGTTTCGCGCGCGGGCCAGCGGTGCGCATCTGCTGCACTGCGTCTCCGGCACGATGCCGGCATTCTCGGCGCTGCCGATGGTCGTTACCGTTCACGATGTTGCGTGGCTGAAGGTCCAGCGCCACACACCCGCCTACGCGCGCTACTATTTCGGCGCATTCGCACTGAAGCGCTATGGCGAAGCCAGAGCGATTGTAGTGGACGCCGATTTTTCGCGGCGGGAACTGCTCGCTGTCCTGCGCGTTCCGCCCGAGCGCGTCCACGTTGTCTATCCGGGCGTTGCTCCGGAGTTTACGAACCTGCACCGGGAGCCGCCCGGCGATGTGATCCTGGTGCCCGGCACGGTGGAACGGCGCAAGAATTTTGAAGTGCTCATCCGCGCGCTTCCGCTGATCGCTCCGCGCGTCCGCATCATTTCCGTCGGTCCGTTCACACCGTACCGCGATGAGTGTTTGCAATTGGCGCAGAGTCTCGGCGTGCGCGATCGCATTGAGTTCCACGGGTACGTCAGCCGCGCGGCGCTGGTCGATCTCTACGCGAAGTGCGCGCTGGTTGCCGTGCCGTCGCGCTATGAAGGCTTCGGTTATGCGGCCGCGCAGGCGCTGTGCGGCGGCGTTCCCGTACTCGTCTCGGACCAGTCGTCCTTGCCGGAGATCGCCGACGGCGACGCCGCTATCGTGCCCGTGGATGATCCCAAGGAATGGGCGCGCGCGATCGACGCGATAGTTAGCGATCCGTCAGCTGCGCAACTGCATAGCGGCAGCGTGCGCGCGCGTTCTATCGAACGTTTTTCATGGGCTCGCAGTGCCGCCCAAATGGAAGCGATTTACAAGACGATCTAGTAAATGGGAGACCCGGGCGCTCCCGGCGCCACGCTTCCATCATCCGGCGCGAAGATGAGACGGAGCGGATAGCTCGACCCGCTCTCCGGAATCGTCACGATCGTCACGCGCACGAAGCCGCGCGCCGGCACGACGTACTGCCGTATTTTGTAACGCGAGAACGCAGGCACGCCGTGCGACTGAATGAGGACGCCGTCGATGACGTACGTGCCGGTGGCGCGTCCGCCGCGCGGGTTTTCGTAGATCGCGATCGGTACCGGCCTGCTCGTCGGGTTCTGAACGCTGACAACGAAGCTTTGTTTGACGCCATAGTCGCCGGAGAGCGCTTCGCCTTGCATGACGTTCGGCAGCGGGATGTCTCCGATCGGCAACTCGAGGTATTCGTCGTTGACACTCCACGTGCGCGTGTAGTGAAATTCGGGAATTTGATAAACGCCGCGCGCGTGCCGCGCAGTCCCTTGCAGAAGATCGGTGCCGCTCAGCGGTTCGTCCGGAGAACTGGTTGCGTTTTGCGCGAACAACGTCAAGTGAACGGTCGTGCCGTTGAGCACGCGCAGCTGTAAGAGTCCGCAGACGATGGCGTTGGGCGGAAGGTCTTGCTGTGCGAGTTGGAGCGTCCCGTTCCCGGCGATTGCGATGATCCGGCCCTCGTTCTGCAACTGACGTTCGAGGAAGCGTTTGGTGGCGCTGTGTCCGACCTCCATCTCGTTCGGGCCGGGTCCGGCTTGCCCTGAGATAAACTGCAGCAGCGCCGGCTGCGCGGAACGGTTTTCCGCGCGCAGAACGACGCGCCGCGCCGGTTCGCCCAGCGGATTGAAATGAAAGTAGAGGAAGCGCGACGGCTGCGTCCGCTGCAGATCGGCCGCGAACAGAATTCCGTTTTCGGTTAAGCGCTCCGGAAAGTCGCTGACCATCAGCGAGTCGGGCAGAATCGCGGGCGCCGCCACGTTCTCGACGCGGACGTGCGTCGTGCCCTGCACGGTAAAGTATTGATCGCCCTGAATCAGCACCGGCACGTCGACGATAGCGATGTTGTCTTGCTGCAGCGGCTGCGTGACTTGAACGACGTCCGTCGTAACGATCGCCTGCGCGCCCGGGCGAACTTGCACCAGAGCTCCCGCTGCCGCAGTGGCTTCTTGTTTGATGAACTCCGGACTCGCGGGATCGCCGGTGATGCGAATCGAGGCGGCGTCGGCGATGCTGCCGGCATTAAATGCCACTCGCACGGGAATCTGCGCGCTGATGCCGCGCTGGTCCGTAACGGTGACGACCGCATTGCCGGGCGCCTTGCCGCTGAGCGTGACGATCTGCGTCGTTTGATCGACGGCCGCGTCGACGACGGACTTGTTGGAAACGGCGAGGGTGAGTTGGCCCAGCGCCGACATGACGCGCACGCTCTGTGTCGAGCCCACCGGAACTTGCGCCGACGCCGGAACCACGACGATGGGCGGCTGCGTGGGCAGCGCGGTGGGCGCGGCCGAGGGTGAAGCCGAGGGGCTGGGAGTGGGCGAGGGAAGCGGAGTCTGCGCGCGCGGTCCGGCGACGCACGCAAAGGCAATAGCGGCCGCGACTATCGCGGCGAGCAAAGCCCGCTTCACCACGTTTCGCCTAGGCGATTTTGGCTTCTTGGCGGCTCACCGATGAGGCGAGCAGCGTTTTGTAGCCTACATTTGGGAAGAGCACGGTAACCAAGTCTTTTTCGGCGCGCTCGACCGTGCCCTGTCCGAACTTGGGATGATGGACGATATCGGCGATGCGATAGGCTGTCTCGGCGGCCAGATCGCCGTTCCGGGCGGCGATGCGCACGCGCAAGCAGTTGTCGCACGCGCCGCAGTTGGCGCGGTCGAAGCCTTCGCCGAAATAGTTCAAGATGAAGCGGCGGCGGCAGGACGTCGACTCCGCGTAGTGCAGCATCATCGCCAGTTTGCTCTGATCGTACGACTTCTTCGTTTCGTAGCTGGCAAGATTCAGGAGCATCTCCCGCTTTTCGCGCGCCGCTGCGGTCAGCGCGTACTTCGAGCGGCTCGGCGTTTCGATGAAGCCGCCTTTTTTGAGCAGCGCCAGAATCACTTTGAGCTTGGTCAGCGGCAGCTGGAGAATCTTGCGCAGGTCCGTCATCGAGACGCCGCCCGTTTGGGCCGCGAAGATCTCGAGCGTTCCGAAGACTTTTTGCACCTCTTCGATGTCCGGATACTTGCCGGTGAGAAAATAATTCTGGACGCGCGTGTCGCTCATGCGGTAGATCAGGATGCAGCGGGACGGCAAGCCATCGCGCCCGGACCGCCCAGCTTCCTGCGTGTACGCTTCGACCGAACCGGGCAGATCGTAGTGCACGATGAAGCGGATGTTCGCTTTGTCGATTCCCAAGCCGAAGGCGTTGGTCGCCACGACCGCGCGAATGTGTTCGTCCATGAAAAGATTGTGGACCGACGTGCGATCGTGCTTCTGCAATTTGGAATGGTAGACCGCAGCCGGAATGTCGAGCTCGTCTTGCAGGTACGTCTGCACTTCCAGCGCGTTCTTGATCGTCGCCGTGTAGATGATGCCGGTGCCTTCGAGCTCGTCGTTCAGAAAGAGATTGCGCAGGATCTTGAGTTTGTCGCTCTCTTTTTCGGCGCGCCGCACCTCATAGATCAAGTTCGGCCGGTCGAAACCGCGCACGATGGGTTTGACGTCGGGAATTCCCAACTGGTGCAGGATGTCTTCGCGAACGGACGGCGTCGCGGTGGCCGTGAGCGCGAGAACCGTCGGATGGCCGAGGCGCGCGATGACGCCGCCCAGCGCCAAATAGGCCGGCCGGAAGTCGTGTCCCCACTGACTGATGCAGTGCGCTTCGTCAACCACGAAGAGCGGCACGTCGAGCTCGTGCAAAAGCTTTAAGAAAATCTCGTCTTCGAGTTTTTCGGGCGTCACGAAGACGATCTTCACTGTCTTGCTGCGCACGCGCGCGATCGCCGCGGCCTCTTGATCCTCGGAAAGCGTCGAGTTGAGGGCGACGACTTCGGTGATGCCGAGTTGGCGCAGCATGTCCAGCTGGTCTTTCATCAGCGCGATCAGCGGGCTGACGACGACGGTGGTTCCCGGGAGCAGCAATGCAGGCAGCTGGTAGGTTAGGCTCTTGCCTGCGCCGGTAGCCAAAATAGCCAGGGTGTCTTTACCGGACAGAATCCGGCTGATGACCTCCTCCTGGCCCGATTGGAACTCTTCGAAGCCGAACTTCTCCCGAAGCGCGGCTCGCAGATCGATCAATTCCGCCCCTTATAAAAGCAAAAGAAACTGCGCCGTCAACGTCTATACCCGGCGGCAGGCGCGCCGAAACGCCAAAAAGTACTTGTGGGGGTGTCCCTTTATCGCGACTACAGGCCGAAGAGTTTCGCGGAACTGGTCGGTCAGGAAGCCGTCGTCCGGACGCTGACGAGCGCCATCGCGAGCGGGAAGCTGGCCCACGCCTACCTGTTCTCCGGACCGCGCGGATCGGGCAAGACGTCGGCGGCCAAAATTCTGGCGCGCTGCATCGACTGCATTCACGGACCGACGGCGACGCCCGACAACACCTGCGAGAACTGCCGCGCGATCTTGGCGGGCACCGCGCTCGACGTCCTGGAGATCGACGCCGCCAGCAATCGCGGGATCGACGAAATTCGCGCGTTGCGCGACGCGGTGAAGTTCGCGCCCTCGTCCATGCGCATGAAAGTCTACATCATCGACGAGGCGCACATGCTCACCAAAGAGGGCGCCAACGCTTTTTTAAAAACGCTGGAGGAGCCGCCGCCGCACGCGGTCTTCATCTTGGCAACCACCGAGCCCGAGAAGCTGCCCTTAACCATTCTGTCGCGCTGCCAGCGGTATGCATTCCGGCGGATTGCGATTCCGGTGATGATCGAGCGCATGCGCGAGATCGCGGCCGCCGAGAAGATGTCGATCGACGACGAAGCGCTCTCGGCCATCGCGTATCGCGCCGACGGTGGATTGCGCGACGCGCTGACGATGCTCGAGCAGGCCGCCGCGTTCGCGGATGGCTCGATTACCGCCGCGACGGTCGAGCTGGCGTTCGGCGCCAGCGGCCGCAGCTACGCGCGCACGCTGCTCGATCGGGCGATCGCGAAAGACGCCTCGGGCATCCTCAAGACGATCGACGACGCCAGCGACGCCGGCACCGACATGCAGGTGCTGATTCGCGGATTGATCGCCGAATTTCGCAACCTGATCGTGGCGCGCATCGATCCCGAACTGCTGACGCGCGACTTGGCGCCCGACGACGCGCAAGCGGCAACGCAGCGAAGCCGCGAGCTGACGCAGGCGCAGATCGTGCGCGCGCTGCGAATGTTGGCGGAGGCACTGTCGGCGGTCCGGTCGAGCGGCAATCCGCGGCTCGAGTTGGAGACGGCGTTGCTGCGATTTGCGCTGGCCGCCGAAGATCCGACTTTGGATGCGATCTCGGCGCGCGTGAGTGCGCTCGAGGAACGTCCGGCCACGCGCGAGCAAAAACCGGCCGAGTCCAAACCCGAAGCGAAACCGGCCGAACCAAAAGCAGTGCAAGCGAAACCGGCGCCCGCCTCCAAACCCGCGGCTTCGAACGGGCCCGTGACGATTCAAAAAGTGAGATCGGCGTGGCAGTCGATCCGTACGCGCATCGAAGGCGAGCGGCAGTCGTTGCGGACGCAACTTTCGCGCGCCCAGCCCGATTCAATTGAAGGGAACGCGCTGGTGATCGCGCTGCCGAACGCCGTGCTGGCGGAGACGCTCAAGGACAACGTCAAGATGATCGAAGACGCGATCGCGGAAGTGCTCGGCACGCCGTTGCGCGCGCGCTTCAAAGTCGAGGCAGGCGCCGGAAAGAATGCGCCGCCGGTGCCGCAGGCGGACGATCCCGACGAACTCCTCTCCTATATAAATGAAAGAATGACGTGAACCAAGCCAACTTAATGGCGCAGATGCGCAAGATGCAGCAAGAGATGACCAAGGCGCAGGAGGAGCTGGCGAGCACCGTCGTCACCGGGACGGCAGCTGGCGAGGCGGTCAAGGTCGAGATGACGTGCGATCATCGCGTCAAGGCGGTCAAGATCGCACCCGAAGCAATCGATCCGGCCGATGCGGAGACGCTCGAAGATTTGATCGTTGTCGCCGTCAACGATGCGCTGAAGAAAGCCGACGAAACGGCGCAAGCGCGCATGAGCCGCGTCACCGGCGGCCTGCACATTCCCGGACTCTCCTAGAGTACGTGCCCTCACCTGGAAGCATCGCCGGCCCGGTCCAGGCCCTGATCAACGAATTCAGCAAACTTCCGACGATCGGTCCGAAGACCGCTGCGCGGCTGGTGTTCTATTTGCTCAACCGTCCGCGTAACGAAGCGCAATCGCTGGCTGAGGCGATCTTGTCGGTCAAGGATCGCGTTCAACTCTGTTCGACGTGCTTTTCAATCACGGAGGAAGACCCGTGCCCGATCTGCAGCGACGACCGGCGCGACTCCAAAATGATCTGCGTGGTCGCCGAAGCCAAAGACATCTACGCGCTCGAACGCACCGGCGTCTATAAAGGGCATTATCACGTGCTGGGCGGGCTGATCTCGCCGATGGACGGCGTCGGTCCCGCGCAACTGCACGTCAAAGAGCTCGTCGACCGCATCGGAAAAGAAGAGCCGCGCGAGATCATTTTGGCGACGAATCCGAATGCCGAAGGCGAAGCCACCGCACTCTACATCTCGCGCTTGCTTACTCCATTGGTTGCATCGGTCACCAGGCTAGCCTACGGATTGCCCATCGGCGGCGATCTCGACTATGCGGATGAGGTGACGCTGGCCAAAGCCATCGAAGGCCGCCGCACGCTCTAGCCGGAAGTTTGGGGTGTGCACGCGCTGCCCCAAACCGGAGTGCTGACTTTTCTTTTTACCGACATCGAAGGCAGCACAACTCGCTGGGATCGCGCGCCCGAAGCCATGGCCGGAGCGCTCGCGGCGCACGATGCGATCCTGTCCGGTACGATCGAAGCCCAGAGCGGAAGCGTTTTTAAACGCGTCGGCGATGCGTTCTGCTGCGTCTTCGCATCACCGGAACGCGCCGCGATGGCGGCGGTCGACGTGCAGCGCAAGCTTGCGGAAGAGCGATGGGACAGCGCGGTGGGCGAGCTGCGCGTGCGGATCGGATTGCACACCGGCAGCGCGCTGGAGTCCGACGACGATTACTTCGGCCCGGCGCTCAACCGCGTTGCACGCTTAATGTCGGCCGGTCACGGCGGACAGATACTGCTCTCGGCGGCTACCGCAACGCTTGTGCGCGGCGAGTTGCCGCCGGATCTCGAGTGCCGCAGTTTGGGAACGCACCGCCTGCGCGATCTCGCCGAACCCGAAACGATCTTTCAGCTCACTGCGCCGGATCTGCAAAAAGATTTTCCGGCGCTGCGAACCCTCGACGCGCGTCCCAACAACCTGCCGTTGGAACTTTCGAGTTTCGTTGGACGCGAATCCGAGCTGCGTGAATTGCGCGAACTGGTGGCGCAGCACCGGCTGGTGACGTTGTGTGGTCCCGGCGGCATTGGAAAGACGCGCCTGGCGCTGCAGCTCGGCGCGGAACTGCTCGACGACTTCAATGACGGCGTCTGGTTTGTTGCGCTAGCATCCACCTCGGATCCAAAACTCATCGCGCAAACGATTGCATCGGCGCTCGGCATCGGTGAGGCGGCAGGCGAACCGATCGAGGCGACGCTCCTGCGGCAGCTAGCAGCCCAGCGCCTCTTGCTCGTGCTCGACAACGCCGAACACTTGTTGCCCGCGATCGCAAAGACGGTAAAATTGATTCTCGATCGGGCGAAGGATGTGAGCATCGTCACGAGCACGCAGGAGTCGCTGCACGTCCGCGGCGAGCGCGTGTACCGTTTGGGTCCGTTCGATGAAGCCGACGCCGAGCGGCTCTTCATAGAGCGCGCACAGGCGATCGCGCACGCTTTTGTGCCGAGCACGGGGGACTATGAAGACTTCGCCGCGATCTCGCGCGCGCTGCAAGGTATCCCGCTCGCCATCGAACTCGCGGCCGCGCGGCTTTCGACGTTATCGCTGCGTCAAATCCGGGAGCGCTTGGGAGATCAACTCGCCCTGCTCCGAACGTCGGCGGCGGAGGACGATCGCCACAAAACGTTGCGTGAGACGATTGCTTGGAGCTACGAACTGCTGGACGATGCGGAACGAAAACTGCTCGGCGAGCTCTCGGTCTTTGTCGGCGGCTTCTCACTCGAGGCGTGCGAGACTGTAGCTTCATCAACGCGAGGAACCGCGGTGCTCGACATCCTCGAGGAACTTGTGGACAAATCGTTCTTGGCGGTGCAGCGCGCCGATGCCGGAACGCGGTATCGTATGCTGGAGGTCATTCGCGAATATGCCGGCGAGCAAAGCGAGGCGGCGGTGCTGGCCGCGGCCCGTGCAAGGCATTTTGAACTATTTGCCGCGCTCGCGACAAAGGGAAGCGGCCCACTGCTGCATGAAGCGCTCGGCAATTGGCTCGACGCCGTCGACGGCGACGCGGCAAACGTTCGCGCCGCGCTCGTTTACGGCTTTGAAAACACGGGCCCGGAACTCGGGCAGATGCTCCTCGGCATGTTCCGTTACTGGTATATCCGCCGGACCGTCAAGGAAGGGCGCAGGTGGCTGCAGCGTTACATCGACGCTGCCGGGCCGGAAGATACGATTCTCGCCGGCATTCTGCGGCGCGCGGCGACGTTTGCAAGCATCGAAGGTGCATACGACGCCGCGGATTCGCTGGCCAAGCGCTCTCTCACGATCTACCATGAAGCCAAGGACCAGCCGGGCGTTCTCGAAGCGCTGCACGCTCTGGCCGTCAACGAGAACCGGCGGGGTAACTATTCAGGGGCCGAGCGCTTGTATAGCGATATCGCAGTGCGCTGCACGGAGGCCGGACAAGAACGCGCCGCGGTCAGCTCGAGCACGAACTGCGCGGCGATCAAACTCCAGCGCGGCGATCTCGACGCCGCGGAGTTGCTGCTCTCGGAATGCCGCACGCGAGCGGAGCGCTTGGGCGACGAGGATGTTTGCGCGACGGTCATAGCGACGCTCGGAACTCTCGCGTATAAACGCGGCGATTGGGAGCAAGCGAAGAAGTGTTTCACAACGGCTCTCGCCACCAAGCGCAAAATAAAAAACGAATTCGGCATTGCCGAAATCTTGGCAGCTATGGCTGTTCTGGAGAATCGAAACGATTGTTCGGAAGCTCGATCCTTGGCGGGCGAGAGCTTGCACATCGCATTACGTCTCGATGCGCTCGAATTGATCGTGAACTCTTTGGAAGCCTGCGCCGCGGTTGCCCTTTGCCAAAAGGACGTCGACGGCGCCAAGGATGCCTTCGCGCTGAGCTTGGCGATGCGCCGCGTTCACTCGCTCCGCGAAATGCCCGGACTCGATCGCGATCGAGTCGATGGCGAGCTGCGAGAGCGCTACGGACGCGAGCTGGACGAAAGCGTAACGCTAGTCTTGAGCGGTAATCTAAAGACGACTGCTCAAGCGCTGTCGCAAAGGTTCGGCGAGCGATCCGAGGTGAGCGTTACCTAGCGTTACTTGACGAAAACGTAAATCGTTCCGCCCAACGGCTTGGGCACGAGAGCCTTCGAATTCCCGTGGTGATTCTGATTTTCGTCGAACCCCGCCACCGAAGCGTTTGCCGCGGTAAAGAGTAAGGTCCACGGAGCGGTAGGCCGCGGAGTGCCGCCACCACCGTTGCCTGGTGCCGGCGCCCAAATCCTGACGGCACTGAATTCCGTCGCGCCCTTTTTCCTTGCGGCTGTATTTTCAGCCATTTTCTCAACGCTGCTGAGATTGTCGCCGTAACTGAGGTCGATCGGAAAGCAGCATGCTTCTGCGCGCCCTTCGAGCGCCCCGATTAGCAGCGCCGTGAGTGCCGCCGTTCCACCACCCTTCAAAAGGGTACCGCGATCTATTGTAGCCGGCATTTTTTTCACAGCGAAAACTCCTTATCATCAAAAAGAGAAGTGCCATGAAACCTTAGCCGGGTCGGGGTAAAGCCCTGCGGGGTAGCCCTACGTCTAACGCCTGAGGAGAAAAGCTAACAATCTGATCCGATCATATACAAGGCCAATTAAAGGGGACTACACTTGCGGCACATTACTCACTCTTTAAAGGAGATCCATATGGTTGACGGTGTGATCATCGTTCTCACAGCATTGTTCGGTAGCTCGGGTGGCGGCAGCGTCGCCTGTTGCGATCCCATCGATCTGACCTAGTTCCAATCTCATAAGAAACGGCCGACGGTAGGCTCTGCGGGCGGCCTGTCGCCGGCCGTTTTTTCATGGAGTATTTCTGGCGCCTGAAGTCAAAAAAGTTGCCGAGAACGCACGCTTTGTGCTACAAAGTAAGGACATGACCGACTTAGAACGGGCGTTGGCGGATATCGCCGAGGTGCGCGAACGCCTCGGGCACGTGCAGCGCTTCAAAGGCTACTCCGGTTTGGCCGCGGCGGTTTCGGGCGCGTTCGCACTGGCGTCCGGCGTCGTTCAGTGGCTGCTCGTTCCGGCCGTGCGCACGTCGCACGACGGACATCTGTATTTCGCAATTTGGTTCGCGTGCTGCGCCGCCGCCATGATCGTGAACTATGGCGCGATCGCGCACTGGTACGTCAACGATGCGACCGCACGCGAGCGGTGGCAAACCGCGACCGTCGGCTTTGCGATCTTGCCGGCGCTTATTCTGGGAGCCGCGCTTTCCTTCGCATTGCTGCGTGCCGACCTCTTCGCGCTCCTACCCGCAGTGTGGTACGGATGCTACGGCGTTGGATTGCTGGCATCGTACACGATGCTCCCGCGCGCCGTCTTACCGATCTCAGTGGCGTTCTTGGCTGCCGGTGCCGGTTTGCTGTTTGTGCCGCACGATCTGGCGCTCGCTCCGGCCACGCTCGCGATCGGGTTCGGCGCGGGACAGATCGCGATCGGTATCCTGGTCATGCGCGATCGTGAAGGGAGAGCGGTATGACGCAATTCGCTTTGAGCGCGCTCGACCGAGTCTTTCACGAGCGGGGAAGGCTGGCGATCTGCAGCGCGCTGATCGCGCACCCGGAAGGCATCTCGTTCACACAGCTGCAGGAAGCGTGCGACTTGACCGACGGCAATCTGAACCGTCATTTACATGCGCTCGCCGAGATGGGCATCGTCGACATGCGGCGCATCACGGGGAAGGGCCGCCCGCAGACGGTCGTGCGCATAACGCGCGCAGGCCGCGAGCGTTTTTTGGATTACATCGACGCGCTTGAGTCGGTAGTTCGCGACGTTCAGCGCGCGCGCAAGCGTAAAGCGTCGCCCGCGCGGACGACGCCGGCCAGCTCCACGTCGCAGTAAACGCCGAGCACGCTGTCGCGCTCCTGCGCGACATAGCGTAAAACTTCGGGATCGGCTTCGCCGGTTTCTACGTCGTACGTGGTCGTTACGCAGCGTTTATCCGATTCGGACACGCGCAAGATTGCTGTTCCGGCTTCGATGAGCGCGCCGTTAAGATCGCTTTCGCTGAACTGAAAATCTTCAGCGGCGTGAGCAAAGAGATTCGGCCGCCAGCGCCTGAAGTCGAGGGGACGGCCGAGGGCGGCGGAGACTTCCTCCACCCAGCGATCGAAGAGCAATGAAACCGGTGCGGCGTCGAAAAAGTGGTCGCCGCGGCGAAGCTCGACCGTAACGCCGCCGGCTTTCGCCAACTCCGCCGCTTCGCGCGGATCGCTCGTCAAGTGCAGCAGATTGTGTTCTTTGCCGCGGTACGTCTTGCCGGTTCGCGCGTGACCCGCTGTAACGAAGAGCGCCGCGGCGCGGTCGCCGGGGATCCCGTCCGCGTCGATCGTCACCTCATTCAATGATTCACCGGCCAAACTCTTGACGGGATAGCGGTAAATGGCGTGAACGTGTCCGAGCAGCTGCATCGTGCTTTCATTACCATAGGACCGCGTTCAAACCCTCAAGAAGGGCGGCCCATGAGCATGGCGGGTGACCCGCTGCCGCTGCGGCCATTGGGCATCGGAGAAATCTTCGATCGCGCCGTGACGCTTTACGTCCGCTACTTCGTGCCGATCGCACTCATTACGATCGTTATTGTATTGCCATTAACCGTCGTTCAGTATTTTCAGTCCGGCAGCAGCATTGCGGCATACCAACAGATGGGTGCGGTCATCGCGCAAGCGAATCACCCGGGACGCAATCCCAAGGTCCCGCAGATCACAAACGACCAAATTCCGGGATGGATCTGGTTGGCGGCCCTGGTTTCGATCATCTTGTTGCCGTTCTCCTCAGTGGCCATTGGCGTGGCTCTGGCGCGCGTTTACGAAGGATCGTATCCCGATTGGCGCCAGTGTTATGCGGCCGTTTTTCGACGATGGGGTCCGATGCTAGGCACGCTTTTCCTAAGCGTCGTCATCTTTGCGGCATTCGTTATAGTCGGGTTCATCGGGTATTTCGTCCTGATCTTGCTGACGATTTTCTCCCTGCGCGCGGGAGTCGGTTTCGGTATCGCGTTCGGCGTGCTTACGCTGCTGTTCATTATCGTGTGGCTCGTGTCCTTAGCGGTCGCTCAGCTCACGATCGCCTGCGCCCTCTTCTCGGTGGTCTTGGAAGGATTGGGTTTTGCCGAGGCTATTGGGCGCGCATTCTCCCGGCTCTTCAATCGTCGCGAATTCTGGCGAGCGGTGGTAACGAGCTTGGCGATCGGCGCGATCTATTTGGGCCTCTCGATGCTCGCACTAGCCGTGACGCTGGCCGCCTACTTTCTCGTGCACAGTCCACTGTTGGCGGCGGCTGCAAATGGTCTGGTGACCTTCGTGCATATCTCGCTG
The DNA here is from genome assembly GCA_035710515.1 of Candidatus Rubrimentiphilum sp. Lineage (NCBI taxonomy): Bacteria > Bacillati > Vulcanimicrobiota > Vulcanimicrobiia > Vulcanimicrobiales > Vulcanimicrobiaceae > Candidatus Rubrimentiphilum > Candidatus Rubrimentiphilum sp. The sequence goes on along the minus strand of DASTDE010000004.1, from coordinate 404,193 downwards.
CTTACGCTGCTGGCGGCAGTATACTATTTTGACGTGCGCGTGCGGCGCGAAGGAATGGACATTCAGGAAGAATTGGCGCAGCTCGAACCCCGATCTCCATGAGCGCGGCGCCGGTTTTGGTTCCCCGGCTGCCGCCGATCGATCCCAGCGTCCTCGCACGCAAGATTCTTTTGGAAGATCGATTTCGCGTCGCGATTCCGACAACGCATCGCACCGCCTGGGAGATATTTTGGACGTGGGTGCGCGACCAATGGAGCCGCTTGTCCGACGTGCTCTTTTCGCACGTGCAAGTGGGCAGACAGACCGGCGTCGCTCTCGGATATCTCCTCGTGATTGCGCTTGTGGTAATTATCCTTATCGTCGGCGCCAGGCTGATGGCCGGAGCCGTGCGCGACGCGCAGCGCGCCGGCCGGTCGCAACCGCTCGCCGATACTCCCGATTTCGAATCGCTCTACGAGCGCAGTTGTTTAGCCGCGTTACGCGGTGATTATCGCGCCGCGATCGCGCTCATCTTTTGGGCCGCGCTGCTCAAACTGGAACGCATGGGAGTCATTTGGCCCGATCCCAGCCGAACCGTGAACGAATGCCGGCGGGCGGTGGCGCGAGGAGCTCCGGCAGCTGCGCCGGAGTTCGACAAGATTGCCAGGTCCTTTACGGCGGCATTCTATGCCGAGCGTGCGGTTGCGCCCGAACAATGGGAGAGCGCGCGCGACGGGTTCATGGCGCTCAATGCCTAGACGCTCATTTGACATTGGCCTGTTGTCAGTCGCCATCGTGCTGCTGATCGTCGTGTCGTTCTTGCGCTCGCAAACGCCGCAGACGCATCAATCCTTTCCGTCAACGTATGACAGCGGTGCATACGGATATGCGGCGCTCTACGAATTCTTGCAGCGGGAAAGGGTCGCGGTGCAGCGGTTCGAGCTGCCTTTGGGCGAGTTGCCGGCACGCTCCACGTTAGTCATCGCGGGCGACTATGTGCTGGACGAAGCGGCCCCGTCGGCCACCGCTCAGCGCACGCTCGCCGCATGGGTGCGTGGAGGCGGCACTTTAATTGTTTTAGGAAAGGTTTCATCGGCGGTCCGGCAAGGACTCGGCTTGCCCGCGTCCTCAGACAGAATGGCCGGCAGCGTTGTCGCGCGGACCGGCTGCGGCTTTCAGGGATCCGAACTCAACGTGCGCGGGGAGTTTACGCGTTCACTGCCGGCGGACTGCGGCAGCGCAAAGAGCGTGCTGTTGCGCAGCGGAAAGAATCCGGTTGCGGTGGCGCTGGATCGCGGCCGGGGCCGGGTAGTGGAGTTCACGACGCCGACGATCTTCGACAATCTGCGCCTGGCTCAGGGAGACAACGCACGTTTTGCTTACGACCTTTTTTCCGCGAAAACCGTAGCGTTCGACGAGCGCGTCTACGGCTACGCGCAAGGCCGCACGTTTTGGGAGGTGCTGCCGCAGCCGGTCCACATAGCGATCTTCGTCGCGCTCGGCGCGTTGCTGTTGGCAATCATAGGGGCGAACCTTCCGTTCGCGCCGCCCTATCGGATCGAAGCCCAGGACGAGCGCGATTCCTCCGATTACATCCTATCTCTCGCGCGCATGCTGCAGCGCGGCGGCGCGGCCCGTGAAGTCGTCGCGAAGATCTTCAAAGCCGCGTCGGCCCTGGCGCCCAGATCGTATCGCGGAGATGGGGCCGCCGCCGGGTTCGATGAATTGCAGCTCCTAAGCCAACGCCATGATCTCCGGGCGCACGACGTGTTGCGTGCGGGAACGCTATACGCGCAATTGCGAAAGGATTACGAATGAGTTCGAACGTCTCCGATCTTGCCGGGCGCATCCAAACCGGCATGGCTGAAATCATCGTCGGGGGAGAGCGTCTAACGTTCGCGCTGCTGGTCGCGCTGTTGGGACGCGGACACGCGCTGATCGAAGGCGTACCCGGTACAGGAAAAACGCTGGCGGTTCGAGCTCTGGCTGGGCTGCTCGGAGCGACCTACCGGCGTATTCAATTCACCCCGGATTTGATGCCGGCCGACGTCGTCGGCACCACCGTCTTCAATCCCAAAACGGCTGAGTTCAATATGCGCCCTGGCCCGATCGTGACGAACGTCCTGCTGGCCGACGAAATCAACCGCACGCCGCCAAAGACGCAATCCGCTCTGCTCGAAGCGATGGAGGAAGGGCGCATAACCATCGACGGCGTTCCGCTGCAGCTGCCGGAGCCGTTCTTCGTGTGCGCGACGCAGAATCCGATCGAATATGAAGGGACGTATCCGCTTCCGGAAGCGCAGCTCGACCGTTTTCTCGTGAAGGTGCGCGCCGACTATCCCTCAAGTGACGCAGAGCACGAGCTGCTCGCCCGCGTCGCCGCGGGTTTCGACGCGCGGAACATCGAGCCGGATAAGGTCAAGCCTGTCGCACGATCCGGGGAAATTGTGGACGCGCAAGCCGAGGTGCGGCGCGTTCACGTTGCCGCGTCCGTGCAGAATTACGTGTACGAGCTCGTTTCCACCACCCGGGCGCATCGTCGCCTGAGTTTGGGAGCCAGTCCGCGCGCCGGCGTCACATTGTTGACCGCCGCACAAGCGGCGGCCGCCATCGACGCGCGCGATTACGCAACGCCGGACGACGTCAAAGACGTTGCGCCATTCGTCCTTCCGCACCGTCTGATCGTCGCGCCGCAGGCCGAGATCGACGGCATCGCGGCCGCCGACGTGGCGCAGGAGATCGTTGAGTCCGTTCCAGTGCCGCGTGAAACAACCGAATAAGTCGCGCATCGCCGGCGGATGGTTCTCGCCGCGGGCCTATTGGATGCTGGCAATTCTCGTAGCGCTTCTGGGCGTGGCCGGATTCGCGCCCGGGTTTGCGTTCTTGGCGCAGACGTGGGCGGCAATCTTTGTGGCCGGACTGCTCGCAGATGCGCTGCTCGGCCCGCGCGGCGCACTGATCGCAATCGAACGCGAGCAGCCGGAACCGTTTTCTCTGCGCCGCAACGCGGCGCTGCGGTATCGCGTTACGAACCGTTCCCGGATTGCAATCCGCGCAACGCTGATCGAATCTCCCAGCACGCTGTTGCGCTACGGCGAAGACGAGGTGGCGCTGGCGGTGCCGGCGCGCAGCGAAGCGCTTGCCGAGCGCGCCGTTACGCCGGTCGCTCGCGGATCGTCGACGCTCACGGCGATCTACGCGGGAATCGAGAATCCGATCGGATTGTGGCGCCGCCGGCGCAGGGTTTCCCAAGCGCAGCCGGTCCGCGTGTACCCCGACCTTTCTGCAGTGGAGCGCTACGGCGCGTTGCACGTGCGCAACCGCTTGATCGAGGCGGGTTTGCGCCGGATGCGGCTGCGCGGCTCGGGTACCGAGCTGGAAAACTTGCGCGATTGGAGTCAAGGCGATCAGTTTCGATCGATCGACTGGAAAGCGACTGCGCGGCGCGGCAAATTGACGGTCGCCGATTACGAGGTCGAGCGCAGCCAAAACGTGATGATCGTCTTGGATGCCGGCCGCTTGATGACCGCGCGCGTGGATGAACAGCGCAAGTTCGACTACGCGATAACGGCCGCGCTGTCAGTCGCTTCCATCGCGTCCTTGGCCAACGATAAAGTCGGCGTCGTGGCTTTTGCGTCGGAGATCCTGCGCGCCAGCGCGCCCCGAAGCAGCCGGCGGTCGCTTGCACAATTGAGCGGCGAGCTCCACGATGTCGAGCCGCTGTTTGAAGAATCGGACTATGCGCAGGCGTTTGCCTACGTGCGAAGCCACGTGAACAAGCGCAGTCTGATCGTCTTTTTCACCGATATGGTCGATCCGGTCGCGCAGAGCACGGTGTTGGCGCAAATAGGAACGCTGGCCAAGCGGCATCTGGTGGTCTGCGTGTTCATGAACGATCGCGCTATCGATCGCGTGCTCGAATCGGAACCGCACTCGGCCAAGGACGTCTACGCGACGAGCGTGGCGCTCGAACTGCGCGACGAGCGCCGGGCGGCGGCGGCGATCTTGGAACGTTTAGGCGTGCAGGTGATCGACGTACCCGCGCGCGAGCTGACGACCGCGCTGATCGATCGCTATCTGCTGGTCAAACAGCGCGGGCTGCTTTAAGCCGGCAAAGCCGTGCGCTGCAGCGTGCGTTCCAGGCCGACGAGGCGCGTGCCCGAAGCGCGGTCGTGCAACTCGACGCGCCAAAAGCCGGGCCACAGAACGCTTAAGACAAACAGGGGCACGGCGATCAGATAGCGCCAAACCACCTGCAAGGGACGCGGCCGTTCAAAATGCATGTTCGTGACGCGAACGGATACGATCATCATCCCGAACGTTTGTCCGGCTATCGCCACGAGCACCATGTTGTAGAGCAGAAACATCGCGCCGGGCCCCGGATCGAAGTTGACATTCCAATGAATTCCCGGACTGTGCACGCCTGTGCTGGTTACGACTAAACTTGCGGTCGCCGAGACCAGTGCGTAGTCGATGGCGATCGCCGCCAGACGGCGCCCGAAGGAAGCGCAATCTTGTTTAGTCACGCGATCGGACCGGTGCTGGACGGGGACACTCTTGACGGGTTGTGCCAGCAGCCGCTCTTCCCAATAGTCGTACAGCGCCGTGTGATGAAAAACGCGCAGGCTCTCCATACGATTGGTCGCGTACGGGTTGGGAGAGAGCCATTCGCCCAGCCGCAGCACGGAGTCGTGCGCGATCTCCGCGCGCTGCTGCGCAAATGCAGCGAGATCGACCTTGCGTGCGAACAGGTGAAATTCGCACAAAGCGATCGCGCGATACGCAGCCTCGGTCGATCCGCAGCAGAGCAGCCCCACGCGATCCGCGGTGAACTCCGTCCGGCGTAGCCAGGCGCCAAAGATAAGCGATATGATCGCGTTCTCGCGGCCGTTGACGCTCAGAATCGACGTGAGACGCGTGTGGCCGGCGGCGATGTGGCCGAGCTCGCGACCGATCATAAAGGTGAGTTCGTCTTCTTTAAAATGATCGAGCCAGTGCGACGAGACGATCAGCGAGTATGGGTCGCCGAAACCGACGGCAACGACCGGCACGTGGATATCGTCGCGCACGAAGACCATCGGCATCGGCAACTGCAGGAGCGACGAGCAGCGCTCAACGACGGCAAAGAGTTCGGGGAAGTGGTGTTTGGTAATCATGACGCAACTGCCCAGGAGCGCGCCGCGCGCAATCGTGACGTAGACCATTGCGACGACGATCAGGACGCCAATCGAGGAAACCCCGATTATTTCGTGCCATACGGTGCCGACAAGCAGTGCGATCGCCGGTGCAAAAGCCAGGGTTATCGCTAAGGTCAGCCACTCAAAGCGGTAGCGTATCGAGGCCTTTCCGGCAAATAGCTCGTTCAGGTTACTTCTTGCGCCCCGCGAAGCCGAAATAGGCGATCAGTCCGAGCGCGGTCAACGCGCCGACACTAGCGCGGATTTCCATCGAAAATCGCAACGGCGAAAAAAAACCTTCGATCATGCCGGCTACGCATAGCATCCCGACGACGCCCCCAATCAGAATGCCCGCCCGGCGCCCATTTTCGGAGATCGCGTCGCGCCGGCGCAACCGCCCCGGATAGAACACGCCGGCCGCGATGAGCAGCCCGGCCCCGCCCGCGATTTGGATCGCGGTTAATTCTATGACGCCGTGCGGCGCTATCGTCGCCCAAAAGTCCGGACCGTACCCGGCGCGCGTGAACAGCGCCGCCAAGCCGCCGAGCATCAACCCGTTGAGCGAGATTTCCCAAATCGTGAAGATTCCCAGCGTCACGATACCGCCTGCAAAGACCATGATCGCGATCTGAACGTTGTGGGTGATGATGAAAGCGGAGACCTGGGCGGACGCGTCCGGCGTAAATGCGAAATTCGAGTTGTGCAAGCTCTTGGTGATATGGCCTGGCACCATGGCCTCCGGCAGCACTGTGTAGGCGTTGGCCGGATTACGGATGACGATCGCGTAGGCGACGGCGCTCCAAAGCACGGTGAGGGCGGCGCACGCCGCGCTGTACGGCCATGAACGGCGGAATTCCGCGGGAAAGGTCTGCGTGAAGAAGCGCGTAAAGCGCGCGCCTCCGGTTTCCACGGTGGCTCCATAGACACTGGCGTGCGCGCGAGCAGTGAGCCGGTTGAGATAATGCTGCAGCTGTGCATCGAAACCGTGCCCACGCGCGTAAGCAAGATCGGATGTGACCCAGCGGTAGAGCCTGCCGAGCTCGAACAACTCGGCGGCATCCAGCTGGCGCAGGCCCCGGCGGCCCACGCGAGCGAGCAGGAGCTCGAGTCTCTCCCACGCTCCGCCGCGCCGCTGCACGAAGGCTCTTTGCTGCACCTGGACTATTGCGGCGCCCGCGGTTGGTACCCCTCGACTCAGGACAAGCGCCGGTTGTATCGAAGCGGCTCTTCAATGGATCGGACTTTGCGCGTCAGGACGCCCGAAAGCATAGCCTTTTCATATGAGCTCGCGGGCTTGGGCAGCCGCTTCTTGGCGATGTCAATCGATCTGATCATCCAGATACTCCTGGCGATCGGAATTTTTTGGGGCCTCTTCTACGCGGCGCTGAACACGCCGATCGTCCGTCATGCGTCCGTTGTGGCCAAGACTGCGGAATCGGTGACATTGGCGATTGTCAGCTTTATCGTGTTTCTCATATTCTTCGGCTATTTTATTATCTTCGAAGCCTACTGGAACGGGCAGACTCCCGGCAAGAAGTTGCTGGCGTTGCGCGTTGTCCGTGACGGTGGTTATCCCGTGGATTTTGCCAGCGCGGCGGTCCGGAATCTGATTCGTGTGGGTGAGTTGATCTTTGGTTTCTATTTGACCAGTGCGGTTGCGGCGTTGCTTTCGCCCGAGAACAAACGGTTAGGCGATATGGCAGCCGGAACGATCGTGGTTCGCGATGCGCGATCCGCTGCGCTGGCACAAATTACCGGAGAAAGTCACGCGCAGGCGCCGCACTTTGCGATGCTCGACGACGACGAATCCGCGCTGATCGATCGCTTTGTGGCGCGCCGGGATGGAATGGCGCCGGGAAACCGCGCGGCGATGGCCGCGCAAATCGCAGCGCGGGTGCGGCCGCGCGTTTCGCGCGACCTTCAACAGTTAAGCGACGAAGAGTTGCTGACGCGCCTTAGCGCTTCGTAAACCGGGCGACGATGTCGCGCGCGAAGTCGAGCGCGTCTTTTTTCGTATTCTCGTAAATCGTGCTGGCTTGCCCGGCGCTCATGTGGCGGCCGTGTTCGTAGTAGAACGTGACGCCTTCGCCGACCACAATCGTACCGGCGTACGCGATTGCGCCCTTGATGGCAATGCCGGCAACGGGAATGAAACCGGAAAGTTCCCGTGCGAGCATGCGCCAGCCGAAGCCGCCGCCGACGACGGGAAGCAGTTGCCAAAGGCGTTGGACGTCCGGATCTTTTCCGTACGTGGCCTCGACGTGAAGCAGCAGCATCATTTGAATGCCGGTGATGGCGACCATGTCGCCCGCCGACGCAAATGCGCCCAAAACTAGGCCGAACACCGGAATGTGATCGACAACCGCGCTCGCAAGCGCGACTTTGAGCGCGTTGTTCGCCGCATCGCGCGTGAGCTTGGCGGCGACGGTCTCGCGCAAAACGGGAAGCCGGCGCCCGACGGCAATTTCGACGCCCTTGCAACGCTCGATCAGCTGTGGGAAAACGCGTCCGCGCAGCGCTTCCTTCGACAACGCCGTCACGGTGTATTCACCGTACGCGCCGGCGATCGGAGGCGACGCGGGCCCGCTCGGCTGCGCGTGCTCGTCAACGGTAATGGCAAAAACCGGGAGATTCAGCGCCAGCAATGCGCGGAAATCCGCGCCCGCGGCGTCGCCGCGTTTGCCGACGAAAAGCACGGCCACAGCTTCGCGCGTCATGGTGAGCTGCGCCAGGCCGGGAACGATCGTCTCCAAGCAGGCCGCCGCATCGGGCGGGACGGACTCGTCGTGACCCGAGAGCAGTAGGGTGCGCATGTCGGCGACCAGTCCGGGATCGCCGCAGAGATACATGCGGAACGGCTTGCGCGTGTGCGCGTGCACGCCCCGGACGTCGATGCCCTTGCGGACGAGTTTAAGAATCTCGCCTGTTGCGGTAGCCATCAAAGGCTACTACACGTCGCCGTTCGGATTTGTTACGCCGCCGCCGTCCGGATGAGCTTCCTTGACTGGATCGTCCGTGTAGTCCAGATAGATGAGGCCCATGAAGACCTCCAGCGCCAGCGCGTGCATCCCCCGGGCGTTGGCCACGTCGATGACGGAGCGGTGCGTGTCGTGCGACTCTTTGATGATGGCTTGCGGCGTCGTCCGGAAGTCGGCCGCCACGATGGTCGCAGCGGTCAGCTCGCCCGGCGTTACGTTGTCGTGCAGCATGCCGATGTAGTCGATGTCGTCGTTGTTGAAGCGCAGGTTGATCGCTTTTTGCAGCGTGTCGTAGCGCTGCGGAGAGGTGCCCACGCCGAGCATCGTTATGCGCGCCGAGAGCTGCCGCGATCGCGCCAGATTGTACAGCTGGCTCGCCTGCGAGGCGGAGATGGCCGCGGCTCCCAGCGACGCCGTTGCTTTTTGCATGTACGGCAGCAGCGATTGGTAGTCGAATTGGTCGATCTCGCCAAAGGCGTTGAGGTGAATCTGCTGCAAGCGTTTGAAGAACGCGTCGAGATCCGCCAAGCCGCTATCCAGTTGCATGGCCGCTGCCCGTCCGGCGTCGACCGATCGAATCATGTCGGCGTCGGCCGTGGAGAGCTCGGTGAGCGTGCGCGGATACGACGGGAAGAGCGCGATCGAATCCGACGGAATCGGCGCCATGTTCAGCGGCGCCTGCATCTCGTCCAGAATCTGCCAGTTTTCGCGCAGCAGTCCGTACGGCTTGTTCGTCTTCGCATCGATCGAGCCGACGTTGTCAATGGCCGCGGTTGCATCTTGGAATGCGCTGTTGACCGAACGGCTCATACCGTTGACGGTTTTGACGATCGCTTCGAGCCGCGAGCCCTTCTTGACGTCAATCGAACCGAAGTCGGGAACTTCATATTGGATGGCTTGCAGCCGGAGCTGCAGCGATTTCAATTGGCTATGGCCTTGATCGTGGCGCGCGCCGATTTGCGCTTGGGCTTGCTGCTGCACTTGCTGCGCTTGCGCAACTTGGGCGCGCAGGCTCTCCAGATCCGGGCGGGTGAGATCGACCCGGCGGGCTTGCATGGCGCGCAGCGCCGCAATCCGTTGTAACGCCGCAGCTTTGACTTGTGGCGAAGAACTCTGCGCGAGATCGCCCAGCGTCTGTTCGCTCTTGCTGGTCAAGCCGAGCGCGAGCTGGCTCTGTCCCAGGCCGAGCAGCGCCTGCTGATTGGAAGCGTCGGTCTTCAGAATAGAGTTGAGCTGGATGCTCGCGATGTTGTAACGCGATTCATCGAGGTCGTGAAGGGCGCGCACTAGTTTTTCCTGCGCGGTTACCTTGGTCGGATCCAATTCGGGATAGCCGACGAGATGCGCGATGCGCGCGTCGGAGCCGGGGTGGCTCTCGAAATACTTGGTGACGAGATCGTTGTGGTCGCCGTTGAGGGCGCCCAAATGCTTCTGCATCGAGACCATCGCGTCGGGATCGTAGCCCGCACGCGACATGAGCAAGAGTCCGTACTCGTCGGCCTGCAGCTCGTCGACACGGGACATCTTCGCCAGCGCACCGGCCTGCAAGATGTTGCCGAAGTTATAGATGAAGGGCGAGAACAGCGACGCGATCCCGAACAGAATGCTCAGAATCTGCGATTTGGACTGCATCGTCACCGTGTGCCGCCGCTCGATGTGGCCGGTTTCGTGTCCGATCACCGCGGCGAGCTCGTCGTCGGACTGGACGAAGTCGAGCAGTCCGGTATTTACGTAGACATAGCCGCCCAGGGTCGAAAATGCGTTGATGTCGTTGTCGTTGAGAATCTTGATGTTGTACGGAACGTCTTTGCGCGCCGTCTGGGCCCAGAGTTTGCTCGACACTGCTTGGACCCACGCATTGAGCAATGGATCGGTCTCGACCGAGCTCGTTTCGACGATCTGCTGATCGTATTGACGCCCGATGGCGACTTCATTGGCAGTGGAAAGCGCCAGCGAGGGTGCCGGGCATATGGCACTCAGCAATGCCAAAATGAGCGTGAGAGGAACGATTCGGCGAAACAACATGACGGCTTATACCTTTACCCGCCCAAGGCGGGCCGGAACAGTGACAGTGCGCACTCCCAGAACGCAGGCGCTGGTTCCTTTGTTACGCCCAATATCTGTGGACGGACTGTGTATAACCGGAACTTGTTGTGGGGCTTCTGTGGAGGCCGCAGGGCGGTTGCTCGCGCGTCCGAACCGCCTGCGGTGATGGCGGTGTTGCGCGGTAAAGGGCTGGGCTTGGAGATCGCTTTAGGAGAGCGTGATTTCGAGGAAGCTCTGGCCGAATTGGAGAGCAAGCTCGGCGAGCGGCCTGGATTTTACTCCGGGGCGCAAGCGACCGCTGCGCTGGGGCGCGCGAGCCCTTCGGATGACCAGCTCGCGCGGCTGCGCACGCTTTTAGGCGGCCATGGGGTCGTTCTCGAGGCGTTGAGCGGCGAGGCGCACGTCGGAGCCCTGGCCGTAGCGCAAGGCCTGCGCTACGTCGCGGACCTCGACGGCGGTGAGGAGCTTGCACGGCGGCGCGCGCTGCGTCCGAAGAGGGAGCTGCAGCTTTCGGACGCGGCGCGGTCGCTGGTGGCCGACTTTGCGGGGGCCCGCGCCGACATCGCCGTGCGCCGCAGCCGCGGCGAGAGCAGCGTGCGCAGGCTCGTTCCCGAGCCGCCGCCCGTTGTGGCGGTTCCCGAAGCCGAACCGGTCGCGCCGGCCACGCTGTACCACGTGGGCACCTTACGCGGCGGGCAAGCGCTTCATAACGTCGGCAACATCGTGGTGATTGGCGACGTGAATCCGGGCGCCGAGTTGATCGCCGGCGGCGATATCGCCGTTTTCGGATCGTTGCGCGGCGTCGCGCACGCCGGAGCGCAAGGTGATGCGGGAGCGCGCGTCTACGCGGTGGATTTGGCGCCGACGCAACTGCGGATCGCGACGCTGATCGCGGCCGAAGCCGGCGCGCGCGAGGCCGGCAAACAGCCCGAAGCGGCTTGCGTGCAGAATGATCGAATCATGATCGTGCCGCTCGATCGCGTCGGCATCGTGCAAAAGAAAACCAAGGAGAAGGTGGAGTGAAAGCTCGCAAGATCGTCCTCACCTCGGGAAAAGGCGGCGTCGGCAAGACGACCGCCACCGTCAACATCGGCGCGGCGCTGGCCAAACGCGGCCATCGCGTGATCCTGGTCGACACCGACATCGGTTTGCGCAATCTGGATCTGGTCTTGGGTTTGGAGAAACGCATCGTTTTCGATCTGGTCGAAGTGATCGAGGGCCGCTGCCAAGTGCGCCAAGCACTGATCAAAGACAAGCGCTTTGAATCGCTGGCGATTCTCCCGGCCGCGCAGACGCGCAATAAAGATGCGATCACCGAGGACCAAATGGCCCGACTGATCGACGAACTCGCGGACATGGCCGACTATGTGCTGATCGACTGCCCGGCCGGCATCGAAGGCGGTTTCCGCAATGCCATCGCGGGAGCCGACGAAGCCATCGTCGTGACGACGCCGGAGGTGAGTGCGATTCGCGACGCGGACCGCGTCATCGGCAAGCTGGCCGAAAAGAATATTCCGATGCGGCTGATTCTCAATCGCATCCGGCCGGAGATGGTGCGTACCGGCGACATGCTTTCGATCGACGACGTCTGCGAGATTCTCTCGATCGAATTGCTCGGCATCATTCCCGACGACGAAGAGATCATCGACACGACCAACCGCGGCGAGCCGCTGGTGCTGGGCGAAGGCTACCGCCTGCGCGGCATCTATGAAAAGATCGTGCGCCGCCTGGAAGGCGATCTCATACCCTTTACCAACCTCGAGACGCCCGGTTTCTTCGGCCGTCTCTTCGGCACACTGAAAGCAGGCTGATGGTGTTTCCGCTCCGCGAACCCTACGATGTCGCTGCTCAGCCCACGATCTCGGCCGCACCGGTGAAGCTCGGGCGCGCGATCGTCGTCACGTCGGGCAAAGGCGGCGTCGGCAAAACGACGACTACCGCCAATCTGGGGACGGCGTTGGCCAAGCGCGGCGTCAGCGTTGCGCTGGTCGATGCGGACGTCGGTCTACGGAATCTCGACATCCTGCTCGGCCTCGAGAGCCGCGTGCGCTATCACTTGCTCGACGTGCTCGAAGAAAAAGCCGAACTCGACGACGCGCTCGTGCGCGACAAGCACACGCCGAATCTCTATTTGCTGGCCGCCGCGCAAGCGCGCGAAAAAGACGAAGTGGATACGGAGTCGATGCGCGACCTCATCGAAGAGCTGCGCGAACGCTTCGACTACGTGCTGATCGATTGTCCGGCCGGCATCGAGATGGGATTCAAGAATGCAGTCGTTGGCGCGCAGGAAGCGATCGTTGTCTGCACGCCTGAGGTTTCGGCAGTGCGCGACGTCGATCGTGTTGTAGGCCTGCTCGGCAACGCATTCCAGCCGAAGCTGATTATCAACCGCGTGCGTCCGCAACTGGTGCGCAAAGGCAAGATGCTTTCAGTCGAAGACGTCAACTCGATTCTGCGGCTGCCGCTGCTCGGCGTGATCGCGGATGATCCCGATGTGATCGTTTCGACAAACAAGGGCGACCCGATCGCGCTGCGCACCGATTCGCAAGTCGGCAACGCCTATCACTCGATCGCCGCGCGCGTCGCGGGCGAAGACGTGCCCGCGCCGATGGTCGAGTACAAGGAAACCTTCATGGACAAACTTGGATCATTTCTGGGAGGCCGCCGATGACGTTCACCGAGGTAATGAACCGCCTCAACCGCTTCTTCGGCCGCGAGAACTCCGGCGCGACCGCCAAGGAGCGCTTGCGCCTGGTGCTGATGTCGGATCACCTTTCGCTGGCGCCCGACATGATCGAGCAGATGAAGCACGACCTCGTTGCGGTGGTTTCGCGGTACATGGAAGTCGATCGCGACAAAATCGACGTGCGTTTCGAACATCAGGATCGCGTCTTTGCGATGCTGGCGAACGTGCCGATCATTTCCGTGAACCGGACGCCGTCGCCGCCCACGAGCCGTCCGCGCCGCCGCCGCCGTCGCAAATCAGCAGCTCAACAAGACTTGCAGCCGGCGCAATCGACGATTAATCCGGCGCCGGCGACGTAGCGATTTGATAACAGAAGGCCGCTCCATTGGAGCGGCCGTCCTGTGACACGGGGCCTCGGACGTGACGCCAGCGTATCATTTCTTGACCAAGCAACGCAACGTTGTTGGCCGGTGGACCGCGCGGGAGTCGACGCCATCGAAGCGGCCCACCGCAGGACAATCACGCCGGAAGCGGTTTTTGACAAGCACCTCGGCAGTTAGTGCGCAAAGATTTCGTGGCGGCGCCGATAACTAAGTCGCGAGATGGCCACCTTAACCCTTAGCCTCCAAGCAAAGCGCTACTTAAGCCATGTAAACTGGTTCTTGGTTGCCGGCTCGATTGCAATCACGATTTTCGGTATCGTGATCATTCAGTCGGCCGGGCTGCACACGGATCCGGGCGAGTGGCGCAAACAGATTCTCTACGCGATCTTGGGCGTAGGCGTGATGGCTGCCTTTTCGCGCATCGACTATCGCGATCTCTCGAAGTTTGCGCCGGCCCTTTACGTCATCATCGTGCTTCTGCTGGCGTTCATTTTGCGCGGCGGCCATTCGTCGCACGGCGCACAGCGCTGGATCAGCCTCGGGCCCCTCGGCACGTTTCAGCCGTCCGAGCCGGCCAAGCTGATTCTCGCGATCTCGATTGCTTGGGTGTTGTGCAAGGGCGAGTATACGAAGATCACCGAGCTGTGGAAACCGCTCGTCATGGTTGCCATCCCGGCGCTGCTGGTAGCCAAACAGCCGGACCTCGGAACGGCACTCGTTTTTCTGGCCATCATGAGCGCGCAGTTGTTCTTCGGATTGCCAAAGTGGCAGCACTTCGCGGCGTACGCATTGGCCGGTGCTGCAGCCGCGGCTTTCGCCATCGGAACCAAATACGTGCTCAAACCATTCCAAAAAGCGCGCTTGCTGATCTTTTTGAATCCAAAGGCCGATCCGCAGGGCGCCGGTTACAACCTCAACCAATCGAAGATTGCGGTCGGGAGCGGCGGCTGGTTCGGGCGCGGCTTGCATCACGGTACGCAGACGCAGCTGAACTTCGTGCCGGAACACTCCACCGATTTTATCTTCACGGTCGTCGGCGAGGAGTTGGGCTTCGTCGGCACGGTGCTGCTGTTGGCGTGCTACGGCGTGCTGCTGTTCGGCGGTTTCATCGCAATGGTGAGCGCGCGCGATCGGTTCGGTTTTCTGCTAGCCAGCGGCATCGTTGCGATGTTCGCGTTTCACATCGTCGTGAACATCGGCATGACGATCGGCATCATGCCGATCACCGGCATCCCGTTGCCCTTCCTGTCCTACGGCGGTTCGGCCATCCTGACGGACTTCGCGGCCGTCGGCGTGCTGCTGAATATTTACGCGCAAAAAGACCGCGGGGTTTTGGGTAACGCATAGCGCCTTCTGGGAACAAAAGAGGGCATGGCGCAACCAAATGGCCGGAATGCGGCGTCATGGGAGGTGAGCAGCCGCAATCGGCGCTCTGAAGGTCCGCTCCCACGACTGCGGGAACGAGGCCGAAACCGGCAGCCGGCCCTTGCTCAGTAGGGACGCGCCGGACACTAAGATTTTTTAGAACCGCTGGAAGACGATCGCAGGAGCTGAAAAGCCGGATGCTGGTCGTCCTCGCGGAGGAGTGAATTTGTCAACCGAGATCCTCATATCGAGCGATCCCTGGGAAAACCGGGTCGCAATCCTCGAGGACAAGGTCCTCGCCGAACTCTACATCGAGCGTGAAGAAAAAGTTATCGGCTCGATCTACAAAGGAAAAGTTCAAAACGTTCTGCCCGGAATGGGCGCAAGTTTCGTCGACATCGGATTGGGACGCAATGCGTTTCTTTACGTTGACGACATCAACAAAACGCCGCTGAATATCGGCGACGTCGAAATCACGCAAGGACGCAGCGGCTGGACGATTAGCGAAAAGGTTAATCGCGGCGACGACGTTCTCGTGCAAATCGTGAAAGAGCCGCGCGGGCTCAAAGGCGCGCGCATCAGCACGAACATCTCACTGCCCGGCCGCTATCTCATCCTGATGCCGACCGGCAAGTACAGCGGCGTCTCGCGCAAGATCGGCACCGCCGAAGAGCGCAACCGCCTCAAAGCCGTCATGAAACGCATTCGCCCCGAAGGCATGGCGACAGTCGTGCGCACAGCCGCGGCCGGCGTGAGCGAGGCGGAGTTAATTGCCGACCTCGGCGTGCTGATCCGCATGTGGCACGGCATCCTCGAGATGTACAAGCGCGCCGCTGCTCCCGCACTGCTGCACAAAGACATGAACCTCGTCTACAAAGCCGCGCGTGATTTCATCAGCGCGGACGTGGACAAGGTGTTGATTGACAACGAGGAAGAGTACCGCAAGGTCCAGAGCTTCCTGCAGTTACTCGGCCCGCAGTACCTCGATCGCGTTTCCTACTATTCCGGCGGCTCGGCGCTCTTTACCGATTATAAAATCGACGAAGAGCTGCAGCGCCTGATGAAACCGAAGATCAACCTGCCCTCGGGCGGTTCGATCGTTATCGAAACCACCGAAGCGCTGACCGTTATCGACGTGAACTCGGGCAAGTTCACCGGCGGAAAGAACCTCGAAGACACCATCGTTAAAACGAACATCGAAGCCGCGGCCGAAATCGCCCGCCAAGTGCGCCTGCGCGACATCGGCGGCATGATCGTCTGCGACTTCATCGACATGGGCTCCGAAGGCGCGCGCAACAAAGTGATCGCCGTCCTGGAGGAAGGTCTGCGCCGCGACCGCACGCGCGCGACTATCCAGTCGTTCAGCAACCTGGGACTCTTGGAGTTCACGCGCAAACGCGTCGGCAAGGATCTGTCATCGCAGCTGCGCGGTGCGTGCCCGGATTGTAACGGCCTGGGGACGGTTATGTCCGCGCAGTCGGTCGCCATCGACACGCTGCGCAAGATCCGCACGCAGCACTTGATCAACGGCAACAAGCAGCTGCTGATCGAAACCTCGCCAACCGTTGCGGCACAGCTCGAATTCTGGTACGAGGAAGAAGCTCGAACACTTGCCGAGCAAGTGGGCGCGACGATTCACGTGCGCGTCGATCCGCTGCTGCATCCTGAAGACGTGCGCGTTCGCAGCGTGCAAGAGGTTCCGCCGGACGGCGCCGTGCGCGTCGGCGACGAACGCGAAGTCGATCTGTTGCCCGGCCGCCTGCCGAACCCGACGTCCGCGGCGACCGTGCTCGGCACGCGCATCGTTGAAGTCGAGAACGGCGCGAACATGGCCGGCCAAACCGCGCGGATCAAAGTCATCGACGTCGAGGACGATAAAGCGTTGGCCGAACTGGCCGCCGCCGTTCCCGGCGAAAAGAAAAAGCGCCGCCGGCGTCGCGGCGGCAAAGCGCTCACGTCCGCCGAGCAAGCCGAGCAGTTGCGCGAACTCGCGGAAGAAGCTGCCAAGCAATCTTCGGCGCGTCCGCCGATCGGCATTACGACGATCACCGAAGAAGAGGAACGCGAAGACAAAGCGATCGTCGCCGAAGCGAAAGCCGAGCGCGCGCCCGAGGCGATTCTTATCGGCGAAGCTGAAGTGCACGAACCGGGCGGAGGCCGCCGCCGGCGTCGTCGTCGGCGCGGAGGCCGCGGCCGCGGAGGCGCGGGACTCGCCAGAGAGGCCGCGCAGGTCGGCATTCCGCCGACAAGCGCCGTCGCGCAAGTCGAGATTCAGACAACGCCGCCGCCGCAGCAACTGCCTGCCGGCGAAGGCGATCAAACGCATCGCCGCCGCCGTCGTCGCCGTCGTGGCGGCCGGGGCCGCGGAGGTCACGGACAGGTGCAAGGCCAGGGCGCTCCGTTCCCCAATGCGCCCGCACCGCCGCCTCCCGTGCCGGAACGCCACATCTTCCGCGTCGCGCGCGATGGACGCGCCGAGCCGACCGGTCAAACTGCTGCGCCGCAGCCGATCCGTGCAATTGCTCCGTGGAATCGCAAACTGCAGCCGCCCGCGGTCGAACCGCCGCCGCCCGTGTTGCACGCGCCCGAAGAAGTCGTTCAGCCGACGAAACCGGCTCGCCGCCGCCGTACCGCAAAAACCGCGGTCGCAGCGCTAAACGCGGCCCCGGCTGAAGAAAAACCAAAACGCACGCGAACGCGTAAGACGACGGCCGTGAAGAGCACGGCGCGCAAAAAGAAATCGCCGTAACGCACGTCTTCGTCGATTACGACGGGACGGTGACCGACGTCGATACGTTCGATGTACTCGTCGAGCGCTTTGCGGGTCCGGATGATTGGGCGCGTTTGGAAGCGCACTTGCAGGGCGGCTCGATGTCGCTTCGCGACGTGTTGGCCGCGCAAGCGAGCTTCGTGCGCGGATCCATTGACGAAGCCGATCTCTTTCTTGCCAAGTCAACCCGGATCGATCCGGCATTCCAACCCTTCGCCGAACGCTGCAAACGTGCCGGCATCAAGCTCACGATCGTCAGTTCCGGAATAGCGCCGCTGATCGAACGCGCGCTGGCGCGTGGCGGCATCGATGTACCGGTGTTGGCGAACGAGGTCACGGCCTCAGCGGACGGTTGGGTAATGCATTTTCGCGACGATTCCGAAAACGGTCACGACAAAGCTGCAGCCGTACGCGCGGCCGCGGCCGGCGGAACTGTCGCGTATGTCGGCGACGGATACTCGGATTACGACGGCGCGCTCGAAGCGCAGGTACGCTTCGCCAAGCGCGGGCGCAGCCTCGAGCGCTTTCTGCGCGCGCGGCACGTGCCGTTCACGCCGTTCACCTCATTCGCAGAGGTGGAGAAAGCGCTGTTTTCTTAGTCCGAGCTGTGCGCGATCTTGTCGTTCAAGAATTGGACGGCGCGGCCCAGCTGCGCATCGCGTGCCGGATCGCCGAACTTGAAGCCGGTGCCCGTGTTTTGGATGACCGCGATGTCGGGCGTAATCCCGATGAGATTGATGTCGCGGTTGTGCGGCGTCAGGTAGCGTGCGTCCGTGATCTTGATGGCGGAGCCGTCCGGCAGCCGCACGATCTCTTGCACGACGCCCTTGCCGTAGGTCTTGGTCCCGATGACCGTTCCGACGCCGCTGTCTTGGATCGCAGCTGTCGTGATCTCCGAGGCCGAGGCGGTGTGATTGTTCACCAGCACGGCAAGCGGAATCGGCGGAATTGCGGTGTCTTCAGCTTCGTACGTCGTCACGTTTGAAGCGCGCGACTCGACCGAAACGATCGGCCCGCTCGCGATGAACTTCGAGCTGACGTCGATGGCCGCGTCCAGATAGCCGCCACCGTTATCGCGCAAGTCGAGCACGAGCGCGCGTGCGCCCTCTTTCTGCAGACGATCCAGCGCCTGCTGGAGCTCGGCGCCCGTGTTGCTTCCGAAGACGGTGAGTTCGACGTACCCGATTTTGCCGGGCAGCATTTTTTCATAGACGGAGAGTTCGTGAATTTGCTGGCGTACGATCGTAACCGGCGCCGGCAGCGGTTGCCCGCCGCGCACGATCGTCAGTTTTACGGGCGTTGCGAGCTGACCGCGCAGGTGCGATGAAGCCTTCGGCAGCGTCATGTTCTTGGTGGAAAGGCCGTCGATCGCCGTAATCACGTCGCCTTCCTGAACGCCGGCTTTGTCGGCCGGACCGTCGGGAACGACGTTGCTGACGTCGATGTACTTCGTCGCGTCGTCGACTTCGATGACGATGCCCGTGCCGGCGAACGAGCCGCCGTCCAAGCCCTGATTGAGGTCGGCGTATTCTTTCGGCGTAAGGAAGACCGTGTACTTATCGTGCACCGAGTTCAGCATGCCGGCGATGGCCGCGTACGCGAACTGATGCGAGGACACTTTACCGTGCGCCAGCCGCGTCGCGATGTCAACCTCGTGGGTCACTGCCCGCGCGGTGCGCGCCGAGGTGTCCGCGGCGAAAATCGGCGGAAGACTGGTCGTCATGCTTGTAACGCAGGCGCGCTTGGCGTTATCGGTTTTGGCGCCGGCGAAGCAGAGCTGTCTGCCGATCTCCAAACGTGCGCCGTTCACGATCGCCTGCGGATCGGTCTTCTTATAGAAGTCCGCCCGCAATTTTTCATAGCTGAACTGGATTTGGCTGGCGTCCAGCGGAGCGATCTGTTGGGGGGCTGCCGCCGTAAGAAAGGCGACTACGCTGACCAGGGCGATAAGACGGTTCATATACTCTCTAACGCGTAAAGCGGTCCAGATATGCCTTTGCGGCTTGTAATTGTTTGTCGGCGGGCGTGTCCACGAGCCTGAAGTCGAGTTTTTGCGTGACGGTCTGGTCGGGGACGATTCCCTTGTGCTGGATGTCGCGTCCCGCCGGAGTAAGGTAGCGCTGGGTCGTGATCTTGAGCGCTCCCCCGTTGGGCATCGTATAGATACCCTGAACCACGCCTTTTCCGTACGTCTTCGTTCCGATGAGCGTGGCGAGTTTGTAGTCTTGCAGCGCGCCGGCGGTGATCTCGGATGAACTGGCCGTGAAGCCGTTCACCAAAACGACGAGCGGCCGCACCCCGTCGATGTACGAACCGTTGGCGGTCTTCGTATCCCGGTCGCCCGCGCGATCGATCTCCGTAACGATGGTGCCGTGCGGAACAAAGAGGCTGGAGATGTCCACCGCCGCATCGAGCAGGCCGCCGCCGTTGAAGCGCAAGTCGAGAATGTAACCCTTCGCTCCCTTGGCTTTTCCGGCGACCAGCGCTTTCCGAATCTCGGCTGCCGACGTCTGGCCGAAATCGCTCAGGCGAATGTAGTCGTAGTTGCCTTCCATCTTGGCATTGACGGTCGGCACGTGAATGATCTCGCGCGTGATACTGAACGTGTGGGCCACGGTTCCTTTATAAGGATGAGTCTTGAGCAGCACCTGAGTGCCCTCGTCACCGCGAATCATCTTCTCGACTCGCTCGATGGGGAAGCCGCGAATCTGGTGCCCGTCGATGGTCTCCACGATCTCGCCGCCGCGCATGCCCGCGCGAGCCGCCGGCAAGTCCGGGATCGGCTGCAGCAGCACGCCGCCGTTCTTCAACTGATAGATGAAGACACCGATGCCGCCGAAATCGCCGCCGTTCAGCGTTTCGTTCAACGCGCCAATCGCCTGGGGCGTAAGGTACTCGGTATACGGATCGAGCGGCTTCAGCATGCCGGCCAGCGCAGCTTGCGTAAGATCGGACGCAGCCACTCCAAGCGGCGCATAATGCGTCTGCGCGTATGCGAGCTGGCTCTCGAGGGCGGCTACGGCTTGGCTTTCACCGCCGCCCGCAGTCGCTTGCGGAAGCGCGGCGCGAATATTTTTCTTTTTCAACGCATCATTTAAATAGGCGAGCAGAGCCGTGCGTTCGCCTTTCACCAAGATCTGCGGATTGACGTCCCTGTAATATGCGCGATCAACCAGGTGATAGATCGTTTGAATCAACTCGTCGTCGGCCGCGCTGCGGTTGCCGAAATTATACGTGAGCGAAGCGACTTGCTGCGCGAGCGACGGCGCACCGGTGTCGCTCGCTGCTCCGAATCCGCCGTGCGCGCCGAAATACAGCGCGCCCGCGAAGAACGCGGCCGTGATGGCAAGCACGACGATGAAAGCGCGAATCGGGGCCGGCATACTGGTTTAGTACCCACATCCTCAGAACCGGGTTTCGGTTCCTCTAATGAAGCTTGGTGTTAATGCAGGTAAGCGGTGGGGTCGGTGGGTTTTCCGCTGATGCGAACTTCGAAATGCAAGTGAGGCCCCGTCGACGCGCCGGTCGAGCCAACCGCGCCGATCGCCTGCCCTCGCTGCACTTGCTGGCCGGTGGAGACGAAGATGCGCGAGAGGTGTCCGTAGCCGGTGGACATTCCACCGCCGTGGTCGATCAAGATGTAGTTGCCGTAGCCGCCGTACCAGCCCGCCGAAAGAATCGTCCCGGAAGCTGCGGCGGTCACGGTCGTGCCCATGTTTGCGCCGATGTCGAGCCCCTGATGAAACTCCGGCGAGCCGCCGAAGGGGCTGCGGCGCCAGCCGAACGGTGACGTGATGACGCCCGTCACCGGCCACGACAGAATCCCGGGCGCTTTCTGAGGCGCGACGATGCCGGCGGCGCGCTGCGCGGCTGCGACCTGCGCCTCGTGCTCGCGGATCAGCGTTTCGAGCCCGGCCTCTTGCGCGGCAGAGAGGCTCTCCATCTCCGCGACCTGTCCGGCAACGTGGTGGCGCTGCTGGTCGGCCAGCGCGACGAGATTTCCGCGTTCCTGCGCGAGCACGTCGAGCTGATTGCGCGTGCGCTGCTGCGCGAGCTGCTGCGCCTCGAGCGCGGCTTGCGCGGCTTGGAGATTTGCCTGTGCCGTTGCAACTTTTCGCTCGGCGGTTTGCCGCTCGCGCACCGCGCGTTGGTTGGCGGCGATAAGCAGCCGCAGATCCTCCGAGCGTTCGACGAAGTCCGTAAATGATTTCGCCGCCAACAGCACGCTGATGTAGCCCAACTCGCCGCGCTCGTACGTGTCCACTAATCTGCGTTTGAGTGCGTTGTCGTGGAGCGCGAGCGTCTTGCGAGCCGCGTTCAGTTGCAGCGTATTCCAATCCAGTTTGCGCTGCGTGCTAGCCTGCTGCGAGACGATCACGTTGAGCCTGGAGGTAACCTCGTGAATCGAATGGTTGGTTTGATCCAGGGCGCCCTGCAGATTCGTGACGCGGACGGTGGCCGCGCGGAGTTGTAGTCTCTTTTGATGCAGCTGCCAGTCTATGGCGGCTTTCTTTTGACGGGCGGCTCGGATCTTGGACGTGAGATCCGACGGGAGGGCGAGTGCGGGAACAAAGCCGAGGATCAATAGCGCTGCTATCGTCCTGCGAATCATTGACGCCGTTTGTCTTTCACGTAGACCGAACCCCCGATCGATTTCGCGTACCGTTTGAGTTCTGCCGCAGTCTCGCCGATCTGCGCATAGTCCGTCAGCTTGCGCTGCTCGCTTGAAACCAGTGCAATCGACAGCGACATGATCGCGTACCGGTTCAGCGCGCCGCGCCGATCGTGTGTTTCAATAAAACCCTGGCGAAGGTCCTGCGGACGATAGAGGTCGCGAATGCCGCGATCGAACTCGGCAATGATCTCCCGCGCGATCTCTTCCGCACGTTCGGGATGCGTCACGACCAAGAAATCGTCGCCGCCGATATGACCGACGAAATCGAGCGTCGTTCCGCGCCGGTGCACGACGTCCAGCGTGATCGACGCCACCAGCCGGATCGCTTCGTCGCCGTGCGTGAAGCCGTAGACGTCGTTGAACGCCTTAAAATTGTCCAGATCCATGTACAGGACCGCGAACGATCGTTGTTCGTCGATCCGGCGACGCAGCTCGGCTTCGATCGCAAGATTGCCGGGCAGCTTTGTCAGCGGTGAAAGCGAAGCGTCCATTTCCACGCGCGCGATATTGGCGCGCACGCGCGCCAGCAGTTCTTGCGGACCGAAGGGCTTGGTGATGTAATCGTCCACGCCGGCGTCGAAACCGGCGAGCTTGTCCTCGACTTCCCCTTTGGCTGTCAGCATGATGATCGGCACGTGCGTGTTGGAAGGGTGGCGGCGAATGCGTCGCGCGACTTCGTAGCCGTCCATCGAGGGCATCATGACGTCGAGCACCACCAGGTCGGGCTGCATGGAGTCCAGGACGCGCAGGGCGTCGGCGCCGGTGGGCACGGCAGTGATCTCAAAACCCGCCAGCTCCAGATTCGCCTGGATGATCTTGCGCAGGTTGCGGTCGTCGTCAACGACGAGGATTTGGGCCATCAAGCTTTATTCGGCAGCAGAATAGAGAATGTTGTGCCGCGTCCCGGTTCGCTGCGCGCCTCGATCGTGCCGCCGTGAGCCCGCACGATCGCGCTCACGATGTACAACCCGAGGCCGCTGCCGCCGACGGTTGAGGTCATTTCGGATTCGACCCGGAAAAAACGCTCGAAAATGTAGGGCAGATCCTCGGCCGCGATGCCGATCCCGGAGTCGGTAATCTCGATGCGGGTGCCGCCGTTCTCGGGGCGCGCATGGACGGCGATCGCTCCGCCGGCCGGAGAGTATTTGATGGCGTTCTCGACCAGGTTGCGGAAAAGATCGCGCAAGCGATCGGGGTCGCCCGATACCGAGACGTCGCCCGTTTCACACGTGATCGCGTGAAGGTTTTTGTCGAAGTGGATCTCGGCGATGGCTTCGCGCAGGACCGTGTCGAGCTTGACCGTGGCGCGGCGCTTGAGGAGTTGGTCCGCCTCGACGCGCGTGACGAGCAGCAAGTCCTCGATAAGCCGCGAGAGTCTGTCGGCTTGCTCTTCGACGATCTTCAGGTATTCTTCGCGTTTGTCTGCATAGAGTTCCGGATTTTGCCGCAGCGTTGCGGCGTACGCCTTGATGGTGGCCAGCGGAGTCTTGAGTTCGTGCGAGACAGTACTGACGAGTTCGTTCTTTAACTGCTCGATTTCGTCGATACGCCGCACGGCATCGGGTCTACGTTCGGAGATATCGCCCAACGGCTATCCACGACGCAACGACGCCGACCAGCGCGCCGACCGCGAGAAGCTGCAACACCAGCGACGACAAGTCCACCGAAACCGCGTTCACTTGCAGCCACGGAAGCGCCAGCGCAATCTTCGGCACGAGTGACGCGCGCGCGATCGCGAGCACGCCCACTGCAAGCGCCGCGCCGGCCAAGCCGGCCAGCAACCCCTCGCAGATGAACGGCATGCGGATGTACATGTTCGTGGCGCCGACCAACTGCATGATCGAGATCTCGCGGCGGCGCGCGAAGACGGTTAAGCGGATCGTGTTCGAGATTATGATGCCGGCGACGAGCACGAAGAGCACGATGACCGCTATGCCGACGCGGCGCGCCAGCGTCGCGAGCTGCAGCAGACGCTGCACGACTTGCTGGCCGTACTCGACATTCTGCACGTGCGGCATCTTTTCAATGCTCTTGGCGACGGCCGGCACCAATTGCGCATCGCGGACGCGCACGCGAAACTTGTCGGGCAGCGGATTTTCGGTCAGCAGCGAGGTGTCAACTTGGCCTTTCATGCGCGCCTTGAGTTGCCGCAAGCCTTCGCGCTTCGGCACGAAGGTGACGCTGAGGATGCGCGGGTCGCGAGCCAAGGCCGCGCGCGTATCGTTCTCTTGTGCCGTGGTTGCGGCTGGTTCCATGTACGTCGAGATCTCGATTTGGCTGAACACGTCGTTGCCTAAGTGCGCGAACGCCGCCCGGACGTAGAGGAACGAGCCGAGCAAGACGATGGTAACCGCGACGGTGCCTATCGCGGTGACTTGCATGCCGGCGTTCCGGGTGAAGCTGCGTTGAACTTCACCCAGAAAGAATCTGATCTTGCCCCAGTCCAAGGAAGTAATACCCCCGCTCTTCGTCGGTGATGACGCGGCCGTTGTCCAAGCGCACGACGCGCCGCCGCATGCGGTCGACGACGGCTTGGTTGTGCGTCGCTACGACGACGGTAGTGCCCTTAAGATTGATCCGCCGCAACAGCTCCATGATCTCGGTGGTGTTGGCGGGATCCAGGTTGCCGCTCGGCTCGTCGCAGAGCAGCAGTTTCGGATTGTTGACCAGCGCGCGCGCGATCGCAGTCCGCTGCTGTTCGCCGCCGGAGAGCTCTTCGGGATACATGCGGCTCTTTTGCGCGAGTCCGACCAGATCGAGCGCCCGCGGAACTTGGCGCTGGACGTCGCGCGTGTGCGCTCCCGTTACCTGCAGCGCGAAAGCGACGTTTTCCCAAACAGTCTTGTCGGTGAGCAGCTTGTAATCTTGAAAAACGACGCCTAGATGGCGCCGCAGGGCAGGGATGCGCCGGTTCGCCAGGCGGTCGACGCGGATGCCGTCGACCAGAATCTGGCCACTGGTGGGCGCCATCTCGCGGTAGAGGAGACGCAGCAGACTCGATTTGCCGGTTCCTGAGTGCCCGACGAGAAAGACGAACTCACCCTTGCCGATCTCCAGACTGACACCGTCGAGGGCGCGTACTCCATTCGGATATACGAGTGACACGCCGCGTAATGAGATCATCGCTGCAAGAGGGTTTTTTAAAGTGCCCGGTCGGATACCTCCGCTACGTTATGAATCTTGACCTGACCGACGAACAGCAGGCTATCCAGCGGACCGTTCGAGAGTTCGCGCAAGAGCGCGTCGCGCCGCGCGCCGAGCAGATGGACCGCGACGAAGAATTTCCATACGACTTGGTGCGCGAGATGGCGGAGCTGGGTCTCATGGGATTGCCCTTTCCTGAAGAGTACGGCGGCTCGGGTGCAGATTCGATCAGTTATGCGCTGGCCGTGATGGAGCTCGCGCGTGCGGATGCATCAACCGCAATTACCATGGCCGCGCACGTTTCGCTGGGAGCCATGCCCTTCTACATGTTCGGCACGAAGGCGCAAAAAGAGAAGTACCTGATTCCGCTCGCCCAAGGCAAGCAGCTCTGGGGCTTCGGCCTGACCGAACCAAGCGCGGGCAGCGACGCCGGCAACGTGCAGACCAAAGCGGTGCTGCGCGACGGTAAATGGATCGTCAACGGCACCAAAGCGTTCATCACCAACAGCGGAACCGACATCACCGGCGGCACGACCATTACGGCGGTGACCGGTAAGGGCGAAAGCGGAAAGCCGGAGATCAGCAACCTGATCATTCCGCAGGATGCGCCCGGCTTCGCGCGCAGCAAAAAATATCGCAAGATGGGGTGGCGCGCTTCGGACACGCGCGAGCTGTCATTCGCCGATTGCGAGATTCCCGAAGAAAACGTGCTGGGCAAACGCGGCGAGGGGCTCAAGAATTTTCTGACGATCCTGGACGGCGGCCGCATTTCGGTTGCGGCGCTCTCGGTCGGGCTCGCGCGCGGCGCCTACGACGAGTCGATGAAGTACGCCAAAGAACGCCACGCGTTTGGCAAGCCGATCAGTAAGTTTCAAGCCATTGCATTCAAACTGGTGGACATGATCACGGAAATCGAACACGCGGAGCTCATGGTCCTCAAAGCCGCGTGGGAGAAAGACGAGGGACGCGATTTCGTCAAGAGCGCGAGCTTTGCCAAACTCTACGCCGCCGAGCTCTCGCACCGCGTCGTGAATCAAGCCGTGCAGATCCACGGCGGCTACGGCTTCATGGACGAGTATCCGGTTTCGCGGATGTACCGCGATCAGAAGATCAACGAGATCGGCGAAGGCACCAACGAAGTGCAGCGCATGGTGCTCGCGCGCTTGATGGGACTGTAACTTTAACCTAGGACTTTGGAAGTGCGCAAAGTGATTCCAACGCCTGATGGGCGGCAGGATTCTCAGCGCTTCCCTCCGGTCTGCTGTACGTCGCGACGTAGCTGTCGCTTCCCCACAAGCCGATCGTCTGTTCCGTGACGACTCGGCGTGGACCGACGTAGGTTACGCTTTCAGCATACCATCCATTTTGGCTTCCGTTACAGATTTTTTCGGTTCGGAAGACACGAACGTTCTGGTCTCCGATTGCTCGTTGGAGATTCTGTTGCGTTATCGCGGCGAATTGGTCCGGCGTAAGCCCAGTTGGGACGGTTTGAGAGGCTACCGATAGCCATTCACCCCCAGCGTTAGCTCCTGGAGGAACCCAAAACCCGAGCGTCGCCATCCCGTCGGAACCGTAATCTCGTTTTTGCCTGATCCAGGAATTTGGAACTTGGAAAAGCGACGAGCCACCGGTTTGGACCGAAGCGACTGTGACATCTTGGCTCTGTAGTGTAGCCGACGGAATTGCAGGAGGCGAGGCCGGTTGGGGAGTGGGCAGCGGAACTGGCTGCGTTGCCAGCTGAGGCTCAGCAGCTCCCTGCGGCACTGGCAGTTGTCCTGTCGCGTTTAGTTGAACGACCGGATCCAGCTGCGCAGGTAGAGCATTGGTTTGTGCGATCGGAACCGTTGCATTTTCTAACGTAGAAACGTGAAAAGTTGTGCCCTTCTTGATGAGAATATCATTGCCGCGCTGAGCAAACATTCCGACGCCCCAAAGAAGATACTGCCCGAAAGTATTACCGTTCCTTTCCGTTTGTTTATCGGCGTCGGCGGTTGCTCCGTTGGTTTCGACGAGCAAATCGGTTCGTGACGGCGTGACGAGGCGTTTGACTGTAAAATTCAGCTCGCCGCCTGAATGGAAACTGCCGGCCCTTTTCAGATGCGTGATCACGCCATATCCTGGGCTGCCCTTGGGGAGTATTAGATAGCCCTTGTAGTAATAGTCTTCTGTTGTGATAACGCCAAAAGTGTCACCCTCTTGCGAGGTGCGAGAACCGATGTCGCTGAGGATGGCCACGCTAATCAGCTCGCCAGACGGCACGGAAAGAGCCATTGCGGAGGGCGTGGCCTTTGCGGTTGGACTGGCGACGAGTCCATTACCGGTTAGCTGTGCGAAAGAGACGGAAGACGGGATAATGCTGGGGGCAGGAGAGACGTACGAAAACTCACTTAAACGCTCGTCCGTCGCCACTCTTATTGCTGCACCCACGACATGTCCTGTGGAACCTCCAGTGTATTGACCTATAATATAAATCTCTGCTCCCACGGCTGCGGCTGCATCGGCTGCTTGCCGCCAATGAGGATCAATCACTTGGGCGTCCCATCCGTCTTGCTGGGCGATTCTTGCTGCCAACGCCCTAGTAGCTTTGATCGCAGATGCGCGAAGTGAGGGCGTCGAACGCAAAATGACGACCGCCACAAGTCGCGCCTTGGCATACCCAGTGCTTGGAGTCTGAGTAAGGAAAAGGGCGACGGTTAATGCGGTGGCCCAGCTGAACCACAAAGCTCGTGAAACGCTCATACCGGGACCTCCGTGCGCAGAGGCCCGAAGGATTCAACCACCACCCCTGCATCCCCGCCCTTGGTCAGGACTTCGAGGCTAGCTAGCTCTGCACCACCGTTGACCAGCCGGAGTACTCGCCGCCGAACTCTTCCGCCAGCGCCGTAAGCGCGACGCGCATCTCCGTGATCTTAAACGGATCGATAGCCTCGAGCTTGGCGCAACGCACGGCGTTCTCGGCGTCGTCGATGGCAACGTGGTAGCCCTGGTTGGCCATGGCGCGCGCGAACGTGTCGCGTTTCTCGCGGCTGTCGAAAAAGATGGTGTGCTCGATCGGCCGCTCCTTGGCGAGATCGTCGCCGGCATCGAGTAAGACCTGTAGGGCTTTCATATCGTTGGCGAACGCCAGCTGCTGTTCGTCGGGATACAGGTAGTTCGTGTAGATCGCCCAGAGCGGATCGTCGGCTTCCAGCGCGCGATAGGCGTACTCGTCGTGATTTGCCATGACGATCGAGATCGTGCCGGCCACGTCATCCACCGCAGGCCCATAATAATGGAAGGTGCGCATGCCGCGGCCCGTCACGCGTCCGACCTCAACCAAGCCCCGCGCTTCGAGCGCAGCCGCGAGTTCTTCCTCGATGCGCGCGAGCACGCGGTATTCGCTTGCGCCGGTCATCCCGTGTTCGTCCGGATCGCGCAGCGTCACCGCTACCGTGTACGCTATTGCCTTGTCCGGCAAGGGAGCATCGGCCCGCAGCGCGAGATCGACCGCGACCGAGATCGGCTCGTTTTCCATGCGCGCGAAGTATGACGACCAATCCGCCATTGCTTCACCCTTCTTCCCCGAAGGCGGCTCGGCCCATTGAGAGAAGGTGGAGCTCAGCGGCCGCACCACCATCATTAAGAGGAGCTCCCATGTTTCGTCGTCTGCTTCTGTCCGTCGCCCTTTGCGCGGCGGTAACGTCCGTACCGGCTCTGGCGAGCTTGCAGGTCGGCGCAAGCGCGCCCGACTTTAAGACGCAAGCCTCGCTGGGCGGCAAAGTCTTCGACTTCAACTTGGCCGACGCGCTGAAAAAAGGCCCCGTCGTCCTGTACTTTTATCCGGCGGCCTTCACCACGGGCTGCACGATCGAGGCCCACGATTTCGCCGAGGCGATCGACCAGTACAAGAAACTCGGCGCCACGGTCATCGGCGTCTCGCACGACACCATCGACACGCTGAACAAATTCTCGGTCAGCGAATGCCGCAGCAAATTCGCGGTAGCCGCCGATCCGCAACTCACGGTTGCCAAGGAGTACGACGCGGTTCTGGCGCCGCATCCGGCGTATGCCAACCGCACCTCGTACGTCATCGCGCCCAACGGAAAGATTATCTACACCTATACGAACCTGGATCCGAGCCAGCACGTCGCCAACACGCTGCAGGCGCTGCAGCAGTATGAGGCCTCGCAGCACTAAGGTCTGAACCATCGGCGGCGGCCGCGCATAGTAAGGGCATGAAGGAGCTCATGCTTTCAGTCGCGGCCGCCGTTTCGCTGGTAAGCGTAGCGGCGGTCTCCCCGGCCATGCCGGCGGCGCATACTGTTCAAATCAAAGGGTTTGCCTTCGCACCCAAGTCGCTGACTATTAACGCCGGAGAGACGGTGAAGTTCGTCAACGACGATTCCGAAGCGCACACCGTCGTGGCGGACAAGGGCGCGTTTAGCTCGGGCGGCCTCGATACGAACGATTCCTGGTCGGTCCGGCTGCAAAAGCCGGGAACCTACACGTACTTTTGCTCGCTGCATCCGTACATGAAAGGCACGATCGTAGTTCAGGCGATGCACGGCGCCATGCGAGGCGACAACTGATGCAGCGCAAAGATTTTCTCGAGCATGTAGCCTGGACAGGCGCGGGCATCGCCTACGCCTTGAGCGCAGGCGGCATCATGACCGGCACCGCGGTCGCCGCCGGTTCCAGCGGCGCGATCGATTTCGTGCAGATCAGCGACAGCCATATCGGTTTTCATCAACCTGCCAATCCGGACGTCTCCGCAACCTTGAAAGAGGCTGTTGACGCAATCAACGCGCTGCCTGATCAACCCAACTTCGTGATCCACACCGGCGACGTCACGCATCTTTCAAAGCCGGAGCAGTTCGCAACAGCCAAGGATATTCTCTCGCAGCTGCGCGCGCCGCTCATCGTGATTCCAGGTGAACACGACTTCATCGGCAAGGATTACAACTCGTTCTTTGATGCATTTGCTACCAAAGAACACGGGAAGCAGTGGTTCTCGTGGGACCAAAACGGCACGCACTTCGTCGCGCTGATAAACGTTTTCGATTTCGAGAAGATGGGCTTGCTCGGCACCGATCAGCTCGATTGGCTGCGCCGCGATCTGGCGGCACAAAAAAATTCAACGCCGCTGGTGGTCTTCACGCACGCCCCGCTGTACGCGCTCTTTCCGAGCTGGGGCTGGACGACGGAAGACGGCGCCAAAGCCCTCTCGATGCTGGGCCGCTTCGACAACGTGACCGTTTTAAGCGGACACATCCACCAGGTCGTCACGCATCAGGAAGGCAACATTCGCTTTGCGACGGCCAACGCCACGGCATATCCACAGCCCGCGCCCGGAAAAGCGGATAAGCCGGGACCGCTCGCACTACCGCACGATCAACTGCTGCACGCGATTGGATATCGAAACGTCTATCTCGACCGGGGCCATAACGCCGCCATCACCGATCGCAGCCTCGGCTGAACTCGCAGCTGCGTTTGTCGACGGCCAGGCTTGGGCGTTTGAAGCCGCTTATCATGAATTCAAGCGCTTGTTATTGGCTACGGCAATGCAGGTTCTGACCGATCGCGAGGAGGCGCAGGACTGCGTGCACGACGTTTTTGCGCGGCTCTGGCGGCGCGGACACGCGTACTCGGCTGCGCGCGGCTCGCTGCGTTCGTTCCTGGTGGTGTGCGTCCGCAACGAAGCGCTCTCGCGGCGCCGCAAGTATACGAACCGATCGCGGATCGAACACGAGACTCTTCGGCCGGAGATCGCGGAACCTGCGGATGAATCGTTGGCCGACCGCGACCGGATCGCGCGCGCCATGCAAACTTTGAGCGAGAAGCAACGCGAAGCCGTCCACTTGGCGTACGACGAGGGTCTGACGCAGATCGAAATAGCTCAGCGCCTGAACGAGCCGCTCGGGACGATTAAGAGCCGGCTTTCAAACGCGGTGCGGGCGCTGCGCGCCGAGTTCTCGGCTCACGGAGAGTTGCGATGAATACCACTGGAATGCACGTCGACGAAAATGCCGAGTTGTACGCACTCGGTTCGCTCTCGGACTCCGAGCGCGCGGCAGTGGACGCGCATGTCGCAACGTGCGCGAGCTGCGCGCAACGCGTCGGAGAAGCCGAAGAAATCGTGGCGGCGCTGTCGGCGCGCGAACTTGCGGTACCGGCGCAACTCGACCGGAGGATGCGCGCGACGTTCGCGCCGCGGTCTCTTCCGCGATCGTTTTACTCGCTGGTAGCGGCAGCGTTGATTCTGGGATTGCTGCCTTCGGCATTGCTCTGGCAACGCGATCGCGATCTTAGCTCGATTGACGGAACACGGCAGCAAGCCGCTTCGGCGATGGTCCATTCGCATTTTCTGCACGCGCCGTTTACAAGTATGGCGCCCGGAGCGCCGGCCGCGAAAGCGATCTTTGCGCGAACGGGCGCGTGGCTCTACGTCATCGCGACGACGAACCAGGATTATACGGTCGTAGTGAACTCCGGCGGCACACGTCGCGACCTAGGTGTCCTTAAAGGAACCGGGACGGAGCGCGAGCTGTTCGTCGCTAACCCGCCGCGGGTAAAGGAAGTCTATCTGTTCGACGGAGCGCGTGCGGTCGCGCGCGCGACGATCGCTACTCGTTAACGCGCCGGCGTGGCTGAGCGTCGAGTGCGGTGATCTCGCGCGGTGCGAGTTCGACCGGCGTCAGCTCCGGCAGTTCGGCGTCGGGAAGCGACGCCAACTCTCTGATCTTGCGGCCTTGCGGCAGTACGCGGCTCTCCATCGAGCCGACTGCGCTGTTATACGCCACGACGGCTTTTTCGAGGTTGGCGCCGATTGCGGCAATGTGTCCCGCAAACACGCCCACGCGATCGTACAGCACGCGCGCAGCCTCTGCGATCTTCTTGGCGTTTTCTTCCTGCTGGCGCTGCTGCCAGCCCAACGCATAGGAGCGCAACAGCGCGATCATCGTTAACGGGCTCGCGATGTAAACGTCTTTGCCGGCGGCGTACTCGATGAGATCCGGGTTCTCGGTGCACGCTGCGCTCAGGAAGGCTTCGCCCGGCACGAACATCACCACGAAATCCGCGGAGCGTTCGGCGCGCTGGTAGTTTCGCCGTGCGAGCTGATCGACGTGACCTTTGAACGCTGAAGCGTGAGCGCGGAAGCGCTCGCGCCGTCCGGCTTCATCGGACAGCTCGGTCGCCTCGAGGAATGCGTTGAGCGGAACTTTCGCATCCACGAAGATGCGCGAATTGCCGGGCAGCTGCACGGTCAGATCGGGGCGCCCGCGCTCATCGCCGGTGTCGAGCGTCTGCTGTTCGCCGAAGTCGCAGTACGGTTCCATGCCGGCCAGCTCCACGACGCGGCGCAATTGAATCTCGCCCCATTTTCCGCGCGTGGTCGGGTTGCGCAGCGCGGCCGAGAGGTTGGTGGCAGCGGTCTCCATTTTGCCGCTGCGATCGATCAGGCCGGCGATCTGCTCGCGCAGCCCCTCGTAAGCGCCGAGCCGCTTCTCTTCCATCTCGCGCACGAGCGCGTCGAATTCGGTGAGCTTCTGTTGGACCGGTGAGACGATGGCCGAGAATCGTTCGTTGGCGAGAGCGATGAACGAGTCGCGCTGCATTTCGGCGATGCGCACGTTGGCTTCATGCGCTCGCGCGCGGCCGACTGCGAGCCACGTGATCGCCGCGCCGAGCGCGGCGGCGACGACTGCGAAAAGGACGGCCAGCGTGATCGTCACGCCTTAGTGATTCGCGCTACGCCGTCAAATACTTTGTAAAGAAGGCCAGCGTGCGGCGCCACGCGTCCTCGGCCGCGGAAGCTACATACGAACGGCGTTGATCGTCGAAGAACGCATGCCCGGCCTCGGGATAGATCACGATGTCGTTCGGAACTTGCAGCTTCGCTTGAAATGCGCGCACGTCGGCGGCCGGAATGCCGGTGTCACGCTCGCCGTAGTTGCCCACGATCGGCATGTGAATCGCCGCCGGATCGATGTCCGCCACACTGCCATACCAAACCGCGTCGGCGGAGAAGACGTCCGCGTTGTCGATCGCTTGGCGCAGCGCGATCGTTCCGCCCATGCAAAATCCGGTCACGCCTATGCGTGCTTTGGCGTGCCGTGCCTTCAGCCACTGGGCCGCCGTCTTGATGTCGGCCGCGGTTTGCGGCCGCTGAAGCTTTTGCGCCAACGGACGGAAGATCGAGATGTCGCTGACGCCGTCGCCGCTCGGCGCTCCGAGCCGTCCGTACAGATCCGGTGCGATGGCGGCGAAGCCGGCCTTCGCGAAACGCCGTACGACGTCACGAATCGAAACGTCAAGACCCCAAATTGCCATCACGACTACGACGCAGGGCGTCGTCGCAGTTGCCCCTTTCGGAGTAGCCGCGTATGCCGGAAGAGCGCCGTCCGGAGTTTGCAACTCGACGTGCTCGACCACGATCGCGGGATCGTTCTCGGCAACGATCGGCGGGTGAGCTTGGCCCAAGTCGCTTTGCGCGAACGCGGTACCGAGGACGGCGGTGCCTGCGGCTGCCGCCGCAGTTGCCCCAACGAAGGTTGCTCGCCTTACTCTGGGGTCGGTGGACTGCGTGGGATCAATCTCTTTCATGGCGTACTCCTGGAGGCGAAATGGAGAGTTCATGAACCGCGGCTCGTTTCTTTCCTCGGCTTCGCTCGCGGCGATCGCGGCGGGCACGGCCAATGCAGCGACGACGGTCCCCGGCGGATCGGATTTTGTCGAACGCAAGGCAAACTTCGACGCCGCCGGTTTTATCCGGGCGGTGAACAAGCCGCAAAACGTTCGTCAACTGTGGGAGGCGGTAGCGTTCCATCCCGCGGTCTTCAACAACATGAAGAACGGTTTAAACGGGTTGCAGTTCGGCTTCGGTTACCGGCCCGATCGCATTACCATGGTGTTCGCCCCGCACGGACCGTCGAGCGCCTACACGTATTCGGATGCGGTGTGGCAGAAATACCGTATCGGAGAATTCTTCGGAATTAAAGATGCGGCCGGAAAGCCGATCGCGAGCAACATCTACTTGCGTCCGCCGACTGTATTTGAGAACACTTCCGATCCGAACGATCCGCAAGGCCTCTTCCAGGACACGGCCATTGAAACGCTGCAGAGCCGCGGCGTCGTTTTTCTTACCTGTCACACCGCGGTCGAAGAACAAGCCCGCGCGATCGTCAAAGGCGGGTTTGCGCCCACCGGAATGAGCCCAACCGATGTGGCCAACGATATTCTCACCAACTTGATTCCCGGAACGCACGTGGTGCCTGCGATGATTGCGGCGATCGCGGAACTGCAGCAGCGTTACCATTACAGCTATCTGACGCTGACGTTTGCATGAGATGCGTTTTATCGGCGTTGGTTTGTGTTGCGGCGCTGACCGCGTGCGCGAACAATCAGCCCAGCTCTACTCCTGCGGCTGCGGCGTACGACGTGAAAGCGCTTCCGACGGGAGCCCCCGGTGAATTGATCCGCTACGGACGCGAACTCATTGTGAACACGCGGGCGCACATGCGCGCGAACGTCGTTGCCAACATGGATTGCGCAGCCTGTCACATCGCGGGCGGAACGAAGCCGAAGGGCGGCAGCTTCGTCGGCATCTACGGACAGTTTCCGCAATGGAATACCCGTTCGCATCGCGTGATCGCACTGCAGGATCGCTTGGCGGAGTGTTTTCTCTACAGCATGAACGGCAAGCCGCCGGCCTACTCCAGCCGCGAAATGATCGCGATGGTCGCGTACATCGCTTATCTTTCGCGCGGCACGACGGTCGGAGCGACGCCCGACCCCGCGGTGCGCCTCACCCGGTTCGAGCCGCCGCAGCCCGCCAATGCGCCGGCGGGAGCCCGACTCTACACGCAGCGCTGCGCTGCTTGCCATGGTGCCAGCGGCTCGGGCAGTGCGGTCTTTCCGCCGCTCTGGGGCGCGACGTCGTTCAATGGCGGGGCGGGCATGCATCGCCTCTGGACGATGGCGGCCTTCGTGCGCGCCAA
Organism: Candidatus Rubrimentiphilum sp.; assembly: GCA_035710515.1. Classification (NCBI taxonomy): domain Bacteria; kingdom Bacillati; phylum Vulcanimicrobiota; class Vulcanimicrobiia; order Vulcanimicrobiales; family Vulcanimicrobiaceae; genus Candidatus Rubrimentiphilum; species Candidatus Rubrimentiphilum sp. The sequence continues at coordinate 369,013 of DASTDE010000004.1, read as the reverse complement.
CATGCCGCAAAACGCTCCGGGGACGCTGACCGCCCAGCAGGCCTACGACGTCTCCGCCTTCGTCCTGAGCCACAGCCGGCCGCGCTTCGCCGGCGGCCGAGCGGTGGTTTTTCCGGCCGAGCCCGCCAAGTATTTTTAACGGGTGCGACCGGGCAGGTTGCATCCGAAGGGCTAAACGGGGCAATCTTGGTGAGTGCCCCTATTAGTGGAAGACGGAGAAACAGTTTTTGCCTGACACCCTGATCCGAGTCACGCTCCCCGAGATGGGCGAGTCGGTCACGCAAGGCTCCATCGTTGCATGGCGCAAGCAGGTCGGCGAGTTCGTTGCGGAAGGCGATCCGCTCGTCGAGGTGACGACCGACAAAGTTGACGTCGAAGTGCCGGCGACGGTTTCCGGCGTCGTGAAACAGATTTTGGCGGCCGAGGGCGACACCGTCGACGTCGGCGCGGCGCTCGCCGAGATCGACACATCCGCCAAACCAGATGGCGCTGCCGCAAAGCCGGCGCCGAAAGCTCCGGAACCGAAGAAAGCTTCCGAGCCGCCGAAAGCGGCGCCGAAGACACCGGCGCCTGCCGGAAATGGCGCTCGCACGGGCGAGGTCGTTGCCACGCCGCAAGCGCGCCGCATCGCGCGACAACTCGACGTCGATCTCGCGCGCGTGCGCGGCAGCGGTCCCGACGGATTGATTCTGCGCGAAGACGTCGACAAACAAGCTGCGTCGCTGCCGTCCGCGTCGCGCGGCGCGCAACTTCCACCGCTACCGCCGCTTCCTCCCGGCGCGGTTGTCACACCGATCAAAGGTCCGGCCGCGGCGCTGGCCGCGTACATGGAGCAGAGCCTCAGCATCCCAACCGCGACGAGCTTCCGCACGATCGCCGTCGACACGCTCGACGCGCGCCGGCGCGAACTGAACGCCGGAATTAAATCGGCGGGACGCTCGGAAAAAATTTCGTTCACGCACGTCATTGCGTACGCATTGGTGCGCGCCGCGCACGAGATGCCGTACATGACCGCGCATTTCCGGCGCGACGGCGATCAGCCGGTCCGCGTGGAGCCCGGCATTCACCTTGGCCTGGCAGTCGACGCCGAACGTAAAGACGGGACGCGCTTCTTAGTGGTTCCGGTGATCAAGGACGCCTCCTCACTCGACTTCGCGGCGTTTCGCAACGCGTACGAAGACCTCGTTTCGAAAGCGCGGACGAATAAACTCGCCGCCGACGATCTGCAAGGCGCCTCGTTCACGCTGACCAATCCCGGCGGCATCGGAACCTCGGCGTCCGTGCCGCGGCTGATGCCCGGACAGGGCGCGATTATTGCAGCGGGCGCAATCGGCTATCCGCCCGGATTTACCAACGCCAATGAGGCCTCGCTCAAATCGCTCGGCATGACCAAGATCATGCAGATGACGTCCACCTACGATCATCGCGTGATCCAGGGCGCGCAATCCGGCGATTATCTGCGCCGCATCGACGAACTGCTGCAAGGCAAAGACGGTTTTTACGAAACTATTTTTGCATCGCTCGGTCTCAAGGTTGGCGAAGTCGAAACGCCCAGCGCGGAGCGGCCGGCGGTCCCCGCGTCTGATGAAATATTGCGTGCGGTTGCAGCCGGCATGGCGCTGGTGGCCGCCTATCGCACGCACGGACACTTGGCTGCGCATCTGGATCCGCTCGGCTCGCCGCCGCCCGGCGATCCGTCACTCGAACCGGCGAATTGGGGACTCACTCCCGCGCTGCAGTCGGCGGTGCCGGCCTCGGTGCTGCGCGTCAAAGTTCCGGGCAATACGCTGGCCGAGATTTTGCCGCAGCTGCGGGACACGTACAGCTCGACGATTGCCTACGAAGTCGAGCACATCTCGAACACCGAACAGCGTGAATGGCTGCGCGATGCGATCGAATCGGGCCGGTACAAGATCGCGTTCTCCGACGATCGCAAGATCGAGTTGCTGCGCCGGCTGACTCGCGTCGAAAGCTTCGAGCGGTATCTCCGGAAAATTTTCCTCGGCCAGAAGACGTTCTCGCTCGAGGGTCTGGACGTCATGGTGCCGATGCTCGAGGAGCTTCTGGCGCTGCTGGCGAGCGACGGAACGCCGGCAGCGGTGATCGGTATGGCGCACCGCGGGCGCCTGAATACGATCGCGCACATTCTCAACCGGCCGTACGAAGAGCTGCTCACGGAGTTCGAAGCGGCGCACGAGCGCGGCGAGCTCGGTGCGGCGGACGTTACGGGCGACGTGAAGTATCATCAGGGCGCCGAAGGCGTCTTCGAAACGCCGGACGGAAAAAAAGTTCGCGTTACGCTGGCCAACAATCCGAGTCACTTGGAAGCGGTCGACCCAATCGTCGAAGGAACAGCGCGCGCACTGCAAACCGATCACTCCGAGCCGGTCGCGCAACTCGATCCGAAGAAGGCCGTTCCGATTCTGATTCACGGCGACGCAGCATTTCCCGGGCAAGGCGTCGTCGCCGAGGTACTCAATCTGCAATCGCTTCCGGGCTACACCACCGGCGGTACGATTCACATTATCTCAAACAACCAGATCGGCTTCACGACCGATCCGCGCGACGGGCGTTCGACTCGCTACGCCTCCGATCTCGCCAAAGGCTTCGACGTGCCGATTGTGCACGTGAACGCCGACGATCTCAACGCCTGCATCTGGGCCGTGCATCTCTGCGCGGAATTCCGGCGCCGTTTTGGACGCGACGCGGTGATCGATGTCATCGGTTACCGCCGCTTCGGGCACAACGAACAAGACGAGCCGGCGTACACGCAGCCCGAGATGTACGAGAAGATCAAAGCGCATCCGACCGCGCGCGAGCTGTTCGCAAACAAACTCATCGCGCAGGGTGTGCTCTCCGCCGAACACGTGCAGGAATTAATCGTCGATGCGACCGCGCATCTGCAAGAGACGCACCGCGCCGTCAAGAGCGGAAAACATGACGTCGCGGGCATGCTGGCGCGGATCAGCGCCGCGCCGGCGATCGAAGCCGTGCCGCTCGCGCCGGCAAGCAAGCCGCAACTCTTGGCATGGAGCGCGGACCTCACGCGCGTGCCGGCAGGTTTCACGGTCAACAAGAAACTGCTCGCGCAATTCGAGCGGCGCCAAGCGACGGTCGAACAAAAAGGCTTAGTCGATTGGGGTTTGGCGGAAGCGCTGGCGTTCGCGTCGTTGCTGACGCAAGGCGCGCCGGTCCGGCTTACCGGTCAAGATACGGAGCGCGGCACGTTCAGCCACCGCCACGCGGTGCTGCACGATCCGGGAGCAAACCGCGAGTTCGTTCCGCTCCAGCATTTGAACGGATCGAAAGCGTCGTTCGAAATTCACGACAGCCCGCTCTCGGAATATGCGTGCCTCGGTTTCGAGTACGGGTACAGTGCGACGGTTCCGAAGGCGCTCGTTTTATGGGAGGCGCAGTTCGGCGACTTCGACAACGGCGCGCAGATCGTTATCGATCAGTTCATCGTCGCCGGTCAAGCGAAGTGGGGACAGACCGCGCGGCTCACACTGCTGCTGCCGCACGGCTACGAAGGCATGGGCCCCGAACACTCGAGCGCGCGCCTCGAACGGTTCTTGCAACTCACGGCCGAGGGGAACTTGCGCGTCGCCAATCCGTCGACGGCTGCAAACTACTATCACTTGCTTCGTCAGCAAGCCACCATGCCGCAGCCGGTTCCGCTGGTCGTCATGACGCCGAAATCGCTGTTGCGCCACGAGGCCGCTGCGGGAAGCCTCGACGAAATGGCAAGCGGCGCGTTCCGGCCGGTGCTCGACGATCCGCGAATTGAGGACAAGGGCAAGATCGAACGTCTCTTATTGTGCAGCGGAAAGATCTACTACGACATCACGCTGAACGACGCCGCGAAGAGCCTAAAGAAAACCGCCATCGTGCGCGTCGAACTGCTCTCGCCGCTGCCGTACACCGAGATCAACGACGTCATCGCGACGTATCCGAACCTCAAAAAGCTTATTTGGGTGCAAGAAGAGCCGAAGAACATGGGCGCGCGGGCGTACGTACGCCGCCGCCTGATCGAACGGCGCACGGACAAGCTCGAGATCGACTACATCGGCCGTCCGTACCGCGCAAGCCCGTCCGAAGGCTATCCGGGAGCGCACGCGGCCGAGCAAGAGCGCATCGTCAAAGAAGCGCTGACTGAGTGACGTTCATTGCTACGCCGGCAACGTCCATGAAGTTCTTCACGCTTGCTGTCTCCGCCATGGTGTGGACTGTCCTGTTTCTTTTCTTAGCGCTGAAATTTTTATTCACGATGCCGATTATTACCGGCCTCTCTATTGGTTTAGTGGGGCTGCTTTATGCGATGGTAGCGCTGGTAGGCGGTACGGTCCGGCGCGTGGCGGCGCCACCGGCCCGTCTCGATGATCCGAAGCGGGATAGTGCATCGCGCGTTCTTATGGGTTCCACAACAATTGGATCCATCGCAATTTTTGTCGGGATCATCGGCCAAGCGTCTAGCACGTGGTTGGGAGTCTCGTTTCTCAGTGGATCGTGGAGCCTTTGGCTCGGTTTGATGATCTTCGGAGTGGTGATTCAACTCTACGGCCAAGCCGCGTATTTGAGAAATCTTGCCTAACGAGAGATACGAGCGCGGCGAGAAACTGCTGCGCAAGATCGACGGCGACAAAGTCGCAGACAACCTGCTCGAGGACTACAAAGATCTCGCGCCGGATTTTGCGCGCTACCTCATCGAGTTTGCATTCGGCGACGTCTACGCGCGTGAGGGCGACGCAAAGCACCGCGAATTGATCGCCATTGCGTCGCTGGCGACGATGGGCGGCTGCGACAAGCAGCTCGGCACGCACGTGCGGGGCGCGTTCAACGTCGGCTTGACCGAAGCAGAGATTGTCGAAGCCGTCATGACGCTGATTCCATACATCGGTTTTCCAAAAGCGCTCAACGCATTAGCGGTTGTCAAGCGCGTGGTCGATAAGCGCGAGAAGTAAGCGAGCGTCGGGCAGAAACAGCTCCCTCAGGTTTGGTCGTTTCACTCCTCGGAAACGCTATCTATTCGAGGAGGAAGCACACATGACAACAGCCCGCTACATTCTTAGTTTCGCAAGCTTGGTCGCGTTGACAAGCGCGGCGGCGCTTGCGGCGCCACCCGCAGGTATCGGGGCAGGTGTCGGTGCGAGTGCGCACGGCTCGCTTGGCGCTCCGCCCATGGGCGTACCGCGTCCCGCGATACCACCGGTAAATATACCGCAACGGCAAGGGCCGCCGGTGACGGTCCCGGTGAAAGCTGACGCGCATGCAAACGCGAATGCGCGCCTCAGCTCGAACATTCCGATGCACGGAACACTCACCGCTATTACCGGAAACACGGTAACGGTGCGATTGGCAAATGGATCCACGCAAACGTTCACCGTGACCGGCGACACTGCGACGGACCTGAAGGCTCGACTGAACAAACCGATCGAGTTTCGCGTAGCGAACGGCCTATTGACGCCAATGGGCGACCGGGACCGCGACCGTGACCGTGATGGAATGATGGTCACGCACGGCGTGGTCACGGCGGTCAATGGGAACACGATCGTGATTCGCGAGCCGAATGGAACGTCTGAAACGCTCAGCGCCTCCGCGCAAACGGCGGCGCGCGTGCGCGCTTTCATCGGGAGAAACGTTTCGTTCCGCGTAACGAACGGCACGTTCGCCTTTGCAGGCGCACAAGGTGGGCCCGGCCCGCTTCACGCGAAGCTGACGGCGATCAGCGGTAACACCGTTACGGTGCTGTTCCCGGCCGGCAATTCGCAAACGTTCACGGTAGCCGCCAATGACATGATGCGCTTGAAGACTGCGCACATCGGCAAGCCGATCGAATTCTTTGTGAATGCCGACGGCTCAATTAGCCTCGACCGAGGACGACGGCACTAAGAACGACCATGAGAGGCCGCCTTGGGCGGCCTCTTTTTTTTCTAGCCTACGGGCAAAAGGGAGTCGAGCAGTTCGTCAATCGTTCCGGCGCTTCGCACCAGCGTGCGGTTCCGCGGCGTGACGAACCCTTCGCTCACCATGTTGTCGAAGAGCGCGATCAGGTCGTCGAAATAGCCGTACGCATTGAGCAGGCCGACCGGCTTGTCGTGAATGCGCAGCTGCGCCCAAGTGAGTATCTCGCAAAATTCGTCCATCGTTCCGAATCCGCCGGGCAGGGCCACGAACGCGTCGCTCAGATCGGCCATCAGCGCTTTGCGCTCGTGCATGCTGGTGACGACGTGCAGCTCGGTCAAACCGCCATGCGCAATCTCTTTGCCGGCGAGCGCTTCGGGAATCACGCCGATGACCTCACCGCCCGCCGCCAGCGCCGTGTCGGCCAGGACGCCCATCAGACCCACGCGCCCGCCGCCGTAGACGATGCCGCAGCCGCGCTGGACAATGCGGCTGGCGGTCAGGATTGCAGTCTCGATGTACCGGTCGCCGTTCCCCGATTGCGAACCGCAGAATACACCCACGCGTTGAGGCATTGGCCCGGCGTTTGGCGGGGCGCGGTCGCGCGCCTGCCGTAGAAGGCGACATGGAATACCGTTTGTTTGGCGGACGTGAAGTCCCGCGACGCTTCGTGCTGGTTTTTGAAACCGGCGACGACGTGATGGGCGAACTGCAGCGTTTCGTCGAGGAGCAGAGCGTCATGGCGGCGTTCTTTCACGGTTTGGGCGGCGTGCAGCGCGCCACAGTCGGCTTCTACAATCTCGCCAACAAACAGTACGAACCGATCGAAATCGATTCGCAGTCCGAGCTGCTTTCGCTTAACGGCAACGTCTCGATCTTAGACGGTAAGCAGAAACTGCACATTCACGTCGTCCTTGGGCGCCGGGACGGAAGCGCCGTTGGCGGGCATCTGCTCCAAGCAACGGTTCGTCCGACGCTCGAGATCGTGCTCGACGAGCTTGCGGGGAACCTGCATCGCACTGACCGTCCCGAAGTCGGCATCCCGCTGCTCGACCTTACGCATTAAGCTAAGACGAGCTGATCGTCTCCGGCGCCTGAATTCCGCAGGGCATTCTGGATCATTTGATCCTGGATCTCTTTGACGGCCCAGCGCGCTTGCGCGTCGGGCGATAGACGGTCGATCGGATCGAAATACATGAATGCCTTGCCGGGTTTGACGCTCGGCGCCGTGTAAACGGCGATACCGTTTTCGCGATCGTAGTACTCGAAGCTGTGCACGTCGCGCTTGCCGCCGCCACCCGGCGCGTCGCAGACGAATGTCGGCGAGTTGAATCCGGCCGTACTGCCTCGCACGAATTTTTCGACGTCAACTGCGGTTTGGATCGTCGTGCGCAGATCTTCAACGCCTTTGACCATGTCGTGCATGTAAACGTAATACGGATGGACGTTGACGTAGCTCAGACGCTTGACGAGTAACTCCATGCGCTCCGGCTCGTCGTTGACGCCGCGGATGAGCACGGATTGGTTGCGGACGAACACTCCGCGCTCGAAGAGTACGGCCATCGCCTTTTGCGTGATCCACGTGATCTCTTCGGGCGCGTTGAAGTGCGTGTGCAGCACGACGTCCTTGCCGAGCGACCGTCCGCGTTCGACGACGCCGGCGAGCGCGTCCACCCATGCCGGATCCGTAAGCAGCTTCATCGGCATAATGGCCGGGCCTTTGGTCGCAAAGCGCATGCGGCGGACGTGCGGAATGTCGAGCAGCGCGTTGCCGATCAGCTCGATGTTTTTCGGCGGAAGCTGGTAGACGTCGCCGCCCGAGATCACGATGTCCTCGAGTTCGGGCCGCTCGGCGATGTAGCGGAATGCGTCCTGCCACTGTTTGGGCGTGCGCGCGAGTTCGACTTTGTCCACTTCCTCGGTATCCGGCCCGATCGCGTAGCTGCGCGTGCAGAACCGGCAATACACCGGGCAAACCGCGAGCGGCAAGAACAGCGCTTTATCGACGTAACGGTGCACGAGCCCGGGCACCGGTGAATCGGCCTGCTCGTGCAGCGAATCCAGTACCAGGCGCGGATGGTCGGGCAAGAACGTGCTCTTGGTCGGAATGAACTGCCGGCGGATCGGGTCGCCGTAGGGATCGTTCCAATCGATCAGCGCGATCGCATACGGCGAGACGCGTACCGCCATGGGCGCGTGAGCAAAACCGGCGCGCGCATCTTCGATGAACTCTCCCGAGGCAAGGCCCTCGATTGTTTCCAGCAGCTCGGCAGCAGTCTTCACCGAATGTTTCTGCTGCCACAGGTGATCCATGAACGTGGCTTCGTCGACGTCTTTGTAGGCCGGAACGTGCCGCCAGAACTCGCCCTCTTTGAGGTTCTTGTATTTGAAGTAGCTCGGATCGACGGGCGGCTTGGTGTGCATGACGGCGTTCATAACGATGTCCTCGCGGGCTGACGGATGGCAAACTGCTTTGTGAAATAGGCGTGAATGGCCGGATTGTCGCGCAGGGTTTGCAGCGCAAGATCGGCGTGGTGTTTTGTGTAGCCGTTTCCGATGAGCATCGTCACATCTTTCCCGACGCCCTCGGCGCCCAAAGCGGCTGCGGTAAACGACGTGTTCATCGAAAAGAAATAGACCGTTCCGCCGTCTTTTGCGCAGAGGATCGAACCGAGCTCGGTTCCGTCCACGTTGACGCAATTGACGACCAGGTCGGCGAGCTGCGGCGCTTCGGCCGCAACGAGTTCGGAAAGCGCCAGCGCGTCACGCGCATCGGCCGCGACGAATGCATCGACGAGTCCGCTTTCAACAAGCAGGCGCGCCGCCTCTGAATTCGCGTTCGGGCTCACGCCGATAATGCGGCCCGATGTACGGAGCTGCGATCGCGCGGCGGCGCACACCAGCAAGCCGGATTTTCCATCCGCGCCGATCACGGCGATGGTCATTCCGGGCTTGGCTAGTTTTGCGATCTGGGCGGGCGCGCCGGCTACGTCCAGCACGGCCAGCGCGACGCAGGGATCGATATCGTCCGGCAATTTCGCCCAGGCGGCGGATTCAAACAAGATCGCTTTGCCGCGTACGTGCACGTGTCCGCTGGCGAGTTGTACTTCCGTGATCGTCTCGAGGTGTAGCGGCGTGAGCGTCAAGGAGACCAGCGAGGCAATCGCATCGCCTTCGCGCAGCGCAACTATGTCTTGGAGCGCTTCACCGATCTCGGCGACGCGGCCCACGAACATGCCGCCGCTTCCCGTAACGGCATTGTGCTGTTTGCCGCGCTCGCGCACGGTTGCCGAAATGTGATCGGCAATCTTCTTTGGATCGTCGTCGCACGCGCTGCGAATCTGCGCAAACGAGGCCGAATCGAGGTTCAGCACCTCGACGTCGCAGAGAATCTCGTTGGCGAATGGCCGCGGCGTGTTGTCGAGCTTCATAGCATTTTGCGGTAAGGCGCCTGCCGGTGCGATGACCCGGTGCGCGCCGTAACGATGCGATTTCATCGTACGGAGATTCCGCCGCGTTCGAACGGCGTTGAAAGGACGATCGTCGTTTTCGTCCGCGCCATTCCCGGTACGCTCTTCAGACGGGAGAGCAGCTCGTCCAAGTGCGCGGTCGAGCGCGTCATCACTTTGAGGACGAACGATTCCTCACCGGCAACGCTGTGAATCTCGCAGATCTCCGGCATCGCGGAGAGCGCCGCGATGAACGCGTCGTAGCTGCAGTCGGGCGCGGTATAGCAGCCGACGAAAGCGACCAGCTCGAGGCCGAGGAGCTTTCCGTCGAGCTGCGCGGCGTAGCCCCGGACGTAGCCGCGGCTCTCCAGTCGTTTCACGCGATCGTGCACGGCGGAGGCCTTGAGGCCGACGATCTCGCCGAGATCGGCAAACGTCGAGCGCGCGTTTTGCTGCAAAGCGGAAAGCAGCCGGAGATCGAGGTCGTCCAACTCGCCGGGTTCGGGTGCTATGTTCGGGTGTTTATTCATAATACCGAAAAATATTCGGTAAAATAACTATACGCCCGAAGGTCGTTCGGCGCAAGCGACCCCGGCGGGGGCTGGGCCGCTCCCGCAGAAGCGCCGAGCCATGCGCATCGCGTGGGTGCTGGGGATGGCCGCACTGCTGCTGAGTGCTTGCTCGAGCGGCTCGCCGCAACGCCTCTCGGGCGCGGTGCGGTTCGACTTGGCGTCCGACCCGGCAAATCTCAACCCGCTCTTCTTGCACCAGGATGCCGCCTCGGTCGAGCAGCAGGTGGCGCGCCTCGCGTTCGAGCCGTTCATCGATTTCGATCCGAGTGGCCGCGAAATCCCGGAGCTCATTACGCGCGTCCCGACGCAAGCCAACGGAGATCTCTCGCCCGACGGGCGCACCATCGTCTACCGGTTGCGTCCGCAAGTGCGCTGGAGCGACGGCGTTCCGGTTACGGCTGACGACGTGCTCTTCACGCTGCGCGCGATCCTCGATCCGCGCAACCCGGTGCCGTCGCACGAAGGCTACGATCTGATCGATCGCGCCTACGCGCGCGGACCGCACATCGTCGTCTTTCATTTAAAGCATAGCTGGGCGCCCGCCGTCGACACGCTCTTTTCGTATGGCTATCGCCCGCAGTTCGTTTTGCCGGCGCACGTTCTTCGCTCGCAGCAGCCGCTCGCGCAGGCGCCGTTTAACGCGGCGCCCTCAGTCGGCGACGGCCCATACCGGTTCGTCTCTTGGCGGCGCGGCGAGTCGCTGCTGTACGTCGCCAACGAGCGCTACTGGCGCGGCGCGCCCAAGACGAAACGGCTCGACATTCGCGTCATCCCCGATCCCGCCACCAACCTCGTCCTGCTGCAGTCGCGCGAATTGGATTGGAATTTGATCGCGCCGGTGCAACAGCGCACTCTCCAGTCGCATCATGAGATCGTTTACCGGTACGTGACGACCGGCGTCGTCGCCGGACTGACGCTCAACCTTTCGCATCCTCCCCTAAACGATCCACGCGTCCGGCGCGCACTCGCGATGTCGATCGACCGCGGGGCGATCAGCCGCAAGATCACACTCGGACGCTATCCCGTTACCGATGCGATTCAGCCGCAGTTTTCGTGGGCGTACGACCGCTCGGTAAAGGAACCCGGCTACGATCCGCCCTGCGCGGATACGCTCTTTGACGCCGCCGGCTGGCGCCGCGGAAGTGACGGCGTCCGGCACAAGAACGGTCAGCCGCTCACGCTTGTCTACGTCCAGTTCAAAGAGACGACCACGGGCATGCGCGTTGCGACGGCAGTACAAGCTCAGCTGCGGCAACGCGGCATCAACGTCGAGATGAAGACGATCAGCAACGCGCAGCTCTTCTTGCCGCACACCGGGGTGCTCGCGAGCGGCAACTACGACCTCGCGTACGTGCCGTTCACGATGGGATCGGATCCGGACGATTCCTCCATACTCGCGTGCCGCGCACCAAGCAATTACATGCGGTACTGCAACCCGCGCGTCGATGCGCTGGAACGATCTGCCCTCGCGTCGACGTCGCGAACGCAGCGCAAAGGCTTGTACGGTCACATCGAACGAATCGTCGCCGCCGACGTGCCGATCATCTATCTCTTCAACGCGAATTACATCTATGCGTACCGCTCGCAGCTGGCCGGTTTCTATCCGAACGCATTCTTGCCCACATGGAATGCCGCCGCGTGGCAGTTACGCTAATGAAAGGGAAAGCATGACGGTTGCAGGCGTCATCAGCACCATTCTCGGTAATCTCGAGTTGGTTTTTATCGTCATCGCGATTCTAACGACGCTATTCAAACTGCGGCGCGCGAAGGCGCATCACACGGTAATGACCGCGAGCTACACGCTCTGGGGCGAGCTGATCTTTTATGCGATTGGGTTCGGCTTTCTGTGGGCGTTCGTGTTCCATGCGTTTATACAACAGATTGCCGCGAAGTCGATCGGCTGGCAGCCCAGTCCGTTCGAGTGGGAGCTCGCTTGGGCGGAACTCGGCATCGCCTTTGTGGCGCTGCTGTCGCTGGCGCGCGGCTACGAGCTGCGGCTGGCCGTGACGCTTATCGTGTCGATCTTTTCGTTCGGAGCGGCGGCGCAGCACATCCAGCAGATCCTGTGCTGTCAAAACTATGCGCCCGGAAATGCCGGACTCATTCTGTGGGTCAACGACATCGCGCTGCCGATCGTACTGCTGTTCTTAGCGTACTCGTCGCGCGACGCATACGAACGTATGGTGCGCGCACCGCACTAGCGCGTTAGAGCGCTTTAACCGCTGAGACCAAACCGTCGACGCTGGCTTTGGCGTCGCCGAAGAGCATGGCGGTTTTCGGTTCCTCGTAAAGCGGATTCTCAATGCCCGCGAATCCCGAACGCATCGAACGCTTGAGTACGACGACATTGGCGGCTTTGTCGACGTCGAGAATCGGCATGCCGTAGATCGGCGACGAAGCGACGTTGCGCGCGGCGGGATTCGTGACGTCGTTCGCGCCGATGATCAGCGCTACGTCGGTACGCGCGAACTCCGGGTTGATGTCGTCCATGTCGTAGAGTTGGTTGTAGGGCACGTTCGCTTCTGCGAGCAGAACGTTCATGTGTCCCGGCATGCGGCCGGCGACGGGATGAATCGCATATTTTACCGTGACTCCGTGCTTCTCGAGCTGATCGGCGAGCTCGCGCACGCTGTGCTGTGCCTGCGCGACGGCCATGCCGTATCCGGGAACGACAATGACTTGGTGCGCGTATGCCAGCATGACGGCGACGTCGTCCACGCTGACGCTGCGAATGTTCTGCTGGCCGCCTTTGGACGCGGCGACTTCCATTCCGCCGCTCGCGCCGAACGCGCCGAACAGCACGTTGCGCAACGGGCGGTTCATCGCTCGGCCCATAAGGATGGTCAGCATGGTGCCGCTCGCGCCGACCAGCGTGCCCGCGATGATCAGCAGATTGGAGCGCAATTCGAAGCCGGTGATGGCAACGGCGAGACCGGTAAATGAGTTCAGCAACGAGATCACGACCGGCATGTCGGCGCCGCCGATCGGCAGCACGAACAGAACGCCCAGTACCAGCGCGAGCGCGACCATCACGCCGTAGGCCCACGTCGGCTCGACGCCGAGCGTAACCATCACCCAACCTGCCAGGCCGGCAATGGCCAGCGCGATCGCTCCGTTTACGATCTGTTGTCCGGGATAGGTGACCGGACGTCCGCTCATGAGTTCTTGCAGTTTTAAGAATGCGATGACCGAGCCGGCCGCACTGACCGCGCCGATAATCGCGCTGATGACGAGCGATACGTCGGTGAGCACGTCCAGCCGGACGCCCGCAGTATGCGCGCGCTCCCACAATAAGTATTGCGTGGTTGAGACGCACGCCGCCGCGCCGCCGCCCGCGCCGTTGAAGAGCGCGACCATTTGCGGCATCGCGGTCATCTTTACTTTGAGCGCCGAGATCAGTCCGATGGCCGTGCCGGCGACGATACCGATCAAGATCGCCCACCAGCCGATGCCGCGTGACGGAGCCAAGACCGCGACGATCGCGATCAGCATGCCGAGTGCGGCCAGGCGGTTTCCAAAGCGCGCCGTTGCCGGCGAGCTCAAGAAGTGCAGGCCGAGGAAGAACAGCACGATCGCGGCGAGCTCGGCTAGGTGCAGAAGAACGAAAGCTGTCACTTCTTGCCCGGCTCGCGTTTCTTGAACATCTGGAGCATGCGTTCGGTCACCGCGAAGCCGCCGACGACGTTGATCGTGCCCAGCGTCACCGCCACGATAGCGATAACGGTCAACAACGGAGTCGCCAGCGCGTGCGCCGGAGTCAACAACTCGATCGTCACGATGATCGCGCCGACCAGCACGATGCCGTGGATCGCGTTGGTCGCGGACATCAGCGGCGTGTGCAGCGTTGTCGGCACCTTGGAGATCATTTCAAAGCCGACGAAGACGGCCAGTACGAAGACCGTCAGCAGCTCGAAGAAGGTTGTGAGTTCGCTCACGAGGCCACTCCGGCGCCGAGCGCGTCGAGCGTCGGCTGATGCACGATCTTTCCATCCCGGACGATCGTCGTGCCGCGCGCGATCTCGTCCTCCGGATCCAGCGTCAGCTTCCCGTCCTTGACGAGTGCGTCGAGCAAGGCTTGAACGTTGCGCGAGTAGAGTTGCGACGCATGGAACGGCATCGTGCCGGCCAGGTTCGTCTTGCCGATGATGTGCACGCCGTTCGCGGTTACGACAGTTTGATCGGCTTTGGTCAGCGCGGCGTTGCCGCCGGCCTCGGCGGCAAGGTCGACGATCACCGAGCCCGGCCCCATCGCGGCGATCGCTTCTTCCGTAATAAGTAACGGAGCCGGACGTCCCGGAACCAGCGCCGTCGTGATGACGACGTCGGACGATCCGATGTGATCGACCATGAACTGCCGCTGCTCTTGAATCTGTTCGGGCGTCAACTCTTTGGCGTAACCGCCGGCGCCTTCGGCGTCCGCGCCAAGATCGAACTCCAAGAACGACGCGCCTAAGCTTTGCACTTGTTCCTTTACGACGGCGCGCGTGTCGTACGCGCTTACGACTGCGCCGAGCCTCCGCGCGGTCGCGATGGCCTGCAATCCCGCGACGCCTGCGCCCAACACCAAAACTTTTGCCGGACGGATCGTGCCCGCGGCGGTGGTGAGCATCGGAAAGAACTTCGGCAGTTCGGAGGCTGCGAGCAGTACTGCTTTATATCCCGCGATGTTGCTCTGCGAACTCAACGCATCCATACTTTGCGCGCGCGTAATGCGTGGAATCGCATCCATCGAGAGCGCGGTGATACCGGCGTCGGCTAGGCGTTTGACGTACTGCGGGTCGCCGAGCGGCCCCAATAGCCCAAGTAATGTCGCATGTTTGGGCATCGAGGACAGCACGCCGTCGTCGGGCCGTCCGACGGTGACGACCAAATCGGCATCCGCTAGGGTCCCGGCACGATCGCCGACCGTAGCTCCGGCTTGGCTATACAGTGCGTCCGGGAATGCTGCACGCTCGCCCGCGCCGCGTTCGATCTTCACCGTCGTTCCGGCCTTGGTCAGCCTCGCGACAGTTTCGGGAACGAGCGCCACGCGCGTTTCATTTGGCGCAGTTTCCCGCAGCACGGCGATGGTCATCGGGCCGACCGTTTCCCGCCCCGCCGAGCGAACCCTTCGCTTTAGATTAGGTGAATGCGGTTGCGCAAAACGCCGATCTTTTCGATCTCCACTTCGACGGTGTCGCCGTCTTTGAAGAACTCGGGCGGCGTCCGCGCAAATCCGACGCCCTCGGGCGTGCCGGTCGCGATGACGTCGCCGGGCTCCAGCGTCATGCCCTTGCTCAGCTCCGCAATGATTCTGGGAATCGAAAATATCATGCCGGCGGTATTGCTGTGCTGCTTCTCGACTCCGTTCACGCGCAGCGCAATGTCCAAATGCTGCGCATCACCGATCGCGGCGGCCGGCACGATCCACGGCCCCATGGGAGCTGCATTGTCCAAACTCTTTCCTTTAAACCACTGTCCGTGCGCGCGCTGCAGATCGCGCGCCGTAATATCGTTGAAACAGGTGTACCCGAAGACTGCTTCGAGAGCGCTCTCGGCGGGAACGTCTTTCACGCGCGCACCCATGACGATCGCGAGTTCGGCTTCCCAGTCGTACTCCGGGGAAACCGCGCGAGAGAGCTCGACC
This sequence comes from Candidatus Rubrimentiphilum sp., assembly GCA_035710515.1. Classification (NCBI taxonomy): domain Bacteria; kingdom Bacillati; phylum Vulcanimicrobiota; class Vulcanimicrobiia; order Vulcanimicrobiales; family Vulcanimicrobiaceae; genus Candidatus Rubrimentiphilum; species Candidatus Rubrimentiphilum sp. The sequence continues at coordinate 353,465 of DASTDE010000004.1, read as the reverse complement.
GTTTGATCCGGGTCGGCGATCGCGGTCGGCGCCTTGGTAAAGAAAGTCGGCACGTCGGGCAATTTCAAATCGCGTCCGGCAGCACGCGCGCCTTCTTTGGCGTGTTCCATATAGTTGCGTCCGACGGCGAAGATGTTTTTGTGCGGACGCACGGGAGCCGCGAGTGAAACGTCGCCTAACGCGTACGATTCGGAAAGGTGACGGCCGGCGCGCGCCGTTGCAGGCAGTGCGATGTACGCGATCAGCGATTCACAGTCGATCGGAGTAACGCGATCGTTCTCGACGAAGCCGGGACGCTGCCGGCCGCCGTGCGCGAACGTCACATACCGCATGGATGCCTAGGCGTGGGGTGAGGGCGATGGAGACGGCTTCGTGGATTTCTTCAGGATGCCGTTGATGTCGGGCAGATTGTTGTTCTGCTCCAATTGTTGTTTCTTTTGCTCGGCGCGCAGCCGCGCCAAAGCTTCCTCCGCCGCTTGCGCCTGTTTCTTGGCGTCGGCCAGCATTTTAGTGGCGGCGCCGTCTTCGTTGGCCCAGTTGCCGCCGCGCTTGATCAAGGCGATTTTGCGATGCACGGAATGTTTGCGGGGATCGTAATCGTAGTTCACGCGATATAATCCGACGACGGCCGTAACCGTTTGTCCGCGCCGATCGCGGATCCACATCTGCAGCGCGTTGCCCATCACCATCGTATCGAATGGAACGTTGCCCGACAGGTTGCCGTGCAGCACGCGTACGACTTGCCCGAGCTTATTGACTTCCACTTGCAGATCGACGTGCAGGGGTTTCGTCGGCAGTTTCGGCGTCGCGACAGGGGCCGGAGCGCTCGCCGCGCCGGCGGCTAAGGGAAGCGCCAAGAGGGCGCTCGCGACCAGAAAAATGGAGCGCAGGCGCCTCATGCGGCTACCGTCGAAAGCCGAGCGTTCATGTCCGGACGTTTTCCCATTTTTACACATATTGCCTCCGATTGTTCTGCATCGCTGCAAGGCAACGAACGGGTAGGCCCTATGGGTTCCGCGGGCGCGCGATAATGGCGAGTTTGATGCTCCTGGACACCTACGGGCTCGTCTATCGAGCCTTTTTCGCTCTGCCTCCGCTGACGACCACGCGCGGCGTTCCGATCAATGCAGCCTACGGCTTTACGATGATGCTCAACAAGATCGTCAATGACGAAAAGCCGACGCACGTCATTGCCGCATTCGACAAAGGACTGCCGGCACACCGCGTCGCGCTCTATCAACAGTATAAAGCGCAGCGCGATCGCATGCCGGACGATCTGCGCCCACAGTTTGCGTTGGTTCGGCAGATTCTGGAGACCAACCATATCCCGATCCTCGAGATCGAGGGAGAGGAAGCGGACGACGTCATCGCCACGTTGGCGCGCCAAGCCAAAGAAGCCGGCGAGCGCGCGCTGATCGTCACGGGCGATCTGGATCTGCTGCAGCTCGTGGACGACGCAACCACCGTTCTGATGACGCGGCGCGGCATCACCGAACTCGCGCGTTACGATGTAGCGGCCGTGCGCGAACGCTTCGATCTGGATCCCAAACAACTGCCGGATTATCGCGGACTCAAAGGCGACCCGTCCGACAATTTGCCCGGCATTCCGGGCGTCGGCGAAAAAACCGCGATCAAGTTGATCAAAGCCGCCGGTTCGCTCGACGCGCTCGTCGCGGATCCGTCGCTCGCCGGTTCGCCGAAGCTGCAAAAGCTCGTCGAGGAGTACGGAAAACAGGCGCTGGTGTGCCGCGACGTTTCAGTGGCCAACGACCGGCTGGATTTGAACGTGAATTGGGCCGAATCGCAATACACGCCCGCCGGGAATGACGAACTTTACCGGTTGTACAGCGAGCTCGAATTCAAGACGCTGCTCGGAAGACTGAACGTGCCGGCGGAGCTGCCGCTGCTGCACGCGCAAGAGCGCCTAACCGGCAACTACCGATCGTATATTGCGGCCACGGATCCGCCCGAATACGCGCAATTGGCGCGCGAGCTCGAGAGTTTGGAGTCTGCCGAACGGCTTGCTTTCGCGGTAAAATCCGACGGCGAGATTGGAATAACGAGTTCGACCGGCAGCGGTCTGTCGTTTTTGGCGGGCGCACTCGCGCATGACCCGGTGCGAGCGGCGTTCGAAAAAGTTTGGCTCGGCGGACAGCGCCTGGCCGCGCACGACGTAAAAGCCGTCCTGCACGTCTTGCACGACCGCGGGTTTGCCGAGCGCGCATTTGCCGACGATACGATGATCGGTGCACACTTGCTCAATCCGTCGCGCACGTTTGCCCGTATCGACGATGCAACGCAAGAGTTTCTGGAGCTCACGGCCGGCGAGGACGTCGCCGCTCACGCCGATGCAGTGTTGCGTCTGGTCGACAGAGAGCGCGGCGAACTCCAAGCGCGCGATCAGCTGCGGCTGTATGAAGACGTCGAAGTTCCGCTCGCGCCGATCCTTGCGAAGATGGAATGGACCGGCGTGGCGATCGATCCCGCGGAATTGACCCGCTTGGCCGGCGAGATTGAGAAAACGATCGCGCGGCTGCAGGGCGAGATCTACACGCTGGCCGGCGACGAATTTAACATCGGCTCGCCGCAGCAACTCGGCAACATTCTCTTCGAAAAACTTTGTCTTCCCAACGGAAAGAAAACGAAGACCGGGTGGGCGACCGGCGTTGAGATTCTGGCCGGCCTCTCGCGCGACTATCCAATCTGCGCCAAGGTGCTCGAGTATCGCGAGGTAACCAAACTCAAGAACACCTACGTGGACGTGATCCCGGCGCTCACCGATCCGCGCGACGGCCGCCTGCGCACGATCTTCAATCAAACGGCCACTGCAACGGGCCGGCTGAGCTCCACGAATCCGAATCTGCAAAACATTCCGGTGCGCGGCGACCTGGGCCGGCGGATCCGGCGCGCCTTTGTGGCGCCGGGCAAAGATGCCGTGCTGCTGGCGGCCGACTACAATCAGATCGAATTGCGGCTGATGGCGCATCTCTCCGGCGACGAAGCCATGCGCAGCGCGTTTCACGAAGGTCAAGACATCCACGACTTTACGGCACGTCAGATTTTTGCGGTTCCCGCGGGGACCAGCGTCGATCCGAATCAGCGGCGGATGGCGAAGTCGGTGAACTTCGGTTTACTCTACGGCATGTCCGATTTCGGCCTGGCGCAGCGGCTGGAGATCCCGCGCGCGGACGCCCGCGAAATAACCACCGCCTACTTCGCACGTTTCCCGAACGTGCGCGAGTATATCGAGAGCATCATCGAGCAAGGGCGCGAGCTGGGCTACGTGACTACGATTCTCGGCCGCCGGCGGTACATGCCCGCCTTAAAGTCGAGCAACTACATGCTGCGGTCCGCGGCGGAACGCGAAGCCACCAACGCTCCGTTACAAGGGAGCGCGGCGGATCTCATGAAGCTCGCGATGGTCCGGATCGGAGAAAAATTGATTGAACGGGAGCTGGCGGCGAAGATGCTCTTGCAGATTCACGACGAGCTGATCTTTGAAGTGCCGCGCGCCGAACTGGCGGACGTCACCGCGCTGGTGCGCGAGGGAATGAAAAACGTCATGCAGCTCAGCGTGCCGCTCGACGTCACCGTCAAAGTCGGAGAGAATTGGTACGACGTCGAGGAGACTGTAGATGCTTGAGGCGCTTGTTCTCGCGGTTGCACTGAACACGAGCTCGCCGCAGCCGGTTCCGACTCCGCAGATCTTGCCGGCGATGTGGTTGAGCGCGCCGTCCGCCCGCCTGCGCGTGCAGGTAGCGCGGACGGAGCAGCAGCGCGAGCGCGGCCTCATGGGCGTGCGCAAACTGGCTGCGCACACCGGTATGCTCTTTGTGTTTGACGCCGATGCGCCGATTGAATTTTGGATGAAGGATACGCTTCTGCCGCTCGACATGGTCTTCATCGGAAAGAACGGAATCGTCCGCAACGTGTTTGCCAACGTTCCGGTTGTGCCGCTCGATACGCCCGACAACCTTATCCCACGGCGTGACGGCATCGCCAAGTACGTTCTGGAGCTGCCGGCGGGCGAAGCCGCGCGCGACGGTTTCTGGTACGGCGTCCGCATCTCCAAGTTGCCGTAATGCCCGAGTTGCCGGAGGTCGAGACGATCGTGCGCGGTCTCGCCGCGAGCATCGCCGGCAAGACGATCGCCAAAGCGGACGTCACGCTCGCAAAAATGGCAACCGCGCCGCAGGGCGTGAATTTTCGCAGGGCGGTTCGCGGAGAGCGGATCGTTGCCGTGACGCGTCGCGGAAAATACACCGTGATCGAACTTGCTTCGGGCAGGCGGCTGGTCGTCAGCTTGCGGATGACCGGGCGGCTTGTGGTGCTGGAAAAGGGAGAACCGGCGATTCCCTACCAGCACGTGACGCTGACGTTCACCGACGGCGCCCGGCTCGCGTTTGCCGACGCCCGCCAGTTTGGACGCATGCGCTTGGTCGAGCGCGGCGAGGCGTGGGATTCGCAACTCGGCGTGGAGCCGCTTTCGGGGGACTTTACTCCGGAGCGCTTTATCGGTATGCTTTCGGGGCGGACGACGCCTATCAAGGCGTTGTTGCTCGATCAGCGGCGCATCGCGGGTGTTGGGAATATCTATGCTTGCGAGGCGCTGTGGGGAGCCCGGATCCGTCCGGGCGCTCCCGCGAAAGCGTTGACCAAGCCGGCCGCACGCCGGCTGCATAACGCCATCGTCGAGGTTTTGCAGCGTTCGATTGCTCTGCGGGGCACGAGCGTCGACGATTACGTCGATGCGCGGGGCCGCCAAGGCGGCTTTCAAAATGCGCTCTCGGTCTACGGAAGGGCCGGGGGCAAATGCGAACGGTGCGGACGGCCGATCGTGCGAACGGTTCTGGCCCAGCGCGGTACCTGGTGGTGCCGCACCTGTCAAAGATAAGGAACAAATAAATATAAAGGATGGAACTCTAAAATCTCTACTTCACCCACCGCTCCGGTAGCCGAGGAAGAAGATCAACTCGCACTCGAGCAGCAACTCTACGAAGATTCACTCAAGGTCCTGGACGAAGGACAAGTCCTCAACGGACTGATCGTCGCGAAGTATCAGGATGAACTGCTGGTAGACATCGGCGGCAAATCCGAAGGCACGCTGCCTTTCCGCGAACTCTCGTTGGCCATAGAGCCCAAAGAATTAAAAGTCGGCGACACGCTGGAAGTGATGATCCACCGTATCGACGACAACGACGGCACGCTCTTTCTCTCCGAGCGGCGCGCCCGCGCGCTCAAGACGTGGGAGAAAGTCATCGAAGCGCACGAGCACGACGAAGTGATCGAAGCGACGGTGACGCAGGTCGTCAAGGGTGGCGTATTGGTCGACCTCGGCATGCGCGGCTTTGTACCCGCTTCGCAGATCCGGCGTCAGCCGATCGGCAACCTCGACGAGCTGATTGGAAAGAGGCTGCGGCTGAAAGTGATCGATCTCGATCACAAACGCCATCGCGTCGTTCTCTCACAGCGGCTTGTGCTTGAGGAAGAACTCAATGCCAAGAAGCAAGAGTTGCTCGGAACGCTGGAAGTCGGACAGATCCGCGAAGGCGTGGTCGTGCGGCTGGCCGAGTTCGGCGCATTCGTAGACTTGGGCGGTATCGACGGTTTGATTCACAACAGCGAGCTCAGCTACGCACGGATCAAACATCCGTCGGAAGTCGTGAAGATCGGCGACGTCGTGAACGTCGAGATCATGAAGTTCGATCCGGACGCCAAGAAAGTCAGCCTTTCGCTCAAACACGCGTTACCCGATCCGTGGGACGAGTACGCGAACAAGCTCTATGAAACGAACCGCTTGAGCGCGCAGATCGTCAAGGTTACGCCGAATTACCTGCTGGTCGAAATCGTGCCCGGCGTCTTGGCAATGGTGCCGAAAGGCGAGTTCGATCCGGGCGCGCAGTTCAGCCCGGGCCAAGAGGTTGAAGTAACGCTGCTTACGATCAATCACTCGACGCGGCGCATTACCGCGTCGATCCAGCACGTGGCGGACATTCCGCCCGAAGAGATCGACAAGATCGAGGTCGAGGAGCTTCCGATTCCGGAAGACGCTACCGAAGCTTCGACCGAAGCTGCGACCGAGACCGAACCCGCAGTGCCGGCGGAGGGCGAACCGTCCGAGTCGGCCTGACCGGCGGAATCGGATCCGGCAAGAGCGAGGTCGCGCGCTGCCTTGAATCATTCGGCGCGTATGTCATCGACACGGACAAACTTGCGCGCGAAGCGGTCGCGCCGGGCAGCGATGCCCTGCGCGAGATCGCGCGCAGTTGGCCGGCGGTCGTGCGCAACGGCGCATTAAACCGGTCCGCGCTCGCCGAGATTATCTTTCACGACCCGACCGCGCGCGAACGCCTCAACGCGATCGTGCATCCGCACGTGCGCCGTTTGGCCGCCGCGAACGAAGCCTATGCCAAACCCGGGCAGATCATCGTTCAAGTCGTTCCGCTGTTGTTTGAAACGGAGTATGACAAACTGTGCGACGCTTCGGTCTTGGTTGTCGCACCGGACGATCAGCGCATCGCGCGCATCCGGCAGCGCGACGGTTTGAGCGAAGAGCAGATCCGCGCCCGCATGGCCTCGCAGATCGATCCCGCGGAGGCTCGCACGCGCGCGACGTACGTGATTGAAAACGACGGCGGCTTCGTGCAGCTCAAAGAGCGCACGCGCGCAGTATACGAACAGCTCTCGCGCTAAGCACCCGGCCGGCCCCTTCCGCAGCACCCGTTTTCGTTTAACAAGCCTTCGAGTGGGTACTTACTGCGCAGGTTCACTCATAAGGGGCAACACCACCATGGCGATTCAAGACCAAGTCCAAAACCCGGGCGGGGGCATGACTGTTCGCGAAGCAGGCAAGCGCGGGGGCGAGCGGGTCAAGGCCAAATACGGTACTGAGTTCTACGAGGCTATCGGCCGTAAAGGTGGAGAGGCCACGAAAGAAAAGTATGGTCCCTCGTTTTACGAGGTCATAGGCCAAAAAGGCGGCCAGAAGCTCAAACGTAAGAGCTCCTAGGCCTCAACCGGGGCATCCCAATGGCAAAACCGGCTCCCCAGGGCGGCGAAAAGAAGCCCGGCGGTGACATGTCCGTGCGCGAAGCCGGCAAAAAGGGCGGCAACACGGTCCGCGACCGCTATGGCTCCGGCTTCTACGAAGAGATCGGACGCAAGGGCGGCAAGGCCACGCGCGAGCGCCACGGCATTGAGTTCTACGAATCGATCGGCCAAAAAGGCGGCAAAGTCGTCAAAGAAAAATACGGCGCCGATTTTTATGAGGAGATCGGGCACAAGGGCGGTCAGAAAGTCAAGAAATTGATCGCGGAGGCGAAAAAGAAAATCGCCGGCGAGAAAGAGCCCTAAGGCTCGATTCCGCCCTGCAATCCGCCGAAGCGGATCTCTCCGGTTCTAAAGTTGACGTTGATGGACGTCACCTTCAATGTTTGACCGCCGCTGCGCACGACGCTCGGATGCGGCAGCATCAGCGCCTTCGTCGCATTGTTCCATTGAATGAAGTCCGTGTCGAACGAACGGCTTCCGCCGCCGGCGTCTTGCATCTGCGTGACGTGCACGTCGCCCGTGGCTGTGAAGTCAAACGTCTGCGTGTTCACCGAAACGTGCTCCGCCGTTACGCTCAAATACGGCTTTCCGTTTTTGTAGAGCACCCCTTGCTTCACGCCGTCGACAGTCGCAAGCGTGCCATCCGAAGACATCTCCGCTTTCTTGTATTCGAACATCCAGGATTTCGTACTCATGCGATTTCCGGTCACGCGTCCGCCGTGAAGCGTGAGCGGCTGCATGCCCGGCACCGGCGGCGCCGGCTCGCGCCCTGCCAATACCACGCCGACAATCAGCCAGATGAGCACGATCGTTCCGGCGGCCCAGCCGATCTTACGCCAATTCCACCCTTTCATTGCAGTCGCGGTTTCCTAAGCGCGCCTATTCCAACGATGCCGATATAAACCAAGATCAGGGCGACGCCGACCGGTCGCGGTCCGATGCGCGCGAACAGCGAGCCCGGCGGCAGCCCAACCGTGCCGGCGACGTTGGCGCGCTTGTCGAGCGCGGTTCGTTGCACCCATGAGCCGTCGGGCGCGATGATGCCGCTGATGCCGGTCGCAGCCGATTGCAGCACCCACTCGCCGTTTTCGATCGCGCGCATCTGCGCCATCTGCGCGTGTTGAAACGTGCCGGACGTTTCGCCGAACCACGCGTCGTCGGTCGCGATGACCAAGAACTGCGCACCGCGCGCGACTTGGGCGTGCACGAGTCCGGCAAAGGCCGACTCCCAGCAGATCAGCGGCGCATACTTCACGCCGCCGGCCGAGAGCACCATGTCGTCATCCCCGGCGGCGAAGCGTCCGATCAAACTTGAATCCGGAAGCCAATTCAGCCAGCGTTCTGCCGGAAAGGACTCGGTAAACGGCACGAGCTGCCGCTTCTCGTACACGTTCGCGAGCGATCCGTCCGGACCGAACGTAAAAAGCGCGTTGTACTCCCGGCCGCCGCGCGTCTCGAGGCTGCCGACAACGATCGTCGCATGCAGCGTTTTTGCAAGTCCGGCAAATTGCGCTCGGACGAAACGGCGAGCGCCGGCCGAATCCTCGGCGTTCAAGTCCGTTGGAATCACCGTTTCGGGCAACACGATGAGCTGCGGCCGCAGCGGGAGTAAACTTCGCGTCTGCGCGACGTAGGTGTTGACGGTAGGCCAAAACGCCTGCGGGTTCCACTTGATTGTTTGTGCGATGTTTCCCTGAACCGCCGCGACGCGCAGAATCGGAATCCGCCGGTCGTGACGCGCCGGCCATGCCGCATAAAACGCAAGGCCGGATATTCCGACGACAAGCACGACGACGGCAAGCGCGCGCGCGCTGCGTGACGCGAACGCCTGCGCGATGTACGCGCCCAGCAGCATGACGACGAACGTTACGCCGATCGATCCGATGTACGGCGCAAAGACCGCGAGCGGCGTGCTCGTTTGCGAATAGCCAATCTGCGCAAATGGAACCGCAAGCATTCCGATCGAGCGCAGCCATTCGAAAACGGTAAATGCCGCCGCGCAGGCCACCGGCGCGATCCAGCTAGGCGCGAAGCGATACGCCAGCCGCACGCTTGCAGCGCTGATCGCGAAGGTCAGCCCTTCGACCAGCGCCGGAATCAAGACGACGGCGAAGGCGAAGCCGCCTACGTAATCGCCGACAGTATACGTGAACCACGAAAAATTGATGGAGAAAAAAATCGTTCCGGCGAACCATCCGGTGAAGAACGCGCGTTTCCAGGAGAGCCGTTGCCAAGCCCAGAACAGGCCCGCCGCCGCCAGCGGGGCGAGCCACGCTTGGCCCGGCTTCGGAAACGCAAGCGCTAGCGCCACCGCACTGACGGCGGAAACGATGACGGAGGTACCGATGTTACGCAAATTGTTGTTCGTCGTGTCTATCGCGGCGTTCACGTTTGCAGCGTGCGGCCGTCAAGTGACGCCGGACCGCACGACCACGCCTTCGGGACTGGCCTCAGGTTTCATGCAAGTGAAATTTACGACGGCGCAGCCGCTCGATTTCACGAACGTCAGATACGTCATCATGTTCAACACCACTTCGACGGGCGGAATGCCGTATGCGAACGGCTATCTCAACAACTTCGCGAACTATTCGTTCGCGATTGTGGTGGGCGGAAACGGCACGTCTTCACAAGTCCAGGTCATCCAGTACGTTACGCAGTCCGGAACGGCCCCATTACCGACAAATGTTATTTACTCGTCGCTGCAGTTGCAGTTTACACAACCGGCCGCCAATCAATTTATCGTGACCTTCGACCGGAGGTTATTCAACGGCGTTGTCGCGACGCCGACGCCGACCGGTCCGAACCCGAATTTGTGGTACGTCAACTGGTTTACCACCAACGGCACGTTTCAGCCGATCGACGCTCCGGGCTTAGGCGGCCCGCAAGACACCTCGTTTACGTTTCCGCCTTCAGGGACGCCCGGCATCGACGTCAGCACTACCTTCGATCAGCAGTGGACCGCCGTCGCGGGCTGGCCTCAAGTGAATCCGTCCAGCGCGCAGATTATCGGCGGCGAAATCGTTAATACGAAGTAATTACTGCACGTCGCAGGGCGGATGGCCGCAGTTGCAAGCGTCCATCTCGATGCCGCCGCTATCATCGTCCTTGCACGACGCGCTGCAGTATTCTTCGGTCTCCATCTCCGCGGTCAACGTGCAATTGCACAAGTCGTGGGCGCACTCGATCGTCTGTTGCATGGAGTGGGTATACCCAGCCCGAACGGGCTCGCCCTCGGTGGTTCCTGATCAGAAATTTAAACTGGTTGGAATGATCGATCCGGACGTGTTCAAGCCGAATGAGGCGGCGCGCGACGGAAAGGCAAGCAGACTCAACGTGACGTTGACCTGGCGCGCGGCCTGGTTATATTGCACTTGAATGACGTAGCAATCGCCCACGATGTGGCTATACCAGATGCTCTTGTTGATGATGCGTGCCTTGTTCTTCCAGTCGATGTCGCCGATGAATTGCAAGGTCGAGCCGCGCCCGAAGGGCGTCGAGAACTGAACGTTGGTGGTATAGAAGCCTTGGCCCGAACCCGGCGTGAACGCGCCGCCCAACGCCACGTACGACCGGCGGGACGGCCGCATGGTCAGCTGATATTGAACCGGCTGCGCCCGCCGGTTGAAGCTGGTTCCGAAATTGAGTGCGAAGTTGTAGTAGTCGCCGTTAAAGAACCGCAATACGTCCGCCGCATTCTTGTAGTTGAACGACGATTGTAAGTCGAGCTGCGAGAACGGCAGCGACGGCGGCCCGTTATAGTTCGTCTCAGCGTACGTGATCGAGTTGACGATGTGATTTCCGATCGGCGTGGAGAGCGTCATGTTTTGTGCAACGCTCGCCTTCATGTCCCCCGTACCGTAGGCGAACTGATGGACGTTCACGGTCGCGCTGAAGTCGCTGCCCAGGAAGCGATAAAGCGCGGGGCCCATCGTAACGAACAAGTCGGCGCGCGACGTGGAAAGCGGAGTCTGCGGTTCGTTGTAGTTGCCGATCGTGAGTTGCGTGGACAGCGGAAAGATAAAGCGCGGCAAGAAGGCGCGCGGCCGCACCTGCAGCTCCGGCTCTTTGACAAGCCGCGACGGCGTCTTTGTAAACTCTTTGTCGAAGGTGAGCGTATAGTCGGCGGCCCTGTTCGCCCAGTGAAAAACGTCGTTTACCGTCGCCGCCGAACTGTTGCTGATATTGTTCAGCGTTTGGGCTCGCGTCAGGCTGAAGTTGAAACTATTTGTGACCGCGGCACCGTAGATGCGCGTATCCGTAAAGCCGTAATTGTCGGTGCTCGACTGACCCTGGATCGCGCTTCGCGCAAAGCTGTACCCTTGGGAAGAATTCAGCCCCGTATGAGTGACCGCCGCGTTGATCGATTGATTGGGCGGCAGGTTCACGAGCGGCCCGAAGTTGCTCACGTATTGAAAACCGAATCGCCCCTTCAACGTCTGTGAAAAATTCTCGATGTCGGAGGCGTTGATGTTGTAGTTGGGTTTTTGTACGCGCCGGTCGCGGACCAAATAGTAATCAATTGAGGATTGCCGCTTGCCGCTCTTGGCGGCCAGAAACGCGGTGTAGCCCAACGCCCATCCGGTGCGCGAGTAGTATTCGACGCGGTAGTATCCGTAATAAAATTGGTCGCGTCCGAACCCGGGCTTGGCCTTGATATAAAAACCTTGCGTCGAATTGTAGCCGATTTCGGGGAAGAACGACGGCCGCTGACGTTCGTCTTCGACGCGCCGTAACGGAATGATGACCTTCGGCAAATAGAACACCGCGGCAGCGCCGAGCCACAGCACGGCTTTGCTTATGACCATCCGATCGCCGGGATATACGTCGAGCGTGCGGCCGGTCAGGTGGTACCCGGCACGCGGGCGTTCGCACGTGGTGACGTTGGCATAGTCGCCGTGCGCGACGCCGTGCTCGTCCGATTTCAGATCTTTGGCGCTGAAATAGACTAGGCCGCGTTCGACGCCCTGCGAACTCTCGCCATGGCCGTTGATGAGCTCCGCTTGCTGTGTAAGCGCGTCGAACTTTATCACCTCGGCATGGTAGGTCGACGTCTTTGTGTTGTTGATGATGTAGGGGTTGCCCGAGATGGTGATCGTCCGGATGCCGTCCCAGTGCGCTTTGTCGCCGACGAGTATTTCGTCCTGATAGAAAATGTTGACGTTGCCGATGGCGTCGCCGGGCGCGTTTGGTTTAAGCATATTGCCGACGATTTTATCGGCAATGATCGCGCCGTAGCCCGGCTGTAACGTCGGAGCTGCGATCGGGTTCGGCGACGCGGACGGCGTGGGCGATCCGGCGGGCACGATCGATGGCGTGCCCGATGGATGCACGATGTAGACGGGACCGGCGCTGGCTTTTGCCGCCGGCGTCGGCGTCGGAACCGGCGGCGGCGTCACCGGTGAACTGCGCGGGAAGGGAGTCGTATAGATCTGTCCGGGTGTCAGCGGCGCGGGCGCAACTGTTGGACCCGCCGAGGGTGAAGCGGTTGGTGCGGGAGTCGGAGTAGCAGCCGCCACCAGTGCGCTCGTCCGCACAGCGCACGACTGCGCGCTGAGCAATCCCACCACGTTTTCGGCGCGCACGGGTTGGGCGCGCAACGGCATCGGCACGGCGCCGGCGAGAAAGGCCGCGAGGCAAACGATTCCGCGAAACACTGAGGCGCTTAGTGCTCTTCGTACCAAAGCAACGCCAAGCCGCCGACGGCAAAGACGATATTCGGCAACCACGAGGCAAAGTACGGATTCATCTTGCCCGTGCTCGCCAATGCGGCGCCCGCCTGGAGCAGCAAGTAATACGCGAAAAATCCCATGACGGAGAGCGCCATGCCCGTCAGCCGTCCCTTTCGGCCGAAGATGATCGCGAGCGGCAACGCCAGCAGCACCGCAACCAGCGCTGCAAACGGCAATGCAAGTTTACTGGCGAGACTGAGCTCGAGATTACCCAGCGTTTCACCGCCGACGCCTTGAGCGCGCAGCGCCTTCACGCGTGCGCTCAATTGCGCTGAGTTCATCGTCCAGGCGTCGTTGTTTTCGCTGCTCATGAATTCGCCCGCACTCTCCCCCAGCGGCAGACCGACGGTTGCCTGCGAGCGGTCGACCTGCGACGTGAGATAGCCTTGCGGGTTATAAAATGAAAGAATGACGTTGTTCAGTACCAGGGTTGCGCCTTCGATGTGCGCAGTCTTAGCTTGAATCGTCTGGTTCCAGAATCCGCTGCGTCCCGGCTTGAATATCTGCACGTTCGCCATAGTTTTTCCGTCCGGCAGAATGCGGCCGACGTAGAAAACATTGTTCGTATCCGGATCTTTGCGGAAGAACTGCGGTTCGACCGGAAGCGACGACGTGTGGTAAATGATCTGATAGAACGTTCGGGTCGAAAGATCGACCGATCGGGTTGCCACGAATTCGTTCATCAGCCACGCGACGAGAAACGTGGCGAATCCGAAGAGGAGCGGCGTCAGACAGAGACGCCAGAGCGAGATTCCCGAGGTGCGGATCGCATTGATCTCGTTGTCGGCCATCAGCCGCCCGATGCCGAGCAGCGTCGCGAAAAGCGCGGCAAACGGAAAAGCCATCGGAATAGATTGCGGCACGCGAAAGAGTACGTAACGAAAGACTAAGAAGAACGGCGCGTTTTCGGCGAGGATGAACTTCGCCGACAAAAAGAATATGTTGAATCCCCAGAAAAGAAAAAACGCCAGAAACGAGATGACGAACGGCCAGAAAAACTCTTGCAGGATGTACGAATCCAGCAGCGGGAGGCGCAGCGTGCGGAGCGCGTTAAGGGGCGCGGGGCGTGCTCCGGAAATGGAGGCCATCCGCGCTATCGTTCTCTAGTAGTTGCGGTAAGCCGTCAGAACGCGGTCCACGTAGGCTTGCGTTTCGGCGTAGGGCGGCACGCCGTGATACTGATCGACGGCGCCGGGGCCGGCATTATACGCCGCCACCGCCAGCTCAACGTTATTGCCGTAGCGTTTCAAGAGCCGGTGCAAAAAGCGCGTTCCGCAGTCGACGTTTTCCGCCGGATCGAACGGGTTGTCGATTCCGCAGCCCGCCGCTGTGCCGGGCATCAACTGCATCAAACCTTGTGCTCCGGCGCTGCTGATCGCCGACGGGTCGCCGGCGGATTCGGCCATGAGGACAGCGGTCGTAAGACCGGCTGGAACGCCGTTCCGCGCCGAGGCGGCACTCACCAAATTCTGGATCTGCACGGGGCTCAGGGCGTGCGGCGCATAGGGAAGATAACCCGCTCCGCTACAGCCGCCGAGCAAGCTCAGGAATACCGCAGTCCCGAGCAATCTTTTCATGGGTTAGAGGACCCTCTTCTAGATGGTATCGATCCGGCCTTCGACCCTCATTACAACGAGGGCGCCTGCGGGGGCGTTTCGGCCGGGTAGAACTCCGCGGCCGGGTGCTCCCGCATGAAAGCGTATGCCGCTTCGCCCAGAGGCCCCGCGGGCCGGTCAGCCGAGTCCCACGGCACGGCCTTTCGCAGGGCGGTTAACGCTGTGGCGGGCGCGGTTCCGAAGCTCCGTGTCGCGTCTTGCCGTTTGCGCAAGTCCATCCAGTAACTTGCGTTGAGCAGATCGAGCCCCAGTAGTTGCATCGTCGTCTCCACTGCCGAGCGGGCGCGCGCCAGCTTCAGACGCGTATGTCCTTGCAGATCTTCAACGCCGGCGACAATAGCATCGCCGTTGGGCGAAATGGGATTCATCGAATCCGCGATCTGCTGCCAGAGATCGGCGCGCAGGTACGGCGTGAAGGCTTGCATCGGGGGATCGGCCGGCGTGCGGCCGAGCACGTCCGCCGGGCTGACGACAGTAAAGAACGTGTTGGTGAAGCGATCGATGCGCTGCGCGACCGCAACATCCATATTTGCCAGCGCGATTGTGAGCGCTTCGACGCTGTTCGCGAGCGGATACGGATCCCAATTCGCAGTGGACAGTACGTAGCCGTGCTGTCCGTGGCTGTGCGGACCGCCCTTGACGTAGTACTGCATCATCGCCGGCGTGCTCATCTCCCAAGAATCGGTGGGCGAAGCGCCTACGAGCACGGCTGGATTGTGATCGGAAGAGTTCATCTGTAGTTGAAGATCGTCGCGCAGTCGCCCCCACGCTTCCCATGCCGACCCTTGGCGTTGCGGCGATGCTCGCAGGCTTTCCGGATCTTGGATAATGCGCAGCGGATCGCGATCGAAGAGGTAGCTCCCTTTGAGTATGTTCAGAACGCGGTGCGCATCAAAGTTCAACCATTTGAATGGCCGGTTTGCCTGGACGGGCGCTGCAAGCGGCGTAACGGTGCTGTTCATGCCGAGCAGGTCCATCGCATAGATGAGGTCGGCCCATTCCAGCGTGAGGCGCGCATCATTCACAAGTAGTGCAGCTTGCGCGGCCGCATAGGCGTTGGTCGAGGTCAGCGCGCCATCGTCGGCGGCGCCCGGCTGCAGGGGTTTTAAGCCGGCTCGCTCGAGCGCTTGCGCCGCGGACATGCGCACGCCGCGATAGTATGCATCGCCACTGCCGACCATGGTCGCGCCGATGTTGCCCATCGTCGCGAGATCGCCCTCGCCAACCGTGCCCCGCGATTGCACGACCGGCGTCACGCGTTTGTTCAGGAGGTCTTGCAGCATCTGCGTGAGCTGCGGGCTGGCCGCTTCGTACGTCATCGTGTTGACGCGAATTGCCATGATCGCGCGCACGAGTTCTTCATCAGAAATCTCCGGACCATAACCTTGCACTGCACCGCGCCGCAAAGCATCGAGCTGCTTCTTGGCGAGCAGCGCCTTATTTTGCGGCGAGTCCGGATCGCCGCTGAAGATCACCACGTGACGATCGGGCCCGTCGCCACGATTGAACCAGTAGACCGGAACGTTTTCGGTCGCGGCTTCCATCAGCAAGCCGTATGCGTCGGCGGTGCGCTGCTTGGCTTCCGCACTCAGCTGAACGCGCGCACCGTACCGCGCAATCGCGATCACTTGATCGACCGTCAGCGACTTGCCTGTCAGAACGATCGTGCGATCCGCCATGACCGGATCGATCGGAGTATATGACGGAGCTGCCGCGGCCCGCGCTTGCAGCAGAAATCCGGTGAACAGAATGATGGAGCCGATCCTCAAGGCGCGGCTAGCGGGCATATTGCTTCCCGTTCGTTCGAAAAGTTTGCGATAACTGCGGCAACGCGCCGGCGTTTTTATGCGGCAGGCGTATCGAACATCAGTTCGATCAGTAATCTCCAGTGGTTTCTTAATCTTGCCTTCACCCTGCTGAGGGCGTATAGTGGTGCAAAGTGGTGCGTAGTGGTGACCGAGGGAGGGAAGGTTGCACGCGGATTTACCGCGCTTTTCAGGTTCGGTGGAGCATGCCCTTGACGACAAGGGCCGCCTCATCGTGCCCGCGCGTTTCCGCGAGCGGCTAGGGACCGGCTTCGTACTAACCATCGCTCAGCCGGACCCGTGTCTCGCCCTCTATCCGCAGGCGGCCTGGGCTGACTTTTGCAGCCGGCTCGAGGGCGCCCCGCGGAAAGACGAGCGTTTCCGCCGCCTCGTTCGCCATATTTTTGCTCGCACCGAGGAGGTCGCATGCGACGTCCAAGGACGGCTGCTGATTCCGTCGGCGCTGCGGACTTACGCCGGCATAGAGCGCGACGTCGTTTCGGTCGGCTCGCTCACCCGGGTGGAGATCTGGGCCAAAGAGCGCTACGCCTCGCACGCCGCGCCCGATTCCGAGGCCGGTGACTTAATGGCGGAGCTGGGGCTTTATTGATGACGGGCTGGGGCGATGCAACACATTCCGGTTTTTCACGCGCCGGCCTTAGAGTGGCTGGCGATCAAGCCATCTGGGATCTACGTGGATGCGACCTTCGGCGCGGGTGGCCATTCGCGTGGCATCCTCTCCCGCTTACGGGGTGGGCGTCTCGTTGCGCTCGACGCGGATCCTACCGCAGCCTCAATCGCCGCAAGTATAGACGACCGCGCCTTTACCTTTGTGCATGCGAATTTCCGCGAGCTGCCCGCGGTTCTGGATCGGCTCGATATCGAGTCGATCGATGGCGTGCTTTACGACTTGGGGGTCTCCTCGATGCAGTTTGATGAAGCCACACGCGGCTTTTCGTTCCGCGAGTCGGGTCCGCTCGACATGCGAATGAATCCGCTGGCCGGACGCAGTGCGTACGACGTGCTGATGAGCGCCAGCGAAACGGAACTGGCCGAAATATTTTTTGACTACGGACAAGAGCGCGCTTCGCGGAAAATCGCGCGCGCCATCGTGCGCCGCCGCAAGGCCGGCTCGTTCCCGGGAACGACGCTGGAATTCGCGCGCATGATTAGCGGGTTGATGCATCGCTCCGGCACGCGCGAACGGATCCATCCGGCGACGCGGATCTTCCAAGCTCTGCGGATCGCGGTCAACGACGAGCTCGAAGCGCTGCGCGAGAGTTTAGACGGTGCCGTCGACCGGCTGCGCGGCGCCGGACGCATCGTGGCGATCAGCTTTCATTCATTGGAAGATCGCATCGTCAAGCGCAAGTTCTTGCAAGACGATCGTCTGGAAGTCTTAACGCGGAAACCGATCGTGCCCGATCAAGACGAGATCGAACGCAACCCACGCTCCAGCAGCGCGAAGATGCGCGCGGCCGAACGGAAGGCGAGCTAACTGATGGTGGCTTTTCAAGCGCAGACCAGAGTGCGCAACGTCCGCACGGCCAAGCATGCGACGCATCTGCGCAAGTCGCACGCGTCGCGCTCGCGCTACTCCGGCATCGTGCGTTTTAGCGGCGTACTCGGGGTGGTATTATGCGGCGTGATGTTTTACGTCATGCTCATGGCGAATCTGACGAGTTTGAACTATTCGGTTTCGCGCGCCGGACGTCAGCGCGCTTCGCTGCAGGCGGAAACGGCACGGCTCGAAGACCGCCTGGCGGCGCTCCGCTCCGATGACCGCTTGTCGAAGATGGCCTCACAGTTGCACATGCGCGAACCCGCGCAGTTTGCAATGGTGACGCTGCCGCCCGCTTCGCCGCAGGGACGATCGCGTCTGTTCCTCTCGAGTTTGGCGAGCTGGTTCGGCGCCAAGTAGCACCGGAAACCGCATGCACGGCCGCACCTTCTCACGCGTCGGACCCCGCCGCGCCAAGATACTGTTTTATGGCGTAGCCCTCATCGCGCTTGTCTTGGCGTGGCGCCTGATCGACGTGCAAGTGCTCAAAGGCCCGATCTATGCAAAGCAAGCTTTGCAGCAGCGCAGTGATACCGTCGACGTTTTCGCCCGGCGCGGCAGCATTTTGGATCGCGACGGCAACGTGATGGTCTACTCGTTACCGTCGGAGAGCATTTACGCCGTGCCGCACGATCTGGGGAACGCGGCAACGACGGTCGCGCAGCTGCGGCGCGTTCTCGGCAAACTTTCGGACTCGACGATCGCGCAGCTGCAAGATCGCACGCTGCAGTTCGCTTGGGTCGCGCGAAAGATTCCGCATGACCAAGCCGATGCGATCGCCGCCCTGCAGCTGCCGGGCGTTTCCGTCATGGAAGAGGACACGGGGCGCCGCGTGGATCTCGTCGGCCAAACCGCTTCCACGCTCTTGGGCTTCGTCGGCATCGATGAGAACGGCTTAGCCGGTATCGAGTATACGTTTGACGATCTGCTCAAGGGATCGTCCGGACGCGTTACGCTGGAAGCCGATGAATTCGGACATCCGATTCCGTTCGGGCGCGAGCGCGCCATTAAACCTGCGAAGCCCGGCATGACGCTGGAGCTCACCATCGATCCGTATCTGCAATTCGTGGCGGAGTCGGCGCTGAAGAAACAGGTCAACACGTTTCACGCTCAGAGCGGCACCGCGATCGTCATGGATCCCTCGACCGGCGAGGTGCTGGCGCTGGCCGACTTGCCGCACTTCGATCCCAACGTCTTCTGGAAGTTCTCGCCGGAGACGCGCCGCGAGCGGGGCGTTCAGGACGCGTACGAACCCGGCTCTACATTTAAGCTCGTGACGGCGGCGGCCGCGCTCGAGAGCGGCAAAGTGACGACGTCCTCGTATTTTCCGGCGCGTAATGCGATTGAGGTGGGCGGCCGCGTCATTCACAACGCCGAGGACGACATGCCGATTCGCGGAAGCAGCGAGACGCTTGAAGACATCGTCGCCTATTCGCACAACGTCGGCGCCGCCGAAGTGGGACTGTTCATCGGCGGAAGACCGTTTTATTCGATGGAGCGGCGCGCCGGTTTCGGCGATCCCACGCACGTAGGATTCGCCGGCGAAAATCCCGGTATCGTGCCGGCGCCGGCCGAGTGGAGCGACAGTTCGCTGGCGACGATGGCATTCGGGCAAGGCGTGTCCGTCACGCCGCTGGCGATGGCGCGCTACTACTGTGCGATCGCAAACGGCGGTCTGTTGATGCGCCCGAGAATCTTACGCGCGGTCTTTGATGCGCAAGGCCGCCTGGTCTACCAGTACGGCCCCGAAGTCGAGCGGCGAGTTTTTTCGCGCCGTATCGCCGACACGCTGAAGCGCTTCCTGCGGGCGGTGGTCGTGCGCGGCACGGGCAATCCCGCCGGCCAGGTTGCGGGCTACACGACCGCCGGCAAGACCGGAACTGCTCAGGTGGTAAACAACGGCCAGTACGAAGCGGGTGCGTACATTGCTTCCTTTATAGGGATGGTTCCGTACGAGCATCCGCGCTATCTCATCTTCGTGAAGGTCGAGCGTCCGCAGGGCGCGATCTACGGTTCGGTCGTGGCCGCGCCGGCGTTTGCCGAGATCGCGCGCCAAGCAATGCTGCATTCCGGAACGCTCCCGGCAACCCCGCGTCCCAAAGGGGCGCCCAAACCCAAGGCGCGCTTGGTACGGCCTGAAAAAACGGCGAATCTCGCGATATGAACGAACCGGGCGTGCCGCTGGAGTCGCTGCTGGAGGCGCTGCCGCAGAACATCACTTCGCTGGCGATCGATTCGCGCGCCGTCACTCCCGGCGCGCTCTTCTTTGCGCTACGCGGCGAACATACCGACGGTCACCGCTATATCGGTGAAGCAGTAAGGCGCGGCGCGATCGCGGTCGTTTCCGAAGAGCGCGTCTCGCTTCCAAAAAATGTCACCGCGATCGTCGTATCCGATTCCGCGCTCGCGCTCTCGAAGATCGCCGACGCATTTTACGGATCGCCTTCGCGGGAGATCACCGTCGCGGGCGTGACGGGAACCAACGGCAAGACCACCGTCACGCAGATGATCGCGTCCATCGCGAATGCGGCAAATCTGTCGGCGGGAATCATCGGAACGATCGGCACGACCTATGCGGGCGTCGAGCGGCCGCTCTCCAACACGACGCCGCTGGCCTCGGAGTTGCATGCGCTGCTCGCGCAGATGCGCGAAACCGGCGTCAAGGTCGTGGCTATGGAGGTGAGTTCGCATGCGTTGACGCTCGGGCGTACCGCGGACGTGCGCTTCGCCGTCGGCGCGCTCACCAACGTCACGCGCGACCATCTGGATTTTCACAAGACGCCCGAATCGTATGCCGCGGCCAAACGCCAGCTCTTCGAATTCGCGGAGCGCTGCGTCTTCAACGCCGATGACGCGCATGGAGCGCGCTGGGCCGGCGAACTCCGCCAAAAGAAACCCGTACTCACGTATGGTTCGCAGCAGAGCGCGGATTTGCGTGCGGAAGCGATCGCGTTGCACCCGGACGGCAGCACGTTCAAGCTGGACGGCTTGTCTTTTGAGATCCGGATTCCGGGGCGGTTTAACGTCGCCAACGCGCTGTGCGCGGTTGCCGTCGCGCGCACGATCGGAATATCCGATGAAGTCGCGGCGCGCGGACTGTTCTCGCTCGAACGGGTGCGCGGCCGGATGGAGCGAGTCGGCGACGGACCGGTTCAAGTGATTGTGGATTACGCGCACACGCCGGATGCACTTGAGAACGCGCTGCGCGCGCTTCGCGAAACGGCTTCGGGACGGCGAATCGTCGTGTTCGGATGCGGCGGGGACCGCGATCGCGGCAAACGGCCCGAGATGGGCGCAGTCGTGGCGCGCCATGCAGATTTTGCTTACGTGACGTCCGACAATCCGCGCACCGAGGATCCGGTCGCGATTATCGATGCGATCGTGCCGGGCTTGGGTCAAGTCCCGCATGCCGTAGAACCCGATCGGCGTAAAGCGATCGACTTGGCCGTGCGCAGCGCGCAACCCGGCGACGTCGTGCTCATCGCGGGTAAGGGACACGAGAATTATCAGATCGTCGGATCGGAAGTCTTGCCGTTTGACGATGCCGCCGAAGCGCGCCGGGCGCTGGCCGAGCGGGAGCGCGTGCACTCGTGACGCTCACCTTTGACATGGCGGCTGATGTAACGGGCGCCGAAATCGTGGGGCGCGACCGCGCGCCGAAAATGGTGCACGTTGTGACCGACACGCGGACGTTGCGCGCCGGCGATACGTTTCTCGCCCTTCGCGGTGACCGGTTCGACGGACACGCCTTCGTCGGCGAAGCGTTGAAGAAGGGCGCCGCGGCGCTCGTGCTCGACAACGAATCGGCTCGCGCCGATGGCGCGCCGGCGCTGATCGTGCGCGACACGCGCCGCGCTTACATGGCTTTGGCCGCGGCAGCGCGCGTTCAGTTTACCGGTCGCGTCGTGGCTATTACCGGCAGCAGCGGCAAGACGACGACCAAACATTTGCTGGCGCAGCTCATCGGCACGCACTTCGACCAGGGGCTCGTTGCCGCTTCGCCCGCAAATGAGAACAACGAAATCGGCGTCAGCAAACTCATCTTATCCACGACGCCCGAGCAGCAGGTGCTGATCGTTGAGATGGGTGCGCGCCATGCCGGCGAGGTTGCGGATCTGGTCTCCGTCGCCGCGCCCCACATCGGCGTGCTGACGAATATCGGCGATGCGCACTTGGAGATCTTTGGATCGCGCGAGGCGCTGGCTGCGACGAAGTGGGGCCTTTTCTCGCAGGGCGCGCAAGCGGTGCTCAACGCGCAGGATGAAATCTCGCGCTCCCGCGCGCCGGAGCTGGATGTGCCGCCGCTTTGGTTCGGCGACGGCGAACCGTCGATGCCCGGCGTTTGGGTGCGCGACGCGCACACGCTGGTGCTGAATCACAGCGGCGTGTCGCAGACGCTTCCGATCGATGTGCCGTTTCCGGGCGCGCATAATCGCGCGAATCTTGCGGCCGCGATCGCCGCTGCGCTGCTGCTCGGCGTAAACGCCGAAGAGCTGGCAGGCAACGTGGCCGGTTTATCGCTGCCGGCCGGACGCTACGAAGCCATCGAGCTCGAAGCCGGACCGCGCCTTATTTACGATGCGTATAATGCAAACGCAAGCGGGACCATCGCCACGCTCAACGCGTTCGCGTCGGAACGCGGACGGCGCCGGATAGCGGTGCTTTCAAGCATGGCGGAACTCGGACCCGACGCGCCCGCGATTCACGAGCGCGTGGGATCGCACGCCGCCGGCTTGAACATCGATGTACTACTGGTTGGCGGTGATTACGCGGCGTCGCTCGCCGCGGGAGCTGCGAATGCGGGTTTTCCGCGCGAGCGCATCATTTCGTTCGGAAGTAATGAAGAAGCGGCGAAGTGGCTGCGCGACCAGGCGACCGCGCAAGACGTCGTGCTTTTAAAAGGCTCGCGAAAATACCGGATGGAGGAGATCGTCGAAGCCTTTAGGAGCGGCGCGGCGTGAGCGGCAGTCTGCGGATCGATCGCCCCGAGCTGCCGGCCGGCATGGTCGCAATTCCAATCCGCACACCGCTGGTTCATCCCGGTGACGACTTACTCGCACTGGTCGAACGGGCGGTTACGGGAATCGCGCAGCCCGGCGACGTGCTCGCCGTTTCGGAGACAGCGCTCGCGATCGCGCAGCGTCAAGCCGTGCGTGCCGAATACGTGCGGCCTTCGCGGCTCGCGCTGTTCTTGTGCCGGCATGCGGGCGCGATGGCCACCGTCAGTCAGCCGGAGTCGCTGCAAATCGTCATCGACAACGTCGGCACCGGCAAAGTTGTGTACGCCGCGATCATGCAAGTGCTGGGACGTCTCGTCGGTAAGCGCGGAATGTTTTACGAAATTATGGGCGAGGCGATCGCCGCCATCGATGGGTATACCGGCACGATGCCGCCGTTCGAGCGAATGATCGTGTTCGCACCGCAGAATGCAGACGCGTTCGCCCAGTCGGTTTTCGAACGTACCGGCGTTGCCTGTACGATCGTCGATGCGAACGATTTGCAGAAAGCCAAAGTGTTGGGCGCGTCTTCAGGCGTGAACCGACAAGCCGTTTCTGATGCGCTGCTTTCGAATCCGCATGGCAATGGCGACGAGCAAACGCCGATTGTGGTTCTCAAGTGGCGTAGCAGCGGTTCGAACCCGCTGATGGAGCCGGCATGACGCTCGACGACTGGCGAATCTTCGGCGTTGAAGCCGCCCTCGGATTCATCATAACAGCAATTGTCGGATTCGTTCTTTTGCTTTTGCTGCGGCGGTTGGGCGTCAGACAGACAGTCTACGAGGATGCACCCGAAACGCACCTTGTGAAAACGGGAACGCCCACGATGGGCGGGCTTGCGATTTTGGCCGCGATCGTACCCTTTTGGTTTTTGAGTTGGGATCCGGGGACGCGGGCACTACTATTTCTAGTATTCGCGTGCGCGGCAATCGGTTTTATCGACGATCTTCTCGGAATCCGGTTCGGCAAGAATCGAGGTTTGCGCGCAAGGACAAAGCTGTTGTTGACCGCGCTGGTGGCCGTGACGTTTCTGCGACTTGCAGCCGATTCGGATTACCACGTCAGCATGGGCAGAATTTTGTTTCCGCAGGACACCCTGTTTCACGCTGGAGGGTTCGAGTTACACGTCGCGCACTGGCTTTGGCTGCTGTTGGGCGTCGTGGCAATCACGGGTACAATCCACGCTGTAAACCTTACGGACGGTCTGGACGGACTAGCCACGGGGTCGCTTATTCCGCCGTTGATTGTTCTTTGGGTAATTGCAATCGGCATGTCCATCCCGGCTGGGGATAATTGGCCAATAATTCTTCCGGCCGCGATTGGCGGACTGATGGCGTTTTTGCTGTACAACGCTTTTCCGGCGAAGATGATCATGGGCGATACCGGTTCGCTCGCGCTCGGAGCGCTGCTTTCGGGTGCAGCGATCCTGACCGGCGAGATGTTGCTGCTAGTCATCATCGGCGCCGTTTTTGTGGCCGAAACGCTGTCGGTGATGTTGCAAGTTGCATATTTCAAACTCACGCACGGCAAGCGAATTTTCAAGATGAGCCCACTGCATCATCACTTCGAGCTCTCGGGCTGGCCGGAAACCAAAGTCACGACGCGATTTTGGATCGCATCGGCGATTTGCTCTGCCGTCGGACTGGCGATCGTACGATGACGCTCTGCAGCGCCGCCCCTCGATACCTCGGGGTCCTTCGATACCTCAGGATGACACCGCGGCGCAGGATGACACCATGAACTTTGCGGGCGGGGAAAAGATATTGGTCATCGGGCTCGGGCGCAGCGGCCAAGCCGTCGTCGAAGTTTTGCGCGCGCGGGGCGCCGAGATATTCGCCACCGACGAAAAGCCGCGAGCAGAAATCGCCGGCGCGGTCGCGCAGATCGAAACGCTAGGCGCGAAATTCGTGCCGCCGGAAAACCTGGCGGGCTTGACGGATCTAGCCTGCGCCGTTTTGTCACCGGGCGTTCCGCTCAACGGCGAACTCGTGCGCCGCATACAAAGCGCCGACGTGCCGGTCTTTAGCGAGATTGAGGTCGCCTACCGCCTATGCAAGGCGCCGATTATCGCAATTACGGGCACCAAGGGCAAATCCACGACCGCGGCCTTGACCGGGCATCTCTTGCGAGCGGCGGGCAAGGACGTGCGCGTCGGCGGCAACATCGGTAATCCGCTCATTCGCGAAGTTGTCGGAGCGCCGGCCGAGAGTTGGGTCGTTGCAGAAGTCTCCTCGTTCCAATTGGAAACGATTCGCTCATTCCGGCCCCGCGTCTCGACGATTCTAAATATCTCGCCCGATCACTTAGATCGCTATCATTCGATGGACGAGTATATCGAAGCGAAATACCGGATATTCGCCAACCAAAACGAGCACGACGCTTTTATCGGAAACCTGGACGACGAGCGGCTCGCCGCACTGCACTGGCATACCGGCGAAGCGCGCATTCGCGCCAAGCAGCTCTGGTTCACGCTGGGTGACGACAGCCGCCGCGCGACGATGTATCTGCGCGGCGAATCGCTGATGTACTCGCCGGTAACCGGCGATCCCCGGCCGCTCGAGATCGCGCGCCGCGACGACATTGCGCTCGCGGGCGTGCACAACGTCCAAAACGTCATGGCGGCATCGCTGGCAGCGCTGGCGGCCGGACTCGAACCGCGTTCGCTTCGCGAAGCGATCCGATCGTTTAATCCGATGGATCACCGTTTGCAACCCGTTGGCGACGTGGACGGTGTGCTCTATGTGGACGATTCGAAAGCCACGAACCCGGGCGCCGTCATCGCGGCCTTACGCTCGTACGACAAACCGATCGTGCTGATCGCCGGCGGCAAACCGAAGAACACGGACTTCACCGAACTCGGCCGGATCATCGACGAACGGGCGCGCGCCCTCATTGTGATTGGCGAAGCCGCCGACGACATCGCGGCGCACGTCTATCGCATTCCGACCGAGCGCGCGAATTCAATGGAAGACGCCGTGCGGCGGGCTCAAGCGCTGGCGAAGCCGGGCGACGTCGTGCTTCTCTCGCCGGCCTGCGCGTCGTTCGACATGTTCGAATCGGCTGAAGATCGCGGGCGCAAGTTTACCGACGCCGTCTTGGGAAGTCCCGCCCGATGAAGTCTGCCGCAGCGAAACGCGCCGAGCGCGCTCAGGAACTGCCGCGTTCATACGTCGCCTCGCCTCCCGACACGTGGCTCTTTATTGCGGTCACGAGTCTGGTCGCGATCGGCTTGGTGATGATCTTCAGCGCCTCGAGCGCACAAGCGTACGCCGATCATCACGACACGGCATACTATGTGAAGCGCCAGGCAATCTATTTGGTTGTCGGCCTGTTCCTCGCATATTGGGCCTACCGGATCGATTACCGCAAGCTGCGCGCGTTCGCGCCATACGCGCTGCTCT
Organism: Candidatus Rubrimentiphilum sp.; assembly: GCA_035710515.1. Classification (NCBI taxonomy): domain Bacteria; kingdom Bacillati; phylum Vulcanimicrobiota; class Vulcanimicrobiia; order Vulcanimicrobiales; family Vulcanimicrobiaceae; genus Candidatus Rubrimentiphilum; species Candidatus Rubrimentiphilum sp. The sequence continues at coordinate 327,306 of DASTDE010000004.1, read as the reverse complement.
TGTGCATCGCGGGGCTGCTGACGGTGTTTGTGCCGCACATCGGCATGACGGTCTCGGGCGCGCGCCGGTGGATCGGCGCCGGAGCGTTCTCGCTCCAGCCGTCGGAGTTTGCCAAGCTTGGTCTGGTCATCTACCTTTCCGCGGCGCTGGCAAGCCGCGGCGATCGCATCACCTCGTTGACGCGGGGACTGGCGCCGCTGTGCGTGCCGGTCTTCTTGACGGCGATGCTCGTGCTGATAGAGCCGGACATCGGGACGTCGAGCTTAATTATCTTCACCGCGTTTGCGATGTTCTTCGCCGCGGGCGCCCGCATAGAACATCTGCTGATGGTCGTTGCGGTCACCGTCCCGCCGGTGGCGATCGCGATTATGAGCAGCCCGTACAAACGCGCGCGCATGCTGGCGTTCTTGCATCCATTTAAAGACGCGCAGAACACCGGCTTTCACATCGTGCAGTCGCTGCTCGCACTGGGCAGCGGCGGGCTGTTCGGCGTCGGTTTGGGAGAATCGCGCGCGAAGTTCTTCTATCTGCCCGAGCAGTACACGGATTTCATCTTCTCGGTGCTGGGTGAAGAGCTCGGGCTGATCGGCACGGCAACGGTGCTGATTCTGTTCGGGACGCTTGCCTACCGGTCTATCCGCATTGCGATCGCCGCACCCGATCGCTTCGGATTCTTCTTGGCAACGGGCTGCGCCGCCATGATTGTGATTCAAGCCTTCGTCAACATCGCGGTCGTTACGTCATCCTGGCCGGTGACGGGCGTACCGCTTCCGTTCATTTCGTTCGGCGGCAGCTCGCTGATCGTGTCGCTGATTGCGGTCGCGTTGATCATCAACGTCGGCCGGCATCGGCGACTCAACCCCTAATGCGGGTTGCGTTTGCCGGCGGCGGAACGGGCGGGCATCTTTATCCCGCGCTTGCAATCGCCGATAAACTACGCGACCGCAGCTCGATTCTGTTTATCGGCAGCGCGGACGGATTGGAGACGAGCGTCGTTCCGGAGGCCGGGTACGAGCTGCAAACAATTGAAAGCAGCCCGCTGCAGCGCGGCAACACGCTTGGCACGGTTGCGACGGCGGCGACGAACATGGTCGGCGTGGCGCAGGGGCTGCGCGTGCTCTCCGTCTTTCATCCCGATATCGTGATTGCGACCGGCGGGTACGTGTGTTTTCCCGCAATGGTTGCCGCGCGGATCATGCGCACGTTCGGACAGTTGCGCGCACCGCTCGCGCTGCTCGAACCCAACGCGCGGCCGGGTTTGGCGAATCGCATGCTGGCGCCGGTGGTAGACGAGGTGTGGGGAGCTTTTCCGGACGCCGATCCGGTGTTTGCCGGAAAATATGTCTACACCGGAATCCCCGTGCGCGCGTCGCTGCTGCATCCCAACAACCGGATCGAAGCGGCGCGGCGCCTTGGACTCGATCCGGCGCGGCGCACGATTCTCGCCGTCGGTGGGAGCCAGGGGGCGCGCACTATTAATGAAGCGATCTCGGCGTTGATGACGCGGCGCGCGCTCCCGCCGAACTGGCAGATCTTGCACGTGTGCGGCGAGCGAGACTACGAGTACATGCAAGCTGCGGAGCGCCAGCCTTTTGGCGACAACAAGGTCGTGCTCGTACCGTACCTGCACGACATGGCCGACGCGTATGCGCTCAGCGACTTGGCGATCGCGCGCGCGGGAGCTTCGACGGTGGGCGAGTTGGCGGCCCTCGGGATTCCGGCAGTGCTGATTCCATATCCCTACGCCGCCGAAGACCATCAATCGTACAACGCGCAGACGCTGGCCGCGCGCGGAGCGGCCGTCGTGATCGAGGACCGGAATCTCAACGCGGACTCGCTGTGGTGGACGCTGCGCGACATGATGCAAACCGAACGGCTGGAGCAGCTTCGCTCGGCAGCTCGCTCGCTCGCCAGCCGCGACGCCGTAGCGACAATTCTCGCGCGGGTGGAGGCCCTCGTCCCCAAGAACAACGGCTAATCTTGCGGACATTGCACTTCGTCGGAATCGGCGGTATCGGTATGAGCGCGATCGCCCGCATTCTGCTGCTTCGCGGCGAGCGCGTCACCGGATCCGATGCGATCGATTCGCCGCTGCTGGACGAACTGCGCGCCGCCGGCGCGACGATCTCGGTCGGGCACGACGCAACGCATGTGAACGGCGCGAGCACGGTGATAGTCAGCTCCGCGATCGATCCGGAAAACCCCGAGATCCAATCGGCGCGCGAGCGGGGCATTCCGGTCGTGCGCCGCGGCGAGATGCTGGCGCGGATCATGGAAGGACGCAGCGGCATCGCGATCTGCGGCACGCACGGAAAGACCACGACGACTGCGATGACCGCTGCCGTGCTTCACGGCGCGAACATCGACGCGAGCGTCGTGCTGGGCGGCATCGACGCCGGAACGGGAAGCAACGCGCACGACGGCACCGCGCCCTGGTTCTTAACCGAAGCCGACGAGTCCGACGGATCGTTCACGCTTCTGGATCCGGCGATCGCAGTCGTGACCAACATCGAGAACGATCATCTTTCATCGGATGCCGAATTACCCAAACTCGTTGCGTCATTCGAAGAGTTCTTGTCGAAGGTCGCACCCGGCGGTACGGCAATCATCGGCGCGGATAATCCGCTGACGCGTTCGCTCGCGGAAGTCGAGCGATCCGCGCGCACGGTGACGTTCGGTATCGCCACCGACGCCAACGTGCACGCATCGAACATCCGGTTCGGCCAATCACAATCAACGTTCGACCTGTTCGTCGACGGCGCGCGTTTGGGAACGATCGAGTTGCAAGTGCCGGGCGCGATGAACGTGGAGAACGCGCTGGCGGCCATCGCCGTCGGACTTGCGCTTGAAATCCCCTTCGACTCGATTGCGAAATCGCTGCGCGCATTTGCCGGCGTGCGCCGGCGCTTCGACGTGCTGGCGAAGACGCCGCGCATGATTGTCGTCGACGATTACGCGCATCATCCGACGGCGCTGCGCGAAACGATCGCGGCCGCGCGCCGCTACCATCACGGGCCGGTCGTGGCTGCGTTCCAACCGCACCGGTACACGCGCACCGCATACCTCGCGCCGGCATTTGCCGAAGCGCTCGCGGACGCCGATCGCGTCTATTTGGCGCCCATCTACGCCGCCGGAGAAACGCCGATCGAAGGCGTTTCGGAGCGGCTCATCGGCGAACGCCTCGAAGCCGCGGGCGTGCCGCTGTCATACGTGAAGTACGTCCACGACCTGCGCGAAGTCTTGCAGCGCGAGACGCCGCAAAACGCGCTGGTCCTTATGCTCGGCGCCGGAAACATCACCAAGGTCGCAGCCGATCTGGCGCACGACGTGTCGGCGTGATCGCCGCCGATGACGCGCTTCGGAGTCTGTTAGACGCGAGCGATCGCGAAAAGCTGGAAAGCATTTGCGGCGATCGTGTGCGGTTCGACGAACCGCTCGGACCATACACATCGTGGAAGATCGGCGGCCCGGCCGATGCTTGGGTCGTGATCGAAAGCGAAGCGCAGCTCGCCGCCGTCATGCGCTTGTGCGCGCGGCGCAAACTGCCGTGGTTCGTGTTAGGAAGCGGGAGCAATCTCCTGATCGGCGACGGCGGCATTCGCGGTTTGGTTTTGCGGCTGGCCGGAGAGTTCGCTAACATTGATGTGAAGGAAGACGGCGCGCACGTAGTCGCACACGCCGGTGCGTCGGCCGCTATGTCGCTGCTCACTGCCAAAGCCGCGTCGGCCGGCGCGGTCGGCATCAGTTCCCTGGCCGGCATTCCGGGCAGCGTCGGCGGATCGCTACGCATGAACGCGGGCACCGATCGGGAGATGGGCGATTTCGTAAGCGAAGTGTGGGTGCAGTCGCCCGCCAAGCCGCAAGCGCACCCGGTTTCAGTTCAGTATTATTACCGGCACACGTCGCTGGCGCGCGACGCGATCGTTTCGCGCGTCACGTTAACCTTCGAGCGCGGCGAACCGCAGGCAGTGCGCGCCGAAATGCAGAGCCGGCTCGTGCGGCGCAAAGCGACGCAGCCTGTCGCGCTGCCGAACGCGGGCTCGTGTTTTCGCAATCCGCCCGGCGATAAAGCGGCCCGCCTCATCGAGGCGGCGGGCGCTAAGGGGTGGCGCGAAGGGGGCGCGGAAGTCTCGCCGCTGCATGCAAACTTCATCAACAACCTCGGTGGCGCAACTGCGAAAGACGTCGCGGCCTTGCTAGCGCGCGTTCGTCGCGCGGTCGCCGAGAAGTTCGGCGTGGAGTTGCAACTCGAAGTGCATCTTGTGGGCGTCTTCATCGAATGAAAAAGAAAAAGGCCCGCGTGGCCGTGGTGATGGGCGGATCGAGCGCCGAGCGCGAGATTTCGATCCAGACCGGATCGGGCGTCATGCGCGCGCTCGAATCGCTCGGATACGCGGCGCAGTCGCTGGATTACGACCGGCGCTTCATCGATGCGATTCGCGACGTCGCACCCGACGCGGTCTTCAATGCGCTGCACGGACCTGGCGGCGAGGACGGACAGGTGCAAGGCATCCTCGATTATCTCGGCATTCCGTACACGGGCAGCGGGTTGGAAGCGGCGGCGCTGGCGATGGACAAACATCTGACGAAGAAGCTGCTGTCGGGCGAGGGTCTGCCGACGGCCACCTGGGATCTCTTCGACCTCTCCGGCGGCACGTTGCCGCTTTTGCCCGGATCGCTGAATCTGCCGCTCGTGGTCAAGCCGCGCTTTCAAGGCAGCAGCGCGGGCGTTTCGATCGTACGCACGCACGAAGAGTGGACGAAGGCTATGATCGCGGCTGCCGGAGAGTACGCGGAGATCATCGCCGAGGAGTTTATAGCCGGACGCGAGTTCACGTGCGGCATATTGGGCGAGGAAGCGCTGCCGGTCGTCGAGATTGTTTCGAACGCCGGCGAGTTCTACGACTTCGACTCGAAGTATCAGGCCGGTGGCAGCACCCACATCGTGCCGGCGGACATCGACCCCGATCTCGCCGCGCGCATCGGCATGCTGGCACTTTCAGCTCACCGCCTACTCGGGCTGCGCGACTATTCGCGCACGGATTTCATCGTGAGCCAGGAAGGGCGTCCCTATATCTTGGAAATCAACACCCTACCCGGCCTGACGCCGACGAGCCTCTTGCCCGACGCGTGCAACGCGCTCGGCATCGGTTACAACGCGTTGATCGACCGGCTCTTGGGCTACGCGCTCTCCCGCAACGGGGAACGCGTTCTTACGAAATGAGGTAGACATGCGCGGCTTACTCTTTATCGCTACCGCCATCATTGCTGTTTTCGCAGCATCTTTTCCGGCAAGCCTAACATCCGCCAAACCCGCGTCGCCCATTCAAATCGATTTCTGCCACATCGCCTACGCCACAGGCCCGAACGTCGTGCCGAGCGCGGCGATTTCTCTCACCAAGAGCTCCGGCCCGCTGGAGATCAAGTTCGTCAACGAAGGCGATAAGGTCGCAACTATGGTGCGATTCGGCGTGAAGATCGGCGACGAAACGGCCGGAGTACGCGACGTCGGCACGTTCTCGCCCGGGATCACCATCCATCACAAGTTCCAGGATTTTAGCGGACGCACGAAGTTCATCTTCGCGCACGAGCCGCAGCCGAAGTGCAGCGTGCAGTACATCAAGTTCGCCGACGGCTCGACCTGGAGCGCCGAAGAAGAGTAATGTTCGACTGCCGCTGCCCGCACGTTCCGCACTCCGATAAACTCTTTGCGGAGGTCGAGCTGCTCTTCGCACGGCGCTCGTTCTTGCTCGGCGCCGCGGCTGCCGGTGCGGCGATGCTTTTGCCGTGGCGCGCCCGCGCGGCCGAGCAGGTAACGGTTCTCAAAGCTGCCCGGCTGTTTGACGGACAAGAAATGCACGCGCCGGGCATTCTGGTAATTAAAGGCGATCGTATCGTATCGATGCACGCGGGTGACGCCGGCAGCGACGCGCAGGTCGTCGATCTCGGAGCGGCAACGCTGATGCCGGGAATGATCGACTGCCACACGCACGTCGCGGCGCGCGTGGTGCCCGACACGTACATGCTCGCGCTGATGCCGCCGAAGACCGCGGCCGACAACGTTGCCGAGGCCGCACTCTACAGCATTCGCAACGCGCAGCAAATGTTGCGCAACGGGTTCACGACTGTACGCGACGTCGGCGGCGGCGCCGGGATCGATCTGGCGCTGCGCAACGCCGTTGCCAACGGTGCGTTTCTGGGACCGCGCATTCTTGCGGCCGGGCCGAGCCTTTCAATTACCGGCGGACACGGCGACACCAACGACTTGCCGGAGTTCGTGCACGTCGATCAGCCGATCGAAAGCGGAGTGTCGTACGGGCCGTACGGCTTCCGAGAGCGCGTGCGCGAGCACGTCAAACGTCACGTTGACGTCATCAAGATATTGGCGACCGGCGGCGTGCTGTCGTACGGCGACGTCTGGAACATCCCGCAATTCAATCTGGACGAAGTGCAAGCGGTCGTGGACGAATCCACAAAGTTCGAGCGGAAGGTCGCGGCGCACGCGCACGGCGACAAAGGCATCGCGATCGCGGTCGACGGCGGCGTTCATTCGATCGAACACGGAACCGGCGTCAGTGAAGCGACGCTGAAAAAAATGGAAGATCGCGGCACGTATCTCACGCCGACGATCTGGGCGCTCGATTCGATTCTGCAGCCCGGCAATCCGAACAAAGTCTCCGCGAACGGAATCGAAAAAGCGCACCTGGCCGCGACGCTGCGCAACGAGGGCATGCAGCGAGCGATTTCGAGCCGCGTGAAGATTACGTACGGAACCGATGCCGGCGTCTTTCCGCACCGCGAAAACAATAAGGACTTCGCGCTGCTGGCGTCCATGGGAATGCGGCCGATCGATCTGCTGCGATCGGCGACGAGCCACGCCGCCGACCTGCTCGGAACGAGCGACCGGGGCACGCTGGCGCCGGGCAAACTCGCCGACGTCATTGCGGTCGGCGACGACCCGGCCTCCAACATCCGCACGCTCGAGCGCCCGTCCTTCGTCATGCTCGGCGGCCGCCGGGTGGACACCTCGCGCCTAGAGGCGTAACATTCCGGTCCTTCTCACGCGTTATACAGGCCGAGTATGCTGAAAAATTCCCTGGCCGCGCTTCTGGCGGCGGCCGTCCTGACCGTTTCGTTTAACCCCGTGCGTTCGTCGGCCCAATCGAAGCCGGAACCGACGGCGAGCCCGGCGCCCCAGGCGACGCTGCCGCCCTACCAAAGTGTGCCCCCGGTGCGGGTGCTCGGTATCATCCGGCGCGTCTTCCGTTCGCACCGTCCGCCGCCGCCGTACGAGACCTACACGATGATCCGCACGCAGTACACGAATTACGCTCCCGAGCCGGGCGCATCGCCGTATCCGGATCCGCTTGGGTCGTACACGACGCACTATTGGGTGCGCAACGTCGACCGCGCCGCCCTGACTCGCCGCATCTACCGCGACGACGCTGAAGGCCAAGCGGTCTTCGACCGCCCGGCGCTCAACGAAGCCACCGATCCCGGGCCACCGACTGCCGACGTGTTCGCGCCGGCGCCGATCCACCAGCATATCGATCCGACGTCCTACGTTCCGACGCCGGAACCGACCAGCGAGCCGCTCAAGACAATCGGCTCCGTGGTTGCCATCGGCGAGTCCGACTACGACGTGCCGCAAATGACCGTGGAAAAGAATCTCTTACATCTGGTGCTCAAGCCGCGGCGCGATCCCGAGCGGAACGTCCTGCGCGAGATCTGGGTCGACAAGAAGAGTTACGAACTGCGGCGCATCATCGCCCACGACCGCCTGTTCACCGGCGACCAGGGGATCTTTCCGGTGACCTTCACCTATACGCTCGGCTATTTGAGCGGCCAGTTGGTCGTCACGCACCTGCACGGAATCGTGGGGGCGCGCACCGAATCGAACGGTGTGCAGACCGTCTACGGCGGTGACGGCGCAATCGTGGATTTTGACTTTCAAGACATCACGTTCCCCAGCTCGCTGCCCGGGTGGTATTTTAATCCTCGGGAATACGGTCAGCACGTCCCAGACGTACCTATCTAAGGAGAGACCATGAGTACAACCGGAATCGTCGTCGACCGCGGCCTTGAAGGCGTGGTGGTCGGAAGCACGCTGCTCTCCAACGTCGAGGGAAGAGAAGGCCGCCTCACCTATCGCGGCTACGACATCCACGACCTGGCTCCCAACGCCTGTTTCGAAGAAGTCGTGCATCTGCTGCTCTACGGACATCTGCCCACCAAGAGCGAGCTCGAAGCTTTAAAGAAAGAACTCGGCGCGCACCGCATGCTGCCCGAGCCGCTGATCAACGCGATGGAACGCGTGCCCAAAGATGCGTGGCCGATGGACGTGCTGCGCACGATCGTTTCAGGTCTGGCAATTTTCGTGCCGGTCGATCCGCACGGCGCGCACGTTTCCGACGTGCATACCGCAATCGAATTGATCGCCAAAGTGCCGACGGCCGTCGCGATGTGGGATCGCATTCGCCGCGGACTCGAACCCGTCGAACCGCGTCACGATCTATCGCAGGCCGCCAACTTCCTGTACATGTGCCGCGGAAGCGAGCCGACGGAAGTGGCCGAAGACGCCATGGACACCTATCTCGTGCTATTGGCCGACCATTCGTTCAATGCGTCGACGTTCTCCGCGCGCGTCACGGCATCGACAAAAGCCGATCTCTACGCCGCTGTTACATCGGCGATCGCAACGCTGGAGGGCGAAGCGCACGGCGGAGCCGCTAGCGCGGTCGGACGCGTGCTGCTCGAAGTCGGAAAACCCGAGCGCGCCGAAGCGTACGTGCGGGAAGTTCTGGCCCGCGGCGAGCGCATCATGGGAATGGGCCATCGCGAGTATAAGGTGCGCGATCCGCGCGCGCAGCATTTGGAAGCGGTCGCGAAAAAGCTCAGCGAGATTTCAGATCCGAAATGGTATCAGATCGCGCGCGCGCTCGAAGACGCGTCCAACGTCGTGCTGCAAGAGAAGAAACCCGGCAAGAACATTTACGCCAACGTGGACTTCTACACAGCGCCGCTGTTCTACAGCCTCGGATTTCCGGGCGACGAATTCACTCCGATCTTCGCGTGCGGGCGCATCGCGGGCTGGACGGCGCACGTCTTGGAACAGCTGGCGGACAACCGGCTCATCCGTCCGCAGGCAACGTATTCGGGGCCCGAAGTGCATGCGTTCGAACCCATCGAACAGCGCTCCGGCAACGGCTCAACAGCGCACTAGCGTTCGTCGTAGATTCGCGTAAGCTCGGACGGTAAGCGCGCGACGATCTCGTAGTTGATCGTCTCGGCCCAATCCGCCCAATCGTCTGCCGTCACGCTTGCATCACCTTGGTTCCCGATAAGAACCACCGGATCGCCCGGCCGCGCCTGCGTCGCTCCGAGATCGATCATGGTCATGTTCATGCAGACTCGCCCGGCGATGGGACAGCGCTGCCCGGCCACCAAGAACGCCCCGCGGTTGGAAAGCAGTCGCGGAATGCCGTCGGCATAGCCCAGCGGAACGACGCCGATGCGCATCGCGCGCGGCGCCTTGTACGAGCCGCCGTATCCAATCAGCGTCCCCGGTTCTACTTTGCGCACCGCAATCACGCGGCTCTCAAACGAAAGCGCCGGCTGCAGGCTGAATCCGCCGTTTACCGACGCGCGCGTTTCCTTCGAGGGCCACAATCCGTAGAGCGCAATGCCGAAGCGCACGAGATCCAAACGCGTCTGCGGCCAGAGCATGGCCGCGGCCGACGCCGCGATATGACGTAGCGGTGCGTGCGACTTTCCATCAAAGTGCACGGCGTTCAACACGCTTTCCAGCGTTTGCAATTGACCGAGCGTGAACGGTGAATCGAGATCTTCGGCCGACGCGAGATGTGAGAATATTCCGGCGACCTCAATGCCGGGCGTTTTCAAAGCGCGTTCGATCGCTTTGGGTGCGTCGCGCGGATCGAGTCCTAAGCGCCGGATTCCGGTGTCGACTTTCATGTGCACGCGAAACGCACTATTGTGCCGGCGCGCAATGCCCGCTACGGTGTCAAGATAGGTCGTTGCGTCCCAAAGTGTGATCTGCAGCTGGCGCGCGAGCGCTTCTTCCAGATGCTCCACCGGTGTAGGGCCGAGTACCATAATTGGTACTTTGACGCCGGCTTCGCGCAGCGCGAGGCCTTCTTCAACCGCATAGACGCAGATCGCGTCTGCAAACTCTTCTATCGCTAGCGCAACGCGAACGAGTCCATGTCCGTACGCATTCGATTTTACGACGAAAGCGGCTTTCGCGGGAGCCGCGAGGTCGCGCAGCGTGCGGGCATTATGGCGCAGCGCGGCGATTGAGATTCGCAGCGCGCCGATCATCTGCGGCTCGAAAGCAGGCGCGTGACCAGCGCGACCGGCAGTCCGAAGAACAAGCAGCTCGCGAATCCGCCGTAGGCAACTTCCAGCACGGTTGCCGTTCGCTCCGCCGCGACGCTGTAAAGAACCAACTGCATCACGACGTATGCCACGATGCCGTACACCACCCCGGACAGGACCGGCTGCGTATTGAGCTGCGGGCGAGTCTGCGCCAGATAGGCGTAACCCAATCCCCAAGCCAGGCAGACCGCGGCGTAGAGCGCGACGGACACGGCGCCGGGGCGGCCCGCCGCGGGGTAGATGAAGAGCCCAAAGAGCACGGCGCCGCTCAAGCCGGCGGCCGTTCCGCGCCAGGCGACCGCGGGCCAATCCAACGGTGGGTTCGTCACCATTCGGGCCTTTCGGTCAGCCTCACGGGCCTGCCTCGCGCGCATATCGGCCGCGCAGGGCTTAGGGAATAGGGCCAATAAGTGCACCTTTACGTAGGTTTAACGGACTATTCTTGAAATTGGGCCATTCGGCTCAGTTTTCCAGGATGGAGTTAACCTGCAAACGTGATATATTGCCAGCAAGCGGGTTGACCGAGGCGGAGGTTTAGGGTCTTGAGACGACATTTTTCAGCGTTATGCGTAACGCTTTTGGCCTTTGTGCCGGCGGCGTGCTCTATGCATGGGCAATCGTCCACGCCGGCGCTCCTTGCCTCAAACAACAACCCGCCCGGCGTCATCACTCCGCTCGACACTCACGGCGGCATCGCCACAAGCTTCCTGATCGGCGACGCCGCGCCCACCCTCTCCGGCAAACAACTCGCTCACTTCAATCTCGCCATTCGCGAAGTCGACGCCACCGACGGCTCCGGCCGGTTCCTGGTCGTCGCTCAGTACAGCAGCCCGCTCATCGTCGACGTCCTGCAATACCAAGGCGGATCCGGTGCGGCCGTCGGTCAGACTAGCAACACCCAGCGCACGTACGGCCAGATTCGCTTCGTCGTCGACCCGGCGGCAAGCCAAGCCATTTATGCCGATAACTCGACCGCGTCGCTCAACTTCGCCTATGGCCGGAACACCTCGAGCGATTCAGGCGCAGGCAACTCGACGCGGACCACGTCGGCCGGGCACGGACTCGTTGCGATCACCAACACGCAGAGTTTCACGATCGGCGCGAGCGCTGCCGAGCTCGTGAACATCGACTTCAATCTTCTCGAATCGCTCTCCACCGGCAACGACACCGGCGGCGGCATCTCCAGCGGCGGCATCACGCCGATGGACACCAGCGGCGGCATCGCCACTAACAGCATCTCCGTCCGCCCGACGCTCTTCGTTGCAGGCAACTCGAACTCGGGCCACATCACCGGTACGGTGGTTGGTTCGAACGGCAACGGCGTGAGCGGTGCAGTGGTCGTCGCGATCGGATCCTCGGGCAACGTCGGCAACACGGTTGCGACGGATGCCTCGGGCGGATTCGACCTTCACACGCTGCCGTCCGACACGTATCAAATTCGAATCTACAATTCATACACCAATGCGGCGGGCGCGCACTCTTCTGCGAAAGGCTCGGCTTCGAAACGTGACGTCATCTTTGGTCCCGCAATAACTGTGGGTCCAGGCCAAACGACTTCAGCCGGAACCATTACGGACTAGATCGCCGATATGCATATGCAAGACTCACGCCTCGTAGAGACGGGCGTAGACGTCGCAGCAGCACTGCAAAACGCGACCGAACTGGCGCGCCGCGCGCGCCGGGACGAAGCGCTGGCATTGCTGACGCATTGCGAGGACTGGCCCGAGCCGCTCAACGAGCAGGGTCTGCTGGTTCGCGCGGAAGTCTTGGCGCGCCGCGATCCCGTTCTGGCTCTCGAAACGCTGGCCGCGCACGCTGATGCCTTTACGTCGCCGGCAGGGCGCTTCGGCTACTTCGTAAGTTCCGCGTTTTCGTACGTCAACAGCCGCAACTTTGATGGTGCGCGCGACATGCTGGCCAGCGCGCAAGACCTCGTTGGAGAAGATTTGTCGCGTGCGTCGCGTTTGGGTTACGAACGCTCGCGCTTGGCTTGGGCCACGCGCCAGTACGATCCCAACAGCGACGACATCGCGCTGGCAATGAGCGACCCTGCTCCGGCTTCGCAGTTCCGCGCGCTTGCACTGCGTTCGTGGATGCACGCGGGCCTGGAAGATTATGCGTCGCAACTGAAAGACTTGCTCGCCGCCTTCCGGTACTTTGAAGACTCGAAAGCCACGTGCGATGTCACGTCCGTCGCTATCTCGCTACATGTCTTGCTGCGGCTGTCGGTTGAGCTCGGCGATAACGATGGCATGCGCGCGGGCGAAATAGCATACGAATCGATCGAGTGGACGCCCGACATTCAAGATCTGCAGTTCATGAGCGTTCGCGCGCTGGCATGGCACGCGTTCCATCAGGGCGATCCTGGCCGCGCGCAGTGGCTCTTCAAAGATTCGAAGGCGCTGGCGCCGACACTCGCATGGCAAGTCATCGCACACGTCGACCGCGCATTCGTCGCCCGCATGAACGGCAACGAAGCTTGGGCGGCCGAAGAACTTGCGTTGGCGCACACCTTGGCGCGTGACGTTGAGTGGGATGCGACGCACGGCGAGGAACGCCAAGCGCTGGTGATGCTGGCCGAGCTGTTTGCGTCCACCGACATGGCGCAAGCGCAAGGGTATGTGTCGACCTATACCAGACTTGGCCGGGACAGCCTAGACCCGACGCTCGCAGCCGCGCACGATCGCCGCACGATCGCGTACGAAAAATACGCCGCCGGCCGCGTGCAAGCAGTGCTCGGCAATGTGAAACTGGCGAAGGACTCGCTCGAGTTCGCCTTTGACGTCTTCGCGCAAATCCGCCATCCGTATCGCGCCGCACTGGCCGCTGCCGCATTGTTCGAACTGACGGAAGACGGACAGTGGCTCGATAAGGCTCGCTCGCAGGCCGCGCACTTTGCCAAGAGCCCGCTTTACCGCCGGTTGTCCGAATTGGATCGGGTCGAGGAGCAGCGCGTTCTCTCCGGGCTTACGCCGATGCAGCGCCAGATCGCCATCGCGCTTTCGCAAGGCACCGAGCTCGACGCCCTGTCGCAACAGTTTAGCCGTAGCACATTTACGCTTGAAAAGCAGATCGAGATAATCTTTGCCGCTCTGGGCGTGCAATCGCGTCATGCGTTGCGTGCCGAGCTGCGGCAACGTAAGATGCTGTGAAACCCGCCGGCCCGGCGGGCCTAGTTTCCCGGCTAATCATCTTCGCCGCGCTGACCGCGCTGTGTTTCATTGCGTTCCTTGGCGCGGCGCTGGCCCAACTGCCGCGCCTCATTCTCGAGATTTACGCCGGCGTCGGCATCGTCACGATTACGATCGCGGGCAAATTGCTGATCAGCGACGGCATGGCGTCGATTCGCGGATTAACCGAACGGGGCTACAACGTTGTCGAGAGCATTCCCGACGGCTTTTACATCATCGATAAAGACTGGCGTTTCTCGCACGTCAACGAGCCCGCCGAAGAGTTGCTGCGCAAAAATGCCGGCGAGCTGATCGGCGCGCGCATACAAGACGTGCTGGATCCGCTGGGTTCCGATCTCGTTCCCGAAATGCTTAGCGTGCGCCGGCAGGGTCTTCCGCTGGAGCGCGTCCAGCACTTCCAGTCAACGGATAAGTGGATCGAAATTCGCATTCAGCCGGCGCGCGACGAGTTGCTTGTTCATCTGCGCGACGTCACGGAACGTAAGAAGTCCGAGCTGCTCTTGAAAGCCACCGCCAGCCTGCGGCTGCTGCTTTCGCAGCTGCCCGCCGTCGTCTGGACCGTCGACACGGATTTGCGGCTCACGTCGATTAGAGGCGCGGCACTGGCGGATCAACGGCTCTACGCTGACGACCTGATCGGAGCTCCGTACGGCGCAAGCATCGACGATCCCGAACAGCGGCGCGCGTGCTTAAACGAGTTGCGCCGTGCGCTCGCGGGCGAAGCGGTGCGTTATGAAACGCGGCAAAACGGACGCTGGCTGCAAAACGACGTCGAACCGCTGCGCGACGCCGAGGGCGGCGTCATCGGCGCGATCGGCGTGATGCTGGACGTCACCGACGTGCGCGAGAGCGCCGAACGTTTCGCCAAACTGGCGCGTCAAGACGTGATGACGCAGCTGCCCAACCGTCTGGCATTGGAAGAATCGTTGCCGCTGCTCATTGCGGAAGCCGCCGCCAAGGGCGGACATCTGGCGGCGCTCTTCATCGACATCGATCGTTTTAAGACGATCAACGACACGCTCGGACACCGTGTGGGTGACGAATTGCTGCGCAGCATTGCATCGCGCTTGCAAGAGCGTTTGATCAACCGCGCGACGATCTACCGCTCGGGCGGCGACGAATTCGTCGTCGTGATCGAAGGGATCGGCGATCAGCGGACGGTCGTTTCGGTTGCGACGGGCGTCGTCAACTCGTTCCACGAGCCGTTCTTGATCGGCAGCCGCGAGCTCTTCGTAACCGCGAGCATCGGCACGAGTCTCTTCCCGCAGAACGCGCAGACCGCCGACGAACTGATCGCATTTGCCGACTCGGCGATGTATCGCGCGAAAGAAGCCGGGCGCAACAACGTCAAGTCGTACGACGGCACGATGCACGCGCGCGTGCTGGAGCGCATGGGCCTGGAGCAAGATTTGCGGCAAGCGCTCTCGCGCGGCGAGTTGTCACTGCTGTTCCAGCCAATCGTCGACATTGCGAGCAAGCGGATCGTGACCGCCGAAGCGTTGGCGCGCTGGAAGCACCCGACTCTTGGCGAGCTTCAGCCCGAAGTCTTTATTCCGATTGCGGAAGAGAGCGGAACGATCGTCGAGATCAGCCGCTGGGTGCTGACGCAGGCGTGCAGTACGGCGGTGCGGATCCGCCAAACCGCGGCGCCCGACTTCCGGGTCTCCGTCAATCTTTCGCCGCGCGACTTCTACGAACAGGATTGCGCCGCGACGATCGGCGCGGTGTTGGCCGAAACCGGCCTGCCCGCCAGCGCGCTCGAGCTCGAAGTGACCGAAAACATCGTGCTGAACGATCTGGCCGTCGCGACGTTGCTGCGGATCCACGCGATGGGCGTGCAGATCGTCGTCGACGACTTTGGCACCGGCTACAGCTCGCTCAACTACATCAAACGCCTGCCGGTGCACGCCATCAAGATCGACAAGGGCTTCATCGACGACGTCACGCGCGACCCGTACGACCAAGGCATCGTCAAAGCCATCGCGACCCTCGCGCAGACCTTGGGACTCCGCGTCATCGCCGAGGGCATCGAGACCGACGCCCAATGGGAGTTCGTCCGGTCGCTGAATTGCGATCAGGCCCAAGGATTTCTCTTCCACCGGCCGCTGGCGCGCGGCGACCTCATGGCCCGAATCGCCGAACAAGAGATGCAGCAGCCGCCCTCGACGACCCCCCGCGTCGTCAGCATCTACAGGGGCAACTAGCCCGAACCAACTCGTCCCCTTGGGCCGAAGCGAGCGTCGGCACGCCCTCACACAAAGCCCTTGCAGTCTCCACCCCACTCTGCTAAGATTTCGGGGCTGGCAGTCTCCATTTGAGAGTGCTAGTCCCAAAAATTGCGCATTCTGACCGAAAAATCGTGGAGGTTTTGTGGATTTCCAGCCCGGCGGCGACCAACTACTGATTGAGTTGGCTGAACAAGAAGAAAAGACGGCAAGCGGCATTTATCTGCCAGACACGGCTAGGGAGAAGCCCCACAAGGGGTTCGTTCGTGCCGTTGGCCGCGGCCGCGAAAATGATGACGGCAAGTTACTGCCGATGCACTATAAGGTTGGCGATTTTGTACTCTTCAAAAAGTACACCGGCAGCGAGATTAAAATCGACGGTAAAGAGTACGCTGTCATTAGTGAAAGAGATATCTTGGGTACATTTTCCAAAGTCCCGGCAAGCGTTTAAGGAGCGTTTTAACATTAATTATGGCTGCAAAAGAATTAGTATTTGACGAAAGCGCCCGCCGGGCGCTCGAGCGCGGTGCCAACCTGTTGGCAGACGCGGTAAAGGTAACGCTGGGACCAAAGGGTCGCAACGTTGTTCTCGACAAGAAATTCGGCTCACCGACGATTACAAACGACGGCGTGACCATCGCTAAGGAAATCGAACTACCGAATACGTTCGAAAACATGGGTGCGCAGCTCTTAAAAGAGGTAGCGTCCAAGACGAATGATGTAGCCGGGGACGGCACGACGACCGCCACGGTACTGGCACAAGCGATAATCCGCGAAGGTCTTCGCAACGTTACCGCCGGCTCGAATCCGCTGCTGATCAAGCGCGGAATCGAAAAAGCCGTGGAAATCGCCGTTGAGAGAATGAAAGAGTTTTCTAAGAAGGTTGAAGATACAGACACGGTTGCGCAAGTTGCTTCGATTTCAGCGAATGACAAAGAGATTGGTGACCTAATCGCTTTGGCGATGGGCAAAGTTAGCCAACGCGACGGCAAGGTCACGACTGAAGGCGTGATAACGATAGAAGAATCCAAGTCGATGAAGACGGAGGTCGAAACTAAGGGCGGAATGCAGTTCGACAAGGGCTATATCTCGCCTTATATGGCTACTGACATGGAGCGGATGGAAGCAACATTGCACGATCCATACATACTGGTGACGGAGCGTAAGATCTCAGCAATTGCTGATATCTTGCCACTGCTCGAGAAGATCGTGCAAACGCAGAAACCACTACTGATAATCGCGGAAGACGTCGAGGGTGAAGCGCTGGCGACACTGGTTGTCAACAAACTTCGGGGTACATTCACGACGGTTGCCGTTAAAGCTCCGGGCTTCGGCGATCGACGTAAAGAGATGCTCAAGGACATCGCGACCCTTACTGGTGCGACCGTTATCTCCGAAGAGCTCGGACTCAAGCTCGACAAGACAACGCCCGAGCAGCTTGGTAGCGCTAAATCGGTCAAAGTTAATAAGGAAGAGACGACCATTGTTGACGGTTCAGGCAAACCGGATGCGATCAAGGGCCGAATCGAACAGATCAAGCAGCAGATTGAGGACACCGATAGCGACTTTGATCGCGAGAAGCTCCAAGAGCGGCTGGCAAAGCTATCGGGTGGCGTCGCCGTCATCAACGTCGGTGCGGCAACCGAAACCGAGCTCAAAGAAAAGAAACATCGGATCGAGGACGCGCTTAGCGCGACCAAGGCTGCGGTCGAAGAGGGCATGATACCAGGTGGCGGCGCATCGCTCGTTCACGCTATAAAGGCAATAGAGAAATATCAGCCTTCAAAAACCAACGGTGCAGCGCTTACGTGGGCCGATGAAAAGATCGGCATCGAGATCATCAAGCGAGCTCTTGAAGAACCCCTTCGGCAAATAGCTGACAATGCGGGCTTTGAAGGGTCGGTCCAAGTTAATAGCGTTCGCAATAAGGATAACCCCTTTGGGTTCGACGCGATGACTGGAGAGATCGTAGACATGTTTAAGGCCGGCATCGTCGAGCCGCTCAAAGTGACGCGCTCGGCGCTTCAAAACGCGGCTTCGATCGGTGCGATGATCCTGACGACCGAAACGCTGATCGCCGACAAACCCGAGCCGAAGAAAGAGCCGGCAATGCCCGGCGGCGGCATGGGCGACTACGGCGGGATGATGTAGAAGCATCTTCGCTACTGAAAGGCCCCGCATAATTGCGGGGCCTTTTTCTTTGGTCGCTAATATTGGCTAAAATGTTCGTCATCGCATGGATCGCCTCGGTTGTTCTGGCCTCGTCGGCTACGCCGCTATTCGTTCCGCCCGCAGCGCTGCACGAGTTGAAGCGCGATCCGGGGACGGCTGATTACATGCGGCGCGGAGGTTATACGTTCGTAACGGAATATCGCAAGACGATTCATCAACGCATCGGGAGCGCCATCATCCCGCGCTCGATTCTCATCGTTATTGCAACCGCCCCGTCGGATGGCTTCGACGCGCAAGGATACGCCCAAGCTCGCTTGATGCTGGCGAACCGGCACGGGCTAAAAACGATCGCCAGCAGTGCCGCAAGATTGTGCCGCGGACAAACAGGGTGGCTGACCACGCTTTCACAGCCCGGCAGTGACACCCCCGTTACGACGCTCTTCGCAGCGTCGGGAGAGACGATGTACGTCGCACAGCTGAGCCTTCCGAAATCCGTTGCCGATTCGTTTGGCGTGCTTCGCTCGCTCTACACGCTTTGTCCACCCGAACCTGCCGTCTCACAAACCCAAGGGATGCAAGGTCCTTTGCCGTTTACTCCGCCGGCGGGTTGGCAACGCGGGAATGTTGCGTCTGCGCCAACCACCGCGACATTTCAGACGGCCGGAGTTTGGCTACACGTTACAAACAGCGCAAAGGCCTCACTCGAATCGCTCTTCCTCGTGAAGGCTCCGGCGCTGCCGCAGTCTATGCTCGCGCAAGACGAAACCGAGCACCAGGTCGAGAACTTGAAGGAGCAGATCCCGGGCGTGCAGGTTACGCAGACTGTTCAAAAACTGTGCGGGGGATCGTCGGACGGATGGCTGCTGACGTACACGAGCGGCACATTCGATGTAGAACGAATGTATGCGTATGGAGCTGCTGCTTCGTACATTCTCACGTACAACCGCCGGCGCGGAACGGCCGAGAATCCGGCTGCACGCGCGGCGATGAATTCTTTATGCGCGCGCTAAATTAAAAAGGCCCCGCAAGATTGCGAGGCCTTTTTGTATCATTGGAGACTGTTAGACCGCTGTCGTGCCGGGCTTGCTCCACGCGCCCATGATGTAGCCCATGATTGCCATCGCTAGGGTTACGAAACCGGCGTTGATTGCCCAAAGGCCAACCGGGAGGCTGCCCCAGATGACGCCCAGGAACGACATGGATGCGAACACACCGATCCCGATGAACAGGCCGAAGCCGAAACCGCGAGCAGCCGGATTCGGATCGGGACGCATTGCGAGCGCTATCGCAATGACGTAGCTAAGGAACCAGCCCAATAAGAATGTTTCGATCAAGGGCACGGTCATGCTCGCAGGCATCCCCGGGGCTTTGCCGGTCATCGCGGCGATCTGTGCCATGTACATCTTTCCAAAGATGAACGAGTACCAGAGAAAACTGAGTACGAAGAAAATGATCGCCGAAACGAAGACGGCCACGTGATTGATTTTTGGACTCATTACGCCTCCTAAAGGCAGTGAGCGATTGCAGCTCCCCTTCGCTTGCTTGGTCAGGCGCCCTGCCCCAATGAGGGAAAGAGCATAGGGACTTACTAAAGCATGGGACCTGCCTTTTTTGGAGGACAAGCAAGCAATGAAACTCTTTCGGACGATTCTGGCCTCGGGCATCGCACTGAGCGCGGCGGCGGCTCTAAGCGCGTGCGGCGGCTCAACGACGACCACCTCGACCAGCACCGCAGCTAGCGAAGCCCCCGGCGAATACGGCGGAGCCTCGAAGGCGCCCGCCGGAGGCGCTATGAAGGCGTCGGCCGGAGGCGCGATGATGGCTTCCGGTATTAGCGTTACCTTCGCCCCGCAAAACGGCTCGAAGCAAAGCGGCTCCGGTTCGGTCACGAACAAGAGCGGCGGCGTGTGGGTGACGCTCACAGTGACGAACGAACCCAAGGGCGCTTCGGAGCCCACGCACATTCACCAGGGAACCTGCGCGAAGCTCAACCCCGCTCCGTGGAAAGTGTTGGCCAACACCGTGAACGGCAAGTCGTCAACGCTGGTCCCCGGCCTCACGGTGGCGCAGCTCAAGAAAGGGCCGTACGCCATCAACCTGCACAAGAGCCTGAAGCAGCTCAGCGTGTACGTCTCCTGCGGTAACCTCTAGACACCAAACTCGCGGAGGGCGAGCGCACCGCCCTCCTGCATTCCGCCCGCCTCCGCGCTATAATAAGAGCGGGAGGACGAACGCCTATGGCGATCCGATGTGCTCTCGCGCTGGCTGCGATCCTTTTGCCGGCAGCGATTTTTTCTGTGCCCGCTCAGGCCGCGAGTTCGGCCGATCTGACTGCCGCGATCAAGAACATGCCGGCTCAGTCGGACAAGCTCCGAGCGTTGATGAGCAACTTAAGCGTCTCGCAGTTCCATTTCGTCAACGCCGGCGGTGAGGTAGACGCCGCCACGCTGCACAAGAATGCGGCCGCTATCGCGGATCTCCGCGATACGCTCAGCCACGCAACGCTCACCGACAATGACGGCGTGGTGACGACGATGAAAAAAGTGCTGGTGAGCAAGAACCTGACGCTCGATCAGATCGTCGCGATCTACGTCGGCGGAACTCAGATTACAGTGTTCTACCAGTAGGTACGCGGGCGCGAAGGAAAAGAAACAGGTAATAAAACGGCACCGCAAGTGCAAAGAGCGCGAACGTGGCGGCGGCTCCTTGCCATGAGGTGATATAACTCGTCAGGGTGATCCCAAAGGCGATCAGCATAAAGAGCGCCGTCGTATACGGGTGGAACGGCACCGAAAATCCATTGTCCGCCGGTTTGTCCCGGTCGCGCGCGCGAAACACGAACACGGCGATCGCGGCGAGCGTAAAGAACAGAAAGTCCACGCCGATCACGTAATTCAAAATAGACGCATAGCCTTTCCAGAATGTGATGACAATCGCGACGACGCCTTGGAGTGCAATGGCGACTACCGGCACGCGCGTCTTCGGATGGACCCAGGCTATCGACTTGAAGAACAGCCCGTCTTCAGCCATCGCGTGGTAGACGCGCGGCGACGTCAGGATCTGATTGCTCAGGAACCCGAGCGTCGAAAGTGAAATGATGGCGGCCATGAATTGAGCGCCGCGCGCGCCCATAAAAGCGCGCGCCACTTCGGATGCCGGCGCATCGGTGTGCATGAGTCCGCTCACACCTAGGACGCGCAAGCACACGACGTTGACGAGCAGATAGAGAACGATGACGCCGGCGACGCCCCACAGCAGACCGATGGGTAACGACCGCTTCGGGTCCTTCAATTCGCCGCTCATAAAACTCGCGGTCTGCCAGCCGCTGTACGCGAACATCACCGCGACCATCGACGCGACCATTGCACCGAGTAAGCCGAGCGTCGTTCCGGTGCTCGGCGTGGCGGCGGCGGCAGCAGCGGATGGATGCGTCAAGAAACCGGCGACGATCAACACGACTATCGCGCCGATCTTCAGCACCATGAAACCGTTCTGGACGTTTCCGCCTTGCCGCACGCCCAGACAATTGACGATCGTAAAAACGGCCAAAACAAAAAATGCCAGCAGCGGCTGACTGACGTTCTGTCCGGTGAGCGCCGGATAGTATCCCGCAAACGTGAGCGCGGCCGCGGCCATGCCGCCGCTCTGCGAGACCAGCAGCAGCGTCCAGCCGTACATGAACGCAACCATCGGATGAAACGCGTCGCGCAGGTACGCGTAAAATCCGCCGTCCTGGGGGCGGCGCGCGGCCAGTTCGGCGATCACGAAGGCGCCGAGGACCGAAATGATTCCGCCCGCAATCCACACGCCGGCAATCGCCGCCGGCACCCACACGATTTTGGCGACGACCGAGGGATTGCGGAAAATGCCCGAACCGATAATGCCGCCCATCACGATCAAGGCGGCATCGAACGGGCCTAAGCGGCGCGCGAGTTTGGTCAGGCAAGGGTGTTTGGCGGGAAACCGAAGGAGTACCTAGAGGTTTATAAGCCCTGATGGATTGGATGTGCGGCTGGCAGCCCAACGTGGACGTGGTGATCGATGAAGGCTCGCGCACGCTTGTCGTGCGCGCCGAGTTGGCCGGAGCCGACAGTGATAGCCTGCGTGTTTTCCTGGACGACCAGCGCCTCTACATCTCCGGCCGGCGCGCCAAAGCCGCGCGTCTGCGCGGCGGATCGTTCGTGCAGAAAGAGATCGCGGACGGCGACTTCGTGAAGAGCATTCGCTTGCCTGTAGCCGTAGCGCAAGAGGAGATCACCGCCACTTACGAAGATGGGCTGCTCACGATCGCGCTGCCGATTTCGCCGTACGAATATATTCCCGCAGCGCGCACGGAGATTCGCATGATTGTCAAACGGGTGCTGGCATAATGGCCGCGGTTGAAGTAGTGACCAAAACCATCGGTCTTTTGCCGCTGCAAGACGCCGTACTCTTTCCAAACACGGTCATTCCGCTGGCAGTTGTGAAGCGTCCGGGCATTCAGCTCGTTGAGGAAGCGCTGCGCGAGGGCAAGCCGATCGGCTTGACGCTGCTCAACAATCGCGACATCGAGAATCCCGGACCCAACGACGTGCACCGCATCGGCACGATCGGTACCGTGCAAAAAATGCTGAAGGTTCCGGACGGAACGCTGCGTTGCATCGTCGCCGGCCAAACTGTCTTCAAGATCGAACAGTTCACCGCGACCGAACCGTATCTCGTGGCGGAATACGAAGAGCTGCCCGACGTTACCGTCTCTTCCGAAGAGCTGGTCGCGATGCAGCGCAATCTGGGCGGCCTCTTTCAGAAACTGCTCGGATACTTGCCGCAAGCGCCGCGCGAGATGGAGATGGAAGTTCAAAACATCTCCGATCCCAATTTGCTGACGTACTTTGTCGCGTCCACCATGCGGCTGGACACGGCCGACCGCCAAGCGGTGCTCGAGGAGCGCAACACCGAGAAGCGGATGCGCAAACTGACGATGCTCCTGACCAAGGAGCTCGAGGTTGTCGAACTCGGACACAAGATCCAATCCGACATCCAGCGCGAGATGGAGAAAAACCAGCGCGAGTTTTATCTGCGCCAACAGCTGCGTGCCATTCAGGAAGAGTTGGGCGAAGTCGATCCGCAGCAGGCCGAAGCCAATGAGTTGCGCCAGAAGATCGAAGAAGCCAAGATGCCCGAAGACGCGCGTAAGGCGGCGGATCGCGAGCTCGACCGGCTTTCGAAAGTGCCGCAGGCCTCGCCGGAGTACAGCGTCATTCGGACGTACTTGGATTGGCTCGTCCAGCTCCCGTGGGGTCAAGAGACCACGGACCACTTCGATATCAAGCGTGCGCGAACGATTCTCGACGAGGATCACTACGATCTGGAGAAGATCAAGGACCGCATCATCGAGTATTTGGCGGTCGGCAAACTCAAGAAACGTCTGACCGGGCCAATTCTGTGCTTCGTTGGACCGCCCGGTACGGGCAAGACGTCGCTCGGACAGTCGATCGCGCGGGCGATGGGGCGCAAGTTCGCGCGGCTCTCGGTCGGCGGCGTACGCGATGAAGCCGAGATCCGCGGACACCGGCGCACGTACATCGGCGCGATGCCGGGCACAATCGTGCGCGCGATTCGAGACGCGGGGACGCGCAATCCCGTCATGATGATCGACGAGATCGATAAAGTCGGCGCCGATTTCCGCGGCGATCCGCAGTCTGCGCTGCTGGAAGTCTTGGATCCGGAACAAAACAACACGTTCCGCGATCACTATCTCGATCTGCCTTTCGATCTGTCGCAAGTGCTCTTCGTCTGTACCGCCAACAGTTTGGACACGATCAGCCCGCCGTTGCGCGACCGCATGGAGATCATCCAGCTGGCGGGGTATACCGAGCTGGAGAAGCTGCAGATTGCCAAACGCTATCTCGTCCCAAAACAGCGCAAGGCCAACGGACTAAAAGATTCGCAAGCGCAGATTAACGATGCGGCGCTCCGCTCGATCATCGTGGATTACACCCGCGAGGCGGGCGTGCGAAACTTGGAGCGCGAGATCGGAACGATCTTCCGCAAGATCGCGCGCAAGATTGCCGAGGCGCCGCGTTTCAAGGGCCGGATAAAAGCCGATTCCTTGGCGGAATACTTGAACAAGCCGCTGTTCTACAGCGAGGTCAAGAAACGCGTCGCGTCCGTCGGCGTCGCAACCGGCATGTTCTACACGCCGTACGGCGGCGATATTCTCTTCATTGAAACGACCACGATGCCCGGCACCGGCAAGCTGGTGCTGACGGGGCAGCTCGGCGACGTCATGAAGGAAAGCGCGCAAGCGGCGGTTTCGTTTTTGCGGTCGCGCTCCGCCGAGCTCGGTTTGGCCGACGACTACTTTGCCAAACACGATCTGCACATTCACGTGCCGACCGGCGCGACGCCGAAGGACGGCCCGTCGGCGGGCGTGGCGCTGGCGACCGCCATCGCGTCGCTGCTGACCGGACTCAAAGTGGATCCGGACGTCGCGATGACCGGCGAAATAACACTGACCGGGCAAGTGCTGCCTATCGGCGGTTTGAAAGAGAAAGTGCTTGGCGCCAAGCGGGCCGGCATCCGGAAGATCATCATGCCGAAACGCAACGAGATCGATCTCGACGACATTCCGAAGGAAGTGCGCGACACGATGTCGTTCGTTTCGGTCGAAGAGCTCTCCGAAGTGCTGCAAAACGCGCTCGGCAAACGCATCATCACGCCGGTCGAACTGGGCATTTCGCCGCAGCGCGCGAGCAACGTCGTGCCTATGCGCCGCAGCGCGCTCAAGCGCGTGCGCGCACCCGAACGCAAGCGGTCGCGTACGCGGCGTTAAGCGTGCGCAACCTGCTCTTCATTCCAGGGCCGGTCACCGTATCGCAGCGCGTCCTCGACGCGATGAAGCAGCCGCTGATCGATCATCGCGGCCCGGAGTTCAGCGAACTCGTCCAGCGGATTTACGCGGGCTTGCGTCCGCTCTTCGGAACGCAGCGCGGCGAGATCATTTTGTTGGGCTCGTCGGGAACCGGCGGTCTCGAAGCGGCGATCGTTAACGCGTTTTCTCCAGGCGAAACGATTCTCGCGGCGCCGATGGGAGTATTCGGCGAACGCATGATCGCGATCGCGCGCAGGTACGGCATCACGGTCGAAACGATCGAAACGGCGCCGGGCTATGCGCTCGATCCAAATGCGTTGGCCGAGAAGTTGGCCGGCGATACCAAGCGCCGCTACGCCGGCGTGTTGTTGACGCACAATGAAACGTCGACCGGCGTGCAGAGCGAGATGGCGGAACTGGCCGGCATCGTGCAGCAGCACGGCGCGCTGTCGATCGTAGATTCAGTCAGCGGTTTGGGCGCGTCGGATTTTCGCATGGATGACTGGGGTTACGACATCGTCGTCAGCGCCTCGCAAAAGGTGCTGGCCGCGCCGCCGGGAGCGGCGGTCTTGGCCGTCAGTCCCCGCGCATGGAAAGCCATCGACGCTTCGACGGCACCGCGTTTTTACTTCGACTTGCGCAAAGCTCGCGAGTTCGCAAGCCAAGGTCAGATGCCGTGGACGGCGCCGGTGAGCACGCTGTTCGCACTCGACGTCGCGCTCGCGCAGTACCATCGCGAAGGAGCGCCGGCGGTATGGCGCCGCTTGTCGACGTACGCCCGCGCCATTCGCGCCGCGTTCGATGCGTTGGGTTTGGATATTTTTTCGCAGCCCGGCGCCCACTCGGACACCGTTGTCACCGTCAAGGTTCCATCCGGCGTTGACGCCGCGGGGCTGTTGCGCGGATTGCGGGAGAATCGCGGCGTGACGCTCGCCGGCGGTCAGCTCGATCTCAAAGGCAAGATCATCCGGATGGGAACGATGGGCGACATCTCGCAAACCGACGTGCTGGGCGCGATCGAATCGCTGGAGATCGCGCTGCTGGATTACGACGTGCCCGTGCAGATGGGCGCGGCCGGAAAAGCCGCATTGAGCGTTTTCCTGGACTTAGGAGAGTCTATACCCGATGGTGCGCAAAAACGTAATGCACGAACGGACGCGCAAACCACGGGAACGTCCCGATGATCGCGCCGTCGATACGATCGTTCGGCTGCGTTTCATAACCGACCAGCACCGAACGGTGTAAATCCGCGCGAATGTCCGGAGATAGCGGAAAGAAGAGCGCGACGTAGAGCAGCAGCCACACCAGCACCACCGCTTTCACGACGCCGACCAGCGCGCCGGCGATGGCATTGCCGAGGCCCAGGAAGGGCAGCTTCGTGATGTTGTTGAGCGCGCGCGCGACCAAGAGAATGGCGACGTACGTCGCCAGGCCGACCAGAAACATCGCCACGACGTGCGCCGAGCCGGGACCCAAGTGCACGACGTTTTCCAAGAACGGGTCCAGCGCACCGCGATAGAACCACGGAACGATCAGCGCGGCGGCCAGCGCGATCGCACCGCTCAACTCTAAGATGAATCCGCGCTTGTAGCCTTTGAGCGCCGCGATCAGCACGATTGCGGCGATCAGAATATCCGGCCAGCTCATTGCCGTACGGTGACGCCGAACTCGCGCTGCAAGGCCGTTACGGCTTGGCCGACGGCGGCGTCTGCTTCCGCATCCGTGATGGTCGCGTCGGATTTTTGCAGCGTAACCCTGATCGCCAGACTCTTCTTATCCTGGGCGATCTGCGGTCCACGGTATTCGTCAAATGTTTTCACCGACGTGCACAGCGGGCCGGTCGCGGTGCGAAGCGCGGCCTCGAGCCGCTGCGCCGGAAGATCGAGCTCGCACACCAGCGCGAGATCGCGATACGTGGACGGAAACTTCGAGGGCGGCTTGAACTGCGGGATGTCGTACGCCGGGACGTCGTTTATATGGACGCAGCACAAATAGACGGGTAAACGCACGCCGAACGCGCGTTGCATACGCGGATCGACCTGTCCGACGACGGCTACCTCCTTACCATCCAACAGAATGGCGCCGGTCTTGCCGGGATGATAGCCGGGGCGCTCGTCGGCGGCGGTCTCAAAGCGCTCGCGTCCGGTTAAAGTACGCAAAAATTCTTCGCAATCGCCTTTGGCTTGCAGAAAGTGCGTGTCGCGCCAAGCCGGTTCGTCGAGCGGTTCGGCGCTAAATCCGAAGAGAACGGCGGGGGTTTCCAGTGGCTGACGATCCTCGGCGTAGAACAGCCGGCCGACCTCGAAAACGCGCATCGGCGCGTCTATGCGCGCCAGATACGACAGCATCGCCGGCTCGAGCGAGTTGCGCAGGTAGCGCTGCTCTTCGCTCAGTGGATTGAGGACTTCCACCGGCGCCGGCGGTTCGACGCCCGCGCGCCGCAGTTTTTCGAAGACCTGCGGACCGTGCAGCGAGTACGTGACGATTTCGCGATATCCCAGATCGGCGAGCGTGGCGCCGATCTCACGCTCGCGCAGATAGTCGGTGCTGGCGATCTCGTGCGAACGCACGGGCGGAATCTCGGCGACGATCCGCTCGTAGCCCGCTATGCGCGCGACCTCCTCGATCACGTCGGCGCTGACCGAGACGTCCTTCCGCCACGGCGGCGGAATGACACGGAGTTTGCTCTCGCCCTGAAGTTGTACCTCGAATCCGAGGCGGTCGAGGTACTCGCGAATCTCCTGCGCCGTGAGTTCGAAACCGAGCAAACGTTTTATGTCGCGCTGCTCGACGTCGATGGGCGGCGCGGGAGAGAGTTGTTCGCCGAAGGCAACCGGCTGGTGCGCTTGCGCGCCGAATTCCGTCAGCAGTTGCGCGGCGCGGGCTGCGCCGAGCTCGGTGAGCATCGGTGCGAGCGACTTTTCATGGCGCGAGCCGGCTTCCGTCCGAAAACCCAGCTGCACGGCCGTGCGGCGAATGCGGGCGCCGTTAAAATTTGCCGATTCGAGCAGCAGCTCGCGCGTGGAACCGGTGACCTCGCTGCTTTTCGCGCCCATCAGGCCGGCCAAACATTCGGGCCCCGTTTCGCTTGCGATGACCAGCGCTTGCGGGCTGAGCTCGTGTTGCGATCCGTCCAGGGCCGTGAACGGTTCGCCCGCGCGCGCGTCGCGCACGATCAAATGATGGTGCGGGATCTTCGCGGCGTCGTAAAAGTGCAGCGGCTGTCCGGTCTCCAGCATCACGTAGTTGGAGACGTCCACGAGCTGGTTGATGGGCCGTTGTCCCGCGAGTGCCAGCCGGATGCGCATCCAGGCCGGCGAGATTCCGGCGTGCACGTTGCCGAAGAGCTGTGCGACGAACCGCCGGCAGTCGGGCGATTCGAGTGTAACGTCCGGCTTTGGTCCGCCCGCCTTCGCTCCCGGGTTGTCGAAGTTGGGAAGCCGCAGCGGTAAACCTTGGAATGCCGCGAGCTCGCGCGCCAAGCCGATAACGGACATCGCGTCCACGCGGTTGCTCGTCACCTCAACGTCGAGCACGGCCTCGCCGAGCCGGTAATATTCCACGACGTCCGTTCCGGGCTGCAGCGTTTTTTCAAACTGCAAAATGCCGTCTTCGAACCATTCCGCCGGCAGGGCGAGCTCGTCGGCGGAGATCATCATCCCTTCCGACTCGAGACCGCGCATCTTGCGGCGTTCGATCGTCAGCTGCGGCAAGCGCGCGCCGATGGTCGCGACCGCGATCGTTTGTCCGGCTTCGACGTTGGTTGCCGCAGTGGCGATGGTCAGCGGCTTGCCATCGCCGATCTCAATCTGGCCGACCTGCAAACGATCGGCGTTTGGGTGTTTACCAAGCTCCGCGATCCGGCCGGCAACGACGCCCGTGATGACGGGACGCATCTCGATGCCCGCGACCGGAAAGCCGAGTTCGGCGAGCATTTTGACGACTGCGTGCGGGTCGGCCGGAAGCTCGACGTACTCCCGCAGCCAGCCTAAAGGTACGCGCATTAAGCGAGCTGTTCCAAGAACGCGGGGTCGTTTTCGAAGAAGCGGCGGATGTCGTCGACGTCATAGCGCACGAGCGCCATCCGCTCGACGCCGAATCCGAACGCCCATCCGGAGTAGATATCCGGATCGTAGCCGACGTTGCGGAGCACGTTCGGATGCACCATGCCCGCGCCGCCCAGCTCGATCCATCCCGAGCCGCCGCACATGCGGCAGACGCCGCCCGCGCCGCGGCAGAGCGGGCACGTCGTATCGACCTCCGCGCTCGGCTCGGTGAACGGAAAGTACGATGGCCGGAAACGCAATTGCTGCTCCGAACCGTACAGCTCGCGGCACATCCCGGTGAGCATGCCCTTCAGATGTCCCATGTGCACGCCCTCGTCCACCAGCAGCCCTTCGCACTGATTGAATTGATACAGGTGGCGCGCGTCGACCGCGTCGCGCCGGTAGCACGTGCCGGGGACCACGACCGCGATGGGCGGACGGTGCTGCTGCATCGTGCGGATCTGCATCGGCGAGGTGTGCGGCCGCAGCAACAGATTGGGCGTCACGAAAAACGAATCGAAGCCTTCGCGCGCCGGATGATCCGGCGGAATGTTCAGCGCATCGAAATTGTAATAGTCCGGTTCGATCTCAGGACCGACGACAACCGCGAAGCCGTGGCGCTCGAAGTAGGCACAGACATCGTGCATGACGCGGCGCATCGGATGGATCGATCCGCGAGGCGGTGCAACCGCCGGATAGCTGACGTCTATGCGCTCGGAGAGCTTCGCGCCGACGTCCCGCGAGTCGACGGCATCCTGCGCGATGCGCAGCGCGCTCTCCATGGCGTCGACCGCCTCGTTGATCGCAGCGCCCGCGCCGGGACGCTCCGCAGGCGGAAGCTTGCCGATGCTGCGGCGCAGCGCGGTCACTTCGCCGCTGCGGCCCAAAAACGCGACGCGCACCGAATCGAGCGAGTGCGCGTCTCCCGCTTCGCGCAGCGCAGCTTCGAATCGGGCGCGCAGTTGCTCGAGGCTTTCGTTTAATGTCATTCTGTTGAGAAATAAAAACGCCCGGGGCTTATTTCCGGGCGCTTTGGAGTCTGCCTTTCGCTTTTGGTCAGGTGGGTACCGACGTTGGGTGCAGTTGCCGATAAATCAGATACGCGTTGATCGATCCCGTCGATTTGAAGAGTTTCCAGAAGAACTCGGACGTGGCCATCGGTCTCCTTCTGGGCGGGCTTGGTGGCCCGTCCCCCATGCGAATGCAAGCAGTATAGCATGCGACTTTTCCACAGGGTAGTCTTGACTTTTTGGCCTGTCTAGACTCTCTTGACAGACTCGTTACGGGACGCGCTTGGCCGCCTCGTAGAGGGCGATTCCGCCTGCCAAGGCCGCGTTCAAACTCTCAAGCCGGCCCTTCATGCTGATGGCCGCCAAGCGTGTGCAGACGGGCTCCCACTCCCCCAGACCGTGCCGCTCTTGGCCTACGACCAGCAGCGTTTTGGAGGCCCACTCGAGGGCCTCGATGGGCGCTCCGGCCGAGTCCAAGCCGGTCACGTCCCAGCCCTCTGCCGCGGCCGCGGTCTCCGCCGGGGACGCCACGGCCAGGCGGAGCCGGAAGAGCGAGCCCATGGAGCCGCGGACGACCTTGGGAGCGTACGGCTCGACGGAATGCGAGCCGAAGACGACGCCCGATACGCCGAAGGCCTCGGCCGCGCGCAGCAGCGTCCCGGCGTTGCCCGGGTCGCTGAGGCCGGCCAGGGCGAGCACGAGCCCTGGCTGCGCGAAGACCTCGCTCAAAGAGTGGAACGCGATCGGAGCGACCGCGACCAAGCCGGGGGCGGTCTCCAAGTCCGAGATGCGGCGCATCGTCCGCTCGTCCACGCGGTAGGCCGGAACGCCGGCCGCCTCCAGGTCACGCGCAGTCTGCGATGATTCTAGAGCCGCGGGGGTGCCGAAGAGCTCCTCGATCCGGACGCTGCTCCGCACGGCCTCGTGCAAGAGCGTCGCTCCCTCGATAGCAAACCGTCCCTGCTCGCGGCGCCCCTTTTTCGTGCGCAACGCGCGCACACGGTCCAGCCGCGGATTATGAGATCCGAGCATCCCGGCCTATGAAACGGGCGCGCAACGCAATGACGATGAGGCCCACGACGATCGCCGCAAGCGTGATGGCGATGCGATCGTTGAAGTGCGCGGACGCGGCCAATCTCAAGACGATCGCCGTAACCACGCCAAAGATCGCGCAAAAGATCAAGAGCCAGACGAGTTCTTGCCCGATGGAGGTCTGACGGCGGCGCACGCTTGCACCTGTACGAGGCGTGCGCGGCGTTCCCCGTCAATGGGTATGGATGAGCACAGTGCCGGACGCGCCCAAAGTCATCGCTAGTAAGGAAATCTACGCCGGACGCATCTTTCGCGTGCGGGTCGACACCGTGGAACTTGAGGGGAAGCGACACGAGGTCGAACTCGTTGAGCATCCGGGCTCTATCGCCATCGCTGCCTTGCCAAGCGATGGCGGAATCATCCTGATCCGCCAATACCGGCACCCGGCGGGCCGGAGCTTATGGGAGATTCCGGCGGGCACCGCTGAGCCTGACGAAGATCCGCTGGCCGACGCGAAACGCGAACTAAAGGAAGAGACCGGCTACTCGGCTGCTTCCTGGGAACTGCTAGGCACTCTCTATCCGACCCCCGGGTTTTGCACGGAATGCGTGCACTTGTACGCGGCGCGCGAGCTGCAAGCGGGCCCTCAACAACTCGAGCAGGATGAAAACATCGAGGTGCGGCAGGTATCGTTTCAAGACGCTTGGCGAATGCAAGCAAGCGGCGAGATCGTGGATATGAAGACGATGGTCGCGCTCCTATGGTTGAGCAAGCGACCCGCTTAACTAGATTTCGTCAAGAGTCGATAAACTAGGTACAAACCGTCCGCCGAATGGGTTTTAATAGAGGCGGCGGGTTCTTGTCATGGGAGGCTAGGCGGTGGACACTCCACGGGACGTTAATGCGGTCCTGAAATATCTTTTGAGCGAAGGGAATCGCGAGCATATTGCCGCGTCCGTTTTGGCGCCCGAAGATGAAGCCTACCTCAACAAACTCATCGCGGCCGTCCGCTCGGGAAAACGCGCCGTCCTGATCGTCGAAGACTCGGACGACAAACTGAAGTACATGTTCAGCAATGCGTCTCGCGCGGAAGCCGTGAGCATGCTCGGCAAAGTGATCGAAGCGACGGGCCGCCGGTTAGCCAACGGCGACGACTAAAGGCCTACAGCTTTTTTCGCTGTCTTGAGGAGCGATCCGAACGCCGAGGCGTCCGAGACCGCCAACTCCGCCAGCGTCTTGCGGTTGAGCGTGATGCCCGACTTCTTCAAGCCGTTCATGAAGACCGAATAACTCAAGCCCTCTTTGCGCGC
Organism: Candidatus Rubrimentiphilum sp.; assembly: GCA_035710515.1. Classification (NCBI taxonomy): domain Bacteria; kingdom Bacillati; phylum Vulcanimicrobiota; class Vulcanimicrobiia; order Vulcanimicrobiales; family Vulcanimicrobiaceae; genus Candidatus Rubrimentiphilum; species Candidatus Rubrimentiphilum sp. The sequence goes on along the minus strand of DASTDE010000004.1, from coordinate 295,069 downwards.
CGCCGCGTTGATGCGGCTGATCCAGAGCGAGCGGAAATCGCGCTTGCGCACGCGCCGGTCGCGATAGGCATAGGACAGCGAGTGAAGCAGCGCTTCATTCGCAACCCGGTAATTGCGCCGGCGGGCAGCGCGGAAGCCCTTGACGAGCTTCATGACTTTGCGCCGGTGTTTGAGGCCGTGTACGCCGCGTTTGATTCGTGCCATGTTACACCAAGTACGGGATCGTCGGCGCCAAGCGCTTGAGATCGCCTGGAAAGACGGACTGATCCTTGCGGAACTTGCGTTTGCGCTTGCGCGACCGCTTGCTCATGATGTGGCCGCAGCCGCTGAATTGGTGACGGTGCGTCACCTTTCCATTAGCGCTCACCTTCACGCGTTTTGCTGTACCGCGGTGGGTACGAATCTTAGGCACTTTTTTTCTCCTTGGACTTCGCTGCCAGGCTGGTGAACTTCGGCGGACCGGTAGGCACCGCGCGAGGCGCGAGGATCATGAACATGTTCTTGCCTTCGAGTTTGGCGTCGCGTTCGATCGTGGCAATCGGCGTCATATCCTCAGCCATACGATCGAGCAATTTCTTCCCGAAGGACGTATACGTGATTTCTCGTCCGCGAAACATGATCGTGACTTTTATCTTGCTGCCGTCGAGCAGCAGACGCTCGGCCATGCGGGCCTTCGTCTCGTAATCGTGCGTCTCGATCTTCGGTCTGAGCTTCACTTCCTTGAGTTCGAAGCTCTTCTGTTTCTTGCGGGCGTCTTTGTCTTTTTTCGCCTGCTCGTACTTCAAACGTCCGTAGTCGCCGATCTTGCACACCGGCGGTGAGGCCGTGGGCGAGACTTCGATGAGGTCGAGCCCGGCGGTGCGTGCACGCGCCAGAGCTTCCTCCGTGGGCAGGATCCCAAGTTGTGCGCCGTCTTCGTCGATGACGCGAACCTGGCGGATGCGAATTTGGTCGTTTACTCTGAGCGGTCGAGCTATTGCGTTACTCCTGTTTGGACAAATAAAAAAGGGCGTTGCCGAACGTCAAGCAAGCGACCCCATCTTGTGGAACCGGCCGGCGGCTCCTTCGATGAAGACCGGATCGCCGCAAGGCATCCGGTGAGGGCGCAAGCCCCACTTCGGCTTACGGAGCATACCACAGCCTGACGGGGGAGCGTCAAGGCGCGGGCGAGATTGCCAACCCCGTGCCGCCGGCGCCGCTGGGAAGCGTGATGGTCCGTATGGGCGCGGTGTCGCCGGAAGCCGCCGGCGCGTAGACGACGATCGTCTTGAAGAGGTTGATGAAGAGGTTGCCTTGCGGGTCGAGGGCGATTTGGCCGAACTGGCTGCTCGGGAGCGTCGTGCCGCTGCCGCTCAGGGTCTTGATCGCGCTAAGGGTCACTGTGCCGCTGCCGGTTGGCCGGGCAAAGTACTCCACGAGTCCCGGATAGTTTCCAAACGCGTCGGCTTCGGCGTCGCTGTAGACGATCAGATTTCCGGTGCTATCGATCGCGATGCCGCTCGGGCGGTGCAACAGCAGCGGATTGGCGGTCATCACCGACAGAAGAGTGCCCGAAGACGAGTATTCGACGATCGAGTTTCCGCCGTAGTTCGTCACGTAGATGTTGCCGAGAGGATCGATCGCAAGTTGCTGCGGATTGCAAAGCGTACTCGCGCTGGGCGTGCCCGGACAGGGACCACCTGTCGTAATCCACGCCGGAGTAAGATTCTGATTTCCGCCGGCGCTGAGCGACGGCGCATCGAACCGCTCGAGCGTATTCGAGTTAGCGCCTCCGCCGCTGGTACTGCAATCGTTGCTGACGTACACGTTTTGTGAACGATCGGTCACGACGCTGGCCGTCCCGCAGAAACGCGTGTTGCTTCCTTGAATACGAAGCAATGGCGCGGGCGAAAGCGGAGCGGGCGCGCCGTCCGGCGGCTGCGCGTACACTGATATCGCCGGCGTGCTGCCGTCGCTCGAATACATTCTTCCGCCCGCGAACCAGATTGCTTGAACGCCGTCCAAGCCCGGATAACCCAAAGCAAGTTGGTATTGCGGCGGACCGCCGCTGCTGCACAAACAGTAGCCTGTAACCGTGTCCAGCAGCGGATTTCCGACGTAGGTGCTCGCGCCGGAGCTGCCCGTGCCGTCAAAGGCGAGCGCCGATCCGGTCGAGACGAACATCGACGTCGCACTTCCTGCGACGACGAGCGGCGTGGGATCCTGTGTGCCCGAGAGCGGCGTGGTGACGTCGAATGTTGTCAGCGTTCCGTTGCCGGTGCTGCGCGGCCCGCAGCTGTTTGCCGCGATGACGTAACGCGCGAGCGTCGAGCCGCTGCCCGTTTGCGCGGTTGCAATGGATTCTATTCCGCACAGATTGGTGTCGGCGATCGTGCCGGCGAGATGATATCCGCTAGCGTCGTGAACGTATTCCCCGATCTGTGCCGGCGATGCGACGAACACGTCGCCGTCGGCATCCGCACCGAAACCGCGAACGTCGGTGGGGAAGCTTCCGCCGGTGATCGTCGCTATAGGCGTAAGGTTGCTCGGGCCCGAGGCGCCCACCGGACTGTACTCCGTGACCGCCGCGGGCGCGCTGTGAACCGAGTCCGGCTGATTGAGTGCAAAGACGTCGCCGCTCGAGTCGACGGCGACGCCGGAAGGGCCCGAGAGCGCGGTGCGCGTTCCTGCGATGGACCACGCGAGCGCATAGGCGCCGCCGGACTGCGGCACGAGCTTGAGGATCTGATCGCAGATCGGATCCGAGATATAGACTGCACCGGAAGCATCAATTGCAATTCCGCCGAGCTTGCAGATTTGCGAATTCGCGATCGTTGCGGATGCGGTTGACGTAAACGGTTTATAGACCGTGATCGCGTTGTTGGTACCGGCGACGTACAAATTTCCCGCGGTGTCAAAGGCCATCGCGTTGGGCGTTAAACCGCCTTGTACGATTACCGTCGGGGTGGGCGAGCCGTTTGCATCGGCAGCGAAGCGCATAACGTTTGCCAGGCGTACGTTGGCGACGTAAACCGCGGATGTTCCACCGCTCACCGGAACGCTTGGCGGCGTGACGCTGCCTGCGCTGCCGCCGCCGCATGCCGTTAACAGGCAAGCCGCCGGAACTAGACTCGCGAGCGCGCGCGCGGCGATCACCAATACGTCAGGGTGACGTTGTCAACCCATTCTTTGAACGGCGGCGGCGTATCCGTAGGTCCGGGCTGGTGCATGTCTTGCTGGAACTGCACTTCGAGGAACGTCTTGTCTTCGACGTGTTGCTGCACCGGGTGAAATGCGTTGTTCGGCGGCGGCGTTGTGGTAACGCCGTCGATCGTAAGGCTGACGTATTCAGTTTGTTGCGTATCGGGATGGATGCGATACACCCAGGTGAGGTGGTGCCAAACGTTCGGCATGAAGTTGTTGGTGTCGCAGGCAAACCCTGAATCGATCCAGCCTAAGCTGCCGCCGCCCCATATCTGCCACTTCGGTCCGCCGTTGACGTTATCCAGAATCAGGCATTGCGAAGAAAAGTTGTAGCGATAATTCGGCATTCCCATGTTGAAATCGAATTCAAGCGCCGTCATCGTCGTCGGCCCGGGCGTCGCCGTCGGATGCGCGCTCGGAACGGCCCAAACCGGCTGGTCTATATAATAGTAGAAATCCCAAATCGCATTGGTGGTCAGCGGCGCGGAGACGAGCGGCGGCGATTGGTACAATACGTCGCTCTCGTGCGGCGGCGGGGTTGACGGGAAGAGCGTCAATTGCGTGGAGTTGCCGCTGATTGAAGGCAGCGGCGGTTTTACGCCCGTGGTGATGTCCCACATCGACGGCGGCTGCGGCGGCGTGATCGGCCCGGTCGCGCACGGCGTTCCGGAACACACGAATGCGCTGCTCATCAAACTTTGAATCGCGACGATCGAGATCGGCGCCGGCGAGGGCGTGACGACCGGCGATGTCGACGGCGCCGGTGTGGGAGCCGCCGCGCTTTGATTCACCGCGTACACGGCCAGCCAGTATTGTTCGTAACGATTGAACGTTTGCGCGCTGCCGGTAAAGGTCAGCGTCGATCCCGATATCGCGGCGGGGCCCGCGAAGCCTTGCTGCCATCCGAGTCCCGGGCGTTGCGGATCGTACAGCGCCAGATAATATTTGACGCCGCTAAGAAACACGGCGGCCGGAACTTGTACCGTTAATGTGATCGACGACGGCGGCGGATCGGTCGGCGAGGGCAGCGGCGATACGTATGCCGGCATGCGCGCGTCAAACAGCAAGCCGTAATAGAACAGAACCTGCGCCGGGCTAACGTCAAGCGTGCTTCGGCCGGTGTCGGCCGGTTTAAATGTTATCGCGAGGGGAGCGATGCCCGAAGGCGTTGCGTTCTGCAGTGTCTGCGTCACTTGGGCGTATTGCTGGATGGCGCCGCCGAGCTGCAGTGTACCGCTGTATCCTCCGGCGACCGGGAGATTCGTCAGCGCATTCAGGTCGACGGTCTGTTGCACGGTGAATGCCGACTGCGATGTCACGGCGGGCGCCGGAACGGGCGTCACGAGCACCGTCACCGGCTGCAGCAGCGTCGTTGTGTTTCCGCCGCAAGCCGCCGCAATGGACGCAAACGCGGCCAACAAGAAAATGGGCAGGCGTCTGTAAGCCGGCATTTGCCGACCATAGCACACCTGGGATTCGGGCTGCTAGTCTGGAGCTGGCTCTTCCGTTAAGACCTTGCCAGTCTTGGGATCGACCTTCCGCTGGACGCGATCTTCGGTTCGCGCCACGACGACGCCGACCTCATCGCGAATCGAGCTGTAGCTGCCGCTTGGGCCTTGCGAGGGGCGCGGCTCGACCTGCCACAGCACGTCGCCTGTTTCACTGACGCCGAAAAGGTTTTGCGGATAGGATTGATCGGGAGGCACGTTCAGCAATAGCACGTTTACGCCGTCGATCTCGAGGCGTTGCTTTACCGGGTAGGCAGGCAGCGTGGGTAGAGCACCTTGTTCCATAACGAGGGTGTACCCGGAATCCGCGTCAGTTACAGACGGCCGGTCAGTGGGCTGGATCGAACGTGACCTTAAAAAGATAATTACCGGATGCCGGTTTGCAGTTTCTGACGCGCGGCGAGTACGTGGATTGCTGCGCAGCATGAATGGCGGCTTGATCCAGGTCGCCGTTGCCGCTCGATTTGAAGACGCGCAACCGCGCGATCTTTCCCTGTGGGCTGATGGAGACGCTAATAAAAACGGTGGCCGGGCCAACGACGACTCCCCGGGCCTTGTCCGGAAAGTCGGGCGCCACTTGAGCCGTTACGGTTGCGTCGCGGTTGCAATTGGCGGGCGCCGGCGTGTGCAGCGCGAGCAGAAGAGCGACGGAAGTCATCATGGTACACCTCTAACAGGGCATCCCGTTCGCAAGGCGTAGCCCTGCTCCTAGGGGGAAAAGGTAAAGACTATGATTTCCTGGCGCCACAACTTGGACCAAGCGCTGCAAGAGGCGAAGCGCGAATCCAAGATCGTTTTTTTCGACGTTTTCAACCCTGGTTGAGGGGGCTGCCAAGCGCTGGATGCCGTGACGTATCCTGAAACTGCAGTCGCCGAAATCGTCAACCGGACGATTCCCGTACAGCTCGACAACACAAAGCCGGAGAACGAGGCCGTTCTCAAGCGCTACCATCACATTTGGACGCCGGACATTCGCTTGCTGACTGAAGACGGCGACGAACTCTACAGTTGGCAAGGATACTTGCCGCCCGCCGAATTCGCAGCGCGCGCGCTGGCCGGTTTAGGGCAGGCGCATCTGCGGCTGCGAAACTGGGATCAAGCCGAAGCGCATTATGTCGAGCTGCTCAAACGTTTTCCCACGGCGCAAGCCGCGCCCGAGGCCCAGTATTACTTGGGAGTCACGCGATACCGGCGCGATCCCGAGGGCAACGAACTGCTGCACCAGTGGGCGATGCTGCGCGCCAAGTATCCCGACAGCGAATTCCGGCTAAAGCAGTCGTTTAAAGAGCTGCCGTAAGGGCGTCGCGCAACGCTCCCAACACCAAATCGATCTGTGCGTCGTCGATGATGAGCGGCGGCGCCAGGCGCAAGACTGCGTCGTGCGTATCTTTCGCGGCAACGCCGCGTTCCAATAAGAGTTCGGCAACGCGGCGGGCGGAGACATTCAGCTCCAGGCCGATCAGCAAACCGCGGCCGCGCACGTCTTTCACGGCGGGTGAATTGAGGTCGCGCAATCCGCGCATCAGCTTAGCGCCCGCGTAACGAGCTCGCGCGGGAAGGTTCTCTTCGACGATGACGTCCAGTGCCGCCATCGCAACGGCGCATCCCAGCGGATTGCCGCCGAACGTGCTGCCGTGATCGCCCGGACCGAACAGCGCCATCAGGTCGCGGCTTGCCAAGATCGCCGAGACGGGATAGTATCCGCCGCCCAGCGCCTTTCCGACGATTAGCACGTCCGGTTTCACGCCGTCGTGATCGCATGCGAACATGTCGCCGGTGCGTCCGAGTCCCGTTTGAATTTCGTCGGCCATAAACAGGACGCGATGTTCGCGGCAGAGTCCCCAGGCGCGCTTCAAAAAGCCGTCAGGCGGAACGATGACGCCGCCTTCGCCTTGAATCGGCTCGATGAGGATCGCGCACGTGCGGTCGTTGAGCGCCGCCGCGAGCGCATCATAATCGCCGTATGGAACCGGGACGAAGCCGGGCATGAACGGACCGAAGTCGTGGCGGTAACGTTCCGTGGTGCTGGCGCTGATGGCCGTGGTCGTGCGGCCGTGAAAGTTGTTTGCGAAGACGACGATCTCAGCCGAATCGGGTGCGACGTTCTTGCGTTCGTACGCATACCGCCGCGCGAGCTTGATTGCGGTTTCTACGGCTTCGACGCCGGTATTCATCGGCAGCGCCGATTCGAAGCCGCAGAGTTGCGTGAGGCGCTGCAAGAATGGTCCGAGTTGGTCGTTGCGCATTGCGCGCGACGTTAAGGAAACTTTTTTCGCCTGCTCGATCAACGCCGCGCGAATGTGCGGATGACAGTGCCCTTGATTGACGGCCGAATAGGCGCTGACGCAGTCGAGATAGCGCTTTCCGTCAACGCCGTAAAGCCAAACGCCCTCCGCCCTTTCGACCACAAGATCCAAGGGCTGATAGTTGTGCGCGCCATACCGTTCTTCGAGTTCGATGAACGTTTCGGCATTACGATGAAGTTCGTGCATCCAGGAATGCGGTTCCGTCCGCTTTAAGAGCGTTCCCTCTTTCGTCATGAATGATGCAGGCTACACGGCGGCGCAAGACGGGCTTGCGCAATTTCAGGCACGCGATCGCGCGGAGATCGGCGAACTGGGGCGTTCGCTGGCATTCCTTCATGGAAGGCGGACGCCGCGCTCGATCGTGTTGTTTCACGGCCTAAGCGCCAGCCCCGCGCAGTTTGTAGCCATCGCCGGCGCGCTGCATGAGCGCGGCCACAACGTTTTCGTTCCACGCCTTCCGCAACACGGTCGCGAGGATCGCATGTCGCCGGCGCTGGCGCAGATGACGGTCAATCAGCTGAAGGCATGTCTGCGCGATTCGATCGAACTTGCACGCGGACTGGGCGACGAAGTAAGCGTCGCGGGGTTCTCGCTTGGCGGATTGCTGGCGGCGTATGCGGCGCAGTTCGGCGAGCTGCACAAAGCTGTGGCAATCGTACCGTACTTGGGGCTCGTCTGGCTGCCGTCGAGATTCGGCGAGCGTGTCGCGCGCTGGGTGCTGCACTTTCCCAACCGCTTCTTTTGGTGGGATCCGTGGCTGCGCGAACGGCAGCTTCCGGTCCACGGATATCCGCGATATGCGACGCATGCGCTGGCGCAAGGTTTGAATCTCGCGAACGAGCTGATGGCTGCGGCGCGCACGGCGCCGCCCGCGACGAAACACATGATCGTCGCAATCAATACGCGCGAACCGGCGGTAAACAATCGCGCGGCCGTCAAACTCGCGCGCTTGTGGCAGGAGCACGGCGCCGCCGTTACCGTCGAACGGCTGCGCGATCTGCCGTTCGCGCACGACATCATCGAACCCAAGCGCTATCCGGACATCGCGCAGCGCGTGCTGCCGCGGCTGGTGGATCTGATCGATGGCTAAAGTGAGGAAGCGCTGCGCCTGGGCGAGCGGCGAGGCGATGATGGCGTATCATGACAAGGAGTGGGGCGTTCCGTCGCACGACGACCGCGTGCTCTTCGAATTCTTGATCCTCGAAGGCGCGCAAGCCGGCTTGAGCTGGAGCACAATTTTGGGCAAGCGTGAGCACTACCGGAAACTGTTCGCGAATTTCGATCCCAAGCGCGTGGCTCGATTCGGAATCCCGAAGCTCGAGCGCATCCTGAAGGACCCGGGCATCGTTCGCAACCGGCTCAAGGTGTACGGTGCGGTGCGGAATGCGAAGGCGTTCCTGCGCGTGCAGAAAGAGTTCGGCAGTTTCGACGCCTACGTATGGGCGTTCGTCGACGGCAAGCCGATCCAAAACCACCGGCCGCGCGCCTCACAGGTACCCGCGCGCACGGAACGTTCGGATGTGCTCAGCAACGATCTGCGGCGGCGCGGCTTCACGTTCGTCGGCTCGACGATCTGCTACGCTTTCATGCAGGCCGTCGGTATGGTCAACGATCATTGGACGAAATGCTTCCGGTATTCGGCATGCCGTTGAACGCCGCCGGCACGCCGGCGAAGTCGTATGACGAAGCCAAACGCCGCATCGAGGCGTATCAGGCGCTCGACGACGCGAGCATCATTCCCGATGCGTATACGAAATTTTACGACTGCGGGCAGCGAACGAAGCTCGCGGTCGTGCTGCTTCACGGTTTGACCAATCATCCGGGACAGTACGTGCAATTTGCGCCGCTCGTCCGCGACCTGGGCGCGAATGTGTTCGTGCCGCGCCTTCCGGAGCAAGGCGACCGCGACCGCATGACCACGCGTCTGGCGAAACTCACCGCCGAAATGCTGCTCGCCGCGGCCACCGAAGCCGTCGACATCGCCTGCGGTTTGGGCGAACGCGTCTGCGTGCTGGGGATCTCCACAAGCGGACTGCTGTGCGCATTCTTTGCGCAGCATCGCGCGGATGTGGCCCATTCTATCGTCGTGAGCCCCGTCTTCGCGCTGCTCAATCTCGCCTACTGGGAGAGCCGCATCGTGGCGGGCGGCATGCGCACGTTGCCGAATTTCTTCGTCTGGTGGGATCCGCGCAACAAACTGAAAGAGTTGCCGCTCACGGGTTACCCGCGCTTTTCGACGCATGCGTTGGGCCAGTGTCTGCGCATCGGCGACGACGTCTATGCGGCATCGCGGCGTTCGCCGGTCGCCTCGCGGGTGACGGTCGTCACGAACATGCGCGATCCGGCGGTCAACAACCGGGTCACCGCAGCGGTCGTCGAGGCATGGCGCAAGCGCGATCCAAAAGCGATCGCTGACTATCAGTTCACGGACTTGCCGGTGAACCACGACATCATCGATCCGCAGAACGCCGTACCGCGAACGGACATCGTCTATCCCGTCCTGCTGCAGCACGTGCGCGGCACGATGGAGGTTCCGTGACCCCAATCCGGTACTCTCGCTCCATGTTTTCGAAGACCGTTATGCTTTTGGCGGCGCTCGCAATTGCGGGCTGTTCAGCCCAGACGAACACCAGCTCAATCGTCATCGCCGGTTCGACCGCGTTGTTGCCGCTGGTCAAACAGGCCGCGGTTGACTATCAAAACGCCCGGCCGGACGTGAAAATCAGCGTCGCGGGCGGCGGCTCGCGCGTCGGCATCACGCAGGTGACGCAGCGAGCGGTCGATATCGGCGATTCGGATATTGCCGCGCCCGATCAGCCGAGTCTGGTCGATCATCAGGTCGCCGTCGTTACGTTCGGGATCGTCGTGAATCCGCAGACCGGAGTGAAGAATCTCACCAGCGCGCAGATTCGCGCGATCTTCAGCGGCAAGATGACGAATTGGCGTCAGGCCGGCGGCCGCGACGCCGCGATCACGATCATCAACCGGCCGCGCAGTTCGGGAACGCGGGCAGTCCTTGTGCAAAAAGTTCTTGGGGGCCGGGAGCCGTCGGAGAGCGGCATGACGCAAGATTCGTCGGGCACGGTCGCGACGATGGTTGCGCAAACGCCGGGCGCTATCTCCTACGTTGGAACGGCTTATGTTACGCCGGGCAGGCAGATAGCCGTGTCAATTGACGGGGTCGCACCCACCGACGCAAACGTCGAGAGCAACAAGTACCCGTACTGGTCGTACGAGCACATGTTCACGAACGGACAGCCGGGCGCGAAGGTGGCTGGATTCATCGATTACGTGAAGAACGACCGCGCGCTCTTGCGGCGGCTAAAGTTCATCCCGGTCGGGGACGTGTCATCCTGAGCCTAGCGTTTCGCCTTTAGCGAAACGCCATGTCATCCTGAGCCTGTCGAAGGACGAAGGGCGGCCGAGCTTGCCGAGGCCCGCACGCTATCGAGCTAAGGCGAAACGCCTAATACAAGCGATGCGTTGTTGAGCGCGGCTTTATAGTGCGCGGCTTGTCCGAGGAAACCGCTGAACTCCGGTGAGTCGGCTTGGATCCACTCGTCGGGATAGAGCTCGAAGACTTGGATGTTGTTGTCGAGCGCGTACGGCAAGAGATCCGCGATATCGAATGTCGCGTCGTTGTGGTTGCTCGTTGCGGTGATCGGCTGCATGTTCAGCGGAACGACGCCCGCGTACGCATGGTACGCCTGGCACCAGTGCAGGTCGATGATGTTGGCGGCCGGATTGCACGGCGCCGGCGGCGATACGGGCTTCAGGCCGAGGTTTTCAAACGAGAAGCCGATGTGTTTGGACGCAGCGACCGCTGCGACCGCGTTTGACATGTCGTAAACGTCCACGGTCGTGGTTCCCGGCTTATTTGGTCCGCCCGAAAGGTTGGGCAGTGAAACGATCAGCTGTTTGTCGGTTGACTGCGCGGCCATCGTATTGACGATGTTGATTTCGTGCTGCTTCCAAACCGGATACGTCATGCCTTGCGCAGACCACAGCGCCTGACATGCCCCGCCGTCGTTGTAACCCGGAGGCGGCAGCGCTTCCGCGCCGCCGGCAGTAGCGAAACGCATGTAGCCGACGCTCGGCGCGAGCGCCGAGTTGTTAAAACTGTACTCGTGGATAACCGCGGCGATGAACGCTTCCCAATCGCTCTCGAAAATTTGGTTGAAAAACACCGGAATGGTCGGCTGGCCGGCGCATGTGACGGTCGGCGCTCCATCGCCTCCGGCGCTTACCGGATCGGTCACCCACGACGGCGTGATATTGTTGACCGGGCCTTCAGTTGAATCGGAAAAGAGTAGATTGACCGTCAAGCCTTTGTCCGTATACGGCTTAGCTTCGTCGGCCACGAACTGCCATTGAAAATTCCCCTTCGTCGGCTCCAAGTCGGCCCACGAAATCACCAAGCTCGCCCCGCACAGCGTGTGGTCGATCCCGATGACGTCATTGGCGAGCGGCGTGAGATATTTTGGAAACGCGTTCGGATTCCAGACGTACATGCCGTGCGGCGCGCCGGGTACCGCGACGAAGGGATCGTTACCTTTACATGACGGCGCGGATGCTGTCGTAATCGCCGGTGGCGGCGCAGCGGCCAGAGTACCGTCGACCTGAACGTTGACCGTTTGCTCCGGTGAGCGGCCATCGGTCACGACGACCCGCGAACATCCGAGCGTTGCGGTCGGCAACAATCCATCGAATGAAACCGTCGCCGACGGTCCGGGGACGGTGTTGGTGGGCGCGCCTGCCGGCGTGGTGACCATTTTGAGCGGACCGTTGAACGAGTTCGCGCACGTATGTATGAGCGCGGGTTTATCGGCAATCGCGAAGCTCGTAGCGCCGGTCTCTTGCATCGTAATCGTTTGAATCGTTTGACAGTGTTTGGGCAGTGTGCTCCCGGCACACGCAAATTGGAGCTTGCCCGATTGCGTGACCGTGAACTTGTTCAGCGCTCCGATCTCAACCGTTATCGGAACGGTGACGCTGTTATTGGCGGTGTCGGTAATAATCGCGTTGCACGCGAACGACACGTTGCCTTGTCCGAACGCGACGACGAGAAACGTCCCGCTGCCGCCGGTGATTTGCTTCGGGCTGACCTGAAGGCCGCTTCCCGATGCGGGACAGCCGCTCGTCGTAGCCGTCATCGTTCCGGTGAATCCGCTGGCGACAAGCGAGATGCTCTGCGTGAGTTTCGTGATCTTGCTCGCACTGGGGTTGACGCCCGGCGAGACCGTCATGGTAATCGCTTCGGATCGAACGCCGACCGATTGCACCGTCATCACTTGATACGTCACGTCCACCGCCGCCGACTCTCCGGTTGACGAGCGCACGGTGATCGTGCACGTCGCCGGCGGTGTTCCGGCGCCAAACACGGCGAACATGAGCGGCGAGCCCGCCACGTCAACCTGCGCCTGGCCGTCGCCCGCGACGAAGATGCCGCCGCCTGAGTTCTGGCAGCTCGGGTCCGCGCTCGGCGTGTATGAAACACCGGGAACGTCGTTTTGTGCCGTGAACGACGAGACCGGCGCGTCGTTCGTAAGCTCCACGGGAGAGGGTGAGAGCTCCAGTGCTGCAGCACCGCTGCCCGGGTTGAGGACATGCGGCAAGCTCGAAGAGCACGCCGTTAGAAAGCCCAGCGACAAGAATAAAGACGCCACCGATGTACGCATGCTGCCCTTCCCGAAGCATCGCCAGCCGCTAGGCGGCTGTCAGCTTAGTATGCCAGAGGAACGCGCGGCCGTATACGGAGATTCTTAGAGTTTGCTTAAGGTAAGCTCGGCAACGGGAGTGACGGCCTGGTTGCCAGGTCCGGGTACTCTTCGTGAAAGTTCTCCGCGGCCGAGAGCACCAGCCGGATGGCAAAATCCATCTGCGGATCTTTTCCTTCGCGATAGTGGTGCGGAGCGATATCGACGTCGTAGTCGGGATCGGTTCCGTAGTTTTCGACGCGCCAGCCGACATCTTTGAACCAAAAAGAAAACTCGGGCTGCGTCGTGATCGTGCCGTCAACCAGCCGGTGATACGGATTGATCCCGACGACGCCGCCCCACGTGCGCTTGCCGACCAGCGGTCCGAGTTTGTAGAGCTTGAAACAGTGGCTGAAGATGTCGCCGTCAGAACCGGCAAACTGATTGGTAAGCGCCACCATCGGGCCGCCGACTGATTCGGGCGGATACGGAAACGGCTTCTGACTGTAGCGCGCGATATCGTATCCCACGCGCTTGCGCGCGAGTTTCTCGAGTAGCAGCGGCGACACGTGACCACCGCGGTTGTACCGGACGTCTACGATCAGCCCGCCGCGATCGAACTCGGAGAGATACCCGCGGTGAAACTCGGCGAACCCCCACGGACCCATGTCGGGAATGTGCACGTAGCCCACTTTCCCGCCGGTGGCTTCGTGCACGTAGCGGCGCTGCGCGTCGACCCACGCGCGATAGCGCAGGCTTTGCTCGCTGCCGAGCGCCTTAACCGTGATGCGGCGCTCGCGTCCGCCCGAATTCACGACCACGCTGACTTCGCGGCCGGCCGCGTTCACGAGCGCTTGATTCGGTCCGAACTCGCGCGAGAGCGTCTTGCCGCCGATGGCGACGAGCATGTCGCCCGCGCGCACGCCCAATCCCGGCTCCGCCAGAGGCGAGTCGCCGTCGCGATTCCATGAATCTCCGCGAAAGATCTCGGCGATGCGCCAACCGGCGGCCGATTCGTCGTAGGCGTAATCCGCGCCCAAAAAGCCGCGCCGGTATTGCGGCGGTTCGCGCAGATCGCCGCCGTATTCGTACGCGTGCGACGTTCCCAGTTCGCCGTGCATCTCCCAGATGAGATCGGACAACTCGTTGCGCGTGCGAATGCGCGGCAGCAACGCTTCGTAGCGATCGCGTACGCGATCCCAGTCGATGTCCGCCATGTCTTCCAGCCAATAGTGCTCGGTTTGCAGGCGCCAGGCTTCCCGGTACATCTGCTTCCACTCGTCGCGCGGTTCGATCTCGACGCTGATGCGATCGAGATCGATCCAGCCGCTCTTGCGGCCGGGATCGGCCGGCGGTTTCGGATCGTCGTGTTCTTCCGGGAGCTCGGCGAGCGCGTCGATGGCGCGCAGGCGCTCGTGCGACCGGTACAACAGCGTGTGGCAGTCGGCTGCCAGTGCGATTTCGTTCACTTCGGTTGCGACCACCGCGCTGCGCTGTAGTTCGAAGTCGTAGGCGAGCAGCGTCCCGGTCGTGTCCTCTTCGTCCCAGGATCGCGCCTGCGGCTTGATGCCGCGCACGTCGAACTTCGTGAAAAGCACGCGATTGCGCACGGCCACGATCTCGCCGTATTCGCCTTCGTCCACCGGGAAAGCTAAGATGCGGCCTTGGATTCCTTCGAAGTCGATCTCGATGCGCGGCGGGCCCGGATCTTTCTTCTTGTCTTGCGCGTCGCGATCGTGATCGTGGTCGCGATGCACCGGTTTGGGTTTGGGCGTGAACGGATTCGGCACGTCCTCGCGCAAGGTCGCAAGAAACGGCCGCTGCGCTTGCGGAAAACTTAAGTCGAATTGCAGTGCGTCGTACACGGGATCGAAGTCCCGCGTCCCGATGAAGTAGAGATAGCGCCCTTGTGGGTCCCAAGCCGGACTCTGATCGACGCGGAGCTGCGGCGTGACGTCGTGGATCTCGCCCGACTTGAGTTTGACGATACGAACGACGGAGACGCCGTCGCCCACCGGCCACCACACGTATGCCAAGTAGCGTCCGTCGGGCGAAAACGCCAGGTCGGTAATGCGGAAGCCCACGCTCTTGTCGAGCACTTGCGGCGTACCGTTCCGCGGATCGACGACCACAAGTTCGTAGCGGTGATTGGCAAATGCGATCAGGTCTTTGACCGGCGAACAGACCAGCTCGGTGACCCGGCCGATGTCGCTTGTCGTTACCAGCACCGGTTCTTTCGAACCGTCGCTTTGATGTATCGCCAGCTGTTCGTAGCCGTTGACGTCGGTGGTTGTAACGAAACGCGATCCGTCGTGCATCCAGGCGATGGCGCGATAGCGCACGGTGCTGCCGGTTCCGTGGTGTACGGGCGCCTCTTCCCAAAACGGCATCGTGTACGGCTGGCCGCGGACGATGGCCGCGACCGTCGTTCCGTCGGGCGAAGGCGCGAACTCGTCGAGCGTGTGCGAGCCGGGTAAGAATTTGCGCACGGTTTGCGCAGCTGCCGAGACGGCGCTGACGTTCAGCTCGCGCGATTCGTCCGCGCTCAGATCGTAGCAGTGCAGCGAACCGCCGGCCGTATAGACGATGCGCGATCCGTCGGTTGAAGGAAAGCGCACGTAATAGTCGCTGTGATTCGTGTGCCGCCGCAGGCCGCTGCCGTCAAGCGCGCATGAGTAGAGATTGCCGATGCCTTCATGGTCGGCGGCAAAAAAGATGCGGTTGCCGATCCACATCGGCCAAACCGGGTTGCCGTCGGGAAGCTGCAGGCGGTCAAATTCGCCTTCGCCCTCGGCGTCGATCCATATTTCACCCGACGTTCCGCCGTGATAGCGTTTCCAGCGCGCGGGATCGTCCGCGTTGCGCCCGATTGCCAAACGTTTGCCCGGGCCGGGAGCGATCGCGCGCATGTGTCCGAGTCCGAGCGCGCGTGGAACGCCGCCGGCCGGTGAGATCGCGAACCCGCGCGTGTCGCGCTCGTACCAAGCGCTCGGATTCGAAATGAAAAGAATCTCGGATCCGTCTGCGGTCCAGCCGCTGACGGTCGCAATCGTTCCGCCCAGGAAAGTGAGCCGCCGCGGTTTTCCGCCCGCCGCCGGCACGACGTAGACTTCGGCGTTGCCCTCGTCGGTGGCGACGAACGCGATCAGCGAGCCGTCGGGCGAGAAGCGCGGGGTGCTGCAGGTTCCGGGCGTGGCCGTGAGGCGCACGGCGTCTCCGCCGGACAGCGGCGCAACCCAGACGTCGTCCTCGCAGACGAAGGCCACGCGGTCCCCGGAAACGGCCGCGAAGCGGTAGTAGCCAAGCTTCATGAGGGCGGTATGGTTGGCGTCCGGAGCGCGCGGTCCCCGCGGCCGCCCTTGCCGCGATGTTAACTTTGTGATACAAAGTAACGGTGCACGTTGCAATTATCATGGACGGCAACCGGCGCTGGGCCAAGAGTCGTGGGTTGCCCGTGGCCGAGGGGTACCGGCGCGGCGTCGGCTCGTTGCGGGCGGCGGTGCGCGGCGCGATCGCCGCGGGCGTAGACGTTTTGACGGTCTTCGGATTCTCAACCGAAAACTGGCAGCGCGATCCCTCCGAAGTGAGCGTCTTGATGCAGCTCTGTGCGATCTTCGCGCGCACCGAGTTGGCTGAATTGCGGCGGCAGGACGTGTCGGTGGGCGTGGTCGGCGATCTCGCGCAGTTTGCTCCGCCGGCTCGCGGCGCCATACGCGAGCTCGTGCGCGAAACCGCGCACAACAGCGGTTTGCGATTGAACCTCGCGTTGAATTACAGCGGCCGCGCCGAGATACTGCGCGCCGTCCGGCAAATCGCAGCCAAGATCGAGACCGGCAATTTGCGCGCGAGCGAGGTTGATGAATCGGCGCTGCGCGGCAATCTGTACGCGCCGCAGCTGCCGGATCCCGATCTTCTTATACGCACCGGCGGAGATTTTCGCGTTTCAAACTTTTTGCTGTACCAACTTGCCTACACCGAACTGCTGATGCTGCCGGTCATGTGGCCCGACTTTACCGAAAATGACTTCGCGGATGCGATCAGCGTTTATGCCGAACGCTGCCGGCGCTTTGGTTCATGACGATGCCCGGCGCTCCCGGAAGAATCGTCCGGCCGTTTGCCTCGATCAACAGCTGATTTAGCGCTCCATACAATAAGCTCGCGTTGTAGATCTGAACCATCGGCGAGACCAGCGTGGGCGTGGGGCTGAGGTGTTCGAACGGCGAGATAATCGTGCCGTCCGTCGTGAACGGCGTCGCCGAAAAACCCGCTAAACTGCGAAAGAGCAGCTCGGCGCCAAGTGCGTTTGCCCAGCCGAACTCCGCGCGCGTAAAAACCCAATACGCGTTTGCGTCGAAACTTTCGTGAATCAGCCCGTCGCGACTGTCCGTTTCGGCCAGCGTCGTGATGCTGGCCGACGTTTCTCGCGACGACGTCGCCGTTAAAGCGCGCGCGATAATTCCAAGCGGCCAGACGTAGCCCGCCGGCGTGTGCTCGCTGCCCAGCCCGGAAGCGTAGGTTCCGCGATAGTACCACGGGTTGGCGGAGGAGAGCGCAAGACCGCGCGTGTTCAAATAGACCGGATCCGTCGCCGACGACCAGCCGAGATACGGCAGCGACGTGAGATTCGGAAGGTTCGCATCGTCGGCCAGCAGTTGATTGCCGAGTCCGTCGGTTTCATACGCATAGACCCAACCGCCCAGCTCGGGACGCCAGACACGTCCGTAGAGTTGGATGCCGCGCTCGATCTCGCCGGCCATCGAGCGCGCTTCGTTGGCCAGGTTGTGGTCGCCGTAGCCGTCGATGGCCAGCGCTGCGACGGCTTGCAGGGCGATTGCGACTATCGCTTCTTGCGGAATATTAAAATGATAGCGGACTTCGTCGTCGGACGGACGATACGCGGTCCAGACCATCCCCGTGTCGCGATTGAACGGCTCGTCTTGCAGGTGCAGGTGATAGCGGCTGCAAGTCGCGTGCAGCTGCTCGCAGCGCCACGTGTCGACGCTAGTGCGCAACGCGTGATGGAACGCTTGCGTGAAGAGCGCGCGCGTCGAGCTTTGGCGGCGGAAGATCCACGCCAGCAGCACCGGCCAAGCCGGCGAGTCGGCCTCCCACTTGCGCTCCCAAATATGGTAATCGGCTGTGAACGCATTGGCGTACGGATCGGTGGCGATGTTTCGCGCGTTGCGTTCGATAACGCCTAAGAATCGTACGGACAAGATCGGATACGCCGAAATGAAGCGGACGTAGGGAATTGTTTGCGCGGAAGAATCGCGCAGCCACATCGCCGGAATGTCGCCGGTTTGGACATACGTCGTGCCGTCGCGCTCGCTGAAGAAATCCGAAAAAAGCGTGTGGAAGAGCGAGGCGGGGGCGATGGTTCGGGAGCGGTTGCCCGTCAGCGGAACGATCAGGCTTTGCGCGCGCGCGGGCGTGCTCTGCAGGGCAAGGACAACCGCCAAGGCTGCCGCAATCCTTCTGATACTTTGAGTTCCGGCGATCACTCGACCCTTTTGCGGCAATTTCGCGCCCATTCCCCGCGCGCGCTGGCTCGCGCGATCAGCCGCGCCGAGTCGGGACGCGGCGCGGAGCTGATTCGCCATCTCTTTCCGCAGACCGGACGCGCAATGACGATCGGGCTCACCGGACCGCCCGGCGTCGGCAAGTCAACCCTCGGCAACGCATTGGTTCGCAAGGCACGCTCGCTCGGAAAAAGCGTCGGCGTCATTTCCGTCGATCCGAGCTCGCCGTTTTCGCACGGAGCGCTGTTAGGCGATCGCATTCGATTGACTGAACACTTCACCGACAGTTCGGTTTTCATCCGGTCGATGGCGAGCCGCGGACACTTGGGCGGACTTGCCGGCGCGACGGCCGATGCGGTGCTGCTGATGGACGCTTTCGGGATGGACGTGATCGTGATCGAGACCGTCGGCGTCGGCCAGTCGGAGATCGAGATCGCAGAGCTCGCGCAGACGACGATCGTTGCGCTCCAGCCGGGCAGTGGCGATAGCATTCAAGTACTTAAAGCGGGAATACTCGAAATCGCCGACATTTTCGTGGTGAACAAAAAGGATCACCCGATGGCGAATCAACTCAAGCACGAGATTCGTTCGATGATGGAGATGCTCGACTTCAGCGGGTGGGTTCCGGAGTTGATAATGACGCAGGCGACCAGCGGAGAGGGCGTCGACGAGCTCTGGGCCGGAATCGAGCGCCACGTTGCGTACCTGCGCAGCTCGGGCGAGCTCGCCGAGAAGCAGCGCGAGGCGTTCACGCACCAAGTGCGGCAGCTGGCCCTCGGACAGCTGCAGCGGAAGCTCGAACGGCAGCTGAGCAGCGATCTGGCGGCCGGAGTCGATCCTTATGCCGCTGCCGAAAGGGTACTGCATGCATTTGGCATGGCCTCGGAGGTTTCCGACGAGCCGGGTCGCGTTCCGCACGTGCGCGCCTCGGTGAAAGGTCTTTAAGCTATGACCGCATGGCTGTTGAGCGTCGTTATTGCAGCTGCCACGCCGTCGCCGCTGCCGCCCACCATTCTCCACGAGCGCGTGAGCCCGGTCTGTTCGACGCTGCACCAGCTGGTGATTCCGCTCGCCCAAATGAACATCAAGAACCGCGCGCTGACCGACCAGATCAAGAGCAATTACTTAGAGATTCAAAAGTACCGGAACACGAAATTAGGTGACGGAGTTTTCTTGCGGTTAGCGCAGAGCGACATGATTGCGACGAATATGCTGGCCAACATCGCCGACATGGAAACGCAACTCGTAAAATCGTACCGCGCGTATCCGCAGGGAAAAAACGCGAAAGTCGACGCCTTGCGCCAGCGGGTTCAGAACGTCGTCGACATCGAGCGCCTGATCGCCAACAACTACTCGGCCGCTTATGGAGCGGCGGTCGACAACGACGGCGTCACCGGCATTGAGAACAGTTTGAATAAAATGGTTGGCGCGCCGAATCTTAATCCGCAGGCCAGCCCAACACCATTCCCCACGGATTTGACGCCGCCGTCACTGCCGGAGATTCCGAACGACGCGCAGCCGAAGCCCGCGTCGGTCGCCGACAACGATCCGAAACTCGCGAGCTCCGCGCCTGCCAATCTGAGAATGCGCACCTTAAAATGGTCCGCGCTGTGGGAACTCAAAGATTTGCTTCACCACGAAGGGCCCGCGCTCGAAGCGCAAGCGCTGATCGCCGCGCATGATTGCGACGGAGTATGAGTACGCTTCCGATAGTGCTTGCCGTGGTCATCGCGGCCACGCCGACGCCCGCGCCGCTGCCGGTCTTTCAGCCGCCGCCGACCATCATTCACGAGAAGGTCAGCCCGGTATGCAGCACGCTGCACAACGTCGTCCTGCCGCTCGCGCGCATGCAAGCGCAATACCGAACGCTCACGGCACAGATTCAAGATGACGAACGGCAACTCGCAAAATATTCGAAAACGAAACTGCAGGACGGCGTCCAGCTCTACGCGTCGAAAATCGATCAGGCCAGCACCAATCTCATCGCCGCCATCAATCAAGTAGAGATCCTGCTGCAGCAATCGTACGCGGCCTATCCCGTCGGCAAAGTGCCGAAGGTGGACGCCATGCGGCAGCGCGTGCAGAACGTCATCGATCTCGAACGCGCGACGGCGGATCGCTACAACGAGATATACGGCACGATCGTGGACAACTACGGAACGGACGTCTTGCAAACCGTGAACAGCGCTTTTGGCTCCGGCAACGCCGGCGGCAGCAGTCAGAGTCAACTCGGGCCTCCATCCGGATACGACACGATGCCAACGGCCCCGACACCCGCGCCGGCGCCGCAGTTCTACACGCCGCTGCCGGCCGTGGCCGACTACGATCCGAAGCTCGTCAGCACGCCGCCCGCGCCGATCAGCGCGGCCGCGCTAAAATTCTACCGGTTGAGCCAATTGAATGCCGCGCTCCGCAACCAGGGAAGGCCCCTCATCCAGCAGGCGCTTATCGCCGCCCGGGATTGTGACGGCTCCTGAGGAAGCCCAAAACAGTGGCTAAAATGATCGACCGCTCGAACGGGTCGGGCGCGCAGACTCCGGATGACGAGTTCGCCCAACAGAAAGAACGCTGGCAGGCCGCTTCCGCCAAAGGCAGGGGCCGGTCCGGCCCTGGTTCGGGCGCAGTCGACCGGACGATCTCGGATCTTCCTTTAAAGGCCGTCTACGGTCCGGACGACGTCGATCTCGATCTCGCCCGCGATCTCAGCTGGCCGTCGGGATATCCGTACACGCGCGGCATCCATCCCAACATGTATCGCGATCGTCTTTGGACGATGCGCCAGTTTGCGGGATTCGGCAACGCCAAGCAGACCAACGAGCGCTATCACTTTTTGCTGTCGCACGGTCAGCACGGGCTTTCCGTTGCGTTCGACATGCCCACGCTCATGGGATTCGACTCCGACGCGCCGCAAGCGTTGGGCGAGGTGGGCAAGTGCGGCGTCGCGATCGATTCGCTCGCCGATATGGACGTGCTCTTCGACGGCATCGACATGGGCGACATCACGACCTCGATGACGATCAACGGGCCGGCGTGCATCGCGCTCGCGCTCTATATTGCAGCGGCCGAAAAGAAGGGCATCCCGCGCGCCAAACTCGGCGGCACCGTGCAGGCCGACATCCTCAAAGAATACATCGCGCAAAAGGAATGGATCTTTCCGCCCCGTCCGCATATGAGACTGATCGTAGACATGATCCGCTTCTGCCGCGACGAGATGCCGCGCTGGAACACGATCTCGATCAGCGGCTATCACATCCGCGAAGCGGGTTCCACGGCCGCGCAAGAACTCGCCTTCACGCTGGCCGACGGTTTCGCATATGTGGAAGCGTGCATGGCGGCGGGAATGGATGTCGATTCGTTTGCGCCGCGTCTCTCGTTTTTCTTCAATTCGCACATCGACTTCTTCGAAGAAATCTGTAAGTTTCGCGCGGCCCGCCGGATTTGGGCCCGCCACATGCGCGAGCGCTACGGCGCCAAGGATCCGCGCTCGCTGCAGCTGCGTTTCCATACGCAGACCGCCGGCTGCAGCGCGACCGCGCAGCAGCCCGAGAACAACATCGTGCGTGTGGCGTTCGAAGCGATGGCCGCGGTGCTGGGCGGAACGCAGTCGCTGCACACCAATTCGATGGACGAAGTGCTCGCGCTGCCGTCCGAGAAGGCCGCCGAGATCGCGCTGCGCACGCAACAAGTTCTGGCCTACGAAACCAACGTCGGCAACGTCGCCGATCCGCTGGGCGGCTCGTACTTCATCGAAGCGCTCACCTCCGAACTGGAGCGCCAGGCGGAAGACTACTTTAAGCGCATCGAAGAATACGGCGGCGTGGTGGAAGCGATCGAGGCCGGCTTCTTTCAACGGGAGATCGCCGACGCCAGTTACCGCTACCAGCGTTCGCTTGAAACCAAGGATCGTATCGTGGTGGGCGTCAACGCGTTCGAAAAACCTGAAGAGAAGTACGATTTCGAATTGCTCCGGATCGGCCAAGAGATGGAACGCGAACAAGCGCGCTCGGTCGCGCAAGTGCGCCAAGATCGCGATCAGGCCGCGGCTCAAGCCGCACTCGAGCGGCTCAAGCAAGCCTGCGCGGATCCATCCGACAACGTGATGCCGCACCTGATCGCCTGCGTGAACGCGTATCTGACCGAAGGCGAGATCGTGCAAGCGATGGCCGGCGTGTACGGCCGCTACACCGAGAAAGTCGCGTTCTAGCATGGCTACACTCACTGAAGAGCAAAAGCTTGTTGAAGCTGAAACGCTTAAACAGGTGATGGCGAAACTCGAAGAAGCTTTGCGCTTGAGTTTGGAGCTCGAACGCACCGGGGAGCCGGCCGAGCGTGGCTAGACCGCTGCGCATCGTGATCGCCAAAGCCGGACTCGACGGTCACGATCGCGGCGCGAAAGTGATCGCGCGCGCGCTACGCGACGCCGGCATGGAAGTGATCTACACCGGACTCTTTCAAGCGCCCGAGCAGATCGTACAGACCGCAATTCAGGAAGACGCCGACGGCATCGGCCTCTCGATCCTCAGCGGCGCCCACATGACGCTGTTCCCGCTGATCGTCGAGCAGCTCAAGGCGCAAGGCGCGCAAGACATCGTCTTTTTCGGCGGCGGCACGATTCCGCCCGAAGACGCCGCGGAGCTGAAGCGGCTTGGCGTCAGAGAGATATTCACGCCCGGCGCCCCGCTCGCCGACATCATTTCGTTCGTCGAGCGCGAGTGCGGCAGCCGCCGCGAACTCGTCGGGTGACCTCTGACCGTTAGAACGCGTATCGCGCCATCGCCCACCGGCGATCCGCACGTGGGGACTGCGTACGTCGCGCTGATCAACTATTGCTTCGCAAAAAAGAACGGCGGCAAGTTCGTCTTGCGCGTCGAGGATACGGATCGCGCGCGCAGCACGCGCGAATCGGAGCGCGCGATTCTCGATTCGTTGCACTGGCTGGGGTTGAGCTGGGACGAGGGTCCCGACGTCGGCGGCCCGCACGGGCCATACCGGCAGAGCGAACGCTCGGAGATCTATCGCGAATACGTGCAGAAGCTGCTCGACGCCGGCAATGCGTTCAAGTGTTTCTGCACGCCGCAGCGGCTGGAAGATATGCGCGCCGCGCAGCGCGCCTCGAAGCTGCCTTCACGTTACGATGGCCTCTGCACGAGTCTCAACAAGGACGATGTTGCGAAGAAAGAAGCGCAAGGAATTCCATACGTCGTGCGTCTGAGCGTGCCGGCCGAAGGCGTCTGCGTCGTGAACGACCTCAAGCGCGGCGCGATCGAGATCGATTGGTCCAGCGTCGACATGCAAGTGCTCATGAAGTCCGACGGCATGCCGACCTACCATCTCGCCAACGTCGTCGACGACCATTTGATGGAGATTACGCACGTGTTTCGCGGCGAAGAGTGGCTGTCGTCCGCGCCCAAGCACTTGCTGCTGTACAAGTATTTCGGATGGGAGCCGCCGCAACTTTTGCACCTGCCGCTCTTACGCAATCCCGACAAGAGCAAACTGAGCAAACGCAAGAATCCGACGAGCATCTTATTCTACAAAGCGATGGGCTATCTGCCCGACGCACTGCTGAACTTCTTGGGACTGCTCTGCGTCTTGCCGCCGCCTGGCGACGAGATAATGGATCTGGCGATGATGACGGATCGCTTTGCGGTCGAACATATTTCGTTGGGCGGTCCCGTCTTCGATGTGCCGAAGCTCGATTGGTTGAACGGGCGGTACATTCGCGAGCGCTGCGATCTCGACGCATTCCTAGCAAAAACCACGGAATGGGGGTTTGATGCCGCCAGGCTTCGGCGCATTGCGGCCTTGGCACAGCCGCGCATCGAACGACTGAGCGATCTCGGGCCGCTGTTGGCGTTTTTCTTCTCGGGCCGGCTCGACGTCGCCGCGGAACAACTCAGAACGGGCAAATTGGACGACACGACGCTGCGCAAAGCGCTGCAGCTGGCAACGTGGGGGTTCGACGCGCTGCGCAGCTGGGAGACCGGCGAAATCGAAGCCGTTCTCAAAGGCGTCGCGGCTACCGTTGACGTGAAGCTCCGCGACGCCACGCGGCCATTCTATGTTGCGATTACGGGAAGCACCACGTCCGTGCCGTTGTATGATGCAGTCGAGCTGTTGGGCCGCGATATCGTGCGCGAACGGTTACGGCACGCGCTCGAAGTGCTGGGCGGCGTCTCCGCGGCCGAACTCAAAGAGTGGAAGAGACTCGAGCCGCCCGGCGCCGAAGACGAGCCGACCGCATGAGCATTCGAGCAATCGTGCTGGCCGCGGGCAAGGGCACGCGCATGAAGAGCTCCACCGCAAAAGTGCTGCACGAACTGTGCGGCCGTCCGATGCTTTGGTACGTCATACGTGCGCTTCGCAAGGCCGGCGTTGAGGATATCCTCGTCGTTACGAATCCCGAGTTGCAACTTCGCATCGGTGAATTCGGCGTTGCCGGCGTGCTGCAAGAAGAGCAGCTCGGAACCGGTCATGCGGTGCGCATCGCGCTGGATGCTCTGCGCGCGGACGGGTCGGGACGCATGCTGGTCGCGTATGCCGACATGCCGCTGGTGCCGGAGGATTTGTTTGCCGGCGTGCTGGGCGCGCTGGACGGCTCGAACGCGTTGGCGCTGGTCACGGCGCGGGTGTCTTTACCGTCGAACTTCGGCCGCATCGTGCGCAAGAACGGCGGCGTAGAGCGCATCGTCGAGGCACGCGATGCGAACGTGGACGAGCTCGCGATCGACGAAGTGAATGCCGGGATCTATGCCTTCGAGGAGCCTGCCCTGCGAGAGTC
This sequence comes from Candidatus Rubrimentiphilum sp., assembly GCA_035710515.1. Classification (NCBI taxonomy): domain Bacteria; kingdom Bacillati; phylum Vulcanimicrobiota; class Vulcanimicrobiia; order Vulcanimicrobiales; family Vulcanimicrobiaceae; genus Candidatus Rubrimentiphilum; species Candidatus Rubrimentiphilum sp. The sequence continues at coordinate 270,076 of DASTDE010000004.1, read as the reverse complement.
CGTGGCGCGTTTGCGCAACGACAACGCGCAAAAGGAATATTACCTGACGGACACCGTTGCGGATTTCGTGCGCGCCGGGAAGCGCGTTACGCCGGTCGTGGCGGCGGATCCGCTGCACGTGCTTGGGATTAACGACCGCGCCGAACTCGCGCAGGCGCGCAGAGAGATGAACGAACGGATTTGCACGCAGCACATGCGCGACGGGGTCACCATCATCGACCCGGGCAGCACGTACTTGGAGCCGGAGCTGCTGATCGGCCCCGATACAGTTATCTATCCGAACACCACCGTCAGCCGCCTGAGCGAGATCGGCGAGCGCTGCGTGATCGGCCCCAACTCACGCCTGTCGAACGTGCGGCTTGGCGATGAAGTCACGGTGCGCGAGAGCACGATGTTTGATTCCAGTGCCGGAGACCGCGCGAGCATTGGCCCGTTCGCACACATCCGCAACGAAGCGCAACTCGGTGAAGACGTGCGCATCGGGAACTTCGTCGAGGTCAAGGGTTCGCGGCTGGCGCGCGGCGTCAAAGCCAGTCACCTCACCTACATCGGCGATTCGGAGATCGGCGAAAACACCAATATCGGCGCCGGCACGATCACGTGTAACTACGACGGCAAGCGCAAGAACAAGACGGTTATCGGGCGCGACGTGATGATCGGTTCGAACACCTCGCTGATCGCGCCGGTCACGATCGGCGACGGAGCGCTGACCGGCGCAGGTTCGGTCGTTACAAAGGACGTCGCTCCGGGCGATCGCGTTGCCGGCAATCCGGCCAAACCGCTTACCAAAAAATAGCAGGAGGTTCACATGTCGATGAGAGCGCTTGCGGTATTTGTTACATCGTTTCTTTTCATCGCGCTGCCGGCGGGGGCAAGTGCGGCCACGGTGACCGTTACGGTCAAGCTTCCCAGCGGCGCGCCCGCCAAGCACGCATTCGTTAGGATGTATACAATGGGAGCGAGCTATTCCATCGTCAGTTTGGAGACGCACACGACCGATGCATCCGGCCGCGCGGTTTTCAAAGTGCGTCCGGGCGCGTGTTTGAAAGCCGAGTACGGCAACGACGGGAGCGGCCGCCCGACGAACATCGGCAGCGCTTGCCCCAAGCCTTTTGGAAAGACGTTGACCATTACGTTAGGATCCTAAAACTAAGAGGGACGCCGTTCTCCAGACGGCGTCCCTCTTTTGCAGCCCCCTATGGGGATCGTTACTGGCCGATTTGGCTATTCATCACGGCGATGTCGAAGCTGCCGAGACCCGTCGTGTAGTCATAGCCCGGCGCGGCTGCGTAGAGTCCGTTCGAGCCGCTTAGCACGTCGTGGAATCCGCCGTAGGGCGCCGTCGGCGGCGGACCTGTGAGCGTAGCTCCTGCGGTGTGCGTTTGGAAGTTCCGGTACAGTGCGACCGCGGCGAAGCCGAGCCGGTTACCGTGCGCGGATTGCAACCGCGCCCAGACTCCGGCCGCAAGCGGCGACGCCAGACTCGTGCCGCCCGTTACGCACGGCGTGCACGCACCGTTGGCGGCTTGCCCGCCCCACGTTTCGGCACCGGTTTCAAGTGACGCATCCATCGCGACGTCCGGCAATCCGCGGAACAGGAGTGTTCCCGCACTGTTGACGGTCTGCGTCTGCTGCTCCCAGTATGGCGGGTATTCGAATTGGCTTAGGCCTCCGCCGCCGGCTTCCCACGAATTCTCTCCCTGGTAGCTGCCGTCGGCTTTGCTGAACAGATCCGTTCCGCCGACTGCGACGACGTAGGGCGACGATGCGGGATACTCGGTGAAGGGTGCGCCGCCGGGCGCGCCGTTCGTGTCGACGAAGTTGTTGCAGTATCCGCCGTTGTCACCGGTGGAAACGAACATCGTCATTCCCTCGGCTGCGCCTTGCGCGAGAACCTCATCGTCGAGGATCATCGATCCGTCGAGGTACGGGAAGAACTCGCAGCCGCCAAAGGATGAGTTGCCGATCTTCGTCTTATGCTGCGTGACCCACGCGTTGTACTCGTTGGCGACGTCGGAGTTCGTGAGCGAGGTCGTGTCGTAGATGTAGAGCGCTTTTACGTTCTGCGCGATCCCGCTGGAATAGACCGTGTCGAGCGTCCACTCACCGTCACCCGCGGTGTCCGGGCTGGCAAGCCCGACTTGTACCACGTTCACCGGGACTTGCGGCAATCCGAACTTCTGCTCGTTCAAGCGAAGGTCCGAGATCGACTGATTCACGTCACCCTCGGCCATAATTGCGATAGGTGTATTGTTTGCCGCCGGTACGCCGGCAGCGTCGTAGACTTTCTGGAACGTCGCCGGATCGTAAAAGCGCAGGCACTGTTGCGAAGGCGAGGAGACGCCGAAGACTTGGCACGACGTCACCTGCGGCGTCGGTTTGAACGCCTGCATGTCGTTGAGTCCGAGAACCGCTACGACGATTCCCGAAAGCGATTGCGGCACGAATGCCGGCGCCACGTTGGCAATAAACGAAGTTCCGCCGCCGGAGAAGGAGTGGATCGAAGTATTGAATGCGGTCTGCGCCTGCCCGATCGAACCGGTGGCGCTGACGATCAGATTGTTCGGCGCAACGGAAATATTGCTGAAGCCTTGGCTTTGGAGATAGGCCGTCACCGCGGAAACGTCGCTTGAGGTCGGCGCGTACGTCGCCATAAAGGCTCCGTCGTCGAGTTCTTGGCCGCTCGCGATGACTTGTTGCAGCTGCTGCATGTTGTGCAGTTGAAGTCCCACGCGCACCGTGATCGCTTGCGTCGCGCTTGCCACGCCGAGGTCGCTCGCGTTCGCGATGGGCAGAGCTTGTGTGTTCGTATTCGACCAGCCGGACGGGGCCGCGGCCAGCGACGCGGTCTTAGTCGAACCGGTTCCGGACTGCGACATGTTGCCGAGCGGCGGCATCGTAGAGTTGCCGTGTCCCCCGCACGCCGTCAATAACGCGGCGGCGACAGCGAGGGCTGCAAATTTCTTCATGGGGTCTCCTCCTTGCCGTTAAGCGTACAGATTGCAAGGAGGCGCCAATATACCGAAAACCGGGTAGAGCCGGGCGCAGACCGGGCCGCTATGCTCGGAGCATGATGATATCAGTACCGGGCGAGTGGGACTCGTATAGACTGGACGAACTGCACCGCAGGCTCGAACCTGCCTATACGTCGGATCGCATCGTCATCAACCTTTCGGGCGCTCGGCACGTTACGGACACGCTGCTGGCGGCTCTCCTCGAGCTGCGCCATTACCGCGAAGACCACAAAGTCGAACCCGCCGTCATTCTGGTGAACTCGGCGTTCGTTCGAAAACTGTTGTCGCTAGCGGGCTTCGATCAGCTGTTCAGAGTCTACGATTCGGTGGAGCTACTGACGCCTGCGGCTTGAATGCTCGATGGGATTGTCCGCGACCGCGAGTATGTTTAGCGGTCGCAGCCAACCCCATCTTCGCAAAGCGCATCTGCGCTGCAAAGAATTTGCGCTGCAACGGATCTGCGCTCTGAACAACTGATCTGCGCTGGGGACAGGTGTTAGAAACCGGTGGTGCCGTTCGGTGAGCCCAGGCCAGTCGGCAGATCGTAGCCTGCCGGCGGAATGTCGTGAAACGCCGATCGGTGCGCGTATGAATACGCGGGCCCGGCGGGATTGCCCGACAGCGCGTACGCCGCCGCGATGAGCGGTGCGCCGATGCTCGTGCCTCCGGCTACCAGCCAGCCGCCCGCGAGCGAATCATACATCGAGACGCCGGTCTGCGGATCGGCGACCGCGGCGACGTCAACTGTCGCGCGCGTTTTGCAAGCGGTTTTCGGTTGCCACGACGGGCGCGCGACGTATGCGCTGCAGCCCTGTCCGCCGTACGTCCACGCCGATTCGCTCCACGATCCGGCGCTTCCCGAAAGCGTCGTGCCGCCGACTGACGTGACGTACTGCGAAGCCGCCGGATAAAACGGCGCAGCTTGGTCGCCGGCGCTTACCGTAATCGCTGAACCCGGGTGATTGTAGTGAACGTCCTCTTGCGTTTCGCCGGACCACTCGTACGCGTAATAGCTGTTGCTAATCGCTTTCGCGCCAAGTCTCGCAGCGCTGTCTACGCCGGCGCCGAGATCGTCGATCAGCGCTGAGTTGGCTTCCACGAGAACGATCGAGCAGTTCGGACAGACGGCGGAAACGGTGTCGAGATCCAGTGAGATCTCTTCGCCCCACGCCACGTCGGCAGCCGGATACGATCCGCTTTGTCCCTGCTGGTTGACCTTACGGAAGCAGCCGTTGTCGGTGGTGCACGGCGGCAAGCCGTACGCCGCGCGAAAGATCGCGAGATCGGCTTCGGCCGCGGGATCGTCGTAAGCATCGACGATGGCGACGGTACCGCCCGCGCTTTGAACCGGCAAGCCGTAAGCGTTCTGCAGATCGCCGGGATGCAGGCCGGGCAACAAGTTCGACGGAGTCGTGACGTCGGAGACCGGCGGAATGTTGATGTTGATCGCAATCGTGCAGGCGCCTTGCCCTTGAACCGTTACAGGGGAGCACGCGAGCAATGCACCCGGCAGTCCGGTCGCCCCGTTGCCGCCTGGCAGCCCCGTCGCGCCGTTGCCGCCCGGCAATCCGGTCGCCCCGTTACCGCCCGGCAGTCCGGTCGCGCCGTTCCCCGCGGGGGCCATGGTGACGTCCGCGCTGTGGATTGGCGACGTGGAGCTAGGCGGAATGAGGCTGTGCGAGCTTCCGCAAGCCGCCAAGAGTGCTGCCAATCCGATAAAATAAAGCGAACGAGTAGGCAAGCTAAGGCTCCGTCCCGGCGCTGGTTTCTACCCAGCCGCGGCTGGTTGCTAACGCGACGGCCTCCCGCCGCCCGCTACACCCCAGTTTTCGGCAGATCGAGCGGATGTGCGTATCGACCGTCTGCGGGCTTCTGCCGGTCTTCGCCGCCACGTCCTTACTGCTGGCTCCCTGCGCCAGCAGTGCAAGTATCTGACGCTCGGATGCGGTGAGCGACGTGTATCGCTCGCTGGATTCGCGTCCGAGTGGCAAGGCGGCCAGCATGCGCGCGATCCCGCCGAAACCGGCGGCGCCCAAGCGTTCCAACGCCGATTGCCATTCGGTGCTTTCGGCTTGGCCGAGCTGCACGCGTTCGGCCACGTGAACTGCGTGCGCGAACGCGCGCAGCTGATGCATGTGCGCGGCGCAGGCTCGCTCGGCCGCAACGGAGTGCCGGTGCGCCGCGCCGGAGCGACCGCGCAGCAGTTCGGCCAGCGCTAAAAAAAGCCGCGCGCGAATTACCTGAACGCTGGTAGCGGCCTTCTCGTCGAGCGCTTCGGAAGCGGCGAACATCGCGGCGTTGCCGTCATCCTCCATTCCGGCCGCAAACGCATAGAGCGCAACTTGCGCGGCCGCAAGTGCGCGCCGCTCCTCGTCGCGCTGCTCGCGTGGCGAATCCTTCAGCAGCGCGAACGCCGCGGCAAAATCTCCGGACCACGTGCTTCGCAGCGCGCGCGCCGGCATGAGCATCTCGGTGCTGGCCAGCGGAAGCGCGGCGTGAGTTTGCTCGAGCTCGCCTTCGATCTGCGCGAGCGCGTCTTCCTCACCGCGCTCAACGTGGAGATCGTAAGATGCGATCAATCCGTACAGACGGGTCTGTTCGCTGCCGCCCTTGCGTGCAAATTCGATCAGCCGGTCCAAGATCGCCAGCAGCCCGGCTGAGTCGGGCGTTTCGTTATATGAAATCGCAAAGAGGACGCTGCACGCGCGGGCAGCGACGTCGTACAGATTCTTGGCGACCGCAATCTCGATCGAAAGCTCGGCGTATTTGCGCGCGCGCGCCGTGTCGCTGAATTGATAGATGTAAGCCGCCTGCTGATTGAGCCGCGCGCGCGTCTCGTCCGCCGTTTCGGAGTTCAGCAGCTTCAGGGCGCGCTCGATCGTGCGCGCCGCGTTGTCGATGGCTCCCGTTCCCGCATAGGCAGTTGCCAGCGTGCCCAAGATAGGCAGCTGCAACGCCGCCGGAAGGTTCGCATCGCGCGCGTACGGTTCCAACAGCGCGACGCAGTCGCGGCCGTTGCGGACCAACTCCACCGCATAGCGATGCACCAAGTTCAGCCGGAGCGTGACGTCGTTAGAACGCTCGATCGCCGCGATGAAGTCCGGTTCGGCGGCTTCGAAATGACCGCGCGCGGCTTCGAGCATGGCGCGGACTCCCAAGAGCATGGCCTGCCCGCGCAATTCATCGTCGGTCAACGCGCCGAGCGCGGCCCGCAGCGTTTCGCCTTCGCCCCGTTCGAAGAGTCCGATCCCGGCACGCTCTACGATGCGTCCGATCGCGCCGGCGTCGCGGGCGCGCGCGTAGAGCCGGAGCGCCGCGGCGTCGTCGCCTTGCGCTTCCATGATCGCGGCGCCGCGGCGAATCGCCGCGTGCCATTCATGGTGCCCGCGGCGCAGCAGTTCGCTTTCAAGAAATTCGCGGAAGAGATCGTGGTAGCGGTAGTCGCCTTGCGACGTCTGCACGAGGAACGTCACGTCGCGGCGCAGGTCGGCGAGAAACTCGGGCGTCGCGCCGAGCTTGTCGACGATCGCGGCGTCGAAGGACGAGAACACGCTGCTGGCCAGCAAGAAGGCGCGCTGCAGCGGGGACAGACTTCCAAAGACTTGCTCGGCGAGATAGCGATAGACCAGATCGCGCGTGCCGCTCGTTGCCGAGGGCAGGTCGCCGGCCCGAGTGCGCGTGCGTAGCGCAATGCTCAACGCGACGGGCCAGCCGTCGGTAAACTTGCGAAGGGCTTCGACTTCTTGCGGTTCGATCGGCGCTGCCGAATCGCCGGCTGCCGCTAACGCCTCGTCGGGCGTGAAACGCAAGTCGTCTTCGCCGACCGCAAAGTCCATGCGTCCATACGCAATCCAGCTCGCCATCGGCAAACCGACGTCCGTGCGCGCGGCGATGATCCACGAGATCGGGCCGCTGGTGCGTTCGACGACGTCGGCGAGGAACGCGACCGATGCGAGGTCGGCCGCCGCGTAATGCAGATCGTCGATGACGATCGTTCCGGAAACCGCCTTCAGATGTACGACAAACCAGTCCGAGAGTTCGCGCACGGGTTGAGAGGTTGCCATAATGCGTTCGGCCAGGGCCGGAAAGGTCGCGCTCGCGCTCGGCGCAACCGGCGCAATCGACTCGCTTAAACGGCGCACGAACTCGAGCAACGTCGCGTCCTCGCGACGCAGGTCGAGACGAAGCACGTCGAGTTGCGCACTCGCGATAAAATCGCGCAGCGCCACGCTTTTGCCAAAGCCGGCGGGAGCAACGATGAGCGTCACAGGAAAACGAGCGGCTTGCGTCAGGCGCTCGTTCACGCGAGCGCGCATCAGCCGTGTCGTAGGCACAGCGGCGTCGTTCGACACGGGCACCTGTTCACCATATGCAATTGCCCTGGGTGCGGGTGCACGCGCGTTGCTGCGAGGCTGCCCGGTCGGAGCGGGCGCTGCTCGAAGCAGCCGGTGTGATTACGGCGGCGTCCCTCGAATCGGCGCAAACGCTGCTGAGTGTGCTGGCCGCGGCGTTGTCATCGCTCGAACCGGCGGTCGATGCGATGCTGGTGTTCCGGCCTGATGCCGAAGAATTGCGCTGCGTTTTTTCAGCCGGCGGGCGCGCTGAATACTACGGGGGCCTGCGTTTGCGGATCGACGGCGATACGCTGCCGGCGCAGGCTGCCCGGCGCGGACATCGTGTTGCGCTGGTCCCCGGCGCCGATGCGGTCATTCCGACGGACCGCGCCGGACTTGCCGTTCCGATGTATGCGGGCCGCTCGCTGCTGGCGATCGTCTATGCGTCGGCAAGGCGCGCGGTTGCGGACGCCGATCTGCTGGCAAGAACGATCGCCCATGCCGCGGTGCCGTACGCGCTGGCAATTGAGCGCGAAGCCGATCGCGCGAGTGCAACATACGACGGCTTGACGGGCCTTCATACCGCGCGCGCTTTCCGGAGTGTCCTGCAAGAGGATCTTCGCGGCGCAGCGTGTGCATCGCACACCAGCTTGGCGCTTTGGTTCGTCGACACCGATGGCTTCAAGGGGATAAACGATACGTACGGGCATGCGGCAGGCGACGCGATCCTGCAGCGGCTGGCGGAGCTGCTGCGCGATCACTTAATTCCCGGCGTTGACGTCGGCGCGCGCAACGGCGGCGACGAGTTTTGCGCGATCCTTCGCAACGCGCATAAGACCGACGCGATCGCGCGCGCGCAGCAGTTCTGCGACGCCGTGCGCGGCTGTGATTTCGGCGTCGCTCTGCCGATCACGGCGAGCATCGGCGTGGCCGCCTATCCATACGACGCGGTCTCCGCGAACGAACTGCTCGAGATTGCGGATGCGGCGATGTATCACAGCAAACGCTCAGGAAGGGACCGCGTCGCGTTTCCGGACGGACGCGGCAGCTTCGCCGTGCACCGCTAAAAGCAAACGGACTACGGGGCGCGAACCCCCGGGCATGGCATGCAAGCTCGTTTGGATTACGCCCGACGCGGAACGTTTGATGGGCTATTGCGCGCGCGTGAGCAACCCGGCGAACCAAGACAATCCCAACGTCGCGGGCCTGTTGCGCTACTGCATCAAGAACGGCCACTGGTCCGTCTTCGAGATGGCCGACCTGTGCATCGAGATCCAAACCACGCGCAGCATCAGCGCGCAGATCATCCGGCATCGATCGATGCATTTTCAAGAGTTCAGTCTTCGCTATGCCGAGCTGCAGAAGATCGAGCGCGTGCATCCGCGGCGCCAGGATCCGCAGAATCGTCAATCCTCGCACGACGATCTGCCGCCGGAAACGCTGGCTTGGTTCGAACGCGCGCAGGACGAGCATTTTGGCGAAGCCTACCGACTGTATGAAGAAGCGCTCGCCAAGGGCATCGCCAAAGAGTCCGCGCGTTTTCTTTTGCCGCTCGCCTCGGCGACCACGATATATATGAAGGGCACCGTGCGCGACTGGATCCATTACATCAACCTGCGCACGGATCCGTCCACCCAGTTGGAGCATCGCGAGATTGCCGAAGAATGCCGCCGCATCTTCGTGGATCAGTTACCGATCGTCGCTCAAGCGCTCGGATGGGAAGCCGCGGTCGTGCGCGCGTGATCCAACTGCTCGTTGTCGCGACGCGTCCGAACGCGCTGGACCGGGTCGTTAACGCGATTCCGGCGCATGCGCTGCTGACGCAATCACCCTACGCTCTCGTCGATCCGGCCCGTGCCGCGGCGGCGCAGCATTTCGAACAGTTCACCGTGCCGGTGTGGCTTTTTACCGTCGTCGTGCAGATCGCCGTGTTGGCGTGGTTCTGGAATTCGGGGCGTTCGGCGCGCCTTCGCGACCGGCTGCGCGCGTCGGCCGGTTCGGAGTTTTGGGTGCGTTTCTGGTTCGGCGCCATCTTAGCACTGATCGATCGGGGCGCCGCGTTCATACCGCAGTTCTTGCAATACCGCATGACGTGGATCATGGGCCTGAGCGACGTGCTGACGCGCTACTGGTTTGCGAGCTGGATCGTCACGACCGTTATCGCGATGATCGTTGCCGGTTTACTGGCGGCGCTCGTGCTCGGGTTGGTCGATCGTACGCATCAATGGTACGCATATACGGTCGCGGCCATCATCGGCGTCACGCTGCTGATGACATACATTCAACCCTTTGCCATCGCGCCGCTCTTCTCGACGTTCAGACCGTTGACGGCCGTGGGCGCGCTGCAGAGCGATATCGCATCGCTGCGCGCGCGCGCAGACAACACGCAGGTTCCGATTGTCGTGGAGTCTGTCGCACGGCGCACCCACGCGGGAAGCGCGTACGTTTCCGGCTGGGGCGGCTCGCAGCGCGTCGTCGTGTCGGACACGCTGGTGGCGGGTGAAAGCGAGCCGGAGCTGCGGTTTGTGATCGCGCGGCTCTTCGGCTGGGTCGTTGCAAATAGCGCGCTGCACCTGGCGCTGATTCTAGGCGCGATGCTGGTGCTTGGCGCGGCGCTGGCGATTTTTCTGGCGGACCGGATTGGATTCCGGCGCGACGACGATCCGGTGTCGCGCCTTGCGCTGGTGGGCGCGCTGCTCGGCTGCGTCTACCTCGTGGCGCTGCCGTTTTACAACAGCTACGAACGGAGTTTGGATACCGCCGCGGACGCGTATGCAATTACGCTGACGGGCGATCGCGTCAGCGCGATCCGCGGAGCCGTGCGCGGCGCGGACCAAGCGCTGCAGCCCATCTGCCCGACGCTTCTAGGATACTGGTACTTTGCAACGCACCCGCCGTCAGGTGTGCGCATTCCGGGATTGCAGGGCCGGCCTTCGGCCTGCCGCTAAGCCGGCGGCTCCTGCTCCCACGTATTGGCGAACTGCATCGCCGCTTCAATTCCCTTTTCGAACCAGCACATGACGCCGTCGGTCGCAGCCGCGACGATTTCGGGCACGTGCCGCTGCTGTTCGGCCGTGAACGGCGTCAGCACGTGATCGATGCTTTCATATTCGGGACGGCCGAGGCCGATGCGCAAGCGCGCGAAGTCTTCGCCCATCGTTGCGATAATCGAACGCATACCGTTGTGGCCGCCGTGACCGCCGGACGCGCGCAGCCGCAGCTTGCCGAACGGAATGTCCATGTCGTCGTAGACGACCAGCATCGCTTCGGAGGGCACGCGATACCACGAAGCGATCAGCCTCACCGGTACGCCGCTGTTGTTCATGAACGTTTGCGGTTCTACCAAGACGAGGCCGCGCGCCGAATCGTATGCTTGGCGCGCGCCGTCTTTGACTTTCCAGCGATCGATGCCGAGCCGGCGCGCGAATTCGTCGACCACCATGAAGCCGACGTTGTGGCGCGTCGCTGCGTACTCTTTGCCCGGGTTGCCGAGTCCGGCGACGAGTTTTACTCCGGAGCTCCTTCGGGCGCCGGCGCTTCTTCGGTGGGCTTACCGATAACTTCGGGCTCGGCTTGTTCGGCCACCGCGCCTTCGGCGGCTTCTTCGAGCAGCCGTTCCGTCTTCGAGGGCTCGACGGAGACGACGGTCGTGTCGGCCGGCGTGATCATCTTGAAGCCTTCGGGCAGACGAATCTCTTCGGCCGTGACGTGCTGATGGATGCCCAGCTCAGCCACGTCGATCTCGATCCGGTCCGGCAACTTGTTGGCGGGGCCTTCGACTTCGAGCTCGTGCAGCACGACGTCCATGACGCCGCCGAAGTCACGCACGCCGATGGGCGTACCGACCGTCACGACGGGCAGGCTCGTCTGCACGGTCTCATCGGCCGAGACGCGCTGGAGGTCGACGTGCACGATCCGGCGCGAGACCGGATCGACTTGCACCTCGCGCAGGAGCGCCGTATCGACGCGCTTGCCGTCCATCGTCAGCGTGATCAGCGACGTGCGGGCGCCTTTATGAAGTATTTCATCGAGCCCGCGCCGCGCGAACGCGATCGCTTGCGGATCCGAGCCGTGTCCGTATAAGATGCCCGGAATCTTCCCGTCTTTGCGAATGGCGCGGGCGTGCGTGGTGCCGACGCCGTCACGGCGTTCGATCGTAAGGTTCAGCTCTTGTGCCATTATGGTACCGCTACCGGCTCCGGCGGACGAAGTTCATTCATTTTTTTTTCCTCGTCTTCGGTAAATAATTCCGAAACGGAGCGATTGGTGGTAATGCGGTTGATCGCGTCGGCAAATGTCTGCGCGATCGATAACTGCGCGAACTTTGGATGCTCGAGAATGTCCGCGAACGGGATGGTATCGGTCACAATTACTTTCTCTATCGGCGAGGCTTCCAGCACCGCTATCGCGTCGCCGGCAAATATTCCGTGCGTGGCCAGCGTGTGGACCTTGGTGGCGCCGCGCGCCAGGATCGCTTCCGCCGCCTTGGCCAACGTTCCGCCGGTCGAGATCATGTCGTCGACCACCAGAGCGATCTTGCCGTCCACGTCGCCGACGATGTCGGTGACCTCCGAGACGTCCGGCTCGGGCCGCCGCTTGAAGACGATGGCAAGCGAAGTACGCAATCGCTTGGCGAAAAGTTCCGCGCGGTGCACGCCGCCCGCGTCCGGGGAGACCACGACGACGCGGTTGTCGCAGAGATCTTCCTTCTTTAAATAGTTGCACAGCGTGGCAATCGCTTCGAGATTGTCCACCGGGCCGTCGAAGAAGCCTTGAATCTGCGCCGCGTGCAGGTCCATCGTGACCATACGCTTGGCGCCGGCCGTCTTGAGCATGTTGGCGACGACCTTGGCGGAGATCGGCTCCCGCCCGCTCGACTTCTTGTCTTGCTTGGCGTAGCCGTAGTAGGGAACGACCGCGGTGATGCGCGCCGCCGAGGCGCGTTTGAGCGCGTCGATCATCAGCAGCAGCTCCATCAGGGCGTCGTTCACGCCGTTGCCGTTGGGCGCTTTGCAGATCGACTGGATGACGAAAACTTCAGAGCCGCGCACGTTCTCGCCGATTTGCACGCGCGTCTCTTCATTTTTGAATTTCGAAACCGTGGCCTTGCCGACGTGCAGCTTTAACCGGCGGGCGATATCTTCGGCCAGCTTTTGATTCGAATTTCCGCTAAAGAGAAGCGGGCTTTGGCTCAAACGGTCTCTCCCATGGAAGAGTCTTGATTGTCGAAGGGGCGCGCGCAACCCTGGCGAGTCCGGCATCGGTCCTTAAGCGGCGTGGGCAAATTCAAACTGGTCGCACCCTTCAGCCTTGCGGGCGACCAGCCGGCGGCGACTGAGGCCTTGGGCGCGAGCGTTCGCGCCGGCGATCGCACGCAGACGCTGCTCGGCGTGACCGGCAGCGGCAAGACGATGGCGATGGCGCGGACGATCGAGATCGCGCAGAAGCCGACGTTGGTGCTCTGCCACAATAAAACGCTGGCCGCGCAGCTATGCGCGGAGTTCCGGGAGTTCTTTCCCGAAAACGCGGTCGAGTTTTTCGTCTCGTACTTCGATTATTATCAGCCCGAAGCGTACATCGCGCACACCGACACGTACATTGAAAAGGACAGCTCGGTCAACGACGAGATCGAGCGCCTGCGCCATTCGGCCACGCAGTCGCTGCTGACGCGGCCCGATACGCTCATCGTCGCCTCGGTTTCGTGCATCTACGGCTTGGGATCGCCTTCGGACTACATGGAGCTCTCCCAGAAGATCGCCGTCGGCGACGAGTTCGACCGCGACGCGCTACTGCGTAAGCTGGTCGACATGCAGTACCGCCGCAACGACCTGAACCTCGTGCGCGGCACCTTCCGCGTCCGCGGCGACACGCTCGAGTTCATTGGCGTGGATGAGGAGTTGGTGCATCGCCTCGAGTTCTTCGGCGATCAGGTCGAAGCGATCAACGTGGTCAACCTGCTCACCGGCGAGTACGTTGAGAGCAAGGATTCGCTGACGATCTTTCCGGCCAAGCATTTCATTACGCCGGACGAAAAATTGCGCCGTGCGATCGTTTCGATCGAAGACGAGCTGGCCGAGCGCCTGAAATATTTTAAAGAGAACGGAAAGCTGCTCGAAGCGCAGCGTTTGGAGATGCGCACGCGGTACGATCTCGACATGCTGCGTGAGGTCGGCTACTGCAACGGGATCGAAAATTATTCGCGGCCGCTCTCCGGCCGCGAGCCGGGATCGACGCCGACCTGTCTACTCGATTTTTTTCCGAAAGACTGGCTGCTCTTTGTAGACGAATCGCACGTCACGCTGCCGCAAGTGCACGGCATGCACGGCGGCGACCGTTCGCGCAAAGAGTCGCTCGTGGAACACGGCTTTCGATTGCCGAGCGCGCTCGACAACCGTCCGCTCACCTATGAAGAGTTCGATCAGCACATCAATCAGGTGATCTACGTTTCGGCGACGCCCGGAACGTACGAGCGGGGACGCAGCTCGCAGGTCGTCGAGATGATTATCAGACCGACGGGCTTGGTGGATCCGGAAGTCGAGGTTCGCCCGACGCGCAATCAGGTGGACGACCTGATGGAAGAGATCCGGCTGCGGGTGGAACGCAAAGAGCGCGTGCTGGTCACGACGCTCACCAAGAAGATGGCCGAAGACTTGACCGACTTCTTGCTGGAGATGGGTTTCAAGGTGCGCTACTTGCACAGCGAGGTGGACACGCTCGAGCGCGTAGCGATTCTGCGCGACCTCCGCTTGGGCGCCTTCGACGTGCTTGTCGGCATCAATCTGCTGCGCGAAGGACTCGATCTGCCGGAGGTTTCGATGGTCGGCATCCTGGACGCCGACAAAGAAGGCTACTTGCGCAGCGGAACCTCGCTCATCCAGACGATCGGGCGCGCCGCCCGCCACGTTGAGGGCAAGGTCATCATGTACGCCGATGCGGTCACCGAGTCGATGGCGCGGGCCATCGGCGAGACGCAGCGGCGGCGCGAACGGCAGGTCGCGCATAACCTCGCGCACGGCATCGAACCGAAGTCCGTACGCAAAGAGATCCGCGACATTCTTTCGATGGCCGGCGCGACCGAGGAGACCCAGCTCGAACTGCGGCGGGAAAAACTGCCGCGCGACGTAGCCATTCGTGTGGCCGCCGATCTGGACAAGAAGATGCGCGAATTCGCGGCGAATCTGGAATTCGAAAAGGCCGCGGCGCTGCGCGACGAGCTTATCGAGTTGCGCCGGCAAATCGGCGGAAACGAGTCCATGCTCTTTCAAGGAAAGGCTCCGAAGATTTTCGAGCACGCGCTCAAAGAACTCGTGTGAGGCCGCGCTGCGCCTAAGACTGGTAGAAGGTAAGCGAGGACCCGAAATCACCGAGCTGCGCGCACTGCTGCCGCCGCAGCCGCAGGCAACTTCCATCTCGTACCGCACGCGAACCGGCGCGCTGCTGCGTGTGGACGGCGTTGCCGCCGGCGCTTACGATCGCGAGCACCACGACGTGCTGCTTCCGCCCTCGGATCGCGCGCGCGAGCTGACGCTCGAGGTCGAACTCGAGGCGCTGCCGACCAACGGTTTGCCCTCGGGCCCGGGACTAATTTGGTGGTTTCTCAACGCGAGCTCGCACCAACGTCCACAACGCTTTGTTGATTGTCATCCTGAGGTATCGAAGGACCCCGAGGTAACGAGGGGCGCTGAAGACGCACTCCCCGTCATCGGTCACTCGCATCTCGATGTCGCGTGGTTGTGGACGTACGAAGCGACGCGGCGTAAAGCCGAGCGGACGTTCGCAATCGCGTGCGATCTGCTCGATCGCGACCCGGCGTTTGTTTTTACCCAGAGCCAGCCGCAGCTCTATCGTTTCGTCGAGGAAAGCGATCCCGGACTCTTTGCTCGCGTACGAACGGAGGTTGGAACGGGCCGGTTCGATCCGGACATCGCCGCGCTGTGGGTCGAAAGCGACTGCAATCTTCCCTCCGGCGAATCGCTGCTGCGGCAGATGCTGTTCGCGAACGAATATTGCAAGGAACGTTTTGCGACTACGCCGTCGATTGCGTGGCTGCCGGACACGTTCGGTTTCGCCAACACGCTGCCGCAACTGCTCGCGCACGCCGGCATCCCCTATTTTGCGACCACGAAGCTGCAGTGGAACGACACGACGCGTTTTCCGTATCCGCAGTTCCTATGGAAAGGACCCGACGGCAGTGCGGTGATCGGCGCGCTGATCCAGTCGTATGACGGCGGGCCGTATCCATGGCGCATCGGCACGGCCCGCGAACGGCACGAACCGCTGATCGTCGGTTACGGCGACGGCGGGGGCGGCGTCACTGCGAAGATGTTGCAACAGGTACCGGAGTTCGGCCGATGGATTCGCCCACGCGATTGGTTCGCCGAGCTGGAAGCGAAGCGCAGCGATCTTCCAGCGCATGAAGATGAACTCTACCTCGAATACCATCGCGGCGTCTACACGACGCATCACGACGTAAAATTCCAGAACGCACTCTTGGAGCGTGCGATCTCCGAAGCCGAAGAGCTGGTGGTCTGGTGCGACGCGGTACATGCGCCCGCGGCCGCGACGCAGCAATTCGGGCAACGTTTGCACGCGGCGTGGGAGATCGTACTGCGCAATCAGTTTCACGACGTCTTGCCCGGCACATCGATCGCGCCGGTCTATGCGGACGTTGCCGGCGAGTACATTCAGGCGCAAGAACTTGTGGCGGGCGTCATCGGCTCCGCCGAGTCGATCTTGCCGCGCGCGCCAAGCACGTGGCCGGCGGAACCGTGCGAGCCGGTGGAAAGCTGCGGCGACTATCTTTTCGACAACGGCTTGCTGCAGGCGCGCGTGCGAAAGGACGGCGCCGTCACCGAACTCAAACTCGCCGGCCGCCGAAACGTCTGCGTTGAAGCTAACGTGCTCGCGACGTACGTCGACCGGCCGCGCCAATGGGAAGCCTGGAACATCGATGACGGCTATCAAACCACGATGCGCATCCATCGCGCCGGCGGCGTGCGCGTCGAAGGCGGTGGGCTGTCCATAGACTACGAGATCGGAATGTCGCCGGCCACCATGCGCGTTGAACTGCGCCCGAACGAGCCGTATCTGCGCGTGATTCTCGCGCTTGACTGGCGCGAGCGGCGCACGCTGCTCCGACTAGAGAACCGCTTCGCGCTCGAGACAGAGACCGTAACGTACGGCTCGCCGCACGGCTCGATCGTCCGCACCGCGCTGCGAAACACGCCGCAGGAACGCGCGAAGTTCGAAGTTCCGGGCCAGCGCTTTGCGCTGGCGGAGGACGCAAACGGTGACGGCGTCGCGATGTTTGCGCTGGACACGTACGGCTGGAGCGCGCTGGCGAGCGAGAAGCAGATCGCCCTTGGCCACTCGCTGCTGCGCGGCACGACATGGCCCGATCCCGGCGCCGATCTCGGCGAGCATTTCATTTCATACGCTTTCGCGCCGGTCGCGGACGCTACGATCGGCCGGCTCGAGCGAACGTGGTCGCAGTTCGCGCACGAACAGCGCGTGCGGCTATTTACGTGCGAGGACGAAAGCGTGCTGGTAGTGGCATGCAAGCCGGCGGAGGATGGCGACGGCGCCGTCGTGCGGGTTCGCGAATGTGACGGTTCGGCGCGAACGGTTCGGCTGCGCTGCGGCGCACGCATGACGGCGGTGCACTCGGTCGACGGCCTCGAGCGCGCCATCGGCATGCCGGTCGCGATCGATGGCGAGCACTTGGCATTCGATCTGACGCCCTATCAATTGCGTTCGTTCCGCGTAAAATTCCGCAATGCGTGAGCTGCGGGCCGTGCTCTTCGATCTTGACGACACGCTGCACGACGATACGCTCGCGTTCACGAGCGCGGCCGATGAGGTTGCGCACGAAATCGCGGCGGAGCACGGCGTCGATGCGCTGGCCCTCAAAGATGCGTATATCGCCGAAGCCGAAGGATTTTGGAAGAAGCTCACCGCCGAGCAAGTTCATGAGTTGCTGGTTAGCAAGTTGAGCTCGCTGCGCTCCCGGCTTTGGGGATCAGCGCTGCGTTCGGTCGGACTCGACGATCCTGTGCTCGCCGAGCGCAGCGCGACGAATTACAACCGCTACCGCGCGAAATACTTCGCGCTCTTTCCGGGCGCGCTCGATCTGCTCAAGCAACTCAGGGCGGCCGGAATCAAACTCGGTCTGGTTACCAACGGCGTCTCGGAGACGCACCGTGAGAAGATCGCCCTTCTTGAAGTCAGCGACTACTTCGATGCGATTTTCTTGGCGGACGAAGTCGGCATGGTGAAGCCTGATCCCCGGCTCTTTGCGCATGCCTGTGAAAAACTCGGGGTGGAGCCGGCTGCGGCCGCGATGGTGGGGGACCGCTACGAGCGCGATATCGCCGGCGCCATCGAGGCTGGACTCTACACCGTCTGGATGAATCTGCGGGGCGAACCGGTCCCCGAGGGCGCCTCCCCGCCCGACGCCATGGTGGGAACCATCGGCGAGGTGGGCGCCGTGCTGTGCCCTCCAGAGGAGCCAGGCGCCCGGTAGCGCAAAATCTTCGAACAACTCGGCAAGCATCGAAAGGCGCTACAACATGTCTTTACAAGCACCGACCGATACCCCATACGGACTCAAACCCAATGTCGCGGCGGGACTCGCCTATCTTTTCGGAATCCTCGGCGGAATCGTCATTCTGCTGGGCGGCGGAACGAATAAGATGGTGAAGTTTGCCGCGGCGCAATCAATTACGATGTGGGGACTCTACATCGTGCTGATCGTGGCTTTGAACTTCCTCGGCTACATGGCCGGGTTCATCGGCATGCTGGTCTGGCTGATCGAAATCGTTTGGTTCGTTCTCTGGCTGTGGACGTTCATCTCCGGCTTCCAGGGCAAAGAGGTTGAGGTTCCTGTGATCGCCGGTATTACGCGAAGCCTGTTCAAGAGCGCGGCGTAGTGCAGTCGTCCAGCGATTTAGGCAACACGTTCGGGCGCTCGTGGGAGCTGCTCTCGAGCAACTGGATCATGCTCGTCCCGGGGATAGTCATCGGCATCGTGGCCGCTATCATCGTGTTCTTTGTGGTAGGGGCCGGGCTCGTCAGCGGCGTCGGCCTGAGTGCGGCCGGCGCGAGCAGCGCCGGGATTGGGGCTGCCTTGATGGCCGGCCTGATCGTCGGAATCATCGTCCTGATCTCCATCATCCTGACCATCGCCTACACGACCGGCATGGCGGGGGCTGCGTGGCGGACCGGGCGTGCCACTCTGGCCGACGGCGCCGAGGCATTCCGTAAGGACGGCGCCGCGATTCTCGTGGCGGTCGTGCTGCTGGTGCTGCTGGCGGCAGTCGCAGCTTTTGCGTCGATCTTCACGTTCGGCTTGGCGCTGATCGCGTTCGTTATCTTCTTTATGTATACGTTCGCGAGCGTCATCGTCGGCGGAAAGTCAGGCAGCGAAGCGTTGGGGGATTCCGCGCGAATCGCCACGCGAAACTTTGTCACGACGCTGCTGCTGCTGGTCCTTATTTGCGTCGTCTACTTTTTCGCGGGATGGATCGGCTCCGTTCTCGGCAACATCCGGCTCTTGGGCGGCATCGTTTCGATGCTGATTAACCAGATAGTGGCGGTGTACGTCTCCCTGGTGATCGTCGGCGAGTACATCAAGCTCTCCAAACCGCCCGCCGCCGTAGCAGCCCCGCCGAGCGCCGGCCCGCCCGCAACCTACTAAACAGAGGGCCGCAACGTATACTCCGGGTGGCGTGTTGAAGTAACGAACATGCCACCCGGTCTCGACTCCATCGTTATCAAGGGCGCGCGCGAGCATAACCTCAAGAATATCGACCTCGCCCTTCCACGAAACCGCCTGATCGTCATCACCGGCCTCTCGGGGTCCGGCAAATCGTCGCTTGCCTTCGATACGATCTACGCGGAAGGCCAGCGCCGCTACGTCGAGTCGCTCTCCTCGTACGCGCGCCAGTTCCTCGGCCAGATGGAGAAGCCGGACGTCGACTACATCGAGGGCCTCTCGCCCGCGATCTCCATCGACCAAAAATCCACGTCGCGCAATCCGCGTTCGACCGTCGGCACGGTTACCGAAGTCTACGACTATCTTCGCCTGCTCTTCGCGCGCATCGGCGTGCCGCACTGTTACAGTTGCGGCCGCGAAATCAGTACGCAGACGAGCGAGCAGATCGTCGATTCGATCATGGAACTGCCGGAAGGGTCGAAGATCCAGCTGCTTGCGCCGCTGGTGCGCGGGCGCAAGGGCGAGTACGCAAAACTCTTTGAGGAAGTTGCCAAGGAGGGCTTCTCGCGCGTGCGCATCGACGGCGAGACGCGCGAGCTGCGTGAGAAGATCGTCCTCGACAAGAAACGCAAGCACACGATCGAGGTGGTCGTCGACCGCTTGGTCATGAAGCCGGACATCCGCAAACGCTTGACGGACTCGGTGGAGACGACGCTGCGGCTTTCCACCGGCATCGTCACGGCTGTTGTGGACACTGCGGGTTCCAAGTCACGCGAGCTGACGTATAGCGAGGCGTTCGCGTGCGTCTACTGCGGCCTCTCGTTCGAAGAACTCGCCCCACGCCTGTTTTCTTTCAACTCGCCGTACGGCGCGTGCCCGGGCTGCACGGGATTGGGCGAAAAGATCGAGATCGATCCGTGGAAGGTCATTCCCGATCGGAGCAAGTCGATCGAAGGCGGGGCAATCGTGCCGTGGAGCCGCTCGCTGGGCAGCGGCCGTTTCCCGTCGATGAATCCGTATTACTTGCAGCAGCTCGAACGCGTGCTGCGCCGCTACCGCGTCAAGATGACGACCCCTATCGAGAAGATGCCGGACGACGTCGTCGACGTGATCTTGTACGGAACGGATCACGAGCAAAACTTCGCTTACGAATCGAAGGCCGGAAAAGTTTGGGAGTACCGCGCAACTTTCGAGGGCGTGGTCAACAACCTGGAGCGCCGGCACAGCGAGACCTCGAGCGACTATGTAAAGGAAGACATCGAGAAGTACATGTCGGCTTCGGTCTGCCCGCAGTGCAAAGGCGCGCGGTTAAAACCCGAAGCGCTGGCGGTGACCATCGGCGGAACGAACATCGACAAGCTCACCCGGCTTTCGATCGAACAGTGCGAGAAGTTCTTCGCCGAATTCAAACCCAACGCGCGGCAGGAGCAGATTGCGCATCAAGTGCTCAAAGAGATTCGCGCGCGACTCGGGTTTCTCACGAACGTCGGCTTGACATATTTAACCCTGGGGCGGTCGGCGACGACGCTGTCGGGCGGCGAGTCGCAGCGAATCCGCCTGGCGACGCAGATCGGCAGCTCGCTGGTCGGCGTCCTGTATATCCTGGACGAGCCGTCGATCGGCTTGCACCAGCGCGACAACGATCGTTTGCTGGCAACCTTGAAGACGCTGCGCGATCTCGGCAACACGCTGATCATCGTCGAACACGACGAAGACACGATTCGCAACGCGGACGTGGTGGTCGACATCGGGCCGGGTGCGGGCGCCGAAGGCGGCCACATCTTGAGCGCGGGCACCCTTGAGGACGTGATCGCCAATCCCGCTTCCGAAACGGGCGCCTACATTTCCGGCCGCAAGTTCATTCCGATTCCCAAAGAGCGGCGTGAGCCGCGCAGCTGGCTGCAAGTGCGCAAAGCGACGGCGAACAATCTGCAAGGCATCGACGTGGAACTTCCGGTCGGCGTCTTCTCGTGCATCACCGGGGTGAGCGGCAGCGGCAAGTCCACGCTCGTCAACGACGTTCTGGTAAAAGCGCTCAACCAGCATCTGCACCACCAGCCGCCGGGCGGTACGTACGGCAGCGTTCGCGGCGCAGAATCACTCGACAAACTGGTCGTGATCGATCAGTCGCCGATCGGCCGTACCCCGCGCAGCAATCCGGCAACGTATACGGGCGCATTCGATGCGATCCGCGAGCTCTTTTCGCTGGTGCCGGACGCCAAGATGCGCGGCTACACACCCGGACGTTTTTCGTTCAACGTGCGCGGCGGCCGCTGCGAAGCGTGCGAGGGCGACGGCATCATCAAGATCGAGATGCATTTTTTGCCCGACGTTTACGTGCCGTGCGAAGTCTGCAAGGGCAAGCGCTACAACGCGCAGACGCTCGAGGTGAAGTACAAGAGCAAAACGATCAGTGACGTGCTCGAGATGCGGGTGGACGAAGCCTCGGAGTTCTTCTCCGCGATTCCGCGCATCCACAACAAGCTGCGCACGATCTGCGACGTGGGACTCGGGTACATCAAAATGGGCCAGCCTGCGACCACGCTGTCGGGCGGTGAAGCGCAACGCGTGAAACTCGCAACCGAACTTTCGCGGCGCTCGACGGGGCGCACGTTCTACGTCCTCGACGAGCCGACGACCGGGCTGCACTTCGCCGATATCCACATGTTGCTCGACGTGCTGCAGCGCTTGGTGCACACCGGAAACACCGTGCTGGTGATCGAGCACAATCTCGACGTCATAAAAACCGCGGACTACATCATCGATCTCGGTCCGGAAGGCGGCGATCGCGGCGGGACGGTCGTGGCCGTCGGAACGCCGGAACAAGTGGCCAAGAACAAGCGGTCGTACACCGGGCAGTATCTGCTGCCGGTGCTGAAGGATCAGCGCGCGGTCGGGCACCGCCGCCCGGATGCGGGTTCGGTCGAGGCCCTCGAACGCGAAAACTTGCGCGTTCTCGAAGATTTGGCCAAGGGTGAACGAGTGGCCGTCGAAGCCTGAGGAGGCTCATGACTGTGGCGCAATTTTCGATTGCTATGCTGGTCTGCGCGAACCTCGAACGGTCGCGCGATTTCTATCGCGACGTCTTGGGATTGAAACTCAAGACGGACTACATGCCCGAATGGGTGGACTTCGATCTTGGCGGCGGCGCCACGCTGGGGTTGCATCCGAAGACGGAACTGCTTGCCGTGCGTCCCGGCTCGCTGCAGTTAGGGTTTGCGGTTGAAAATGTTGACGCATTTGTAGCCGGATGCGCCGCCAAAGGCGTTCCGATCTTTCAGGATCCCTACGACGAGCCGTTCGGGCGGCTCGCCATCATCGGTGATCCCGACGGCTATCCCGTTCAGGTCATGAGTCCGCCGCGCGCCCGCCGCGCATGACGGCAAGACGGCCTAGCGATCGCGCGCTGGAGCTGCGCGCGCAAATCGACGAAGCCAACCATCGGTACTACATTCTCGACGATCCGCAACTCTCCGACGCCGACTACGACGCGCTGCTGCGCGAGCTGATCGATCTCGAGGATCGCTATCCCGAGATCCGCACGCCGGAGTCGCCGACGCAGCGGGTCGGGGCCGTACCGTCAGAACGGTTCGCGCCTTACGAGCATCACGTGCCGATGCTGAGTTTGGCTAACGCCATGAACGAGCAGGAGTTGCGCGCGTTCGACGAACGCGTGCGCAAATTAGCGCAAGGGCCGCAAGCGTACGTCGTCGAGCTGAAGATCGACGGGCTGGCGACGTCGCTGCGCTACCGCAACGGAACGCTGGAGCGCGGCGGCACGCGCGGGGACGGACGCGTGGGCGAAGACGTGACGCCGAATTTGCGTACGATTTCATCCATACCGCTGCGCCTGCGCGCGGCAGAGCGAGCTCGGGACGAAGTCGAGGTGCGCGGTGAGGTCTATTTGCGCAAGAGCGATTTCGAGGCGCTCAATCGCGCGCGCGAAAGCGCCGGGCTGCCTGTTTTTGCCAATCCGCGCAATGCCGCATCGGGAGGCGTGCGGCAGTTGGATCCCCGCCTAACCGCGGAGCGTAAACTGTCATTTTTTGCGTATAGTGTCATGGCGGGCTCCCCCAGTGTCATGGTGAGCTTGTCGAACCACGGCCGAGCAGCGAACGAAGTGAGCGTTGACGAGGCCAGCGCGTTACGGACCCAGTGGGAAGCGCTCGAGTATCTAAAACGGCTGGGGCTGAAGGTCAATCCGAACGTTGCGCGCTGCGAGTCGATTGACGATGTCGTCGCATATTGCGAGCACTGGGAGACGCAGCGCGACACGCTCGATTATGAAATAGACGGCGTCGTCGTAAAAGTGGACGATCTCGCCACGCAAGAGCGGCTCGGGGCCGCGGGACGCGATCCGCGCTGGGCGATCGCCTACAAGTTCAAGCCGCGTGAAGCCCGCACGAAGCTCCTCGACATCGCGATTACCGTCGGGCGGACCGGAACGCTGAATCCGAACGCGGTGCTGGAGCCGGTGGCGATTGGCGGCGTGACGGTGCGCAACGCGACGCTGCACAACGCCGAATACATTCGCAGCAACGACATCCGCGTCGGCGACACAGTCTTGGTAACGCGTGCCGGCGACGTCATCCCGCGCGTGGTCGGTCCGATTCTGAGCGAACGCAAAGGCAACCCGCGCCGGTTTGTTATGCCGGACCGCTGTCCGGTCTGCGGTTCGGAGGCCGACCATCCTGAAGGTGAAGCGATGTCGCGCTGCACCAATGCGGCGTGCCCCGCTCAGGTTCTGGAACGCGTGCGGCATTTCTGTTCGCGCGGCGCAATGGACGTCGAGGGAATCGGCGACGTGATGGCTCAGCAGCTCACCGAACTCGAGCTGGTCGAAGACATCGCCGACATCTACGCGCTGGATGCCAAGAAACTCGCCGACGTGCCGCGAACGGGCGAAAAAACCATCGCGAATCTGCTGCGAAACATCGAAAGCTCGAAGTCCCGTGGGTTAGCCCGCGTACTTACCGGCCTGGGCATCCGGTTCGTCGGAACGCAGACGGCACAGATTCTCGCGGACGATTTTGGTTCGATCGATGCGATCGCTGAAGCGAGCAAGGAAGACTTGCAGCGCAGCGAGGGCATCGGACCTGAAGTCGCAAGCAGCGTGCATCTCTTTTTTCAGCAGCGCGCCAATCGCGCCATGATCGAGCGCTTGCGCAAGTGCGGCGTGTCCATGACCGCGCCCAAACGCGCGCGCGCCGCCGACGGCAAACTCGCCGGCAAGACGTTCGTGCTCACCGGAACACTGCCAAATCTGACGCGCGATGAAGCGGCCGCGCTGATCGCGCAAGCCGGCGGCAAAGTCACCGGTTCGGTCAGCAAGAAAACGGACTACGTCGTGGCCGGGAGCGAGCCTGGAAGCAAATACGACAAAGCGCAAAGCCTCGGCATCACGATTCTCGACGAAAACAGCTTGCGCAAACTATTGTCATCCTGAGGTATCGAAGGACCCCGAGGCATCGAGGGGACGCTCTAGTGCGGGCTTCGTCTACGCTCGCTTTGCTCGCTGCTCAGCCGTGGTTCGACTGATGCGCTTGCGCGCATCGCTCACCATGACACTAGAAGATACGCAGCAGCGGTGACGCAGGCGGTTCGTGCGGAATCGCGGCACCGAGCGCGTCAGCAACGTCGCGCGCGATAACGCCGACTGGGTGCCACCTGTGGGCGAGCTTGCCGGCAAGTCCATGCCAATAGGCTGCGGTGCGTGCGGCATCGACCGGCGCGAGCCCCTGCGAGAGCAGCGTGGCGATCATTCCGGTGAGCACGTCGCCGGTGCCGGCGGTCGCCAACGCGGGCGTGCCCGTCGTGTTGACGTGCATCATCTTGCCGTCGTAGATCAGCGTCGATTCGCCTTTTAACAGCGTCGTAATCCCGGTGCGTTCGACGAACTCGCGCAAACGTGCGATGCGTTCGCCCGGCAGTATCGTGCCTTTGCCGGACAGCCGCGCAAACTCGCCCTCATGCGGGGTGAGCACGATAGGTTTGTCGCGCAAAAGTTCTAGATTCTTCGCAAAATGAAAGAGCGCGCTTGCATCCGCTACCATCGGAAGCTCGCAGCGCTGCACCAAGCCGCGCACGATCTCGCCGGTCCGGTCGTCCAATCCTAACCCGGGACCGATTCCTATCGACGAGCAGCGCTTCGCGACGTCGAGCAGGTCGTCAACTACCTCGGCCGCGCTCCCGTCGCCGATCGTCACCACGACTTGTTCGATTAAATGCGATCGAAGGGCAGTTGCCGCGCTTTGCGGCGTAGCGACCGTGACGTATCCCGCTCCGGCGCGAGCGGCGCCGAGCGCGCACAGTACCGCGGCGCCCGGAAACTGTTCGGATCCGGCTACGATCAGCGGCGCGCCCGCCTTTCGTTTGTCCGCGTCGGCGGCGCGGTGCGGCAAGAGCGCGACGAACTCCGTGTCGTTCAGCGCTTCGTATTGAGCGGTTTGCGAATCGAGCGCCGCTTGGGGCAACCCAATCTCGCCAAGGAAGAGCGCTCCGGCGTACGAGCGAGCCGGCTCCAGCAGCAATCCAATTTTTAGCGCGCCGAGCGTCACCGTGTACCTGGCGCGAATCGCCGGTTCGCCGGCGGCGCCCGATTCCGCGTCCGTTCCGCTCGGAATATCGATCGAGAGCACGGAGATGCCGCTTTCGTTTATCGCGGTTATCACCGGCACGTAATGCGCGGGGATAGGCAACCGTGAACCGGTGCCGAGCAGACCGTCGATGACCAGCACGCAGCCCTTCAAGGCTTTCCGCGCCTCGGTCAAGTCGCGCGGAAATGCTTTCACGCTGACGCCGCGATCGCGCGCCCGGCGTTCGGCCGCGCGCCGTGCCGCGGAAGGCGCCTCGCTTTTTTCCGCATAGATGGTGCGCGCGCAGTTCTTCGGGAGCGTAGCGAGCGCCGCGAATGCGTCGCCGCCGTTATTGCCTTTGCCCGCGAACGCCACGATGCGCCCTTCCCCCACAAAGCCAAAGGCACGTTCGGCGACGCGTTTGCCTGCGGCGCGCATCAGTGCGTCTTCGCTGACTTCCGAAAACGCCGCGCGGTCAATCTCGCGCATCTGCTGCGGGGTGAAGACGCGCATCAGCGTCCCTCGAGAATAACGGTGGCGGCCGCGATGGAGTCGGTGTGAGTGATCGACAGGTGAATTGCCGTGACCCCGCGCTGTTCGAGTAGCGCGCCGGCGGAGCCGAAGAGCCGGATGGCAGGCTTGCCGCTGCGCTCGTGCGTTACGCCGACGCTGCGCCAGGGGATCGCGTGGCCGAACGCCTTACGGGTGGCTTCTTTTGCTGCGTAAAATCCGGCTAAGCGCTGAGCGGGTTCGCGCTTGCGCAGTGCGTACGCCATCTCTTCGTCCGTGTAAATCTTTCTGGCGAACCACGCGAGCTCGTCTTCATTGAAGCGGTAGCGCGCAACCTCGGCGAGGTCCGTGCCGATGCCCACGATCATGGCGGGCGTTTTCGCGGGGGCGTCGAAATAAACCGCCCCAGTGATGGAGATGCAATTGCGTATCGTTCCCGTCAATGGGATCGAGCCCGCCTTTCTCTCTCGTCTGGGACTCTGTTTGGCGGAGCGTTTTCTCTATGACGTCGTCGTCGAACGGCCGCTCGCGCTCTCACGCAGCTGCCTGAACAGCACACGGCGGCAGCTCTTTCTGCCGACCCTGACCACGAAGATCTTGCGCGAGTACGGCAGTGGCGGCGGTCTGCTGCTGGGAATCACCGATTTCGATCTCTACAAGACCTCGCAGCGCTTCGTCTTCGGCGACGCCGACGAGCAGCGCCGGGTCGCGGCCGTTTCCATCCATCGCTTGCGCAACGAATTCTATGGCGAAGACGCGGATGAGAACATGCTCTTCCAGCGCACGCTCAAAGAATGCGTTCACGAACTCGGGCACTCGTTGGGATTGAAGCATTGCTACAACGCGCGCTGCGCGATGCACTATTCTAACTCAATCTTCGAAACCGACAATAAGATGCCGCACTTTTGCGAGGTTTGCGAGAAGCGAAGCCGCGCGCGGAGCTAGTCGCGCAGGACGCGCGCCTGCGCCATCGTCACGCAGCGCCGCGAGCCGGCCGCATCTACCAGGAGTTCGCCGGTCTTTCCTAACGCCAGCGCGGTAGCGTCAAAGGGCGCGGGCGCGCCGTCCAACAGCAGCCGGTAGCGCGCGCCGGGAATCAGCGCGGCTTTTTCCCACTCACGCGCGATCGATTGCGGCGACTGCAAGCTTCCGTACGACTCGCCGGCACGACGCAGAATCGCTTGCAACAGTTCGTTGCGCTCGAGCTCGCGCACGTCGGAAAGAAACGCCGGGGGCGGGTCGATGCCGGCGATATCGTTCGAATCTTCGGGGCGGCGCACGTTTATGCCGACGCCGCATGCGGCCCAGGCCTCATCACCGGCGACGCGCGACACGCACAGGATGCCGGCCAGCTTCGCGCCGTTCAGGAGCACGTCGTTCGGCCACTGGAGCTGCGCACGCACGCCGAAGTTCGCCAGCGCTTCGTAAACGGCGAGTCCGATCCAGAACGGCACGATCCACAGATCGCCCGACGGAACGGGCTCCGGCAATGCGGTCGTAAACAGCAGTGCGCTCCCCGGCGGCGCGATCCAACTCCGGCCCTTGCGCCCGGCGCCCTTCGTCTGAAAATCCGCAACCAGCGTCAGTCCGCGCGCCTCGCCCTCGCCCAGCAATTTGGCGATATCGTCGTTGGTGCTGCCGGTCGATTCGACGTAGCGGATTTTCTCGAAGCGGGTCACAGGGGGCGCGGTTCGCCCTTCGACTGCGCGCTCCGCTGGACGCGGAGCGCTCGCTCTGGGGTGCCCTTCGACAAGCTCAGGATGACATCCCGACAAGCTCACCATGACACATGAGAGGCGCCCAGCGCCCATTGGCCGTACTCCCGCCATCCTATGGCTATTCAGCGAACGCTTATTCTTTGCAAACCCGACGCGGTGTCGCGCGGTGTTTCGGGCGAAATTATCTCGCGGCTGGAACGCCGCGGTTATGTGATCGTCGCCATGAAGCTGATGCAGCTCGACGGCGAGCGCGCGCGCAAGCACTATGCGGAGCACGACGGCAAACCGTTCTTTAACGGACTGGTGCAGTTCATAACGAGCGGTCCATTGATCGCGATGTGCGTGGAAGGCGAAGGCGCAATTGCCGGCTGCCGCCAGCTCATGGGCGCTACCGATCCGCTGGCCGCGGCGCCCGGTTCGATTCGCGCCGATCTCGCGCAGACGATCGGGCGTAATCTCGTGCATGGCAGCGATTCGCACGAGAGCGCCGAGCGCGAGTTGAAGATTTTCTTCGATCCGGCCGACTTCGTTTCGCGCCGCCACGATCTGGAACGCTGGATTTTCGAAACCTAAAATGGGGCGCCAGCCGCAGGACGGGCCACCGCTGATCGAAGGTGTGCGCGCTCGCGAAATCTTGGACTCGCGCGGCAATCCGACGGTCGCCGTCACGGTGACCACAAGTTTTGGCGCGGTCGAAGAAGCGATGGTTCCTTCGGGCGCCTCCACCGGCGCGCATGAAGCCGTCGAACTGCGCGACGGCGACCCCAAGCGGTACGGCGGCAAGGGCGTTCTCAAAGCGGTTGCCGCCGTCAACACGATCATCGGGCCGGCGCTCGAGGGAATGGATGCGACCAAACAGCGCGAGATCGACGAAAAACTGATCGCGCTGGACGGGACGCCGAATAAAAACAAGCTCGGCGCCAACGCGATGCTCGGCGTATCGCTGGCGGTAGTGCGCGCAGCCGCTGCAAGCGTTGCCGTACCGCTATATCGCTATCTCGGCGGGCCGTCGGCGACGCTCCTACCGGTGCCGCTCATGAACGTCATCAACGGCGGGAAACACGCCGAGGGCGGATTGCAGATCCAGGAATGCATGATCGTTCCGCTCGGCGCGCCGTCGTTGCATGAAGCCGTTCGTTACGGCTCAGAAGTCTTTCACGCGCTCGGCAAGATCTTGCACGAACAGGGCCAGCCGACGACGGTCGGCGACGAAGGCGGCTATGCGCCGCATCTCGACACGCCGGCACAGGCGCTCGATCTGCTCGTGAAAGCGATTGAGGCTGCCGGTTACAAGCCCGGCTCCGACGTGGCAATCGCGCTCGATCCCGCGTCGACCGAGTTCTTCGCGGACGGAAAGTACTATCCGATCGATACGAAGCGCGCGTTCACCGCCGCGCAGATGGTGGACTTTTACCGCGAGCTGATCGACACGTATCCGATAGTCTCGATTGAAGACGGCTTAGCCGAAGACGACTGGAACGGGTGGACGCAGCTGACGCAAGCCCTGGGATCGCGATGCCAGATCGTCGGGGACGATGTCTTCGTGACGAACACGGAGCGTCTGGAACGCGGCATCCGCGAACGCGCTGCGAATTCCATCCTTATAAAGGTAAACCAAATCGGGACGCTGAGCGAAACGCTCGAAGCCGTGGAGATGGCGCACAAGGCCGGGTTTACGTGCGTGATCTCGCACCGCTCCGGTGAAACAGAAGACTCGGTTATCGCGGATATCGCGGTTGCGACGTCGGCAGGGCAGATAAAAACCGGATCGCTCTCACGCAGCGATCGCATTGCGAAGTACAATCGATTGATGGCGATCGAAGAAGAACTCGGCGCGGCTGCGCGCTACGCCGGTTCGAGCGTTTTCAAAACTTTGCACCGCTAGCGTTCAAGCGGCTAGCCGCCGTCGTTCTCAGCCAATGTCGTAAAGCGCCTGATTGCTGCGTGGATTAAATCTTGCTTATAGTGCCTATGGGCTATGCGTTTT
The DNA here is from genome assembly GCA_035710515.1 of Candidatus Rubrimentiphilum sp. NCBI lineage: Bacteria > Bacillati > Vulcanimicrobiota > Vulcanimicrobiia > Vulcanimicrobiales > Vulcanimicrobiaceae > Candidatus Rubrimentiphilum > Candidatus Rubrimentiphilum sp. The sequence goes on along the minus strand of DASTDE010000004.1, from coordinate 240,225 downwards.
GGGAACAATAAAGGCGCTTCACTCGAGTCACAACATCGAAAGCGAGCAGCCCTATGCGCAGCATATCCAGCCGAGCCCAGGCGGGTCTGGTTCTCTCGTTCATCTTTTCATGCGCTCTTTGCATCCCCGCACGCGCGGATTTACTTAACACGATTTCAGGCACTGTCGGCGGCGTTGTTTCGGGAACGCTCGGCGGCGCTGTTTCAGGTACGCTGGGAGGAGCGCGCGGCGGCGGTGTGCTGCCGAGCGGACCGGCCGGCACCGTCAGCGGAGTTAGCCCCGGCACGATGAGCAGCTCGCCTTCCCGTCCGGAAGGCCCCGGTTCGTCGCCCTCGCTCAGATCTTCGGTTGCGTCCGCTATCGGAGTGATGGCTCATCAACAGTTCGTCGCGCAAGTTCTTTCGGTTACGCCAACATCGGCGCGCGTTCGTTTGCGCGACGGATCCACGCGCACGCTCGCGCTGACTCGCGGCCTTGCGGCTGCGCTGCGCGCGTACGTTGGAAAAACGGTGATGCTGCGTTCGGTCGACGGCACCCATCTTACCGGCATCGTCGGTCAGAATGACGCGGTCCGCGGAACAGTTATCGCGATCGATGACAACAACGTGACGATGGTTTCGCCAAACGGCGAGACGTTCGTCATCTCACTGGCTGCGAATCAAAGGCCGCGTTTCGGCGTCGGCGCACGCGTCGTTGCGGTATCGCATGATTTCGGCAGAACGGTGCAGCTGTCGCCGATATCAGCCTTGGCTGACGCGTATTTAGGAAAAGTCTCCGGCGCAAGCGGAAACACGGTCACGCTGCGCATGGGCAATCAACTACAAAGCTTTGCAGCCGATTCAGCGATGGTGCGTCTGGCGGCAGCTCACGCAGGCCAGACCGTCGCGGTTGATTCGCCCGACGGCCTCAACGTAAAATCGTTACTCTCCGGTGCCACACTGCTGCATTTGGCGGCCGTTGCGCGCGGAACCGCGGTTGCCACCAACGGGATCAGCGCCGCCGTAACGGCGGTTGGAAACGGCAGACTGACCGCACAGCTTCCCAACGGCGATCTCCAAACGCTTTCAGGAAATGTTGGGTCGCTGCACGCGTCGTCGAGCGTGCCGATTGTCATTACACCGCTCGATCGCGCGCACTTCCGGGTTCAATCGGGAACGCACGCGGCGACGCTCGCCGACGCAAATGTATGCGCGACGGCCAACTCGAGCTGCAAGAGCAGCATGCAGGGCCACGTCGTAACGGTGGGGCCCGAATCGCTGTCGGTTCGCATGGGAAATGGCGACGTTTCGACCCTGTTCGGTAAGATTGCAAGTCTTGGGCTGACGCGGGGCAGTCCGATAACGGTAACACCGTTGGACAAGACGCTGGCCCGCGTTACGTCGGGCTCGCGCGTCGCGAACGTCGTACGCGCCAGCGCTTGCAGCACGATCAATTCAGGATGCACCGGGAATGTTACGACGGCGCCTGCGACCGCGGTGAACGCGAGCGCCGGCGACAGCACACCCCGGAATAATCTTGCGCACCAGAACAGAACGGTGGCGGGCAACCACATGTCGGTAGCGGCGGGTAAGAAGATCGATCCCGGCGCGGCGGCATGCGTGCAGATCAATGCGGGCTCTTGCGCGTCTCCGTCAGGAGGTGCCGGAACGGGTACGCTCCCGGTGGCGCGCGCAAGAGTGAACGGGTCCGTTGGGAACAACGCGCCCGCAAGCAACCTTGCGAACGTGAACCGGTCGGCGGGTCGCAATAACGCAATCGCCGTCGCCGGCGCGAATCGCAGCGCGGCCGTTGGCTGCGCCTCCGTCAACTCTGGATCGTGCGCATCTTCCGGGAGTCCCAACACGGTCCCCGTGCCGGCAACTAAAGTCAGCGCCGGCATCGGCAACGGTACGCCGCCGAACAATCTGGCGAACACGCAAAGAACGGCGGCGGGCAATAATGCGCTTGCAACGGCCGGCGCGAATCAAAACGCGGCTGCGGGATGCGTTTCGATTAACGCGGGACCTTGCGTAACCTCGTCAGGCAGCACCCTGCAGTCGGGAAGAGTCAGCGCCGCTGTCGGAAACGGCACGCCGGCTAACAATCTGGCGAATGCGAATAGAAGCGTGGCCGGCAACGGCGTGGTGGCGACGGCGGGCGCGAATCGCAACGCGGCCGCGGGTTGCGTCGCGATCAACGCCGGAGCGTGCGGCTCGGCGACCCCGCTCAATACGACGGTCCCTGCAACGAAGGCCGGTATCGCCATAGGCAACGGAACACCGCCCAACAACTTGGCGAATACGCAGCGGTCGGCGGCGGGCAATGATGCGCTCGCGACTGCCGGCGCGAATCAGAGCTCGGCCGCGGGTTGCGTTTCAGTCAATGCCGGACCGTGCGTGACTTCTTCGGGAAGCATGACGCAGTCGGGCAAAGTCACCGCGTCCGTTGGAAACGGACCTTCGAACAACCTCGCCAGCCAAAGCCGATCCGCGGCCGGCAACGACGCGGCCGTGAATGCAGGCGGGAATCGCAATGGAGGCGGCGGTTGCGTGTCGATCAACGCCGGAGCTTGCCAAGCAGCATCGTCGGTAATCGGCGGTAACGCCGGCAACGGCAACGGCGGCAATGGCACCGGCGGTCCCGGAAGTGGCCGCGGCCACGGTGGTCCCGGCATCTCCGATCAGACCGGCGGCTCCGTCGTCGTGGTGAATGGCGCCGCCCTGACCGCACCCAATGGAAACAATGGAACGGCCACGGCTGCATACACCGGACTCGTGGCGGCGTGCGGCAATGATGGACGCGTTATTGTGTCTGTCGCAGACATCGCTTCGGCCAAGCGCATCGCCGGCGCGAAGCTGCATTTGATCGGCAGCGGCCGGTCCGACTGGGCGGTCACCCGTTCCGGAGCCGTCATATTTGCCCACGTACCCGCGGGCACATACCGGCTGCAAGCCACACGCGTTGGATACAAACCGATCCTGTCGCCTGCGTTCCAGGTGCAGTGTGCGGTTGCAACCACGCTAAAGGTGCGGATGGCGCGCACATCCTCGAAATCACCGGCGCGATCGGGTCGATGACCTAAATCGCGAAAGCGAAGAGGCCGGCTTTTTGCCGGCCTCTTTTTTAATCCGTGAAGTCTTGCACGAACAGCATTTCGCCGTCCGGCTCTTGCACCGCCGCGATACCGACTTTTGAAAAGTGTCGCTGCATGATGTTTGCCCGATGTTCGGGGCTTTGCAGAAGAGCTTGGTAAGCCGTTGGTTCGTCAGGGCTCATGGCGAGATTTTCGCCGGCCCAACTGAACGAGATCCGGTAGCTCTTCATACGATCGAAAGGCGACTGACCATTGAGGGATGCGTGCGCGAAATAGTTGTGCAGGGCCATGTCGCTGGCATGCTGGCGCGCCACCTGCGTCAGCCGGCTGTCCAATTTCAGCATCGGTAGGCCGGCGCGAGCGCGCGTCGCGTTGAGGTCGGCAAGCATGCGCTGCTCGGCCGATACGGATATCGGCACACTCTGCAGAGCTAGGCCAAGCACAATGGTATGAAGCATCGTATAGAGTTATTCGGCAAGGCCGGCCCCGACTTTGCATGGTTGCTTTTGGCAGGCGGGCCGCACCTAGCATGGGAACGAGCGAGCGGGCGCTTTTGTTCGGGGGGCCCGTAGCTCAGCGGTAGAGCGGCCGGCTCATAACTGGTTGCGCGGAGGTTCGAATCCTCCCGGGCCCAAACGAAGGCCGCGTCCGTGGCGCCATCGTCTATCGGTTAGGACATCGCCCTTTCAAGGCGGAAAGACGGGTTCGATTCCCGTTGGCGCTACCAACCTGGGCTCGATTTTACGGGCCCTTATTTTCTGATAGTGATGTAGACGTGCGTTTGACCACCCGAGTCACCCCGGCGATCGACCACGCGAAAAATCATGAGGCATTCTCCTGCCGTTTTTCCGGTGACAACAAGCGTCAGCGCGACGCTCTCAGGCGAATGTTTCGGAATCGCGCGGTCAATCGTGATGTAGTGTTTGGTCTCTGGTTCGAAAAACGACGTACTGCAGTGATCAACAGTCTCGATTTTCCGCCAATCGCCTTTTGCTTCAGCGTGAATGTTGCGCGTTTCGCCGACCTTTAGGCGAAGCTGCATCGGAACAACCTTGACAGCGTACTCTTCCTGTGCGGATGCGGGCACGAACGGTACTGCGCCAATGGCCAAGACAGCCATTGTCATAGCGAGTGTTTCCAAATTGAAATTAGGGCGTCTATCGAAGCGCAATTGTTAGCCTCTTAGGAACCCGTTCTGATGCATCGAAGTGCCGCTTGATTTTGCAACTCCGGCACTTATCGCCCCAAAACGTAAAGTCTGCGGAGTAGCCCTCCACTACAAAGAACTCAAAATGGCGAAGAGTTTGGCTACTGACTCTGTCGCTGACAGGGCCACGGCCGATTGAAAGAGTCGCGAAGACTTCTTCCAAGTGTTGAGCACCCGTAATATAAACCGTGACTGTGTAGTGGTCGCCTTGTCTGGTTGCGGCCTGCGTGGCAGGACTCGTTAGCAACATCAGGGCGAGGAATGCAATAAGGGCCTTTTTCATAAATCAGCCTCCTTACGGGCGCCGAAGCGCCGCATTTCGGTGCTTGGAGAAGAGCTATCCGAACCCTCTCTATTCGGTAGCCGGGAAGAGCCCGATTTCTCGATTTTACGGGCTTTTTTTTGCGTTCTGGGAGAAGCACCGGCGATTCCCGAAACCCAGTTACCAAGATGAGGCTCCTTATGACGATGCTCGTTCGAGACGAAGCCGACATTCTCGACGAGAACATTCGTTTTCATCTTGCCAACGGCGTCGACTACATTCTCATTTTGGACAACCTGTCGACTGACGCGACGGCGGAGATTGCCAACCGGTACGTGCGCTCCGGGCACGCTCATTACGAGTTCCAGCCCAATGACATTTACGCGCAGAGCCGGTGGGTCACCGCAATGGCTCGCCGTGCCTATACCGAGTTCGGCGCGGATTGGGTCATAAACAGCGACGCCGATGAATTCTGGCTACCCCGCCACGGTTCGCTCAAGGATGTGCTCTCCGACGTTCCGGCGGGCATCGATGTTGTGACCGCTGAGCGCAGCAATTTCGTCCCACGACACGAGCACGGCGAACCGTTCTGGAAGCGAATGGACGTGCGCTGGGTTTCGTCGTGTAACGCGCTTGGCGACCCGCTGCCGCCGAAGGCGGCGCACCGCGGCCGGGACGATGTCGAGGTCGCTTTCGGGAATCATGCTGCGACGTTTGGCGGCGTGCAGCCGGAGAGTCATCAGGCCGAAATCGATATCTTGCACTTCCCGGTGCGCACGCGACGTCAGTACGAGAACAAAATTGTCAATGGCGCACAAGCGCTCGCAAACAATCACGAACTTCCGCCGGAGATTGGCCGCACGTGGCGTCAGCTCTATGAATGCTGCAAAAACGGCGACTTTCAACGCGTATGGGAGCGCGAATGCTTGTCGGAATCGGATGTCGCCGCAGGCTTAGCACTTGGGACGCTCGTGCGGGACGAGCGTCTGATGCGGGCATTAGATACCGCCGTTGCCCACAAGTGAGCGCAGTGGAAATTGACGCCGTGGTTGCCAAGGGCGCAGCGTTTCTTCGAAAGCGCCTGAGATCGGGCGTGTACGGATTATCGGTCGTCGGTCGAGACACCGCTCGGGCCTCAGACAACAGCGGTCACATTTTTGCGGCGGCCTTTATTGCCGAAGCAATGACGGGCCTGTTGGATGAGATCGACCGCAGCCTTATTTTGGTCAGGATTCTTTCCGAAGAAAATGAGGGACTCTGGGGATACTCGCCTCCGGAGCGCTGCCACCGCGAACAATCCCTTATGCTCCATGTCGATTCCGATGATTCCGCCTACGCCTTGCGCACGTTGCAGCGCCTCGGGATCAATCGGCCGCCAACGCGCTTGTTGAGTTTTTATCGCAAACCGGAGCGGATGTTCGTGACCTTCGATTCGCCGGCTCCGCCCTCGTTGACTACAGACGTTTCGGTCGCGCACAACTTACTGGCACACCCCGAGGTCAACGCAAACATATTCCTTGCGCTTCAGGGAACACACCTTGAAGAGTTCGTTAACTACGACGTGTTGCTGCAATCACAGCACGAGAACGGTTTTTGGCCGTCGTACTTCTACCCGAGCCCGCTGTTCGGAACGCAGCTTGCGCTCGACGTCTTTCATGCGAAGGCCGAGTTCGCGGGTCCGGTTGCACGTGCGCTTTCGTTCATCGTGCAGACACAAAACGCCGATGGCTCGTGGGGCACGCAGAGCGATCCGTACGAGGCCGCGCTGGCGGTTGCCGCGTTGGCTGGGCGCCCCGAGCACAAAACCGCGATGGATGCAGGCGTCGACTATTTGCTGTCTTCCATGGCCCCCGATGGCTCGTGGGCGTCGCAAGCGTGCGTGTGGGAATTTCAGGCCGGCGAAGGCGACGTGTGGCGCGCCTTTGACGTGCACCGCGTTTATGTTACGGCGCGTTGTTTAACTGCGTTGCGTCGATCCACCGGTGCGCTTTCGGTAGTCTCGTAATGCTCGAACGCGGCATCGTAACGCTTAGCGATGCGGCCTATTTCCCCGGTCTTCTCGCGCTTCATCGCTCGATTCAACAAATGCAGCCGTATCCGGTCATGTGCTACGACATCGGCCTTACGACTGAACAGTTGACTCACGCCGCCGGGCTGGACAACCTCCATGTGCTCGACCTGCCCGACGATCCGCTCATCGAAGAGCTGCAGATCGCAACTGCCGGCGCAACGCCGCTAAAAAAACCGACAAAGCGTATTTGGCCGTTGTGGATCTGTCCGCTCCTGATTCGCGCGGCCCCATGCAACGACGTCTTCTGGCTCGATTGCGACATGCTCGTCTTGCGCTCGCTCGGCGAGTTATTCGCAAAACTTGACGGCGGGCCGGTCTTTACGCCGGAGAACAAGGCACCGCATCTCACCGCAAATTCGCCGGAGCTGTACGATCTTATGCCGATCGCACGGTCGTTCGACCGCAACGCGCCAACGGTGAATGGCGGCGTATCGGGCTGGCGCCGCGGCCGTGACGACGCCGCGCTGGCCGCGTACATCGCGCCCATTGCAGCCGGAGCGCGCGACGCGCGAATCCTCGCGGCACTTCGGTGGCACGATCAGGGCGCGCTGATTTGGGCGATTCAGTCGCTCGGCCTCGAAGACCGGGTGCTTGGCGATGCGCGTTGGAACCTCTGCGTCGATCACGTCAACGGCGCACCAGACCTTTTGCAATGGGACGACCAACTTGCAGCAAGACTGCGCGAAGCGCTCCCCGACGTCGGCATCGTGCATTGGAACGGGCGCCCCGTTCCCTGGAACGCCTAAGCTACTTCGCGCCGAAAAGCACGCGCATGCGGTGCCACTCGATGCGCATGTGCGGCATGAAGAGCCCAATATAGAGCGGCACGAAGACCAGGTAGCGCACGTCGACGCGTGCTGCATCGAACGCAAACACAAGCGGTCCCCACGCCTTGTAAAGACTCTCCTCGAGCATTGGAATATATGGCTGACCCTGCCTGCGAAAGGCCATGACCTCGAACCTTCCGGCCGCCGTTTTGTATCCTTCATAGAGTGCATATGCTGCAAGGAAGAGCCACGCAATGATCCCAGGCGAGCACAAAAAGACGGTACCTGCAAATGAGACAGCCTCCAGCGGTACGAGCAGCGCAACGATTCCGCGCTCAAGCCGAGGCGCGCCAATATCCGAAACGACGGTACGCAGCCCGGCTGCGCGATCTTGATCGGCTGTGTGAAGCTGATGCGAAAGGATACCGCGCACGCCCGCGGACAGCGCCCACGCGACGGCAAATGCGACAAGCGCAGGCGTGACGGAACGAATCCCGAGATGCTGCGCCACGATGAGCGCCAGTACGGCGGGATAGACGTGGGCGGCCAGCGCGTCGGATGCGACACCCAACCATTTCCGCTCTTTCACGCGAACCGGCGGCACAGAATACGCTAGCGGCAGACACAGCTCGAGAACGGTGAGCGCCATCGCCTGCACTCCGCCCCCGATCGCAGCACATGCGAGCGATAGCGACGCCGACACTACTGCGACCAGCCACATCCGCGGCCTGCCGAGTCGAGCAGCCGCGTTGCCACGCCCGATCAGGGCATCTTCTTCGACGTCGAAAAGCTCGTTGATCGCGTAGCCGTAGTTCGCCGCGCCGCTCACAGCCAGAACCACGGTCAGGAACAGCACACCGACCGCGATGTCGAGTGGCTTTCCATCCGCGAGCAAGAGCACGAGCATGAAAGACAGGGGTATTTTGTTGTACCACCACGCTCGCTGCCGCACAAACAGCCATGACATTGGGCGAATTATTGCCTGACGCTAACCTTCGTGAGGTGAAAAAAATCAAGAACGCGCGCAAGCCCACGCTGGATCTTGGGGTAGATGCGCAGTTCGTCGATTTGCGATTGGCGCAACGCCAACTCGGCATCACGCGCTGCAGTTCCCGCCTCGGCTTCGGCGAGGTAGGCGCGCACCTGGTCGATTTGCGATTGGCGCAACGCCAACTCGGCATCACGCGCTGCATTCCTCGCCTCCGCTTCGGCGAAGTAGGTTCGCATCTCGTCGATTTGCGATTGACGCGAAGCCAACCCGGCATCACGCGATGCAATCCACCCGCTGTAAAGACACCACTCGCTGAGGAACGCTTCCCTAAGGCTCTTCGCCGATGGCCGCTTGGCTTGGGGTAATCCTCCAGGAAGATCTGCTTCGCGTTCGAGGCTGCTGTAAACGCTTTCGATTTGCGGCAAGACATATCGCAGAAGTGCCGGCCGTAGTGAACCGGGCTCAATTACCTGCAGAAGCTCGGGATCAAATGGCGATGAAGCGTGAAGATTCAGATGAAGACCGGATCTTTGCGCAACCATGGCGAGGAACCGATCCGGGTTTCGAGCCACTTCGGACACATTTGCGATTACACAGCGACTGCGATTTGCTCGGGCAAATTGCAAAATTATTTTGTTATGTTTGAGGTACGCCTGGGCCGCGAGCTCCGGTGAAAGCCGGATAGATTCATCTTTGCGGCGGAAAACGGAATCAACAACTTCGCTCGGCTCGCGGTAGACGAACACGTAGCATGCCTCGGGCGCCAGGTTCGCCCAAAAGTCAAGAAAAATCGTCGTGCGCGGATCCTTCCAGCCCCAACCGGAGTTGCGCGCGTTAGCTGCAAGGATGTCGCGGGCCTCCGCGACGGCGTCTGCAGGTAAGGTCAGCGCACCGGATGCCGCCAAGCCCGAATCATCATGACCGGTAAGGCGAAGCCAGCGCCTGTGGAATTCTACGAAATCCAAATTCTCGAAGTGGCCGCGCTCATTTCCCCTCGAGGCGGCCATAAGCCGAGTGCCCACATCGAGGCCGGCTTCGCGCAGAAGCGACGAAACGAATGAGGTTCCGGATCGATGCATTCCCGTAACAATGAGCGGCGGTCGAGTCGACCGGGAGTCACGTTTCAATTCGTGTTCGCATTCGGATTTCAGGAATGCCAGTCCCGCCGCAAAACCGGCTTGTCGACGGACCTAACGAATGTTTAATGTTTGCCGGCGATGACGGGAGTCTATCTTAGGGACTGCGCGTGATCGAGAAGCTGTAGGTCGCTGGATTCGGATTAGTGCGTGTGATCGTCATGGTGATCGTATTGTCGCCTTGCATGATGAGCGTGGCCGTACCCGAGGTGTTGCCCGTCACGTCTCCCGAGTCGTAGTGATAAACACCGCGGCCTTGCCAGTTGCAGGAGGCGGTGCCGTACTGCGAAGGGTCGACACGGCAGCCGAAGGTGCCGGTCTCGTTGAGGTTCTGTACCGTGCGTTCGTAGGTGATAAAGAAGACGCCGGACATGTCGGTCGGTCCGATGGTGAACGTTGTATCGGTGCCCACCCACCGGCCCTGCCAGACCGCCGCCTTGTACAGATAGACCGTGTACACTGCGTTACCATTGTCGAAGAGCTCGGCAGGTACGTTCTGTAAGGCCCCGCGGTAGCCGTTCGCGAGCACCTGGACGCGAAGCGCATCCGTATAGCCGTTGAGCCTCGCGAAATAAAGCTCGCCCTGCGCAGCAGTTGTACCGGTAGTGAGCGTTTGGCCCGCCGTGCCGATCAGATTCACGACGGCGCCGCTGACGGGCTGATCTGTGTCGTGATCCAAGACCGATATCGTGAGCGTTTTCTCTGTATTGCCGTTTGGTGCGTGGTACGCAGGCCCAGGCTGCAGCTCGATCAGGAGATAGTCGCTGACCCCGGTCGTGTTTCCGGCGCCCCGGCCGATAACGGCCGTATTGGAGTTAGGCTTCCACATTGCCCCGTCGGGAGGCGTGGCTGTGAAGGCGCGCAGATCTCCGATCACACCGTTATGCGTCATCGTCGCTCGTCCGCCGGATCCCGTTACCGCCGTATTTCCGCTCGCGTCGCTAACCGTCGCTCCCGCTATCGGGACGCGCGAGCCGTCGGGCGCGACACCAAAGACGTCGATCACGATCGACCGCTGTTCCGAGAATCGGCCGCCGCGTCTGCGATGTAACGTGATCGCCTGCTGGTAGGAGTGCTGGTCCGGCGAGATGACCACTTCCGTCAAGGCGTTGTCGAATTGGCTTCCACCGTTGACGCGCAGGCGCCATGTGCCCGTGAAGAGATTTCCGGCGAGCGTCGCAACGCCGCTCGCGTCGGTTACGGCGGTGATGCGCCCGGTCGTGTTGGGATCGAATGCGGGCAGGGAGTAATACATCGTGACGGCGCGTTCGGGGATGGGCGCCCCGGTTTCATCGGTGACGGTAACGGTGACCGTCGCACTCACGTACGGGTACGTTTGCGTCTGCGCCAGCAAAACGCCAAGGAGCAAGCCTGTTATCATGGCATTCCGGTCTCCGCCGTTAAGCGGTTATCCGGCCTGCGGCGATCGTCCTCGCGTGCGGCGTTTTTGCCCGGTGGTCCTCAGTAACCGCTAATCGACCGATTCGATTCCCGTAGGCGCCACCAGCTTTGGCCCCTCGCGCAGCTGCTTGAGCGTAGCCGCCGTTTGCCGGATGCCAAGTGCTATCGCCTCGGCTTCGTGAACTTCCGACTCCGCTGCCAGGCGAGCTTCGCGGCATTTCGCGATAGCGGCGTCCGCTTCATGAATCTTCGCCGCGCCCGCCTCTAATTGCGCTGCGGCATCGCGAGCGCCGGCTTCGGTTTTTGTTAAATTGGACTTGGTCTGAATAACGACGTCCCGAGCTTCTGCAAGGAGCGCCTCGAGGTGTTTAACGGAATCTTCGGCAGCGCTAACCGCGTGCTGTGCCGCGTTTACTTCAGCATCTATCTGAGCGCGATGCTGTTCCGCGTTCTCGCGCTGTTCCGTGAGCGCTCTTGCCTGCGCTTCAGCGTCGCGCTCCGCCTCAGCAAGTTTCGCGACCGCGGCGCGTTTTTCGTCGAGCCGCAGACTCTGAGCGAGCTCCGCTTCGGCCGCTTCTTTTTCGAGCAGTTGCGAGATCTGCCGCGCGTCGTTCAGGAGCTTTTCGAGCCGCTCGCGATGATCTTCGGCGCTGGGGGGAGGCGCCGTGGGTTCGATCGGCTTAGCCGTGACGGTTTCAGCCGCGGCCGGCGCTTTGAAGGCGTAGCGGTCCTCGTTCTCCAGTTCGCTGACCTGCAAATCGCCCAGCACCTTCTCGAGCTGCTGCGGCGCATCGCCGCGTGGTTTGCTACGCGCACCAAATGCACGGCCAATAAGGCTCATAAAAGAGCCGGTTTCCGCATGAGAGTCCCTCCCAAATACTCTATCGGCAGGGCGTCCGCGAGATACAGTCTCTAGTGCTTCAAAAAGGGGTCTGAAAGCGCAGGATTCGTTAAGAACGTTTGGTCTGTTAGCGAATTCAGGAACGCCATGAGGTCGCGGCGCTCTTGGGCGGTTAACGCAAACCCTCGAATCACCAGGTCTTTGTGGGGATTGAGGCGGCCGATGCCCCGGTAGGGGCCGCCGGTAATCGTCCTCCCGCCCGCGCTGTAATGGTCGAGGGCAGCGTCGAGGTCCTTCACGCTTCCATCGTGCATGTAGGGCGCGCGAACGGCGACGTTCCGCAGCGTCGGCGCCTTAAACGCGCCCATGTCTTTCGGCCGGCGCGTGAACTCATACAGTCCGGGATTATTGACCGGGTATGCTCCGTCCGGGCCGATGTTATACAATCCCGTGTTGTGGTAGGCGGTGCGAAAGATGCGCGTCCGGATGTCGGCCGACGAATCGCTGAAATTGATGCCGCCGTGGCAATGAAAGCACTCCAGCTTTTCTCCGAAGAATAACGCCTCGCCGCGTTTTGCCGAAGCGCTAATCGCGGACGGCTTGCCGCCATACCGGTAGAGGTCGTACGGCGAGGAGAACGAGACAAGCGTTCGTTCGAATGAAGCGATCGCTTTTGTGATCGTTCCGAGCGAAATGGGCTGAGCGATGGCGGGGAATGCTTCGCCGAACAGTTTGCGATACAACGCCTGCGCCTGCAACCGGGCGACAAGTACTTTCTCGTGACCCGCAAGGCCGAGCTCGACGGGATGCTCGCCGAACATCGGCAACAGCATCTGCCGCTCGAGCGAATGCTGCGTTGGGTTTGCCCACGTCAGCGCCGTGTTGTAGCCGACATTCGTTAGGTTCGATGCGCGGCGAGGATGATGCTGGCCGGTACTTCCAATTGCGGTCGGCTTGTTATCGGTAAAACCAAACCGCTGCTGGTGACATGTCGCGCACGAGAATGTCTGATTGAGCGAAAGGCGTTTGTCATAAAACAAGTATCTGCCGAGCGTCACTTTTTCTTGCGTCATCGGATTATCGCTCGGTACGATCGGCGGAGCCGCCCATGGTGGCAGGTTCCAACGATAATGGGCAGCGGGACCGGCCGACGCAATCGCAATGGTGGCTGCAATCCACGTTGCAGCCAAAGTTCCGAAAAAACGCATAGCGTTAACGAATCCGAAAAAGCCGCTGTTTGGCTGCCGGTTCGCCTTCAAAGGTCACGCCGAGATCGCGCATGACCGGCTGGCACGCGTCGCCGCGCCCCGACATGCACCCGCCCTTTTGGGCGAGCTGCATCAGGTCTGCATCTGCGAACAGATCCGCAACGTCCGCCACAATGACGTTCTTGGCCGGATCGAAGCCGTCCAGGTCGACGGTGGCGCGATTCGGACTCGCGCAGTGCGCGATTTTAGCGCTCAGGACGCACCCGGTGCTCCCTACGTGAAGAATGTATGATGCGGAGCGGCCCGACGACGCGACCCGGGCGTCGAACCGCAGGAACTTGTAACCGTCCTGCCAGCTCCAAAACATGTCGGACAGATTCAAAGGAGAGAGAGCGATCGTGGCGTCGGCGTGATCCAGATCGTCGGGAACTCCCAGCACGAACTCGATGCCGGTGTAGCGCTGTCGCGGCGCGGACCCCACGATTTGCGTGTGCAACTGCGGCGATCCGTTGGCGCAGCCGCTGTGCGGATCTTCGAAGCTCAGGAACGCGACGTCGCGGCGTTGCCAGACGCCGTCCTGCTGCAGCGTCAGCGGCACGCGTTTTCCGCCGGCTGCAATCAAGGCGACCTGGGATAGATAAAAACGAAAGTATTGGGGAGTCGCGGTCGCGCCGTCACGGCCCAATGAATATGCCAGGCCGCACTGAAACGGCCGCGCACCGACCGTAGCCTCGAAGCGAATATGAAAAGTCTCTGAGGCTCCTAGCGGCGCGGCGGGACCCGGCACAGCCCGGGCTGCCAGAACCGTGATTAAAATCAGGAGCATGCGGATCGCCGAGGTTGTCCAGGTCACTCCTTTCATCGTAGTGCGAACGAAGCATCGCGGTCTTGTACGGAGTTAGCTTGGGGCACATAGCGCGAAATGGTTGACAAACATATAAGTGATTGCTTATGATTAAGCCATGCCTGCCGCGCCGGACCTGGTCATGCGTACGCTCTCGGACCCGACGCGCCGCGCGATTTTCGAGCGCATTGCCGCCCAGAAAGAAGCCAGTGTGGGGGCGCTGACAGCGTACGCCCGCGTTTCGCAGCCGGCCGTTTCCCAGCACTTGAAAGTCCTGTACGAAGCGCGGCTCGTTTCACCGCGGCGTGAGGGCCGCAACACGTATTATCGCGCCGAGCCGCGCGGGCTCGAGCCATTGGCCGCATGGCTGCGGCAACACGAGCGCGCCTGGGCGCAGCGCCTCGATCGCCTGGAAACCTATGTGCAGCAACTGCACGGAAAAGAGAAGAGCCGTGGCCGCAAACGATAAGACCTCCGAACCGATCCTAACGCTTACGCGCGTGCTCGATGCCGCGCCGGATGTCGTGTTCAAAGCCTGGTACGAACCCGAGCACCTGAAACAGTGGTTCGCGCCCGACGGCTTTACGATTCCGCATTGCGAGATCGACCTGCGCCCCGGCGGCACGATGTTGTTCAGCATGCAGTCGCCGCAGTGGCGGGAAGGGCGCGCCGTCTATTCCAAGGCCACGTTTCAAGAAGTCGAGATTCCCAAGCGCACGGTCTCGCTGGTGCATTTTTCAGACGAGCACGGAAACTTCCTCAAACCGGCGGAGTGCGGGTTAAGCGAAGATTTCCCCGACGAGATGGTGATGACGGTAACGCTCGAACCGCTCGACGGCGGCAAGAGAACAAAGCTCACGGTCACGCAGTCGATTCCGCTCTCCGTTGCCGAGCCTAACGGTGCCCTAATCGGATGGGGACAGACGCTCGATCATCTCGTCGAGCACCTGAAGACGATGTAGGTGTCCGGACTTTGCCGGGAGTAAGGCAGTGCTTCAAAGGAGTGCTCTTTATGAAGAGATCGATGGCTCTTATCTTGGGCGCCGCCGCAGTCGCCACGCTGACAGGATGCCCGTTTGGCGCCTCCTACACGGGCCCGACGGCATGTGCCCTGCTCACCGCACCGCTGGCTCAAAGCGTCATCGGCGCCCAAGCAAAACAAACCAGCTCGGAGAAGCTCAGCGACTACGTTACGACGTGCGAATATCGTAACGGCCTGAACACCGTTTCAGTGGAAGCGGGCAGCTGGGGATGGTATTCGCACACGGCCAAAGGGCCGGCCGTCGCCGGAATCGGGGACGAAGCGTACATGAGTCCGTCGGGGCTTTTGGTGCGCAAAGGCGGCAACGGTATCTTGGTCAATCTCACGGTCACCGGCGACTTCCGCGAACCCGTTGCTAAATCTGCGGCGCGCGAGGACAAGCTGAAAAAAGAGCTGGCGTCCAAACTGGTCGCCAACATCTAATGATATGAGTTGCGGACGGTTTCCAGAAACGTATTGCCGCGCGCAGGTTGGCCGTTGGCCATGAGAACGTCGGCGTCAAAACCGGGATAGATCGCGCGAAAGCGCCGCTGCTTCCAGCCCTCGACCGTCATGCGGCCGGGCGCCTTTTTTGCAAAGCGGTTGGAGTAGCCGGGGATGCCGGTACGGTCGCCCCTGAGGTCGCGCTTGTCTTCGGTCACGAAGACGGCGTTAAAGCCCTCCACCCGGGCGATCTGACTTTCGATGCGCTGGATTGTAGCCACGTTAACGATAACCTTACCTCGGCGGTGCGGCGTTGCAGGGCTGCCCGCCAATGCAAACGCTCCCGGGCCGCCGAACGTTAGGATGACATGATACACGGGCTCTTTCGACGGGCGGCCTTTGCCGCAACCATCCTTTTCGCACTCCAGGCCGCCCTGCCGGCAGCCCCGCAGGGGCTGGCCTCGGGCGACCTGTTCCAGAGCTACGAACTTCTGACGACGACCTACTATTCAAAAGTTGACGTTCAAGGCGTGCTCGACGGAGCCCGCAAGGCGCTTGCCGCCGAGGCCGCGCACCGCGGCGTCGTTGTGACGCTGCCCGTTATGCGCGCTCGCGCGAGCAGCGGCGAAAACGTCGCGCAGATCGCCGCTGAGATCGCGCGCACCGAGACCGCCACGCATGAGTCCGAGACAGTGCTCACCTACGTCGCGATCGGCGGCATGGCTAAAGCGCTCGGCGACCAATACACCAGCTTTTTCACGCCCGAAGAGTATCAGAAATTCAACGACGCCCTCGATCCGCAAAAGATCTCGGGCATCGGCGTGCTCATCGAGCCCGATCCGGCAACCCAGTACATCCGCGCATACTACGTGGTGCCCGGAACCCCGGCCGATCAGGCGGGCATTCTCGCGGGTGACGATTTCATCAGCGTGAACGGCACGTCTACCAAGGGGCTGAAACAAGAAGACGCCGTGAAACTCTTGCGCGGCGAGGCCGGCACTACAGTGCATCTGCAAGTTGTGCGCGACGGCAATCCGGTCGGAACGCTCGCGATGACACGCACGGACGTTCAGCCTCCTACCGTCATCTACAAGATGCTGCCCGGCAAGATCGGCTACGTCGCGATCTTGACGTTCGGCCGCGAAACTCCCGACCAGTTCGGCGCGGCGCTGAACCGCCTTGAAGATCAAGGCGTGCGCGGCTACATTCTCGACCTGCGCAACAACGGCGGCGGTTACGTCAACTCGGCGCTCGACATCAGCTCGAAGTTCATCAACAACAATCCGCTGCTGACCGTCGAAGAGCGCGGCTCACACGTTTACACCGTGCAGGCTCCGCAAGACGCGCTGCCCGCCAAGCCGATGACCATTCTCGTCAATCGCTACACGGCTTCAGCGTCTGAAATCACGGCGGGCGCTCTGCAAGATAACGGCATCGGCGTGCTGGTCGGCGAGAAAACGTACGGCAAAGGCGTCATGCAATCACTCACGCAGTTACCGGACGGCGCGGCGATCAAGATCACGACGGCGCATTACCTGACGCCGAAGCATCGCGACATCAATCTCAAAGGCATCGAGCCGGATTTTGCGGTGACGGAAAACAAGAACGCGCGTTTCGGCGATGCAACCAACGACGCACAGCTGCAAGCCGCGATCTCGATCCTCACCAAAAAAATAGCCGACCGCTAACCCGCCTCATTCCACCTCGGGCCCGGTCGTGCTCCGGCATCCCGCCTTCGCGCGCCCTGCTTCTTGGCACCGCTCTCGCCCTCCATGGCTCCGCGGTCGAATTCAGACGCCCTCGGTGGAACGAGGCGGGTTAGCGGTCGGCTCGAATACAGAAGCAAACTCGGGCGATTAGCTCAGCTGGTAGAGCGCTTGCTTTACACGCAAGATGTCGGCGGTTCGAGCCCGTCATCGCCCAAATGAGATTATGTTAGATACAAAACAGTTCGTTACGACCGAGATCGCGGATGGCATCGCGATCGTTACCATGCGCCGTCCCGAGAAACGCAACGCGCTTTCATTAGGCGTGATGCGCGAACTCGTTCGCGCGTTTAATGCGATTGGTGAGGATGCGGATGTCCGCGTCGCAATTCTGTGCGGCGATGGGCCGGCGTTCAGTGCCGGACACGACCTACGCGAGCTGCGCGATCGCGATGTGGCGGCGTACCGAGAAATTTTCGACGTTTGCGTCGAGCTGATGGAGACGATTCAGCAGATTCCGCAGCCCGTGATTGCGGAGGTCGCGACGATCGCGACGGCGGCCGGCTGTCAGCTCGTGGCGTCCTGCGATCTGGCGGTTGCATCGACCGAGGCAACCTTCGCGACGCCAGGCGTTCGCATCGGACTCTTCTGTACGACGCCGATGGTAGCGCTCACGCGGGCCATTGGCCGCAAGCGGGCGATGGAGATGCTCCTGACGGGCGAATTCATCGATGCTCCCACGGCCGCAGAATGGGGACTCGTGAACCGGGTTGTCGCGCCCGAGCAGCTGCGTGCGGAGACGCTGGCGCTCGCGCGAAAAGTCGCCGAGTCCAGCCGCATGGTGGTCGGATTGGGCAAGAAGGCTTTCTACGCGCAGAACGGTTTGGAACAGCACGATGCGTACGGCTACGCCAAGGAAGTCATGACGATGAACGCGCTGGCCGAGGACGCGCAGGAGGGGATGGCCGCCTTCCTGGAGCGGCGGCGCCCGAACTGGCGCACGTAGCGCGGCCAAAAAAATTCTGTGGATGGCGGCAGGGGGGATGCCGAAAACGCGGAAACGTGATTCCTCTCCCGCACGGGCAGTGGGCCCCGGCGGTGTAGCAACACAAAGCGTCGCCCACACCCGGTATGCGGGCAACCGCATACGCGACGACAGTGAGGGCTCGCTTCTGGCGGGCCTTCCTGTTTTTTGACGCGAAAGCGCCCGAGAAGTGAATCGTCTCGACCCGCGGACGCGTTTTGCCGCGTTCATCCTTTTGATTGGTCTGCTCGCATGCGCGGTCGTCTTTGTGGCGCGCCTGCGCATCGAGAACGGGACGCGCCGCGTCGAGATCGCGATGGACTACAACGATTTCCTTTCGTTGGCGCAATCGTACGACTATAATCCGGCCGCGTTCTTGGTCGAGCTGCGCCGCGCAGGGCTTACGTCGCTGGCGCTGACCGAAGAGCTCGGCTCCAACGTCGGCGGTTCGAACAAGGCCCTGGCGATCGACGGCGCCGCGCTTTTGGCGCAGGCGCATTTGGGCGGCCTTACGGATCCGACGCTGTTGTCGCTGGTCCACGCAAACAAGGTCAGCGCCGACGAAGTGTACCTGCTCGTGTACGACGACGCGACGTACGCGCGGTATCGCGCGCAGCTGCCGCTGCACTTTGAAACGAAAAGTATTCGCGTTCTCCACGCCACCAAGCCGTACGTGATCGCGCTTCGCTCGCAGATCGATTACTTCAATACGACGGGGCTTGGAATTCCATCGGATCAGATCGCCCTCGCGCGCCACTTGGCGCTCTTTATCGATCCGCGCTTTCAAAACGACGAGCGTTTCGCTCTGCCGCAGATTCGACGCGAGTTTCAATATACGGGCGCGGGCAACCGCTTGGCGACGGTCATCTTTTTCGGCTTGCGCAATCAGGTGATGGGATTTCCGGATCACATCAAAGACATGGCGCAGCTCTTTAACGAGCCGCCGTTCGGCGAGCTGAATTTCGGCGAAATCGAAACGTACGATCCGACCCAGGTACAAAAAGGCAACGCCGAGCTAGCGTCGCTGATTCCCGGACGCACGGTGCGGGTCGAAGCGATCAGCAAGGTCGAACTCGACAAGCTCAGTTTGCCGGAGGTCGTTGCGCGTTACGAACTCGGGGTGCGCGAGCGCAACGTGCGCGTCATCTATCTGCGGCCGTTCGGGCATCAATACAACGGCCTCTCGATCGAAAAAAGCAATGTCGAGATGGTGCGCGAGCTGGCGGACGATCTTAAAGCGCGCGGTTTCAGGCTAGGTCGTGCCGCGCCGATTCCGCAGTATCGCGGCAACAGTCCTATCCTGATCGGCATCGCAATCCTCGCGGTGCCTTCGATCTTCTTGCTGCTCCTGGGTTTCTACGGCTGGTACCGTCCGTTGTGGGCAGTTTTGGCCTATGCCGGCACCGTGTTGCTCTACTTAGGCGGCATTGTGTCGCACCACGATCTGCTGGCACGATCGATCGTCGCGCTCGCGGGAGCGCTGCTCTTTGCGACCGCTGCGTTCAGTGCGCTCAGCCGCGCGTTTATGCAGCCGCCCGCGACCACCGCCGGACGTCAGATCCGCCGCAGTTTGGGTTGGACGCTGATTGCAACGGGCGTCGCGCTGCTCGGAGCGCTGGTGGTTGTCGGCATCATGAGTTCGCCGCTGGTTATGGAGGAAGTCGAGCCGTTCCGCGGCGTCAAGTTGCTGCTCGCCCTGCCGCCGTTGATTGCGCTGGCCCTCTATCTTTTCACCGACCGGTTCGACCCGCAGCCGCGCAGCGCGCGCGAAACGCTGGCCGAACCCGTGCGCATCTTTCAGTTGATCGCGGCGGCGATCGTCTTGGGCGCCGGCGCACTCGTGCTGCTGCGCAGCGGTAACACGAGCGACATTTCGCCGTCGTCGTTCGAGCTGGCGTTACGTCACAACCTCACGTCGATCTTGACCGTGCGGCCGCGTTTCAAAGAGTTCTTGATCGGGTTTCCGGCGCTCATGCTGCTGCCCGCGTTGCGTTTGCCTCACCGCCGCTGGCTGGGCGTACTGCTCGTGCTGGCGATCGGTATTGGGCTTGGCGACGTCATCGACACGTTTTCGCATCTGCATACGGAGCTGCTCGTCTCGGTGCTGCGCGTCTTTAACGGATTCGTCATCGGCGCGATCGTAGGCATCGCCGCCATCCTCATCTATCGCGCGTTTGCATTCCGCCGCTAACGCTCGTGCGGCTGTTGTTGAGCGGGTATTATGGTTTCGGCAACCTCGGCGATGAAGCGCTGCTCCAGGTGATCGTTTCACAGGTGCGGACGCGCCATCCGTATGCCGAGATCGATGTCCTGAGTGCCAAACCGGAGATCACGGCGCACGAGCTGCGCGTGGACGCCACGCCGCGTTGGGACTCCAGAGCCGTGCGCACTGCGATTGAAAGAGCCGACGTCGTTCTTTCCGGCGGCGGCGGCTTGCTGCAGAACGCGACGAGCCTGCGCAGCCTCATCTACTATACGGGCATCATCCGAGCGGCAGTGCGCGCGCGCCGGAAAACGATGATCTTTGCGCAGTCGATCGGGCCGTTGGATTTTTGGGGAAAGACCGTCGTGCGCGAAACCTGCAAAGGCATCGCCGGCGCAACCGTGCGCGACGATCGGTCGCAGGCGCTGCTCGCTTCGCTGCTGCCGTCCGTGCGCGTCGAACGCACCGCCGATCCCGCCTTCCTCTTCGATGCGGCGGAAGAAACAGTCGATCTCTCAGCCGAAGGACTCGGGCCACAGAGCGATCCGTTCGCAGTCATTAGCGTGCGCAAAGCCGACGGCATGAAGGACCGCATCGATCTGATTGCGCGCGCGGCAGACCGGCTAAGCGAGCAGTATGGCTTGCGCGTCGCATTCGTGCCGCTTGGCGGCGCCTCGGATGCGGAAGTCTCGACGACGGTGATCCGCAAGTGCCGAACGGCGCCGATGCTGCTGCCCGAAGCCTCGCTAAGCCGCACGGCAAACATCATCGGGCGCGCCAAACTGGTGATCGGAATGCGCCTGCACGCGCTGATTTTAGCGGCGCGTCAAGGCGTGCCGTTTATTGCGATCCCATACGATCCAAAGGTGACGTCGTTCTGCAGCGATCTTGCCTACCCGCTCGAGCCGCTGTTTTCGCTCGAATCGCCCGCGGCGAAACCGGCGCCCGAAGCCATCGATGCGGCGATAGATAGCCTGTGGACCCAGCGCGAAGCGCTGCATGAGTATTTGATCGCGGCGCGGGAACCGCTCGAACGTCTGGCGTTGCGCAATTTCGAAGTTCTGGACGAACTTATCGCCGAAAAGCAATCCGGATGAGCGATGTGACGGAGCGCGACTATCGCGACACGCTGAATCTTCCGACGACGAGCTTTCCGATGAAGGCCGATCTGCCCAAGCGGGAGCCGGATCGCGTTGCTTGGTGGGAAGAGCACCGCGTCTACGAGCGCAGACTAGAGCGCAACAAGTCCAGCGAGCCGTGGATTTTGCACGACGGGCCGCCGTATGCCAACGGCGAGCTGCACATGGGCCATTTTCTCAACATGGTGCTCAAGGATATCTTCGTAAAGATCGCACTGCTCGACGGCAAGTGGGCGAAGTTCGTCCCGGGCTGGGACATGCACGGTTTACCGATCGAACTCGAGACGCTCAAGCATCTGAAGATCAAAGATTTCCACGACGTCGATCCGATCGAGCTGCGCGAGAAGTGCAAAGAGCGTGCGCTCTATTGGCTCGATCGCCAGCGTACCGATCGCATGCGCATGGGAAACTTCGGCGGCTGGGAGCATCCCTACCGGACGATCGATCCTGAGTTTGAAGCGACGATCGTCGAAACGCTCGGTGAACTCGCGGACAAAGATCAAATCTACAAAGGGCTGCGCTCGACACTGTGGTGCATTCACGACGAAACCGCGCTGGCGGAAGCGGAGATCGAGTACAAACCGCGAGTCTCGCCGTCGATCTACGTGCGCTTCACCGCGAACACCGAACAACGAGAAGCACTCCTCGGCGTCTTTCTACGGTGTCATGGTGAGCCTGTCGAACCACCGCCGAGCGCAGTCGAGGCGCCGTCGAAGGTATCAATTCTCATCTGGACCACGACACCATGGACGCTGCCGGCAAATGAAGCAATAGCGCTGCGCGCCGATGCGGAGTACGGCTTGTATCGCGTTGGGAATGAAGCGGTGATTGTGGCCGAGGCGCTGGCGGAGAAAGCGCTAGGCGAACGTTTCGCGAGCGCGCAAAAACTCGGAAGCGCGCAAGGCAGCGCGCTGGAGGGACTTGCGGTTCGCCATCCGTTCATGGATCGCGACGCGCCGATCGTGCTCGCAGGTTACGTCGACATGGAAACCGGAACCGGTGCGGTGCACACTGCGCCCGGACACGGCGCCGACGATTTCGAAACCGGCGTGAAGTACAACCTGCCGATCGTGAACCCGGTAAATGCGCGCGGCGTGTTTACCGATGAGGCCGGACCGTATGCCGGCCTGCACATTTGGAAAGCGAATCCCAAGATTGTCGAGGATCTGCGCGCGAGCGGCGCGCTCTGGAACGCATCGGAGCTCGAGCACAGTTACCCGCATTGCTGGCGCTGCCATAACCCCGTTATCTTTCGCGCAACAGCGCAATGGTTCATCGCTATGGATCAGAACCGGCTGCGGGCACGCACGATCGAAAACATTCGCGAAGTGCGGTGGACGCCCGCGTGGGGACAAGAACGCATCACGCAGATGATGGAGACGCACCCCGAGTGGTGCATCTCACGCCAGCGTACGTGGGGAACGCCAATCCCCGCCGTCGTCTGCGCGGCGTGCGGCGAGTCGATTCTCGATCCGCAAATCGCGCGAATCACGGCCCAGCGTTTTCGCGAGCGCGGCGCCAACACGTGGTGGCAAGAGCCGGTCGAAACCTTTCTTCCCGAGAACTTCGCTTGCCCCAAGTGCCGCGGCACGGTCTTTGAGAAAGAAAAGAACATCGTCGACATTTGGTTTGAGTCGGGCGTCACGCATCTGGCGGTGCTCGGCAAGAACGGATTACCGTGGCCATCGGATCTCGTGCTTGAAGGCGGCGATCAATACCGCGGCTGGTTTCGCAGTTCGATCGTAACGGCGACCGCCGTGAAAGGCGCGGCGCCTTACAAGAGCGTGGTGAAAAACGGCTGGGTCAACGACGAGAGCGGGCGGCCGATGAGCAAGTCGCTCGGCACCGGCATCGACGCGCAACAGGCGATGCACAAGTGGGGCGCGGACGTGCTCCGCCTTTGGGCTGCGTCGGTGGAGTTCGTCGACGACGTGCGCTTCGGTCCTCACGTTATCGAGCAAGTCGGCCGGGTCTATCGCAACATTCGCAACCGGCTGCGTTTCATGGTGAGCAATCTCGACGACGTAACGCCCGCCGAGCTGGTGCCGCGCAAGGAGATGGAGCCGTTCGATGCATTGGCGTGCGAGCTGACCGATCGGTTTATCGCGCGCGTTCGCGACTTGTTGGCCGCATACGATTTGCATGGCGCGTACTTGGAGACAGTGCGGTTTGAAGGCGAGGACCTGTCAAGTTTTTATCTCGATGCGTTGAAGGACCGGCTTTATTCGAGCGCCGCAACCGCGCCGCGCCGGCGCAGTGCGCAGAGCGCGCTCCTTTATATCTTCACGCAGATGCTGGCGGTGCTGGCGCCGCTGCTCTCGTTCACCGCGGAAGAAGCATGGCAAGCGCTCCGCGAGGATCTGCGAGGCGAGCGTGCGAGCGTCTTCGATCTCTCGCCCGAAGGACACGCCGCATCCGAAAAATCCGTTGCGCTATGGGAGTTGCTCAAGGAGCTGCGCGGGCAAGTCGCAGCGAATGAATCGCCGCGGGACTTTGAGACTGATGCGGCGCTCGTGGTCGTTCCGGCCGCGATGCTGCACGACGTGCAAGCGCTCGGAGACGGATTGCGCGAAGCGCTGGTCGTCTCCGTTGTGGATCGGGTCGAAGGCAAGGACGCCGAGCGGCGCGTGGAGCTGAAACCTGCGAAGGGCGCGAAATGCAAACGCTGCTGGAAGTATTTGCCGCTCGGCACGGACCCGAAGCATCCGCTGTTGTGCGCACCCTGCGCTGCCATCGTGTCCGCGTTGTAGGAGACGGGCGACGGCCCTATGGTGTCATGGTGAGATTAGTGTCATGGTGAGCCTGTCGAACCACGGCCGAGCCTGTCGAGGCCCGCGTGAGTTCAGCTCGTGCGGGCTTCGTCTACGCTCGCTTCGCTCGCTGCTCAGCCGTGGTTCGACAGGCTCACCATGACACTCTAAGCCTCACGCTGCAGCAACGCGAAGTGCGCGCCCTTATTTGAGCGTTAACGCGCCCTTATTTGAGCGTTAAAACGTACATTGCGACGTCGTGCAGATCGCGCGGCGTCATCTTCCAGCGCGGCATGACGGGATCGAGCGGCTTGTCGAGATTGTCGACGCCGGTGGAGATAGCGCGTTCCAAAGTGGTGAGCGTGTACGGCGGATTTTGATCGGTGACAAGCGCTTTTTGGCGCAAGTCGGCGCTGATTGCGCCGCCGGGCAAATGCACGCCTCCGGAGCCGTTAGCGCGATGGCATGCGGCGCAGGATGCTCGCAGCGGCGCCTGCTGTGCCAAGATGCGGAAGCCGGCGCTATCCTTGCCGGTGAGGAAAATCGACTTGCCGTTTTTTAAAGCGGCCGCGGCCGTCAACGCTTCGGCCTTGTTGGGTGCGGCCGGTTGCGCGCATCCGGCTATTGCAAATGCGGCCGCGCACACGAGAATCAAACTTCGCATAGGCACCATTATACCCGCTCAGCCAAACCGAACGCTGAGCATGGAGATGGAGCCGCCGTCCATTCCCGTAACGGGGAACGAGACCGGATCGGCCGCATCGCGCATGCCTGCAATGTAGAGCAGCGGCAGATAATGATCGGGCGTCGGCGCCGAGAGCAGCGCGTCGCGTCCGAGCGACTCGTAGTCGACCAGCGGCTCGATGTTGCCCGCCGTCAACAACTCCCGGACGCGCTGGTCGAAGCGCACCGCCCAATCGAACGGCTCGGCCGGATGCCGTCCCCACGCGTAGGCGTGAAGGTTGTGCACGACGTTGCCGCTGCCGATCACGAGCACGTTTTCGTCGCGCAGCGGCGCGAGCGACTTGCCAACGCGGTAGTGAAACGCCGGCGGCTGCGTTTCGTCGATGCTCAACTGCACGACGGGCACGTCCGCTTGTGGAAACACATGGCAAAGAACCGACCACGTGCCGTGATCGAGTCCCCACTGGCGATCCATCTCGACGTCGGACGGCTCGAGCAGATCGCGTACGCGCGCCGCCAGTTCCGGGCTGCCGGGCGCCGGGTACGAAAATTCAAACAGTTCGCGCGGAAAACCGCCGAAATCGTGAATCGTGCGCGGTGCGTTCATAACGGTGACGGCCGTGTTCGGCACGTACCAGTGGGCGGAGATCGCAAGAATTGCTTTGGGCCGCGGAATCTGGGCGCCGATTGCGTTCCACGCCTTCGTGTAGTCGTTTTGCGCCAGCGCATTCATCGGGTTTCCGTGGCCGAAGAAGATTGCCGGCATTCTCATGTGAGCAGAACGCTATCGCGAAACTTTTGCCAACTCCCTTCTTCGATCGCAGCCCTGGCCTCGCGCATGAGGTCGTTGAGCAGGTAGACGTTGTGATATGAAAGCAAGCGAGGGCCCAGCATCTCGTTCGAGCGGAAGAGATGCGCGAGATATGCACGCGTGAACGTCGTGCAGACGAAGCAGGAGCAGCTCGAATCGAGCGGCGAGAAATCGCGAACGTACGCGGCGTTCTTAATTGCAAACTCGCCACCGCGCGTCATCGCACGCCCGGTGCGGCCGCAGCGCGTCGGATAGACGCAATCGAACATGTCGATGCCGCAATCAACGGCGGTCACAATGTCCCGCACGGTTCCGACACCCATGAGGTACCGCGGCTTCTCGCGCGGCAGCAGCTCCGCTGCAAAGCGCGAGAGGCGGTGCATCTCCTCGCGCGATTCGCCGACCGAGAGCCCGCCAATCGCGTAACCGGGGAAATCGAGTGCCACGATCTCGCGCGCGCTGCGCTCGCGAGCGTGCGGGTCCGTTCCGCCTTGCATGATCGCAAAGACGGCAGTATCTTTGCGGGTGCGCGCCGCCGCGCTGCGTTTAGCCCATTCGGTCGTCAGATGTACCGCACGTTCGATCGTTTGCGAATCGGCGGGCAACTGCACGCAGACGTCGAGCACCATCGCGATGTCAACGCCGATTGCTTCTTGAAATGCGATCACGTTCTCGGGGGTAAAGCGATGCCGGCTGCCGTCGAGATGTGAAGCAAAGGTCACGCCGTCATCGTCCAGTTCGCGCCGGGCTTGCAGGCTGAAGACCTGGAAGCCGCCGCTGTCCGTAAGAATCGGTCCGCTCCATCCCATGAAACGGTGCAGTCCGCCGGCTTGAACGAGCACGTCCAGCCCTGGGCGCAGCCACAAGTGATACGTATTCGCGAGGATGATCTGCGCGTGCGCCGCGCGCAGGTCGTCGGGCGTTAATCCCTTGACGGTCGCGGCCGTGCCGACGGGCATGAAAGCCGGCGTTTCAACGTCGCCATGCGCCAGGTGCAGCGTGCCGCGGCGCACGTCGCCGTCAGACTTGGTTAGCGCAAAGATGCTCACGGCGACGCGAGGAGTTTTTTCGCCGCGAGATATTCCGGCGGCGGATCGGTTTCAAAAGTCATGTGCTCGCGCGTGCGCGGATGCATGAAGCTCAACCGCCACGCGTGCAATGCCTGTCCAGGCAGCTCGAAACGAGGATCGGTGCGGCCGTATACCGGATCGTTGATCAGCGGATGTCCCAGCGCCGCCATGTGCACGCGAATCTGATGCGTGCGACCGGTCTCCAGGCGAAAGAGAAGTTCCGCGGCTTTCACGAGCCGCTCGCGTATTTCGTAGTGCGTGATCGCATGCTTTCCGCCCGCGGTGATGGCGTATTTCAGACGATTGTGCTCATCGCGTCCGATCGCGCCGTCGATCGTGCCTTTGGGTTGAGCCGGAATGCCGGCCACCAGCCCGAGATACTCGCGCGCAATGTGCCGCCCTTTCATCCCCTTGGACAAGAAACTCAGCGCCTCGGCGTTTTTCGCAACGACGAGAAGTCCGGACGTGTCGCGGTCGAGCCGGTGCACTAACCCCGGACGAACGCTATCGCCGGGCAGCGTTCCAACGTGTCCGAGGATCGCGTTGACCAGCGTTCCGCTCGTGGCGCCGTGCGCAGGATGGGTGACCATACCGGCCGGCTTGTCGATGACGATGATGTCTTCGTCTTCATAGACGATCGGAATGTCGATCGCTTCGGGCTCGACGACGAGCGGGGCGCGCTCTCGAACTTCGTACTCGATGACGTCGCCCTCGCTGAGCACGTAACTGCCCTTGACCGCCTCGCCGTTCACGCGCAGCTTTCCGCCGGCGGAAGCTTCCGCTATAAGCGAACGCGAGATCCCGGCGCGGTGCGCGACGACCAAGTCGGCGCGCTTGCCGGCATCGTCAGGCGCGACGGCGAGTCGCAAGACTGGAAATGATCAGAAGAATCACGCCGGCCGTAATGCACGAGTCGGCGACGTCGAAGATGTTGGGCCAGATCTTGTAAAAATCGATGAAGTCGATCACGAAGCGATAGTGCAGCCGGTCGATGATGTTGCCGATGGCGCCGCCCAGGATCATGCCGAAGGCGATGCGGACGACGACCGATTGTTTGGCCTGATCGCGAAACGACAGCCAAAAAACCGCGAGCACGATCACGGCCATGACGATCAAGAGCGCCGGGGAATCTCCGAAGAGCCCGAACGCTCCGTGCTGGTTTTGCTCGTACGTCCAGCGCAGCAAGCCCGGGATGACTAGACGGCTTTCACCCGGCAAGAAGTGCGTGGCAATATAATTCTTGCTGAGCTGATCGGCTGCCACCACCAATGCGGCAACGCCCAGGAACTGGAGGGCGTCAGATCTTTGGCGTCGGTACATATTGATAGAACCAGCCGGAGATGCGAAGGAAAGAATCGGTAACCAAGACGACTCCAACGGCGATCATAAAAACTCCTGAAGCAATTTCGACCGCCGGTAGAAACTGTTTCATGCGATTGAGCGCCGGCAAAACCGCGCCGAACGCGACTGCGAGTGCGAGAAACGGCACTGCCAGACCCATAGAATAAATGAACAGCAGCAGCGCGCCCTGAGCCACTCCCCCGGCTTGCGACGCCAGCGCGAGAATCGCGGCCAGAATGGGACCGATGCAGGGCGACCAGCCCGCGGCGAACGCCAGTCCGACGACTCCGGAGCCGAGCAGCGACCGGTTTGCCTGCTGCAGATGCAGGCGCGCGTCCATCGCCAAGAATTTCAGACGGAAGACCCCAGTCATTTGCAGCCCAAGAATGATGATGATGACCCCGCCGATCTGCGCGATCAGATGACGGTTGGTTTTGAGCAAGCCGCCGAGCGCACTGGCTGATGCTCCGAGCGCGACGAAAACGATCGTAAAACCAATGATAAATGCAACGGCATGCGCGATGACGCGCGCGCGTGCGGGCGCCGCGAGCTCGCCGCGCAGTTCCTCCAAGCTGGATCCGGTCAGAAACGACAGATATGCCGGAACCAACGGGAGGACGCAGGGGGAAACGAAGGAAACGAGGCCCGCCAGGAACGCAATCCCGGCGCTAAGGTGCGGGGTCACGCGAGCTTCTTTTGACAGGACCGCTCTTGAATCATTGGTTCACGTATCCCAACATCGATCCGATCGCCGTACATCTCGGCTGGTTCAACATTCACTGGTACGGCATTTCATATCTGATCGGGTTCATCGCGGTCTATCTATGGATGAGCCGGCCGGAGGGCAGGCGGCGGCTCGGCTTGACGCGCGATCAAATACAGGACTTCCTGGTGTATGCGCTGGTCGGCGTCTTGGTTGGCGGAAGACTGTTCTTCGTCGTCAACGACATCATCAGCAAGCACGATCTCTCGTCCTACCTTAGCAACCCGATCAATTTCATCGCGGTGTGGAACGGCGGCATGGCTTTCCACGGCGCCATGATCGTGACCATTCTCGCGATCCTGCTCTTCCTGCGCAAACATCCGGGCCTGACGTTCAACGTGCTGGGCGACGAGCTTGTCGTGCTCTTGCCGCTGGGCATCGCGCTTACGCGGTGCGTGAACTTCATCAACGACGAGCTGTGGGGAGACGTCTGCAAACCGGACCGGCCCTGGTGCATGATACCGGGCAGCTCCTCGAATTTGGGCTTGGCGTACCGTCATCCGTCGCAGCTTTACGAGGCGATTCTCGATATCCTGACGCTGCCGATCCTGCTCTTGATTTACAAGCGCCGTCCGCCCGACGGCGTCGTGGCGTGGAGCTGGTTCACGATCTACGGCGTCACCCGCTCGATCGCCGAGATCTGGCGGCAAGCCGACTTCTCGTGGCACGGCATTACCGGCGGTCAGTTGTACTCGCTGCCGATGATCGTCATCGGATTGATCGGCCTCTATCTGTGTCTGCGTAAACCGGTCCGCACCGACGCCGCGCCGGCGTCGTGACAAACGAGATCGCAACTCGTTACGCGGAGCTGCGATCGGCGATTCCGGCACACGTCCGGATCGTCGCAGTGACCAAATCGCAACCCGCTCTGGCCATTGAGGCGGCGCTGGCGGCCGGGGTGACGGAGATCGGCGAAAATTATCTACAGGAAGCTAAAGCCAAGTTTGTTGCGATTGCGGCAGACTACGCGAAGCATTTTATCGGCCACGTCCAAAGCAACAAGGCCAAAGCGATCGTCGAAACGTTTGACGTCGTGCAGAGCGTCGATCGCATCGAAGCGGGCCGTGCGCTGGCGAAAGCGGCGGCCGCCGCCGGCAAGCGCCTTCCAGTGCTCATTCAGCTGAACATTTCACCGTCCGAGCGCTTCGGCGTGCGGCCGGAGGACGCGCCCGAGCTCGCCGACGCGCTGCGCCGCGAGCCGAGCCTGCTGGTGGACGGCGTCATGGCGATCGGGCCGCTCGGCGCATCGCGCAGCGAGACCGCCCGAGCATTCGAACTCGCCGCCAGCGTCTTCGGCGTTGTCGGCGGGACGACGCTCTCGCTCGGGATGTCGGACGACTGGAGCGAGGCCTTGCGCGCGGGCTCGACGATGGTGCGGCTGGGGAGCGCCATTTTCGGAGCGCGGCCCGCGCCTTCGCGGGTCTAGTCGCCACCTTGTCGAACTGCTAGCGTCAAAGGCGCCGAGCGCCATTGTGAGGACCGGCATGAGCATGTTTACCAAGATCGGATCGTTCTTTTCGATGAGTGACGAAGAAGACGATCTGTACGCGGAGGAAGGTTCGCGCAACGTCGTTCCGCTGAGCGGCGTCTCCCGGCGCGGCGGCACGGAAGTCAGCGTCTACGCGCCCCGCTCTTTCGGCGACGTCACCGAGATCGCGGACGCGCTGCGGAACCGCCAAGTCGTTATCGTCAATTTGCAAAACGCGGATCGCTCGCTGCTTCAGCGGGTCGTTGACTTCACGTCCGGCACGGCCTATACGATTGACGGCAAGATTCAAAAACTCGCGGAAGCGATTTATCTCATCGTGCCGGCGGGCGTCGTCGTCAATTCGCAGGGCTTGCGCGAATCCATGATGGCCGACGGTTCGCTCGACTTTCTTTCCAATAGAGGATGAGCATGCAAAGAATTACGCCAGTCGACATCCAGCACAAGACCTTCAAGAAGGCGCTGCAGGGGTACGACCGCGCGGAAGTGGATCAGTTTCTCGACGAGATCATCGAAACGCTGGAGGACGACGCGCAGCATCGCGCCGCGCTCGAAGCGGAGATCGCCGATCTCAAGGAACGCATCAGCCATTTCAAAGCGATGGAAGAGTCGCTGCAAAACACGCTGGTGCTGGCTCAGCGCACGGCCGACGAAGTCAAGGCGTCGGCGCATAAAGAAGCGGATTTGATCAAAGAGCAGGCGCGCATCGCAGCCGAGCGCGAGATTGCAACGTTTACGGAAGCCGCCGCGGATGCGCGGCGCGAGCACCAGCGCGCCAATGAGGCCGCCGAGAAGGCCAAGAGCGAACTGCGAAGCTTGCTCATGACGCACCTGTCGCTGCTCGAGAAGACTCCTCCGCAGGCCAACGGCGAGCCGGCGCAAGCCGCAGCCGCGGCTGCGGAGCCGGTTGCGGCCGAGCCGCAGGCCGACCTCAGCGACACCAACCGCATCACCGTTTATTAGCACGATCGCGGTCTTGCCCGGTGACGGCATCGGGCCCGAAGTGACGCGCGCCGCGGTGCGCGTGCTGAACGCCGTGCGTCCCGACGTTGAATGCATCGAAGCAGAAGTTGGCGGCGCGGCGCTACGCAGCGGCAAATCCGCGCTTCCCGACGAGACGCGCGCGCTCTGCGATCGATCGGCGGCGATCCTCTTCGGTTCGGTCGGCCTGCCGGAATACGATGGTAAGCAGCTGTCGGATCGTCCGGAATACGCGCTGTTCTTATTGCGGCGCGACTACGAATTGTACGCCAACATCCGGCCGGTACGTGTCTTTGGCGGATTGGAGCCGGCGTCGAGTCTGTTACCGGAGCTCGTGAAAGGGCTCGATTTAATCGTCGTGCGCGAATTGACCGGCGGCATTTATTTCGGCACACCCAAAGAACAGCGCACGGGAGCCGACGGCATAGAAGAAGCTGTCGACACGATGTTTTACCGCGCACCCGAGATCGAGCGGATCGCGCGCGTCGCATTCGAACTCGCGCGCGCGCGGCGCAAGCTGGTGACGTCGGTCGACAAGCAAAACATCCTCGAAACGTCGCGCTTGTGGCGGCGCGTCGTCGATCGAATCGCGGCAGAGTATCCCGACGTGCGCGTCGCGCACTTGCTCGTCGATAACGCGGCGATGCAACTGGTGCGGCGCCCGGGCGATTTCGACGTGCTCCTGACCGAGAACATGTTCGGCGACATTCTTTCGGACGAAGCGGCGATGCTGACGGGCTCGATCGGAAATCTGCCGAGCGCGAGCCTCGGCGCGAAGGGCTCGCCCGGGAAGCAGTTCGGGCTCTACGAGCCGATCAGCGGCAGCGCGCCTGATATCGCGGGGCGCGGCGTGGCAAACCCGACCGCCGCAATTCTCTCGGCGGCGATGCTGCTGCGGCTGAGTTTGGCAGACGAAAACGGCGCGGCCAAGATCGAAAGCGCCATCGAGCGGACGTTCGCGAGCGGGGCGCGGACGAACGACCTCGTGAAGGCCGGAGAGAAAGCCCTCTCCACGACCGAGTTTACCGATCGCGTACTAGACTTTTGCTGATTCGCTGAAGACTTCTTCGCCGAAATAGTCGCGCAACCGGACGCGTAGCGTCGCATGCTTGCCGGGATGGTTGGATTTCCATAACGCCTGCCAGCGTTGAAGCGCTTCGGTTTTCATGTAATCTTCAACCGGCTCGTCCATGGAATTCAGCTGATCGGCGTCAACGAAAAGATCCAGCGTCGCGCCTTTGACGTCAATGCCCGTAATGACGGGCTTGTATTTCGCTTTGAACGGCGCGAGGGCTTGGTTTTCGCGCGCGGCCAGCGCCTCGTCGGCGCTCTGAGGGGCGGACTGCGAGCATCCGGCCAGAAACGCGGCGGCCAGCAAGAAGCGAGCTGCTTTCATACTGCGGCCATCTTTCGGTCACGAACGCCCTCTACCATGCGCCCATGGATGGTATCGCATGGGCGGCGAGCGCAATGTCGGCGGCGCAGACGCGGCTCGAGATCGCAGCCGGAAACTTGGCAAACGGATCGAGCGACGGCTTTCGACGAAGCGTCGCGCGCGGATCGCTGCAGCGCGACGGCGTGCGTGTGTCGCCCGGCCGCGACGACGAACAGGGCGCGCTGCGGCGCACGGGCCGGCAGTTCGATCGCGCGATTGCAGGCCGCGGCACGTTCGTGCTGCGCGACTCTGCCGGCCGGATCGTCGAGACGCGCAACGGCGCTTTCACGCGGGATCGCTTCGGGCACTTGCGCGACGATCTCGGCCGGGTGCTCGTCAAGACGTCGCTTGCCAAAGGTTCGTCCGTTCGATCCGGATTCTTGGAGAGCTCCAACGTGGACTCCGTCGGTGAAATGGTCAACGTTCTGGAGGCCGAGCGCTCGTTCGAAGCGGCGCAAAAAGTCTTGACCGCCATCGACCAAACGCGCGAGCGCGCCAACGCCAAGATGGCGGAATTCAAGTGAATCGCGCCCTCTACGCCGCCGCGACCGGGATGGCCGCGCAGCAGACAAATCTGGAGATCATTGCAGACAATCTGGCCAACTCGGACGTGGCCGGCTTCAAAGGCGCGAGCGCGACGTTCACCGACATTGCGTCGCCCGGCGGCGGAACGCTCGGCACCGCCGCAGCCGGAACGCACGTGATGTTCACGCAGGGCAAACTCGAGCGCAGCGGCGGCCCGTTCGATCTCGCCATCGACGGCCTGGGGTTTTTCGCGGTTACGGATGCAAAAGGCCGGCGCGGATTCACGCGCGACGGCGAGTTCGCGCGAGCCGCGGACGGCACGTTGCGAAGCGTGGAAGGCCGGCAACTCGCGGGCGTTCGCATCCCGGCCGACGCGATTGCTGCGACAGTAAGCGCGGACGGCGTCGTCACCGCACAGACCGCAAGCGGAAAAAAGGCGTGCGGACGCATCCGCTTGGCGCAGTTTGCGTCGCCGGAATACCTAGAGTCCGCCGGCGGCACGCTCTTCTTCGAAACGAAAGCGTCAGGCCGCGCGCGATTCGTTGACGCCGGCAAGACCGGCGGTCCGGCGATAAGGTTCGGGATGCTCGAACGCTCAAACGTCACGATCGTCGAGGCGATGATGCAGATCCTCGCGGCGCAGCGAGCGTATGAAGCCAATGCCAAAGGTGTGCAAGCTGCGGACGAAATGATGCGCATCGCCGACAACTTGAGCCGTGATTGACGTCCCGAAACCGGGCGTTCAGCTCGAAGCGCTGATCATCGAGCCGCTGCTCGAACCGATGCTGGCGCCGTTGGCGGATGCGATGGGCGAATTCGGGAGTTTGGTTGCCGAGATGTGCGCGCGATCGATCGCCGCCGGCTTGTCGAAGTGAGCCGGCGCGAAGCGCTCATCCGGTCGTTTCTTCCGCTGGTCAGACGCCTCGCGCGGCGCGTGCGGCGAATGGTGCCCGGCAGCGACATAGACGATCTCATAGGCGACGGATGCGTCGGCTTGATTCGTGCCATCGATGCGTTCGATCCGGCGCGCGGCCCTACACTGCAAGCCTACGTGTCGCGCGTTGTGGCGGGCACGATGCTGAACGGTTTGCGTCGCCTCGATCCGGTTTCGGAGCGCGTCCGGCGCGAGGTTCGCGAAGCCGACCGCGCGCGGTATGAGCTGGCGGTCCAATCCGGCGAGCTGCCGACGCAACGCGAGATGGAGGTGCGGCGTCCGGCGCTGCGCCGCGCAGCGCTGCATGCCTACCGGTACACGCCGCTTTCGCTCGACTCTCCGCTGCCCGTCGAAGAATCGCTTTCGGGAGATTGGACTGCCGATCCGGCGCTGCTGGCGGGCAACCGGCTCGATCGCGCGTTTATACGGGGCTCGCTCAGTGCACTGACGCCACGCCAGCGCACCGTTGTGGCGATGTACTATTTTTACGACAAGACGCTGTATGAGATCGGGCGTGCGCTTTCGATCTCGCCGCAGCGCGCATCGCAACTCCATGTAACCGCTCTACGGAATCTGCGAAAGGTCTTGGATGCTGCGGCCCTGGGTTGAACCGTCCGGCGTCACGGCGGCAGGGCCGTTCGCACTGGTGCCCGACGACGAACTCGAAACGCCGGTTCTCCCTCGCGAACATCCGCGCTGGGTCAAGGACGCGCTGGCGGTTTCGCAACGCGCGCGCAAGCTGTTCGCGCAGCTGCGCCCGGCAGCGATACGGGTCATGACGTTTTGGGATCATCAAACGCGCGGCGTTACGATTGGCGGGCAACGCCTCGGCGTTGATTCAAGCGGCAGCTATTACGCCGTCCAATAGTGCGGCCAGCCGGACGGCGGCGCTTTTTGCAATCTCTTGTACTTCGGCGTGCGACGTGTCGGCGGCGGCCACCGAATTGGTGATCAAGCTCACGCCGAAGACCTCGATGCCGGCCGCGCGCGCCGCGATCGTCTCGAGAACGGTCGACATTCCCACGGCGTCGGCGCCGATCATCCGCAAGTAGCGCGCTTCGGCGGGAGTCTCGTATGTCGGTCCGAGGAGTCCCACGTAGACGCCCTCGCGCAGATTCCCGTCGACATGCCGCGCAGCCGCGCGCAAGCGCTCGCTGTACGCGCCGGTCATGTTCACGAACGGATCGTCGAGCTTCGTGCCGATAAGCGGGTTGAGACCTGTGAGGTTGATGTGATCGGAGATGAGCATGAGATCGCCGGCCTTGAACCGTTCGTTGATCGCGCCCGCTGCGTTCGTGAGCAAGAGCTGCTTGGCGCCGTGTTCGTGCGCCAGCGCGACGGAGCGGGTGATATCTTTGGCCGAAAAACCTTGGTAGCCATGAACGCGTCCAGCAAAAGCCAGAACGCGTTTGCCGTGCCACTCGCCGACGAGCGCTTCGCCGGAATGCCCGGCGAGCTTCGCGACCGGAAGTTTGAGTTTGGCGAATGGAATCCGTTTGAAGTCCGCGCGCTCCGCCAACACCTGCGAGAGGCCGCTCCCCAAAACCAATGCGATATCGATTGTCCCGATCTTTTTCATACTGTCAAGTCGCTTCCAGTCATTGCCGCCGGAACCGGTAGCCCCTCTAAATGTAAGAGCGTCGGCGCGACGTCGCCGAGTTTTCCGCCTGACCGAAGTGTGCCGGCGAAACGGTTGGCAATCAAAACGAATGGCACCGGATTGGTCGTGTGCGCCGTCAAGGGACTTCCCTGCGGATCGATTTTGTCTTCGGCGTTTCCGTGATCGGCCGTTATCGCCAGCAAGCCGCCCGCGTCGAGCACGGCGTTCGCTAACCGCCCCAGGCAGCGATCCAGTATCTCGACGGCTTCGATCGTGGGCTGATATTTGCCCGTGTGGCCGACCATGTCCGCGTTGGCATAGTTCATGACGATGACGTCATATGTGCCGGCGCGGATGCACTCGACGGCGTAATCGGTGATCTCGTTTGCGCGCATGGCCGGCGCAAGATCGTAGGTAGGTACGCTGCGATCCGATGGAATGAGCTTGCGATCCTCATTAGGGAAAACATCCTCGCGTCCGCCGTTAAAAAAATAAGTGACGTGGGCGTATTTCTCCGTTTCGGCGAGGCGCAACTGGCGGAGTCCTTCGCGCGACACGATCTCACCGAACGTGTCGAACTGCGGCCGCGGGCCGAAGAGCACTGAGTTTTCAAACGTTTCGTCATACTTTGTCATCGTGGCGAAGATGAAGTCCGCGAATCCCGCCCGATTGAAGGCGACCGTCAATTGGCGCGCGCGGTCGGGACGAAAGTTGAAGAAGATGCACGCATCGCCGTCGCGTACCGGCAGTCCGCCGGCGATCGTGGTGGGCTTGACGAACTCGTCGTCTTCGCCGCGCGCATAGCCCGCCAACAGCGCGTCCAACGGCGTAGCTGCGTCGTATTCGCCTTGGGCTTTGGCAATTGCGTCGAACGCGGCGTCGGTGCGCTCCCAACGATTGTCGCGATCCATTGCGTAGAAGCGGCCGGTTACTGTCTTGATTGCCTCCGGCAATCCGCATTCGTACAGTTTCTCTAACAACTGACTGAGGAATTGCTGCGCCGAGCGCGGCGGCGTGTCGCGGCCATCCAGGAACGCATGTATT
Source organism: Candidatus Rubrimentiphilum sp. (assembly GCA_035710515.1). Classification (NCBI taxonomy): domain Bacteria; kingdom Bacillati; phylum Vulcanimicrobiota; class Vulcanimicrobiia; order Vulcanimicrobiales; family Vulcanimicrobiaceae; genus Candidatus Rubrimentiphilum; species Candidatus Rubrimentiphilum sp. The sequence goes on along the minus strand of DASTDE010000004.1, from coordinate 203,463 downwards.
GCCGGCGGCGCTTTCGCTTTGGCAACGGCGTCGATCAATGCAAACAAGTGATCCAGAGAGCTGTGCACCTTGCCATCGGAAACCAAACCCATGAGATGGAGCGTTCCGCCGGTGCGCTTGACGTGGTCGATGCATGTCTGCAACGTTGCGTTGGTCGCAAAGTCTCCGGAGCGGATGTCTTCATCGATAATGGTCACGCCTTGCGGCACGACACGGCCGCTGCCCATGTTGGTGTGGCCGACTTCACTGTTTCCCATGATGCCTTTGGGCAGGCCCACCGCTTCGCCGCTAGCTTCCAGCATCGTCCACGGATAGCGCGCCAGGAACCCGTCCCAATTCGGCAGCGCGGCTGCCGCGATTGCGTTGCCGTGCGTTTCGTCGCGGCATCCCCAGCCGTCCAAGACGCAAAGAACGAGCGGTCTGTATTTCAAGCAGCGGCCGCGCAGAGCGCCGCAAACGCCGCCGGATCCAAGGAGGCGCCGCCGACGAGTCCGCCGTTGATGTTGGCTTGCGCCTTGTACTCGGCGATGTTTTCCGGTTTGACGCTGCCGCCGTAGAGAATCGGAACGTCTTGCAGCCCGTCGACACTCGCCCGCATTGCGCCCATCACCGCGTTTGCCTCGACGGCATCGCAGTTTTGCCCGGTGCCGATTGCCCAGATCGGTTCGTACGCCATCACGATGCGCGCAATCTGCTCTTTGCCAAGCCCGCGCAGCGCCGCCCGCGTCTGGGCGACCACGTGCTCGAGCGTCTTGCCCGTTTCGCGGGTCGCGAGCGTCTCGCCGACGGCCACGATCGGGGTCAAACCGTTTTGCAGCGCGGCCGCGGTTTTCAAACGCACGGTTTCATCGGTTTCGCCGAAATATTCGCGCCGTTCGGAATGTCCGACGATGACGTATGTAACGCCAAGATCGCGCAACATGGGGCCGGAGATCGCGCCGGTGAAGGCGCCGCTCTGCTCCCAGTGCATGTCCTGCGCCCCCACCTGCACGCGGGTGTCATTGCGAAGCCCGTGTGCGACGGCCGCGATTGCGGTGAACGGCGGACAGAGTACGATTTCGATTCGATCCGGAATGCGCGCGGCCAGCGGTAAAAATGCAGCGACAAAATCGCTCGCTTCGTGGGCGGTCTTGTGCATCTTCCAGTTGCCGGCGCAGATCTGCCGTCTCATACTTCGAGCGCCTTGATTCCCGGAAGCGCTTTGCCCTCCAAGAATTCGAGCGTCGCGCCGCCGCCGGTGCTCAGGTGCGTCACTTTATCGGCGAACTGCAGCTCCTCCGCGGCTGCAGCCGCGTCGCCGCCGCCGACGATCGTGCGTGCGCCGCGTTGTGTAGCGCGCGCCATAGCTTCGCCGACAACGCGCGTGCCTTCGCGATACGGCGCCTTTTCGTAGACGCCCATCGGGCCGTTGAACACCACCGTGCGCGCGCGCTCGATGACTTGCGCGTATTCCGCGGCCGTCTTCGGCCCAATATCCAGAATCATCTCGCTGCCGACGCCGGCGATGTCGACGGCGTGAGCGCCCGCATCATTATCGAAACGCGTCGACACGATCGCGTCGCTCGGCAGCAGCATCGCAACATCGTGCGTGCGCGCCAACTCAAGCATGGCCGTAGCAGGCCCAAGGTCGTCATCACGAAGTGAACCGCCGACGTTTACGCCTTGAGCGGCCAGAAACGTGTTGGCCATTCCTCCGCCGATGCAAAAGGCATTCACGCGTTCCATGAGATTGGTAAAAACGCCGACCTTGTCTTTGATCTTTGCACCGCCGATCACGCAGACATACGGCTGCTCGGGATCTTCAAGGAGCGCGGAGAGCTCGCGGATCTCGGCCTCCATCAGCAGGCCCGCAAAGCTTGGCAGGTAGTGCGTGACGCCTTCGGTGGAGGCGTGCGCGCGGTGCGCGGTTCCGAACGCGTCGTCCACGTATACGTCGGCCAGCGATGCGAGCTGTTTTGCAAACTGAGGGTCGTTCGTTTCCTCGCCCGGTTCGAACCGGACGTTTTCAAGCATGGCGACCTGTCCGTCGCGCAGTGACCCGGCGGCCTCCTGTGCCGCCGGCCCGACGACGTCCGGTACGAAGATCATGTCGCGCCCAAGACGCTGCGCGAGAGCTGCCGCGACGGGTTTCAGCGTATACTTCGAAGTGCGCTTGCCGTCCGGACGGCCAAGGTGGGACACCACGATCACGCGCGCGTTGTGCTGCACTAAGTAGCGTATTGTCGGCAGCGCAGCGTCGATACGCTTCGGATCGAGAATCTCTACCGAGTCCGGAGCCTGCCCCGAGCCTTGTCGAAGGGGAACGTTCAAGTCCTCGCGCAGCAGCACGCGCTTGCCGCGAACGTCCGCGTCCTTGAGGGTGCGCAGCACTAGGCGCGCGCGGGTATTTTGTCGAGCACCATCGCGGTCAAGTCCGCGAGGCGGCACGAATAGCCCCACTCGTTGTCATACCACGCCGCAATCTGCACGAGATCGCCGTTGGCATTCGTCAGCTGCGAGTCCACGATCGAACTGTAGGGTGACCGCTTGAAATCGCTCGAGACGAGTTCCTCGTCGCAGTAGTAGACGTACTCTTTCAAGCCGCCCGCCGCCGCGCGTTTGAGGATCTCGTTGACCTCATCTTTGGTTGTCTCGCGTTTCACCTGGGCGACGAGATAGATCATGGACACGGTCGGCGTGGGTACGCGCAGCGAGAAACCGTCGAACGTCCCTTTGACTTCGGGGATCGTCAGATAGAGTGCTTTAGCGGCTCCGGTCGAGGTCGGAATGATATTGGTGGCAGCGCTGCGCGCGCGCCGTAAATCTTTGTGCGGCGCGTCCAGAATATTCTGGTCGTTCGTATACGAATGAACCGTGCACATGAAGCCCTTGACCCAGCCGAGCGTGTCGACCAGCGGTTTTACCGCGGTTGCCAAGCAGTTGGTCGTGCACGACGCGTTCGAGATAATGTCGTGCTTGGCCGGATCGTAGCGATCTTCGTTCACGCCCAAAACGACGGTGATGTCTTCGCCCTTGGCCGGCGCCGAGATGAGGACTTTCTTTGCGCCGCCGCCGGTCATGTGAGCGCGAGCTTTGTCCGCATCGGTGAAGAGTCCGGTCGACTCGATGACGACGTCGACGCCCAGATCCTTCCACGGCAGCTTCGCCGGATCTCGCTCGGCCAAGACTTTGATCGTGCGCCCATCGATCACCAGGGCGCCATCTTTGGCACTGACTTCGCCGTCGTATGTACCGTAGTTCGAATCGTACTTGAAGAGATGCGCGCATTCCGCGGCGCTCGTGAGATCGTTCACCGCCGCGATCTCGACGCCGGGATGGCGTTCCAGCAAAGCTTTCGAAAAGTTTCGTCCGATGCGGCCGAAGCCGTTGATCCCAATTCGCATTAGGCCTCGCAGTTAGTCATCGCGGGGCGGTTTCCCCGCGAAGGCGGCGTGCCAGGCGCGCGAGCGCGCCCAGGCGGCTGTTTACGGTAGGTTTGGAGATCGGCGGGTTACAGCGGCGGCCGAGTTCGGCCAGGCTTTCGTCGGGATGGCGCAGCCGCATCTCGGCGATCTCGCGCAGCGGATGCGAAAGGTGATTCAAGCCGTGTGCGGAGCTGATGAACTCGATCGTCTCGCGCTGGGCGGCCGCAGCGCCGGCCACACGTTCGAGGTTGGCCGCTTCCGTGTTGACGAGGCGGTGAATGCGGTTCTTCGTTTCTTTGAGCGCGTGCACGTCTTCGAGATGCAAGACCGCGGCGTGCGCACCGATGACGCCGAGCAGCTCGACGATAGCTTCGAAATCCTTGTAATAAAGTACGCTGCGTTCGGCGCGGCGCATGCGTTTCGGCGGAGCGGCGACCGCGCGCAAGATCCATTCGAGGCGTGCGCCCAGCTCGTTATCGGGCGGCACGAACTCCAAGTGATAGCCTTGCGCACCCGCCGAGAGCGAACCGCACGCGAGAAAGGCTGCTCGCGCTTCCATAACGCGATCGCAGCGCCGCGGCGGCTTACGTGGCAACTGGCGCAGATCATCGGGAATCGCAACGCGGAATAGGTGCTGTTTTGGCGTGAGTTTTTTCTTGTCATCCTGAGCTTGTCGAAGGACGCCCGAGTAGCGAGCGGAGCGAGCGTGACGAGGGTCCAGGCGCATGAACAACCGTGCCACGCTATTGCGGTGCGTAACGAAAACATGTTTGCGCGCGCCGTAGAGTGCGAGCCCGGCCAGTAACGCTTCTCGGCAGTGCGCGTCGGCGGGTATGCTGCGAGTCAGCGCGTCCTTCGTGTCGGCGGAGAGATTATTCATCGGACGGGCGTTCTTCGAGGATTTCGTAGAGCGCCGCGGCTTTCACGCCGGGCGTCATGCGTAGCGGCACTTCGCGGATACGAACGGTCAAGAACTTCGTTGCGTAATGAATTACCAGCACGTCGCCCGGGTGAACGTCGTAGCCGGGTTTGAGCGGTCTGCCGTCTTTGGTGATGCGGCCGTGCACGAGCGCCTCGTGCGCCTCACTCCGCCGTTTGGAGAGGCGCGAAACTTTCATGAATTTATCGAGGCGCACGCGATGCAACTTCCCGGGGAAAGAGATTGGCACCCTGCTCGCCAACCGAGCGCCGATGGCTGCAGCCCGCCCGGCCGTTCGTCGCGGCCAAGTGAACATCTTCGATGAGAGCCGGCCCATGTGGTCGCTCTTTCTCATCTTTCTCGTCCCGCTGCTGCTGAGCAACATCCTTCAAGCCGCGTCGCAAACGGTCGCGAGTATTTACCTGGGGCAACTGATCGGCGTCCGTGCGCTTGCCGCGGTCTCAGGGATTTTCCCAATCATCTTTTTGCTGATCTCGTTCTTGATCGGTCTTTCGAGCGGCAGCACCGTGTTGATCGGGCAAGCCTTCGGCTCCGGGAATGTCGCTGCGATGAAACGCGTCGCCGGAACGACGCTCACGATCAGTCTGTTATTGGGAATCATCGTTGCGCTGATTGGGTTCTTTCTCACGCCGGAGCTCCTTCGCCTGATTGGCACGCCGCACGACATCTTCGACGGCGCAACCGTGTACGCGGAGATTCTGTTTGCGTCGTGCCCGATGTTTTTTCCATATCTGGCCTACACGACGTTCATTCGCGGGACGGGCGACTCGCAGACGCCGTTTTACGTGCTGTTCGTGAGCACCGCGCTCATCGCGATATTAACGCCGGCCTTCATTCTTGGCTGGGCGCACCTTCCGCGCTTAGGCGTGGCGTCGGCTGCGATCGCCGGCTACATCGGGAACTCCGTCGCTTTTGTCGGCTTGCTGGTGTTGCTGGCCCGCCGCAAGGATCCGCTCTCGTTCGATTTCGAGATGATTCGCGACATGCGCGTCGACTGGAAGATATTCAAGACAGTCGTACGGCTCGGCGTTCCGATCGGCTTACAAGTGATTATGGTCGCACTGGCCGAGATTGCCGTCATCACGTTCGTGAACCGTTTCGGCTCGGATGCGACGGCGGCGTACGGCGCGGTCAACCAAATCGTCGGTTACGTCCAGTTCCCGGCGATTAGCATCGGCATCGCTGCATCGATCTTCGGCGCGCAGTGCATCGGTGCAAGGCGCGAAGACAAGCTCAACAGCGTTATCCGTTCCGGCGTGGGACTCAATTACATCATCGGCGGAATCATCATCACCATATGCTATATCTTCGCGTGGCAGATTCTCGGATGGTTTGTTACGTCCAAACATCCGCTCGATATCGCGCACGGCCTGTTGATGATCACGCTGTGGAGTTATCTGCTCTTCGGCAACTCGTCGGTGCTTAGCGGCGTAATGCGCAGCAGCGGCACGGTGTTTTGGCCAACCGTAAATGGTATTTTCGCGATTTGGGGCGTTGAGGTTCCGGCTGCTTGGATTCTGATGCACAAATTCGGTATCGACGGCATCTGGATGGGCTACCCGATCGCGTACGTCGTCGTCGTATTGTTGCAGTTCACGTACTACGAATTATTCTGGAAGCGGAAGACGCACGAACGCCTGATTTAATGTCGCAGCGCGTCCCGCGTCATGGCGCGGCGATAATGTGTCATGGTGAGCCCTTCGTCAAGCTCAGGACAGGCTCTGTCGAGCCATGACCGAGCAGGGCGCTCAAGGCGCCCGTGACGAGGGCCGCGGGGCAAATCCTTAACAAACCGAACACGGCCAGGAGAACTTCCGGCAACGCGAGTATCGCCTAATCTCTTCATGGAACACGAGCCGAATAACCGCGAACTCATGGACGCCATGGTGGATCTCCGGAACGGTATGGTTGACGAATTCGGGAAGGTCTACCGCCGTTTCGACGCGATTGACGCGAAATTAGTTGAACACGACAAGCGATTCGAAGTCATCGATGGGCGCCTTGAGAGCTTGAAATTTCGCGTTAGCTCGCTCGATCACCGGGTCGGGCACATTGAAACGCGCGTCGAGCACCTAGAGACGAGCTTTGGCCGAATGGAAGGCCACATGGAGCACATCGGAACCGCCGTAGAGCAGCTGCAACAACACCTTCCAACCTAACGTACTATTTCCGTTTCTTGCCCTTTGGCGTGACGCACGTGCCTGATGCCCGGCACACTACGATTGGTTTGTCCAGAAAGTCAGCAGCACTTTCGCCAATAGCAGGCTGTGCGGCTATCACTTTGCGCGCTTCGAACGCCATCTTGCGCGACGTGTTGCCGACGCTGACGATTCGTCCCTCGGCTTCGATATAATCGCCGGCTCGAACCGGCTCAAGAAACTCGACGCTGTCGTAGCCGGCGAAAAGTCCCTCATCGCCGTCCATGCGAATCAACAGTTCCGTCGCGACGTCGCCGAAGAGCTGCAGAATGCGTGCGCCGTCGACAAGGTTGCCGCCGTAATGCGCGTCGTGCGCGGACATCCGCACGCGAACGGTGCTCTTTAGGTCTTTGCCAGCTTCCACAATTCCTCGAGTTCGTCCAGCGTCATGTCGGACAGCGCTTTGCCATTTTTGGCGGCGCGCGCTTCCATAAAACTGAAGCGCTTGTAAAACTTGTCGTTCGCCTCGCGCATGGCCGCCTCCGCGTCGATGCCGAGCGCGCGCGAGAGATTGACCAGCGTGAAGAAGACGTCGCCGAGCTCCTCGCGCACGTGCGGATCGTCCTGCTTGGCGCGCCGTGCATCGGCGAGCTCGCGCAGCTCTTCCACTAGTTTGTCTAGAATCTGCTCGACCGCCGGCCAGTCGAAGCCGACGCGCGCGGCTTTCTCTTGCATCCGTTGACCGCGCTGAAGCGCCCCGAGTTGCTTCGGAATTCCCTCCAGGCGGCTGGTGCGTTTGCGTCCGGTGGACTCTTCGGCTTTTAGCCGCTCCCAATTCTTCCACTGCGCATCCACGTCTTCGATCACAGCCTCGCCAAAGACGTGCGGGTGGCGCCGGATCATCTTGTTGGAGAGCGCGTCGATGACGTCGGCGCTCGTGAAACGTCCAGTCTCACTTGCGACCTGTGCGTGAAAGACGATCTGCAGCAGTAAGTCTCCGAGCTCTTCGGCGAGCGCGGTCTCGTCGCCGAGCTCGATCGCCTCGACCACTTCGTAGGTCTCTTCAATTAAATACGGCACGAGCGTGCGGTGCGTTTGCTCGCGGTCCCACGGGCACGAACGCCGCAACCGCGCCATGATCTCGATCAAGTCGTTCCACGTGTGATGCGCGGAGCCGGGCGGCAGCGGCACGAGCGGCATCGCGATTGCCGCCGAGAGCGTGTCGCGCGGCATGCCGGGAACGATCTCCGTTTGCACGCCGCGCGCTTCGAGCGCGCGCAGCAGTTGCGGGAGGCCGGGAAAATCCGAGAGCGGATTACCGGGCACGCCGATCACAATGTTGTCATCGTGAGGTATCGAACGACCGCGAGCGGCAGCGAGCGGCCCTGAGCGAAGTCGAAGGGATTCCGCAAAGCTCTCAATGACTTCAGAGCTGCCGCGTACGAATAGCGCCGGGTCTATTGCAAGGTCCTCGGCGAGCCTTACGCCTTGCGCCTGCAGATAGGCCGTCAGCTCGCCGGGCGCCAGCATGACGACGGCGCGATCCGACGCGCGCAGCGCGTCGAGACTTCCCAAGGTGAGCAGTCCGGGATCGCCCGGCCCCAACCCGACGATGCGCACGAGCATGGTGCGCCTATGCGGCTACTTCGTCGGCGCTGTGGTCGGTGCCGGCGCTGCCGACACGGCCGGAAGCGGCGTCGGGAAGATTCCCGCAAATCGTTGATCGTTCACGTCGATCTTTGCGGTCATCTGGAGTTGCTGTAAGAACTGCTGAATGAGCGGACTCTCTTGCTGTTGGCGCAGCATCGTCGCGATCTTCGCGCTGGAGTTTGCGAGCGTCGCCTTCATCGCCGGCTTCCGTTCCTCGATTTGAATGATGTGATAGCCCAGCGGCGACTTAACCGGCGCGCTGATCTTTCCGACCGGGCCGGTGAAGACGTACGTATCAAATGCCGGTACCATGCGGCCGCGCGGGAACCAGCCCAATTCGCCGCCGGCGTCTTTGCTGCCGGGATCGAGCGAATACTGTTTGGCCACTGCCGCGAAATCTTTGCCCGCTTTGAGATCAGCCTCGACTTTTTGCGCCGTCGCCGCGTCCGCCACCAGAATGTGCCGCGCGCGCGCTTGCGCCGGCTGGTCGAGCTGCGCGTGATTCAGCGCAAAGTAAGCCGCAATCTGTTTGGCCGGAACCTTCACGTTGCCGCCGACCGCTTTATCTAGAACGATCTGACGCCGGATCAAATCCTGAACGTCTTGCTCGGACAGACCGCGCGTCTTGAGCAGCTGGTCCCACTGAGCGGCCGGATATTGTGCTTTGTACTGGTTTTCTACCTTGTCTATCTCGGCCTGAGTGACGGTAATCTTGTGGCTCTGCGCGTACTGGTCGATCAGGTCGTCCGTAACCATCAGCTGCAAAACTTGCCGCGCCGTTACCGGCGACGTGCTGTTTTCGAGTTTGTTGTCGAGCTGGTCGCGCGTGATCGCCTGACCGTTGACGGTCAGGACCGTTCCACCGCTGCCGCATGCCGTTAATGTAGCCGCTAACACGATGGCGGCGATTCCTACAAATTTTATCACCGCCGCCCGTTTCGCGCCGGGGGCTAGATCGCCTCTAACAGCTCGCGCAGCAGCGGCATCCAAACCGCTTCGGTCGACGCTCCGCCGCGCGGCGGCGGCAAGTCCACGACCACCTTGCCTTCGCCGAAGCGAAAGTGGTTTTTGGTCAGCGACGCAAAGCGCGCGATCGCGCCGGGCGCCAGCGCAAAGCCCGAGCCTACGCCGAGCGTCAGGCGCTTTTCATCCACGACGACTCGCGTCACGTGCTTGTGCAGCGCGATGGCGCGGAGTTTGGTGAGCTCGACGAGATTCTCAAGCGGTTTGGGGAACGGGCCGAACCGGTCGCGTACGCCGGCGGCGACCTCTTCAACCTGCGCTTGCGTGCGCGACTTAGCAAGCTGCTGATAGATTGCAATTTTTTGTGAGACCTGCGGGACGTAATCGTTGGGAACGTAGGCGTCGATCTTGACGTCGATGACGGCTTCGCGCTGCTCCTGGAGCTCGGCTTGCTGACCTTTGCGCTCGGCGATCGCTTCGGCCAACAGCTGGCAGTACGTGTCGAAGCCGACCGACGCAATGAAGCCGGACTGCGCGGAGCCCAGCAGATTCCCCGCGCCGCGAATCTCCAGATCGCGCATCGCGATCTGCAAGCCGCTGCCCAGGTGCGCGAACTCGCGGATCGCTTCGAGCCGCGCTTTGGCTTCCTCCGAAAGCGATTTGTGCGCTTGATAGAGCAAATACGCGTAGGCTTGGTGGTTGGAGCGTCCGACCCGGCCGCGCAGCTGATAGAGTTGCGCCAGCCCGAACTTGTCCGCGTCGTTGACGATAATCGTATTGACGTTCGGTATGTCGATGCCGTTTTCGATGATCGTGGTCGCGATCAGGACGTCGATCTGCCCCTCGATGAAGGCTTGCATGATCGGCTCGAGCTCGGCTTCCTTCATCTGACCGTGCCCCACGGCGATCCGCGCGCGCGGCACCAAGCGTTCCAACGCGTTCTTCACGGCGTAGATCGATTCGATGCGGTTGTGCAAGTAGTAGATTTGGCCGCCCCGGTCGAGCTCCGCCGTAATGGCGCGCTGAACAACGGCGTCGCTGGCGGGAACTACGACGGTCTTGATCGACATGCGGTTCTTCGGCGCGGTTTGTATGAGCGAAAGATCGCGCACACCCATCAGCGACATGTGCAGCGTGCGCGGAATCGGCGTCGCCGAAAGCGTCATGACGTCGACGCTCGCACGCAATTGTTTGAGACGCTCCTTTTGCATGACGCCGAAGCGCTGCTCTTCGTCGACGATGATCAGGCCGAGGTCGGCGAAAACGACGTCTTTCTGCAGCAGCCGGTGCGTTCCGATGACGATGTCCACGCGGCCTTGCGCCAGCTCGCGCAGCGTCTCTTGCTGCGCGCTCTTACTTTTGAAGCGCGAGAGCTCTTCGATGCGGATGGGAAAACCGGCAAAGCGGCTCGCGAACGTGCGGTAGTGCTGCGCGGCCAAGAGCGTCGTCGGCACCAGCAGTGCAACTTGTTTTTTGTCGGCGATCGCTTTAAAGGCGGCGCGGATGGCAACTTCGGTCTTGCCGTATCCGACGTCGCCGCAGACCAGGCGGTCCATCGGCCGTTCGCTCTCCATGTCCGCCTTCGAGTCGACGATAGCTTTGAGCTGATCGGGCGTCTCGTCGTACGGAAAGGCTTCCTCGAGCTCGGACTGCCAGGGCGTGTCGGCGGCGAAGGCGTGGCCGCGCGCCATTTCGCGCTCCGCATAGAGCGCGACGAGTCCGTCCGCGATCTTTCCGAGCGACTCCGAAACCCGTAACTTCGTACGCGCCCAATCCGCGCCGCCCATGCGCGAGAGACGCGGCGTCGCGCCTTCGGCCGCGCTGTACTTGGCGACTTGGTGCATCTGCGTGACGGGCACGAGCATGCGATCCGTTCCGGCGTAATGCAGATCCAAATAATCTTGCGTTGCGCCGAGAATCGTTTCGGTGCGCAGGCCAAAATATTGCCCGATGCCGTGCACGCTGTGCACGACGTAATCGCCGACGCGCAAGTCGGCCAGCGTTACGGGTACGCCTTCCTTGACCGCGCGCATCTTCACGCGCTTGGGCGGCTGACCGTAGATCTCGCGATCGCCCAGCACCCGCAAACGCAACTCGGGAATTGCAAATCCGCTTTCGATCGATCCGTGGTCTATCACGATGTTGTCGGGCGTGTTAAGTGTGTCATGGTGACCCTTCGACTCACTGCGTTCGCTCAGGACTGCGCTACGCGCAGGCGCTAAGGAATCGACATTCAAGCCGGCCGCGCGCACGATGTCCGCTGTACGCGCGGCGCCCGAAGTTACAAGCACGACCGTCTCACCGGCGCCCGTCCAATCGCGCAGCGCTTGCGTGAACATGTCGATTTGCCGGTTGAAGTGTTCGGCCGGACGCGTTTCGAGCACAAACGATTCGATCGTGCGCGGCAGCCAATGCAGCAGATCCGCGCTCTCGATTGCGCCGGGAAACGCCACGGCACGCGTCCGCGTTAAGGCCGGCGCGAGATCGCTCAGGTGCGGGAACGGTGCGGTGACTTCGGCGAGCAGCGATTCCGCGACGTCGGAAGCTCTCACGGATAATTGATCGGACGCGAGCGCCTCGAGCAAGACGTTATGTTCGCGCGACCGTTCTTCGTCGAGTGCCCGTTCGACGGTGGCGAGCATGCCGGGTTCGTCCAGCACGATCGTCGCGTGTTCGTTCAGGTAATCGAGAACCGTTTCGCGTTCGTCGAATGCGAGTGAAAGCCACGCTTCGGGAATGTCGCTGCCCGACTCGAGATGCGCGCGCGCGGCTCGCGCTACGTTCTCCGGCGCGTCAAGCCGTTCGAGAATGCGCGCGCGTAGCGATTCGTCACGCGGAATCTCACTCCAAGGGACGATCTCCAGCGACTGCAGTGCGCCTTCGCTGCGCTGCGACTCGAGTTCAAATGGGCGAATGCTCTCGACTGCATCGCCGAAGAACTCGATCCGCGCCGGCCGGTCTGCAGTCGGCGAAAAAACATCGACGATTCCGCCGCGTACCGCATACTCGCCCACCGCGCTGACCACGTCGCAGCGGCGGTACCCCAACGCGTACAGCCGCTGGAGCGTTCGATCCCAGCCGGCGTCCTCGTTCACCCGCAATGCGAAGCGCGAACGCGCAAACCGTTCGCGCGGAATAACGTACTGCCGTAACGCGATCAGCGGCGCGAGAATGATTCCCGGTTTGCCGTCCGCGAGATCGGCCAGCAACGCCATACGCGCGCTGTGCTCGGACGGACTCTCGAGCGCGCCGACCGCTTCGTCCCGCGAGCGCAGAAGCGACACGCTGCGCGCTTCGTCTTCCTGGAGAAAATACAACAGATCGGTGAAGGCGCGCTCGGCCGCATCCGCCGTCGGCATCGCGACGAAGAGCTGACCTCCTAGCGCCCGGTACAGTGCGGCAAGCAAGGCCGGTCTGGCGGCGGGGATCGTCTCGTGGAGTGCGTAGAACCCCCGGCCCTTGCGCAGGCGTTCGATCAGTGCGGCGAGGGGACGAGCGCTCTGGAGGGCGTGGATCAGCGTCCCCGCTTGGCTTCCAGGGGGGTGTAGCTCGTTTCGTGACGGCGGCGGAGCCGCTGTCGCAGGCATCCGGTGTTGCTAACCCGCGGCTTGCGCTGACGGTTTCGGCGCGCCGGGCCCGGAAGAGGAGCGTGTCGTGTTTTTAGCCGCCGCGCTCGCTGTTGCGATCTCCCCGTGCGCCTATCGCCCGGAATTGAAGATGGTGCCTGTCGTCTCGCAGCTGCGGATTGTCCGCCAAGGTTCGTCGTACCAAGCCGCCGCGCACGTCCGCTTTTCGGTCCGGAGCGTGAGGAAAGCGCAGCTTCCGGATGACGCCGGCTTGCGCGCCCACGTGCACGGGTATTTTACGATCGTGCAGCGCCTGGCGCAGGCGTCGCAAGTGCAAGCGCTTGGAACCGTGCCTGCGCAAGCCCGCGCGCACCTCGCCAAAGCGATCGCCGCGCTGGCGTACGACGTCAACGTGGAATACAAACGGCAGGTGCGAGTTTACGATTCGGTCACCGAGAACGGGAGGTCGCAAGATCAGGGACCGGCGTACGGTTTCCCGGGCGGTCCGAATGCGAACGTGTACTGCGCTAGATGACGGGCGGCAAAAAAGCCTAATGCAGCAGCTGCCAGCGGAGCGAGCGCGATAGCGACAGCTGTCGATTGTGAAACGTCGGTGGTGCTGTCGGGCAGATACCGGACGATTGAAGCGAGCGTTAACGCGATTAACGCCCACCGCGCGGAACCATTTAGAATGAAGGCGAGCGGCAAAATCCACAGCGCGTACCACGGGTAGGGATTCGGGATCGCGATCCAGAGTCCGAGCGCGAGCATTCCCAGGCCGATACGATTGCCTTTCCACGCCCCGATCGCTCCGGTGACGAAGCACGCCGAGGCCAGCGCAGCGGCGAACACGATCGCCGCGGTGGATCCGAACGGCAGCGAGAGAACGTATTGCAACGAGAATTGCGGAAAATAAGAATGCCCGCGCTGGGATGAACCGGCGGCAAGTTGTTCGAGGGCCGGCAGGCTGACCGCCACGCACACTGCGCCGCCCGCGACTACACCCGCGCCTATGCGTAAAAACCGGCCGTCGCGCGCGTAGGCGACAAGCGCGGCGGCGGCAGCTATCAGCCCCGGAATTTTCAGCAGAGCCGACAGCGCAAGCAGCGCCGCACCGGAGAACGCCCGCGACTGTTTGATGAGGGCGAAGCCGGCCAATGCGAGCGCGATTACGTAAACGTCGTTGTGCCCTTCGGCGCAGCACCAAATCGCGACCGGATTCAGCACGATGCCGGTTGCGGCCGCAGCTCGGGTATTTTCGGGAAAAGCAGCGTACGCCAGCGGCGCGCAGAGTATCAATGCCGCGCATGCGGCGGTGCGAAACGCCCACAGCGGTGCGTCGGGGCCGAAGCCCATGAAGCTCGCAACAACCGCTTGCGCGAACCACACGAACGCCGGGCCGTACACGCACACCGGCGGCGGGTTTCCCCATTGCCACAGCACCGCATCCAGCAGAGGTCCGCGCATCGTAACCGCCGCGTGCGCGTATGGATTCAATCCGTGCAGTGCCATCCATCCGTAGGCCGCATAAGCGTACGCGTCGCTTGAGAATACGACCGGAAAAAACAGCGCGGCAATGCACGCGAGGATGCTCCACACAACTGTCATCACGAGCGTGCCGCGGTGACGAAGTGCGGCCACGTATCCCACACTCGCAATCGCAACTGCAGCCAATAGCGCGAGAAACATGAGGGAACCGAAGTTTCCCCAGTACGTGACGACAACGAGCGGCTGCGCGCGATCGATCGCAAATGCCGCGGGCGCTTGCCGAAGGAGCAGGCGGCAGAGAATCGCGCCTACCGCAAATCCTGTCGGAACGAGAAAGGCGTACGTCGTCAAGCGGCGGGCTTCGCTGCCGTCGTCGCGAAACCCGGGCGGATGGACGAGACGGCGATGCGGCACTGCATCGAACGCAAACGTAACGGCAAGCCGCTTTCGGCGAGCGAGTGGGACGCGATTGTCGACGGATTCATGGAAGGGCGCATCGACGAAGCGCAGATGGCCGCACTCTTCATGGCGTGCGTTTGGCGAGGCATGACATTTGAGGAAGCGCACGCGCTGACCGACGCAATGGTGCGCAGCGGTGAGACGGTCACCTTCGATCGCAGCCGGGGCATCGTGGTCGACAAACATTCCAGCGGCGGCGTCAGCGACATCGTTTCGCTCGCGGCCGTGCCGCTCGCCGCCGCGTGCGGCGCGCGCGTTGCGAAACTTTCCGGCCGCGCGCTCGGCCACACCGGCGGAACGATCGATAAGCTCGAGGCGATTCCGGGGTTTAACGCCGCGCTGTCGTTGGACGCGTTCGTCCGGCAAGTCGAGCGCGTCGGTTGCGCGATCGCGGCGCAGACGCAAGCTCTTGTCCCGGCGGATAAGCGGATCTACAATTTGCGCGACCGCACCGGCACGGTGCCCTCAATGGGACTGATCGCCGCGTCGATCGTCTCCAAGAAGATTGCATGTGGAGCGCACGCGATCGTCTTCGACGTCAAGACCGGCCCGGCGTCGTTCACGCCGCAACCCGAGCAAGCCCGCGAACTCGCGCGCTGGGTCGTCGAGATTTGCAAGGGCTTCGGACGCGAGGCGATCGCATTTGTTACCGACATGCATCAGCCGCTCGGGCGAACGGTCGGCACCGGCATCGAGATCGTCGAAGCTCGCGACCTGCTCAGGTGTCATGGTGAGCCCTTCGAATCCCTCAGGACAGGCTCTGTCGAACCACCCCCGAGCTTGGCGAGGGGCGGGCGAGCAATAGAGCTGACGCTCAAGATCACTGCCGCACTCTTGGATGCATCTGCAATCGCGGGCGGGCAAGAGCGCGTGCGCCAAGCATTAAACGACGGCAGCGGTTATGCCAAGCTTCTCGAGATGGTCGAGGCTCAGGGCGCTTCGCGCAGCGCGCTCGAGGGCATGGAGCTCGACGCCAAGCCGCTGACGGTCAAGGCGGCGCATAGCGGCTTCGTGCACGCGATGGACGTCGTGCACTTGGGCAATGCCGGCCGGCGGCTCTGCCAACACGACAAACTCGGCGGGCTTTTCATCTGCGCGCAAATCGGCGACCGCGTCGAAGCGGGTCAGCCGCTCGCCCGCGTCTACGGCGCCGACAAAGAACACGTGCGTAACCTGGAAGCATCGTTCAAAATCGCCGCGACGCCGGCCGAACCGCCGCCGCTGATTTACGATGTGATCAAGCCTGCAGATTCGGCGTGATCGTTAGACGAGCCGGCTTCCCGCAATAATCAGGACGGCCGCAACCATCGGCCGCAGCCAAACCTCGGAGAGCACGTTGCACAACTTGCTACCGATGTATGCACCGGGCAGGGACCCGGCCAAGAGCGTCAATGCGACGCGGTAGTTGACGTCGCCGAGCGTCGCATGGCCGAGGGCCGCGGCCGGAATCAGGAACGCGGCAAAGACGATATCGGAACCGACGAGTCTGCGAATGCCCACGAACGGCACGATCAGAAACAAGAGGGGCAGCGTCATGGCGCCGCTTCCGACCGACGTCACCGCCACCAAAAATCCGACGCCAGCGCCTGACGCGATCAACTTGGCGCGCGTGCCCTGCGCCTCTACCAGGAACGCCGGGTCCTCTGCGCTGCTTTCGGCCGTGCGTTTGAGGAGCAGACTGAGGAGCAAGGCCGCAGCGCAAATGAAGAGCGCGATGCCGACGCACATCTTCACCAATTTCGTCACGGTCTCAAAATCGAAATAGTGGCGCGCCGCAATCAGAAGTATCACGCCGGCAACCACGCCGGGAATGCCGCCCCACAGGAGCGCCCAAACGATGCGCCATTCGATCGTGCGCTGGCGCGCGTGCACGAATGCCGCCAGAATTTTCGTGGGCACGCTGTAGAGCAAATCGGTACCGACCGCAACTAACGGATTGATCCCGAGGACGAGGATCAGGACCGGCGTCATGATCGAACCGCCGCCCACTCCGGAGATGCCGATGAACATGCCGATGATGAGGCCAATCAGCACCAGCTCGATGTTCACTAGGGCGCCGTCACGATCGCTCGATCTCCGAAATAAGATAGAGCGGGCGGCCTTTTACCTCATCGTAAATGCGCCCGATATACTCACCGAGGATGCCGATTCCGATCAACTGCACTCCGCCCAAGAATAGAATAGCAACCATCGTGGAAGCCCATCCGCGCGTGAACTCCGGAATGCCCAAATGGAAGATGCGAAAGAAAATGATCAGGATCGCGTATATGAACGCAGCGGTGCTGACCACGAAACCGAGATACGAGGCGAACCGCAGCGGTACGTCGGAAAACGACGTGACGCCGTCGATTGCCAGTTTGAACATCTTGGAAAGCGGATACTTGCTGACGCCGGCGCGGCGTTCGTCGCGGTCGTACTCTACGGCGGTTTGCGCGAATCCGGCCCAGCTTACCATTCCGCGCAAGAACCGGTGGCGTTCGCGCGACCGTTTCAGCACTTCAACGACTCTGCGGCTCATCAGCCGGAAATCTCCCGCATCCATCGGTATCGAGACGTTGGTGAGGCGGCGCATGATCCGGTAAAACGCGCGCGCTGTCCCGAGCTTGAACGCGCTCTCTCCTTTGCGGCTTCGGCGAACTGCGTAGATCACGTCGTAGCCGGCGCGCCACCGTTCCAGGAACTCCGGAATGAGTTCGGGCGGATCTTGCAGGTCGCCGTCCATGAGCACGATCGCCTCGCCGCGCGAAACGTCCAGTCCCGCGGTCGCGGCAAGCTGATGGCCGAAGTTGCGCGAAAGATTAATGAAGACGATGTGCGGACGGCGCCGCAGTTCGTTCCGGATGCTGTCCGCGGTCCCGTCTATGCTACCGTCGTTTACCAGGATCAGCTCGTAGGTTGGATGATCGGGCAAACTCTCGACGATGCCGACAATCCGCTCGACAAGCGGCGTCACATTGGCCTCCTCGTTATAGAGAGGCACGACCACGCTCAAAGTAACGGGCGCCGAGTTGGTTGCCATCGAGGGGCGGTTCGCCGCGCGTCGAGACTATGGCCTCCACCGCAGGAATGAAACGCCCGCGCGGACGAGCACGTTGCCCTAGCTATGTCGCGCGTATTGATAGCCGCCATTCTCGCAGCCGTCGTTCTCGGCGCGGTTGCCGCACTGGACTGGTACAGCCACGTGGCCGCCGGCATCGCACTCGGCGGACCGGTTCCCCTTGCGTCGATCGCGCCACGACCGTCGCCGCAGCATGCGGCCCCGCCGGTACAAACTTCCGAGCCCTCGCCGCCCGCGGCTCAACCTTCCGCCGCTCCAAGTGCAGCCGGTACTCGCGTTCGTCCGTCCGCCGCGCCGAAAATCGTCGCCGTTTCGCTCAGCACGCCGGTAGCAACCGGCGGTCAAATCGTGACCGGCACCGTCACAACGTCAGCGGACGTGACGCGCGTGCAGGCCAGCATCGCCGGGTATTCGTCCCCGCTGACAAAAGTGAGCGAGGGCTATTTCGCGCTCTCGTACCGCGTTCCGGAGCTTCCGCCCGTATTGCGACGGACCTATACGATCACGATCGTCGCGGCGAACGCCAAAGGTCAGTCGGTATCGAGCTCCTTGCCCATCACGATACGTTAGGCTAGAAGATGAACCTCCAGCACCTCTTCGCAGCCCTGGCCTTCGCACTTTCACCGGCAGCATTCGCGCAGACGATTCCGTCTAGCCCGGCGCCGGTTCCAAGTCCAAGTGCGACGCAGTCGTCGCCCGGGCCGTCGCCCACCGCGTCGCCCTTACCGACGCCGCTTGTACTGCCTCCCGACGCGGCGCCGCAAATACTTGCCGTTACCGTGAACGAACCGGAGTTTCATAGCGGCGATGTGATCTCGTCAACCGTAATCACCTCGACGAATGTCGCGGCCGTCGAGTTAAGAATCCTCGGCCGCGCGATTCGTTATCCGCGCACCGATTTCGGCATCTGGCAGCTCAATTACACGGTGCCGCATATTCCGCGGCACTTTCTGCGGGACTACAACGCACAGATCGTCGCCATGAACACCGCCGGCGCGACCACTGCGTTTAACGTCGTTATCTCGCTGCGCTAAGTCGGCCGCGGCTGCGGCGTCGGCAGATTCGGGAACGGCGCCGGATTGTAGGGAGTTGGAAAAGTCTGCGGTATCGGCAGCGACGCGCCCGCTTGCTGATCGGCCCAGTGGTAGATGGTCCTCGTAAACGTTTGCGCGTCTTCGTCGCCTATGCAAATCGTGTAGGGATCCTGTTCGATTCCGTTTTCTCCGAGTTGCACCGACTGCATGGATCCGCGATCGAACAGTAAGTGCAAAATCGTTCCGGAGAGCAGCTTGAGCTGGACGCGGTAATGCAGCGCGTCGCGCCGGTCCATCCGGTAGGCTTGCGCGTTCCATCCGCTTTGGTCGGTCGTCATGTAGACGGTGTCGGTCAGCGGCGTACTGGGCGGCACTTGCACGGTGACGTTGAGGACTACGGATTTTCCTGGGCGCACGTTCGCACATGGCGAGCTGCTTATCTTCCTTTGCCCGAGGTCCGGATTTGGCGCCGGCGAGGAGAGTGTCACGGCAAAGCGCCGGATTGCGTTCAGATCGCCTTCGGGGGGGAGCTTCGCTTTGGAAAGTTCGATTTTTAGAACTGTGCCCGTTTGATCGAACGTCAAGCGTGCGTATTGACGAGAAACCGGAGGACCTGCGGGTTTGCCGCTTTTGTAATCGACGATGGTGACCGCCGGCAAGACGCGAAATCCGTCGCCGGTCGTGAGGAAGACGTATCCGTTCTGATAATCGAGCAGCTGCGCCGTTACCGCGATCGTGCCGGTTTGCGCGGAGACCGGGAACAGCGAACCTGCGAGAACCGCCAAGCCGGCCACGGCGGCGGGGATGATGCGAAGCGCGAATTTCATTGCATCACCTGGAAGATAAAGTTCGGCGACCATCGCAAGTTCGAGTAATTGAAGTAATACGTCCGCTGTATGTCAATGGACATGTGCGGATTGATCCGCATGCGTACCTCGGCCGTCGCATCGTACGGCGGCTGGCCGAGGAAGTTTTGAACGGTGAAGTTTCCGAGCACGTCGGGCGATGCAAATTGAAAGAAGAACGGAATCGGCGCCGGGAAG
The DNA here is from genome assembly GCA_035710515.1 of Candidatus Rubrimentiphilum sp. Classification (NCBI taxonomy): domain Bacteria; kingdom Bacillati; phylum Vulcanimicrobiota; class Vulcanimicrobiia; order Vulcanimicrobiales; family Vulcanimicrobiaceae; genus Candidatus Rubrimentiphilum; species Candidatus Rubrimentiphilum sp. Next base: position 183,720 of record DASTDE010000004.1, on the reverse strand, counting down.
TCGGTGTGCTTGCGCGCCAAGAAATTGAACGTGAAGTTGCCGCCGTTGCTGTAGTTGATGCCGAGGCTCAACGTGCGGAACGTTGCCGTCCCATGAAACGCCTGATATCCGGGGTATTCGACGCCGTTCACGACCGGCGTAAAGCCCGGGTATTCGACCGATTGGAGTTTCCCGTAGTTATCCTCGACGTTCCGAACCGTGTAATCGAGGTAGGAAAGCCAATGCTGGTCCAGGATTTTGCTCAGACTGATTCTGCTCTGCGTGGTGTCGGTATAATGCGGAAGCGAGTTCCACAGGCGCTGCTTGTCGACCGATGCGTTGATCGCGAAGTATTTGGTCGGAACGTTGAGGTCCGGACCGAACTTGAGATCGGGCATGAAGACTTCGAGTTCGAGCTGATGCTGCCAGATCGTCGTGTAGTCGACGCCGCCCAGGTTCTGCAGCGCTTTGCCGGGATTCGCCTCGCTGATGAAGATTTGGTGCTGGTATCCGAACCCGGCCGAGGCATGTTCGTAGATGCGCGTTCCGTGAAAATAGGACGTCAACGGACGATCGAACGTTTGGAGCGAGAGCCATGCGTCGGACGGATGGAACGGAACCGTGCAGTGGTCGCTGAAGTTGCCGGGCGTCCTTGGATAACATCCCAGCGGCAGCAGCGAGAAATTCTCGGTCCGGTAACTTCCCTGCAGATACGATCCCCGCAACGCCTGTGTGGCCTGGATCGTCGTGACCTGCTGCGATTCCAGCGGCGAGGAGAGACCGTACTGAAAGGTGTGCAGCTGCGTAAACGTGCGAATTTGCATGTTTTTTGACGGTTGATCCGAGAGCAGCAAATCCCAAAACTTCGAAGGGCGCGTCATCGGGTTGACCGAGAAGACGGCGTAGGCTTTGCGGCCGCTAAAATGCTGTTCGAAAGAGAGATACGTCTTATTGATCGTGTCGTAACGAAAATGCAGCGCGCTGATCGAATTTGCGCCGCCGCCGAACTCCCAGGTGGCATCGTAGTTGGCGCCGGCCAGCGAATTGTCGCCCAGATGCTGATCGCTTGAAAAGTTGATGTAATAGGTCGGAACGGGAATGTAGACGCCGGCGCCTTCCGCCGCGTCGAAACGCCCGCCGGAGAACCGCACGAACGATTTCGATCCGATTACGGCCGAGCTCGCGATCAGATAGGGCTTGGCCTGGCCGAGATCCGGAAAATAAAATGTGTCGCCGGGCATTTCGCGGCCTTTGGCCGGATGCGCGAAGTCGCCGTCAACGAACGTCCAGCGATCGGGAATGCCCGTCGCGTTTTGAGATTCGCGTGTCAGCGGCACCAAGTAGATCCGGTCAAAGTCCATAAAATCCGCGATGGCCGCGCCGTCTTGCGAGCCGGCCGCATTCGAAACGTGAACGTGTCCGGCGAGTAAGAAGCGGTTCAGTTTGAGATCCATCGAAAACGTATCGCCTTCTGCGACCAGGCCGTCGGACGTGCGCACGCGCACGTTTCCGTCGGCTTCCACCAAGAAACGATCGTAGTAAAACTCGACGCGGCTCGCATTCAGCCGGATGATAACCGGCGGCGGCACCGGCGTTGAGGACGGCAGGGGCACGGGCGTCGGAGAAGGCGAGGAGGCCGGCTGGGGCAGCCCGGCAGGCGGCGGCGTAGCGGCCTGCGGCGCGGCAAAGGCAGGCGTGCCCGTCAAAAGGACTGTGAGGAAGGCTGCCGCGCGCAGCGCGCGGGCGCCGGATAATGCGATGGGGGGCACGGCCCCCCTCATTCTGGAGGCCGATTCTCCGGCCTTTTCGAAGGGCGAACTTCCTAATGCCACGATTTGCCGCATTCGTCATCGATTCCGGAGGAGTTGGTGCGCTGGACGATGCCCTCGATTATGGGGACGCGCCCGGCGCTAATACCATAGGTAACGTTGCCCGGCGGCTCGGCGGTCTGACATTGCCCAATTTCACCAAACTTGGGCTCGGCTGCCTTACGGATATCCGGGGTGTTCCCGCGGTGGAGAATCCAAGGGCGCGGGTCGCGCGCCTCCGCGAGCGTAGCAAAGGCAAAGACACCATCACCGGACATTGGGAGATGGCCGGAATCGTCACGGAAACGCCTTTTCCAACCTATCCCAACGGTTTTCCGAAAGACGTTGTCGACGCATTTGCCGAGATTGCCGGCAAACCGCCGCTGGGAAACAAGACCGCCTCGGGAACTGAGATTATCGAGGAGCTCGGCCGCGAGCACATGGCGACCGGACGTCCGATCTTGTACACGTCCGCTGATTCGGTCTTTCAGGTAGCGGCGCATGAAGAGATCGTTCCCCTCCCGCAGCTCTACGATTGGTGCGAGCGGGCCCGCGCCATGCTCGTTCCGCCGAACGCGGTAAATCGCGTTATTGCGAGGCCATTCACTGGAACGCCCGGGGCGTTCGCGCGAACTCCGAACCGCCGGGACTATGCAATCGAGCCTCCGCCAAGCATTTTGGACCGCCTCGCGGCCGAGGGAGTCGCGGTTCATGCGGTGGGAAAAATCTGCGATATCTATTGTGGGCACGGAATTGCCTCGTCGGTCCGGGTGACCGACAATCGCGACGCGATGGAAAAGGCTTTCGGGCTGCTCGAGAGCGTCGATCAAGGATTTATCTTCGTCAACCTTAATGATTTTGACTCAAAATACGGACACCGGCGTAACGTCCGGGGCTATGGTGAGGCCCTCGAGGCGCTGGATGCTCTCTTGCCACGTTTGGAGTCATGTTTGAAGCCCGGTGATGAGGTGCTCTTTACTGCGGATCATGGCTGCGACCCGACGGCCCCGGGCAGCGATCACACGCGCGAGTACGTGCCGTTCGTGCACCTGAGCCAAAATTCGGGCGCCAGCCTGGGCGTTGTCGACGGTTTCGATCTTGTGGGGAAAACAGTAGCTGCATCTTTTGAAGGGGCGGCATGCAAGTAACGACACCTCATCTCGCCGATCGCGGCTCGATTGCAACGCGCGACGAGGCGGAAAAACCAGGGCGTATCGTGCCGGGCTGGTGGTTTGCAGCCAAGCGCGCCACGGACATTGTGGTCGGCTCGTGCTTTCTTTTGCTCGCACTGCCGGTGATCGCCGTGGCAGCGGTGGCCGTCATGCTCGCCGATCGCGGCTCGCCGTTTTACGCGCAAGACCGCGTGGGACAAAACGGCAAGCGTTTCCGGATGTACAAACTGCGGACGATGGTCCACGGCGCGCACGCTATGCGCGACGACATCTTGCACCTCAACGAGGTCGAAGGCCCGGTTTTTAAGATACGGAACGATCCGCGGCTTCATCCAATGGGAGCGTTCTTGCGGCGCAGCAGCATCGACGAACTTCCCAATCTGTGGAACGTGGTTCTCGGAAACATCTCGCTCGTCGGTCCGCGTCCGCCGCTCCCTTCCGAGGTGGAGCATTACTCGGCGTCCGCGCGGCGCCGCCTGAGCGTTCCGCAAGGGATCACATGTTTGTGGCAGATCAACGGACGCTCGGACGTTTCGTTTGAGGAGTGGATGCGGTTGGACAACCGCTACATCGACACGTGGTCGCCGTGGGCCGACCTCGTGATCTTGGCCAAAACAATTCCCGCCGTCATACGTAAGGAAGGCGCGCATTAAGCCCCGTCTGCGCGTTGTTTCTGCGACCACTCCCAATCGCGTCGCGCTGGCAGGCTCGACGCTTTTTATCATCGGCGCCACGCTTGCCTCAACGCTGCTGGGATTCACGCGCGAGATCATCAATGCGCGATACTACGGCACGCAATGGCAGATGGACACGTTCTTGGCCGCCGCGGTCGTGCCGACGATCCTCTTCGGAGTCTTCAACGGCGCACTGGTGACGGCGCTGCTGCCGACGTTCTCGGAATACTTGGCGCACGGGGACGACGACGAAGCCTGGCGCTTGGCCAACACCGTGATCAACGCGCTCTTCCTCATATTAGTGGTTTGCGCGCTGCTCGGGTACGCGTTCGCTCCGTGGTACGTGCCCGTTATCGCGCACGGCTTTAAGGGCCACCAGCTGAGCGAAGCGGTGCGCATGACGCGCTGGCTCATGCCGAGCATCATTGCCGTCAGCCTCGCGGGCGTCCTCACCGCGGTGTTGAACGCGCAGCACCGTTTTAGGGCGACCGCGCTTACGGGCGTCGCGCTGAACGTCGTGACGATCGCCACCGTTCTGGCTTTCAACCACAGGATGGGGATCAACGCGCTCGTCATCGGCACGGCGCTCGGACTGGTGGCGCAGATGCTGGTCCAGATTCCGCCGCTGCTTATGAGCGGCAAGTACCGGCTCTCGATCGACGTGCATCATCCGGGACTCCGGCGCATCGGCCAGGTGCTGGGTCCGGTCATGGTCGGTTCGGCCGCCGGGCAGACGGCGCTGTTGTTCGACCGTTATTTTGCCTCGACGCTGACGCCCGGCTACATCGCCGGCATGAACTACGCCACCAAGGTCGTCAATTTTCCGCAGCAGATCTTTGCCGTGGCCATCGCGACGGTAATTTTCCCGCTCCTAGCCACACAGTTTGCCAGCTCCGATCGCCGCGGTATCGGGCAGAGCATTTCGGTCGGCCTGCGCTTGGTCATGCTCATTGCGATTCCAAGCGCCTGCGCGCTGACGGTGCTCGCCACACCGATCATTCAGACGCTTTTCGAGCGCGGCACATTCGGACCGACCGCGACCACGCTGTGCGCACACCTCGTTCCGTATGCTGCCGTCGGGCTGGTCGCGCTGGCCGCCAACGTCGTGCTGTCGCGCGTCGCATTTGCATGCCGCGAAACCGGTTGGGCGGTTGCGACTTCGATTATTGCGGTCGTGTTGAACATCGTCTTGTCGCTCGCGTGGCTGCCGACGCTGGGGGCGCGAGGTTTGCTGCTGGCCAACTCGGTCAGCCAAACGCTTCAGGCCGCGCTGCTGATGATGATCGTGGTGCGCGTGGCGCACGGCGTGAACTGGGGCGGGTTGGCGTTATCCGCGTTCAAGGTCGCCGTCGCGTCGTGCGCCATGGTCGGAGCGCTCCATTGGATCGCCGCGCTCGGCGTCCATCCGACCGGCGCGTTTGTTTCGCGCGCGTGGTTCCTGTTCGGACAGATTGCGATCGGAGCACTCGTCTTTTTGGCGGTAGCCCGCGTGCTGAACGTTGAGGAACTTCCGCTCGTCGGACGGCTGATTCTGCAGAAGTTCGTCCGTAACGTTCCAAGCGCGCCGGAAAACCGCGAGGCGCCTATCGCCTAGCCCGTCACGCTCCACGCCCAGCGATCGCGAGCCTGTCCCGCGGCTCCCAATCCTTCCTTAAAGAATACGACGCCCTCATTGATCCGGCGGGACGACGCACTCGGTCCAAGATCCAGCGCGCGGGCGCCCGTTGAAGCAAGGCGATCGATCACGGCAGATAACGCGGCAACGGTCCCGTTCTCTCGAGCGTGCGCACTGCTGCTGCAAATGTAGAACGTCTGGCCCACACGATCGTTGAGGCGGAACACGAGTATTGCGGCGAGCGGCACGCCTTCGCGCATCGCCGCTGCGATCTCGATGCGGCCGGGAAAGCGCCGCAGCAGATCGGCGATCTCCGCTTCGCTATGGGTAGCCGCGACGCCATGCCGCTCGTACGTCTCGCGAAAGAGCGCGATGAATGGAGCGAGCAGCTCCTCGCCTCCGTGCGATACGGTGACGCCGCGCCGCAGCGCTGCGCGGACGCCCCACGCCTGTTTCTTGCGGAAGAGGGTCGCGTAGCCATCGACTGCGCCGGATTGAACCGGAACGATAAATGTTAGGTCGCGCTCGATTATGCGGAAGCCGCGGGCGAACAACGCAAACGACGTCACATCCGCCGGAAGGCGCTGGTAGGCTGTCGGACCGAGTACGAACTCGAGGGCAGTCCACCCGCGCGTCCGCGCGTGCGCCTGGAGCGCCTCGACGATCGAAATCGTCTCGGCAAGATGTGGGCGGAGAATGAGCGGGCCGCCAACCGATGCGCCCAGCGGTGAAACGAAGGCGAGCCCGCCGTCGCGCTCGACGACACCGCCCGGCACGACCGACACGATGGTCGCCCCTTGCCTGACGATCAAGTGCTCGAAACGGAAGCGATCCGGTGGGTGATAGGCAAGGAACGGAAGTTCGTGGTAGAGCGTCCCGTCGTTTGACTCGAGGACGAAGTGCGCCCACGCTTCCGCATCGCGTTCTTCGGCCGCAGCGACGACGAGCGGCTGGTTCATAAATTCTTTTCGGCAACGACGACATGACACCGGCGCATCGATCCGGTAGGGCCAAGCTTGCGCAGAAGGCCATGGACGTCGTCAATCCGCGCTTCATCCTCATTTGTGATCTTTCCGGCCGAACGAAGATACCCGAGGACAAGCGACAGCGCTGAGATTCCGCGATGCGACACAATTCGGAGCTTGTTACGCGTCAGGAGTCCATCCAATTCGTCAGCCGTGAAGCAGCGGCTTCGCACGCGCAAACCCGCGGTACCATCCCAGACGTCGCGTGACTCTGCTTGCGCTAAGCACTCCTCTAGACTTCCGTAGAGCAGACTCATGAGAAGGCCGCCCTCGTAATCGCGCTCGGAGACGAGCAGCTGACCGGAATCCGAAAGCACGCGTGCGCACTCGCGGAGACCGTCTTCATAGGCCTCGTTCAGATAATAGAGCGCTTCGATCGCTTGAACGCGGGCGGCGCACCCGGCGACCAGCGGAATTCTCCGGGCGTTCGCTTCGATGAGCAAGAGATTGTTCAGCCACTCCGGGCGTTGCTCGGCCACCCGCGAGCGAAAACGGTCGAGCGCTGAAATAATCGGATCGATCACGACAACGCGCTTGTATCCCCACTCCAGCCAAGGCCACGCGTTTCGCCCATCTCCGCCGCCGACGTCCACGATAAGAGCGTCCAATGACGGCGGCCGCAGAGCGGAGAGATACTCGCGGTAAACAACCGTGTCGAGCGCGGTCATCGCGAAGCTAACGGCTGCGCGTTCGTGCATGTGCGCGCCGCCGATCGAACGGTAATACTCAATGCCGGCGTCACGCTCAGTCGTAAGACAACGGAGCACGCCGCGCTGAACGCTGCGGGCTGCTGCCGTTTCGACGACCTCGCCCGCCCAAAGCGGAAGGTCCTCGGTCATCGCTCTTCCGGCCGGGTTGTCCCCGCCTCCTGTGCGACGAAATAGAGTGGGCGGCCCGTCGTTTCAATGTAAATCATATGCAAGTACTCGCTCATGCCTCCCAACATCAGGCAAACCACTCCGAAGAAAAAGGAGAGCGAGATCATGACGCCCGTCCAACCCGGGAGGGGGCGCGAGAGAAAATAATTCACGATGAGAAAAATTGCGACGGGAATATTCACTAGGAAAATCGCCGCGCCGAGAAGCGTGATCAGCCGCGGCAGCAGGCTGGAAAAACCTAACAGCGCGTCATACATCGCTTTAATCATGCGGCTGAAATTCCAGCCGGAGCTGCCGGCCTTACGGGCACGGCGGTCGTACAAGACAACGTCTTGTTTGAACCCGGTCCACGCGACAAGCGCGAACGTAATGCGATTGTGCTCTCGAAACTGCCGAAAACATTCTACGACGCGGCGGTCGATCAAGAAAAACCCGCCGGTCGAGAACTTGGAGCCCTTGGGCATTGCCTGGACGCGCATAAGCCATGAGAACAGATTCACGAGAAGCACGCGAACTTTGTTCTCCGCGCGAGAACGCCGGCGTCCCCAAACGATCTGCGCGCCGGCGCGCCATTTGTCGACGAACTCCAGAATCGTTTCCGGCGGGTCCTGAAGGTCGCAGGCTAACGTCACGACGGCGTCGCCGTCGGCGCGATCGATGCCCGCCGCGTCTGCGGTGTGGGCGCCGAAATTGCGCGAGAGCCGCAGGCCGCGAAAGCGGGGAGATTCCTCGCAGAAACGTTCGATAATTTCCCAGGAGCGGTCCGTACTGCCGTCATCGACAAAGAGGACTTCGTAATGGACGTCAGTGCGCGAGAGCAAACTGCGAAGGACTTCCGCGCGAAAGGCCTCTAGAGAAGCCTCTTCATTGAAGACGCCGGTAACGATCGTTACCGAAGGCGGATTACCCGCGAAACGCGGCATTGATCTCACCTAGCGTCGCGGTTTTCTTCTGATTGGTCGATACGTAGTCGAGCAACTCGAGAAAAAGCGTACGGGTGCCTCTTCCATCAAACCGGGCAGCGGCTAATTGTTCCGGGTCGTGATAGTACTTCCGCATTGCTTCGACGGCCGGTACGCCGGCTGCATTTATATGGATAAGGTTTGGATGGAAGTCGACCACTTTCATCCCGGGCGCTTCCAAGTTTAAGTTCGCTACGGAAAAGCCCGTCGTCTGCGATACCACATCGAAGTAGTCCGCATAATATGTCGGGATTTCGACAATGTGGTGCTGCTTCCAGAATGGCTGCAAATTCGGAACGAGTTCGAGCCGGAGCGTTGCGTCGTATTCGAGGCCCGCGCGCTCGTAGACGGGCAAAAGGAGAGAATCAAAGAATAAACTGTGCGATCGAGTACCACGTGCCTCGGGCGCAAACGATAGCGCAGTCTGTATCACATGCTCGTAGATCTCGTTATCATTGCGCAAGTGCGCATCGTGCAGCGAGCGGTATACATCACCGTTGCGGCGGAAGTTTGGGTGAAGCCCGCGTTCATGCCGTCCGACGTCGACGCCGGCGTGCGTGACAAAGAACGTGCCCTCGATGCCGCGATCGTCGAGTAACGAACGGATTTCGTCGATGACCGGCTGGCTTGCCCATTCAACGTCGAAAGTGAAACAGATGACGTTCGGATCGTATGTCAATGAACTCGTCGAACCACCGCGAGTCCTTTGAATCCGGGAAACATTTTTGGATGGTCGACGTCATAGCCATCGGCAATCATTCTGGCCTGAACGAGGTCACTCAGCTTTGCTTGCTCATCCGCGCCCAAGTAGCTAACCGAACCGAAATAGCTTATCTTGCCGTTGATATAGTGCGCGCCAAGGACAGCGTAGTCCGCATGATCGAGATCTTCCGGAAAGAATTCTATCGTGCGATCCTGGTACAAGAGAGGCATCCCGCCCTCAACGCTGGAGACCACCGAGTGCGGCGGCACGGCTTGCCGGATTCCGTTAACCGCAGCTTCCAAGTTCCGGCGGGGTTCCGACTGAAACAAAAACTGGTTTGCATCCGCTGCAGCAGTCGGAAAGAAGCTGTCGGCCGCATTCGACAGGGCCAAGCTGATCGGACTGTAACTGTATGGGTTGAGAACGGCTATGTAGACCATGAAAGCCGCCGTGAGCGCGTAAAGCGCGGGCAATCTCCTTTTGGCCGCGGCCTGATGATGCAGTGCAGCGTATCCCATCAGCGCGGCCAAAACCAGCGACGGGAAATAGTACGAAGGGTAATGCGTCGACCACCCCACCTTCTCAGCACCGCCGATGTTTCCGAAGATATTCGGGAGCATGAGGAAGACCGCGATCGCTGCGGTCCGCCACTCGAAGAAGGAGAGGCTCAAGAGAGGTGCGTTCACCAAGAGAAAGAGGGCGACTAAAGGGATAAACTGCGGGAGGTGCACTACGTTCAGGAGCCCATCGAGGCTTGTCGGGAGAAACGTGCTGTACGAGGTGTCGGTCGGCACAATGAATTTAATAGCAACGTAGCTGTAACCCAGCAAACCGGCGCTCAACGCCAGTTTGTAATACCGATCCAAACCGGGTTTCTTCCAATAAAGAGCGACGTAGAAGAGCATGAACACGCCGGCCACCAGCGCTCCTCGCTCATTGATCGAGGCGCACAGGAGCGCCATAACAGCGAGCCACACCCGATTCGTCAGTTTGCCATTCTGCACTGTAGTCAATGCAACGAAGGCCATAAAAGCAAAACCGGCCAGCAGAAAAAGGCGGTCGGGGTAGAACTGGCCTAAAAGCAGACCTTGCCACCATGCCGGCTGCGAGGCGACCAGCAAACAAAAGAGGCAAGCGCTTATGATCGATACACCCTTGATTCGCAGCATGAAGTACGCAAGAAGGATCATTCCGGAAAAACTGAAGGCGTACAATGACAACAGCACAACCTGGACGGGAAGCAGTTTTACGAGCAATGCGATTGGAAAAAGGACGAAGTACGCGTGACCGCGGAGCACGTTGACTTCCGTCGCAGGCGTCGACCGTCCAAACAACGACGACGGGTTTGCAGCTATGGCCGCGGTCGGCGTGGACTGAAACGAGCCGCTGTCCATGTAGTCGTTGACGCTGGCTTTGACTTGGCTGACGGGTGCTCCGCGGCTGGCCAGGTTTTCGGTCGCCTGAAAATAGACGGCGGAATCGCCAAACCATTGATCGCTGCGTATCAGCTTGTAAGCCGTGCACATGGTAAAGACTATCGCAAAAATCGCGATGGCGGCGAAGAATTCCGTGCGACTAACCGTGCGTCCCATCTGTCCGCTCTCCCGTGCGTGCCTACGATTGGGGTATTTGATGCGATTCCCTCCCCGTCGAGGCGCGCCCGAGGGCCTTTTCGGCTACGGCTGCAAGGAATATTTTCGCATGCGTAACCCACTGCTGCAAAAGGTCCTGCGCAGCGAGTTTGTTCGCCACAGCGCTCTTGTTTTTGGCGCGACGACGACGTCAAGCGTCTTGAGCTATCTGTTCAACTTTGCCGTCAGCCGCCGTCTGGGCGTCGTGGACTACGCGAGCGTTTCATCACTCAGTGGACTCCTGGTCATTCTCTCGCTCCCGGCGCTCGTGATCAACTTGATCGTCGTAAAATATGCGGCCGAGTTTCACGCCGTCGCGGACGTGGCGCGGCTTGCCCGGCTCAAGCATGTCGTTTTGCGCGGGTCCGCGATCCTTGCCGCAGCATTTTTCGTCTGCGGTTTTCTGCTGCGCGGCTTCGTCGCGAGCTTCTTGCACATTCCAAACGATTCCGCGGTAGTCTTAACTCTTGCGATCGTGGCGCTGAGCTACATGATTCCGAGTGTCCGCGGCATTCTCCAAGGATCGCAGAACTTCAGGATGTTCTCCGTATCCGTCGTGCTCGAGGTATTCCTGAAGGTGCTTTTTGCGGTCGGTCTCGTCTACGCCGGCTTCGGTGTGCGCGGTGCGATGTTCGGCTGGAGTGTTGCGGTGGCGGTGACGCTGCTGTACACGATGTGGGTGGTGCGGGCAACGCTGTCCGGAGCTGCCGAAGTGAAGCTTTCAATTGACGGCCCGCGCCTGTTCAAAACCATTTACGGGGTCGCGGCGGCGACAGCCGGACTAACACTGCTGAGCTTTCTTGACGTCGTGTTGGTCAAACATTTCTTCGACGCGCGGCAAGCGGGTTTGTTCGCTGCGGTGAACTTAACCGGCAAGGTGGTGCTGTTCATCGTCGCCTTTCTTCCGATGACGCTGCTGCCCAAGGCCGTAGCCAAGGCGGCGCGCGGTGAATCGCCGACAGGATTGCTCGTGCAGGCGGCATTAGGAACGCTCCTGATTTCAGGTACGACGCTCGCGGTCTTCGCCGCCATGCCCGCAACCATTATCTCGCTGGTCGCCGGCCGCGCCTTCGCGCCGGCTGCGCCGTACGTGTTCCGCTACGACATCGCGATGACGCTGCTAGCTGGAATTACGCTCGTCGTCAACTATAAAGTCGCGCTGCACCGGTACGATTTCGTCTATCCCCTGTTCGTCATTCTGATTGGAGAAGTCGGCGCGATCGCGCTGTGGCACCGCGGATTGATGGACGTCGTCAACATCTTGCTGGCGGGAAATGCGGTCGCGCTGCTGGCGGTCACGTACCGGATCAATGCGACCGAGCAATCCGCGGCGAATTTTAGCCCCTCCGGCGAGGAGAGGACCGCCAATGTTTAGCGGAAAGAGGGATACGTGCTGAAGGTCGGGTTGATCGGATTCGGTTACTGGGGAACGCGGCTTTTCCGCAATTTTTCCGACAGCGCCGATTTCGAAGTGACCGCGGTCGCCGACAGCAGCGAGCCGGCGCGTGCGGCGCTGAGCCGCCTGATGACGTCGGGCCGGATCGCGCAGTCCGCGACGGATCTCATCGAAGACGAGGATATAGACGCGGTCGCCATCGCAACGCCGGTTGCCACCCACTTTGATTTTGCGCGGCGCGCGATGCTGGCGGGCAAACACGTTCTGGTCGAAAAGCCCATGTGCGCCACGGTCGCGCAAGCCGAACAGCTCGTCGAGCTCGCAAAGCAGCAGGGCGTAACACTCATGGTCGACCACACGTTTCTGTTCGCCGGCGCGGTGCAGCGAATCGCCGAAACGGTGCGCGCCGGCGACCTCGGACGGCTTTGCTATTACGACTCCATGCGCGTCAATTTGGGTCTGTTCCAGCCCGACGTTAATGCGCTCTGGGATTTGGCTCCGCACGATCTTTCGATCATCGACCATCTCGTTGATGAGGAACCGATCAAGATCGAAGCCAGCGGCTATTGCCACGTCAATCAGGATTTGCCCGACATCGTCTATTTGACGCTGCACTATGCCTCGCAGATGGTCGCGCATCTCAATCTCAGCTGGATGTCTCCCGTTAAAGTCCGCCGCATCGCGATTGGCGGCACGGACAAGATGATCGTCTGGGACGATCTGAACAACGAGGAACGCGTCAAGATTTTTAATTCCGGCATTCAACTTCAGTCCGAAGATCAGCGGGACGTGATCATCCCCGGCTACCGGATCGGCGACATCTACTCTCCGCGGCTTTCCGGCCGCGAGGCGCTGGCCGGCGTCGTCGAACACTTTGCCCGCGTCATCGCCGGACAAGAGCCGAGCATCATGAGCGGCGAGCGCGGTCTTCGCGTCGTGCGCATTCTCGAAGCGAGCCAAAAAGTGCTGGACGCAAATCTTCGGACCGAACTCTCCGCGGGCCGGTTCGTCGGTACGCCCGTCGGCAGCGGCTCGTTGAAACGCTGAGCGTGCGCGGCAGCAGCGTTCTTGTTACGGGCGGCGCCGGATTCATCGGCAGCCACCTCACCGATGCGCTCCTGGCCGGCGGCTGCAGCGTCACCGTTCTCGATGATTTTTCATCGGGAGAACGCGAGAACTTGGAGCTCGCGCAGCAATCCGGACGCCTGAGAATCGTCGAAGGCTCGGTCCTAGAAGAAGGCGATCTCACTGCTGCGATGCGCGGCGTTACGCACGTTTTTCATTTGGCCGTGCAATGCGTGCGCCGGTCGCTCGGAAAGCCGGTTGAGAATCACGAGGTGAACGCGACCGGGACGATCCTGACGCTTGAAGCCGCCCGCCGCGCGGGAGTGCGGCGCTTTATCTACTGCTCGTCCTCGGAAGTGTACGGAAATTGCGGAGGCGACCGTTTGCACGAGGACGACACGTCTTGCGCTCCGGTCACGGTTTACGGCGCGGCGAAGCTGGCGGGGGAATACTACACAGGAGCCTATCATCAGACGTATGCCTTGCAAAGCGTTATCGTGCGGCCTTTCAATTCGTATGGCCCGCGCGAGCACGACCAGGGGGATCTTGCAGAAGTGATCCCGCGGTTCGTCATCCGCGCGCTCAACGGCTTGCCGCCGATCATCTTCGGCGACGGCGAGGGTGGACGTGATTTCACATACGTCACGGAGACAGCCGCGGGAATCGCTCTTGCTGCCGAATGCGATGCGCTGCTCGGCCGCGTTGTGAATCTCGCGTACGGCCGCATGATCACGATAAACGAGGTCGCGGCGGCCGTTCTGCGCGCGTGCGGCCGGACCGATCTCGTGCCGCAGCACATCGATCCGCGTCCGGGTGACGTCATCGCCCTGCAGGCCGATACGACGCGCGCACGCGAGGTGTTGAACTTTCGCGCTCACATCGATTTCGAGCAAGGCTTGCAAAAATATCTGCAGTGGTTTCGCGGCCGTTACCCCGACCCGGCGGCATTGCTCGAAGAACGTCCGCAGAACTGGGAGCTGCCTGTCTGATGATTCCCGCCGGAATCGATCGGATTTCGTTCACGAAACCGTTTATGGATGAAGCGGAGGCGTCGGCAGCTGCCGACGCCATCCGTAGCGGGTGGATCGTCGGCGGTCCGCGGCTAGCGGAGTTCGAAAAACGCTTCGCCGTGCTGTGCGGCGCCAAACACGCGATCGGCGTGTCGTCGTGGACGACGGGCGCATTTCTTGTTTTACATGCCTGGGGTATCGGTCCCGGCGACGAGGTGATCGTGCCGTCGCTTACGTTCATCGCGTCGGTCAACGTCATCGCTCACACCGGCGCGACGCCGGTCTTCGTCGACGTCGATCCCCGGACGTGGAATATCGATCCGCAAGAAGTCGAGCGGAAGATCACGCCTGCCACCAGGGCCATCATGCCCATCGATCAGATCGGGCTGCCGTGCGATGTCGAGGAGATCAACGCTATCGCCCGGCGTAGCGGGCTGAACGTACTCGAAGACGCGGCTTGCGCGTTCGCGTCGCGCAACCGCGGCCGGCCGGTTGGCGCGCTCGCCGACGTCACCGTGTTCAGCCTGCACGCGCGCAAGGTCATCTCCACCGCCGAAGGTGGCGTCATCACGACCGACGACGACGAATTGGCGGAGCGGCTGCGCCGTTTGGCACACCAGGGGATGTCGCTTTCTGCGTACGCACGCCACACGGCGCCGCCGACGGTGTTCGAGAACTATCCCGAGATCGGATACAACTTTCGTATCACCGATATTCAGGCGGCAATCGGAAATGCGCAGCTCGGCAAACTCGCCGAGATCCTGGAACGCCGTGCGCGCGTTGCGCAACGGTACAACGACTATCTGCGGGATCACCCGGCCTTCATCGCGCCGTACGTGCCCGAGGGCGTGGAGCACAATTGGCAGACCTACCAGATCGCCGTACGCGAAGGCTGCGCCGACCGTAACGCGGTGATGGAATACCTTTTCGAGCACGGCATTCCCACGCGGCGCGGCGTCATGGCCTCACATCTGGAGCCGCCCTACCGCTCCGCCGGCGTCAGCCTTCCGCATACCGAGAAAGCGGCCGGTACGACGCTCCAGCTGCCGATGCACCCGGCATTGACAACGGAGCAGCAAGAGTACATTCTTGAAACCTTGGACGAGCTTTAGCGGCTCATTGATGCCCGGTGGCGTCGAAGCTTCTTCATTATAGACGGACATCGCTCCACGGCTCGAAATCCGCTCCCAATAGATCATACAGCCGGGCGTTGGGCTCGGCGTATCGCTCCGCGAGCATCCGCCGGGTCTCCGGATTCATGCGCGTGTCCTCGCCGTTTCTGGCGGAATTGAGCCGGCCCTGAGCTTCGCCGTCCTCCGGACGCGGAGCGACGCCGAGAAAACGGTGCAGCGACTCCGCGACGGCTCCCGGCTTCGTTGCGATATCCTCATACTTCAGAATGAGGAACTGCGAGCGCGGAAAGCGATCGAAATACGGCCGCAGCAGCTCGGCGTAGAGGCCGCGCGAGAAGAGCGCGTGCGGGCGGGCGTAGCGCAGCTCTTCGGTCATGTTTCGTTCGCGGGTTTCTTCGAGGGCTAGCGCCTTTTCAAAATCCTCGGTTTCCTTGAGATTCATGCGCGACCATAGGAAGTTCGAATAGGCGCGATCGACGGGATTGCGGAGCGCAAAAACCAGACGGACGTCCGGAAGCGAACTGCGGATGCGTTCGGCCGCCGTAGAACTTTCGAGATAGTTCGTGCTTTTTTCGCCGGCGAGCTTGTCAGCGGGAATGGACGCAAACCAGGTCTTCGAGTAATACTCCAGCCCTCGCCGGTAGAGATCGTCGCGCAGAAAAAACTTCGGCTCCGGCGCCAACGGTCGTGCCATCTCGATCTTGGGGTGCCGCACTGCGACGGAGTAGAGCCACTGCGTGCCGCTTCGAGGCGCGCCGCCGAGAATAAAATCGGGCAAGCGGAGCTTCGCAGTGGTTTTCGTCATGAGAGAAATGCGCGCACGTTCTCAACCACGAGATCGATCTGCTCGCCGGTCATGCCCGCAAAGATTGGGAGCGAGAGACATTGATTAGCATAGCTGTCGGAGACCGGGAAGCTGTCCCGATCCATCGCGAGGTTGGCGAAGCATGGCTGGCGGTGCAGCGGCACCGGATAGTGCAAGCCGGTTTCGATCCCGTTCGCGGCGAGATGCTCGCGCAATGCATCGCGCTGGGGAGTCCTGATCACGAACAGATGATAGACGTGATCGCCGTTGACAGTCTCGGGCACCTCGAGCGGCAGCTCGCGAAGTCCCTCGAGATAGCGTTTTGCGATACGCTTCCGCTCGGCGGTCCAGGCGTCGAGCCGGCGCAGCTTGTGATCGAGGATGAGCCCTTGGATGCCCTCCATGCGGTAGTTGAACCCGACCTCTTCGTGCACGTACCGCTCGCGCTGGCCGTGATTTCCCAGCGAACGAATGCGTTCCGCAATGGCGTCGTCGCTCGTGCACACGGCGCCGCCCTCGCCGGCCGCACCCAGATTCTTGCCGGGATAAAAACTGAAGCACGCAAACCTGGCATTCGCTCCCACCCGTTTTCCGCCGTATTCGGCGCCGTGTGCCTGCGCCGCGTCTTCGATCACGATCAGTCCATGTTTCTGCGCAAACGCCGAAACTGCGCGCATGTCGGCGGGCTGGCCGTAAAGATGCACCGGAACGATCGCTTTAACGGAAGGCGACATCCGGCGTTCCGCGTCCGCGACGTCGATCGTTCCCGTCCGTGGTTCGACGTCGCACAGGACGGGGGTCGCGCCGACGTAGACTACGGCCCAAGCCGTCGCCGCGAATGTATGCGAAGGTAAGAGCACTTTGTCGCCCGCGCCGATGCCGGCAGTGACCATCGCGAGATGAAGCGCCGAGGTTCCGGAGTTCGCCCCAATCGTATGCCGCGCGCCGACGTACGCGGAGAAGTTTTTTTCGAAGCTTGCAACGGCGGGCCCGAGCACGAAAGAACTCGATTCGAACAAGCGCTCCAAGTCGGGCATCAAGGCGTCCTTGATCTGATCCCACTGCAAGGCGAGGTTGCTGAACGGAACGCGCGTAGAGGTGCGAACGGTCACGACGCCTCGAGCGTGCGGGCCGGATTGCCGGCGACGACCGCGTTGGGCGGAACGTCCTTCGTGACGACGGCTCCGGCGCCGACCATGGCGCCGCGGCCGATGCGCACGCCGCACAGAATCGTCGCATTGGAGCCGATCGAGGCGCCGGCTTCAACGGAGGTTTCCTCGAGCTCCCACTCGTCTGCGACCGGGACGCCGTCCCGGCTGGCGCGCGGGCGGCGGTCGTTGATGAACATGACTCCGTGTCCGATGAACACGTCGTCGGCGATCGTGACGCCTTCGCAGATGAAGGTGTGCGACGAAATCTTGCAGCGCTTACCGACGCGTGCGTTCTTCTGAATCTCGACGAACGTTCCGATACGCGTGTCGTCGCCGATCGAGCATTCGTACAGATTGACGAAGTTGTAATACCGTACGTTCTCGCCCAAGTCAACGTCGCGAATAACGACGTTCCCGTTTGTAATGTTTGTTCTGGCCGGTCCAGGCATACGTTGCATCTACGCCTTTGGACCCGTCGTTTCCGCCCCTGACCGGAAGCCCCGAAGGACCCATCCCAGCTGGCGTGCAAGCATGTTGCCCGCTACTTCTTTACAATTCCGGAGCATGTTGCATGCGGCTTTTGGTGACGGGCGGCCTTGGGTTCATCGGATCGCATTTCATCCGGCTGGTGTTGGCGGAACGCCCGGACTATGACGTAGCCAATCTCGACGCCGTCACGTATGCGGGTAATCCGGCCAACTGCGCGGACGTTGAAGGCAATCCGCGTTATCATTTTGTTAAAGGTGACATCTGCGATGCCGGCGCCGTCGAGGAAGTTGTGTCGCGCGGTGTCGACGCCATCCTGAACTTTGCCGCCGAGACGCACGTCGACCGTTCGATATTGAACCCGGAGTCGTTCATACGAACCGACGTCATCGGCGCGCACGTGCTGCTCGAAGCCGTGCGCAAATTCAACATCGCGAAGTATTTGCAAGTCTCAACCGACGAAGTCTATGGAGACGTCGAGCGCGGAGCCTCAAAGGAAACGGATCCGCTGCGGCCGCGCAGTCCGTACAGTGCAAGCAAGGCCGCCGCGGATTTGCAAGTGTTGGCCTACCATGCCACCTACGATGCGCCGGTGCTGATCACGCGCGGCTCGAATACGTACGGCTCTCACCAGTATCCCGAGAAACTCATCCCGTTGTTTATCACGAACCTGATCGACAACAAACCGGTCCCGCTGTACGGCGACGGTTTGCAAGAACGCGATTGGATCCACGTCGAGGATCACGCGCGCGGCATTCTGCACGTCCTCGAACGCGGCGAGACCGGAAACATCTATAATTTGGGCGGTGGCAATTCGCGCGCGAATCTCGATATGACGAAGTTTCTTCTCGGCGAGCTCGAGCGCTCGATGGAAACCCATGTGACGCACGTCCTGGACCGCGCCGGGCACGACCGGCGCTACGCCCTGGACTGCGGGAAAGCTCGGGCGGCCGGCTGGCAACCGCGCGTACCCTTCGAAGAAGGCCTGCGCGCGACCATTGCGTGGTACCGCGCCAATGAGGACTGGTGGCGTCCGCTGCGTTCGGGCGAGTTTAAAGAGTATTTCGACCGGCAATATGCCAATCGTTGGGTGAAGATATGAAGGGCATCATTCTTGCGGGCGGCCTTGGCACTCGTCTGCGGCCGCTGACCAAAGTAACCAACAAGCATCTGCTGCCGATCTACGACAAGCCGATGATCTATTATCCCATCGAGACGCTGTGCCGCGCCGGAATCGGGGATATCATGATCGTCACCGGGGGAAACTCGGCAGGCGATTTTCTCCGGCTCCTCGGTAACGGCCGGTCGTTCGGCCTCAAAGATATCTCGTATACGTACCAAGAGGGAGAGGGCGGAATCGCAGACGCCTTGCGTTTGTGCGAAAACTTCGCCGACGGCGAGCGAATCGTGGTGATTCTCGGCGACAACATTCTCGAAGACGATATCACGCCTTACGTCAACGAATTCAAGCAGCAACGATCGGGCGCGCGCATCCTCTTAAAGGAAGTGGACGATCCACAGCGCTTCGGCTGCCCGGAGCTCGACGGCGAGCGAATCGTGCGCATCGAAGAGAAGCCGCTCGTTCCCAAGAGCCGCTACGCGGTGACGGGAATCTACATGTACGATCTGCGCGTCTTCGAGTTCTGCCGCGGCCTGAAGCCTTCGCCGCGCGGCGAGCTCGAGATCACGGATATCAACAACGCGTACATCCGTGAAGGCGAGCTGTACTATGACGTGCTGAGCGGCTGGTGGACGGACGCCGGGCAGTTCGAGTCGCTCTTCCGGGCGAGCCAACTCGTCGCGGCCTCGCGCGGGGCGGTAAATGTGTGACGCGCATCGCCGGAGTGCTCTGCCTGGAGCTCGCGGCGTTCCCGGACCGGCGCGGACTCTTTAAAGAAACCTACGTCCGTTCCAAGTACGAATCGCTCGGCATCACCGATGCATTCGTTCAAGATAACGTTTCGGTTTCACGGCTGAACGTCGTTCGCGGACTTCACGGCGATCCGGAAATGAGCAAGCTCGTCCAGGTGCTCTACGGAAAGGCGTTCGACGTGATCGTGGACGCGCGCCCGGGTTCGCAGACCTTCGGGCAGTGGCAGTCCTTCGAACTGAGCGACGAGAATCATCGGCAACTGTACGTTCCGCGCGGATGTCTGCACGGGTTTCAGGCGCTGACCGACGGCGTCGTGTTCGCTTACAAGCAGAGCGCGGAATACGATCCGCAGCGCGAACGCGCGGTGCTCTGGAACGATCCTGCGCTAGGAATTGAGTGGCCGGCGGCCGCCGCGGCGATCGTCTCGGAAAGAGATCAACGCAACAAGTCTTTCTCCGAGGTTTTCGGCGGCTAAGACGGCCTTTGCCACCAGACGCCCGTCCAATCGACCTCTTGGATAGGCGCCTCGATTCCCATAAGAGTGCGATAATCCGACACCGCTGCTCGGCAAGCCGGCATTGCTCCGTAGTCGTCCACGATGACGAATCCACCTGGCGATAGTTTTGGGTAAAGCGCTTCGAGAGCTACATATGTGGATTCGTATAAATCTCCATCGAGTCTGATCAGCGCGAGCGGACCGGCATTCAATTTCGGGAGTGTGTCCTGAAAGAGGCCTTCGACGAAAACGACCTGGTCGTCGAGTAACCCGTAACGCGAAAAGTTGGCCTTCACCTGGTCCAGGGAAACCGCCAATTGCGGAAAGTGAGTTAAGTCTAAGCCTTCGTCGTGAGGAAAGGCATGCGGCTTCGGGGGCGGCAGGCCGGCGAATGAATCAGCCGCATAAACCTTACGATCTTGGATCGCGTTGGCCGCAAGTACGCCGCGCATCAAGATGCAGCAGCCACCGCGCCAAACGCCGGTTTCAATGAAAGCGCCAGGAACTTTTTCATCGATGACGCGTTGTGCAAGCTTTCGAAGATTGTTGACGCGTTTCACGCCGGCCATCGTGTGAGCCACGCTTGGCCAGTCGCGCCCTTCAGAGCGAAGCTCCGGTTCGAAGTGTCCGACGTTCGCCAGGCCAGGCGGACCAATCGATGGATCGCAGTAAATCGTGTTCGTCAATATCCTGACAAGCAGATCGAGATAGAGCTCGCGCGGCAAGGCGCCGGCGCCTGCCTCACTTTTCATGCTTGTTTACGCTTGAGGTAGCCCCTCGGGCACAATGTCATCAAGAATCGTTCGCAGCGCCTATCGATGACGAACCCATCGTTCTCGCAAAGGAATTTGTCAACGGCTTCCATTGGGCCGGGACCAAAATCCGGAAAGGCCGGGTGCCCGTTGACGTTCGTATCTTCAACGATGAGATAATCGCCGGCCTGAACGAGCGGACTATAGGCGGTCATCTCGGCATAGACGTGGCCGGCACTATGGTCGGAGTCCAACGCGACCATGGCGCGGCGGCCGCCCACTGCTTGTTGCACCTGCTCGATCACCGCCGGATCGACGCTCGACCCGGTGATATACGTAATGCGGGAATGCTCGGGCCGATTGGGTCGGGCCTCGATATCCACGGTGATCACTCGGCCTTGGCCAAGGCGATCGAAAATCGTGGCGAAAAAAAGCGCGCTCCCGCCGCGGTACGTTCCCGTTTCGACTACGAAATCCGGACGGGTTCGCACCAGCAGTTCCTGATACGCCCACAGGTCGAGCGGACACTTCAGAAGCTCGTAACCGAACCAGCTCAAATTGATGGTATCGCCGTTTTGCTTTAGCCAGCGACGATAGTACAGCTCGTGGAACCGGCGAACAATTTCTGTTTCTTCGGAGGACAGCTCAGGTTGATCGCGATCGACAAAGTACGTACCGGGCGGCTCGATCATATGATAAGGCTGCCGAATCCACCCGGATCGGCGCCGGCCCAGGTCTTGCAAGGCCCTTTTTCTATTGACATCGCAGACGGGGGATTCTCCATCTATTTTCGGATACTTTTCGGGGTGCCGGGATATTTCGAGCGATCGGCGAAGCGAGGTTTTCCCAGTGATCGAACGTTTCAAGACATCATCGGAATTGTCGGTGGATTCCGATCAACTCGAGCAGCGGCTGTATTGCGTTATTCCCGCGTACCGCGCTGCCGGCACGATCTTGGAAGTCGTTAGCGCAGCATTGAAGCAAGCCGATGTCGTCATCGTCGTTGACGATGGGTGCCCCGAACGATCGGGACACGTCGTTCAACAGGCCTATAATGGCGACGACCGCGTTCAGGTCATCATACGCGAACGCAACGGCGGAGTCGGCGCGGCCACGAAGACCGGCATAGGCGCGGCTTTGGATCAAGGCGCGGATGTCATCGTCAAGCTGGACGCCGACGGTCAGATGGATCCGGCTTTCATCGCCACCATACGGGAGCTCTTCGTCCAAGATCCGTCGCTCGTCTGCATCAAAGGCAACCGGTTTTTTGATTCGAGCGTGATGAATATTATGCCGAAAACACGCCTGATTGGAAACGCCATCCTCTCGCTGTTGGTGAAGTGCGCTTCCGGTTATTGGAACGCTATCGATCCGACCAACGGATACTTGGCTTTCAACGGAACATTGCTGAGAGTTCTACCGTGGCGATCGTTCGCGGATTCGTACTTTTTCGAAATGTCGGTCCTTTGCGAGCTTGGGCTTAGGCGGCTGCCGATCCTCGAATTGGAAATGCCCACGATTTACACGTCGGCGCCGAGCTCTCTCGCGATTCTGCCCGTGATTTTTGAGTTTCCACCCCAGCTCTTTCGGTTGGCCCTGCGACGATTGCTGGTGCAATATTTCGTTTTTGACGTGAACCTGGCCAGCCTGTATTGTTTTTTCGGAACGCTGCTAGCGACATTCGGTATCGTGTTCGGCGTTTACGAATGGGTCCTGGGCACTGTGACGCACGTCCCTCGCGCTACGGGAACCATCATGCTGGCAGCCGTAACCTTCCTCGTGGGCTTCCAGCTGTTGCTCAACGCTTTGATGTACGACGTTCAGTTTTCCCAACGCACGTATCACGAGCTTAAGGTGCGGCCGCACGAGCGTCCCGCACGCGGAGACCGCAGGGCGAGACCGTCTCGTTGAGGCTCGGAAAGCTCATCGCCGCGCTGCGTCCCGATGGCGAGGAGCTCGTGCCACTCGTTCGAGCCGAGATGGATCCCGCGCGCTATTCTTCGTTTGAGCCGGTTACCGCCGGTCCGGTTGTGGCGGCGATCGGGTTGACGCTCGTGGCTATTCTAGGCGCTCTTTTGGCGCCGATCCGTCTGGTACAACGTGCCGTCCGCCGTGGGTGAGAGACACGTCATCGTCGTGGGCAGCGGTCCAAGCGGAGCTCAGGCGGCAAAACAAGCCGTTGAAGACGGATTGAGCGTAACGATGGTGGACGTCGGCGTCGACGACGAGGCGACTCGTTCGCTCATACCGGCTGGAACCTTCGAGCATCTTCGCCGCACCGATGAGCAGCAGTTTCGGTATTTCGTGGGAAACATCGATCGGACCGAGATTTCGACGGTGCGCGCCGGCGCGCAGCTGACGCCGCCGAGAGCCTTTGCAATCCGCGACGCGGAGGCATTGGCGCCGATGATCAATCACGATTTTTCTCCGATGCGAAGCTTTGCGCTCGGCGGGCTTGGTGCGGCTTGGGGCACCGGCTGCTATACGTTCAACGGCTACGAGCTGGAGCGCGCCGGCCTGGGCGGCACGCCGCTGCGAGCTTTTTACGATCGAGTTGCCGGCGACATCGGCATCAGCGGAGCACTTGAGGACGATACCGCGGCCGAGTTCCTTGCCTGCCGGCCGGTTCAGCCTGCGCAGACGTTGGACACGAACGCTGCGGTGATATTCGGAAACTACAAAAAGCGGCGCTCGGAACTGATCGAGCGGGGCTTCCGGCTCGGCCGAAGTCCGCTCGCGATGCTCAGCGAACCGCTCGTTCGTGACGGGATTCGACGCGATCCGAACGACTTTGAGGACATGGATTTCTATTCGGATAAGACGCGATCGCTTTACCGTCCGCGATACACGATCGGCGAATTGCTTGAGCGCGAGAATTTCCGCTATCTGCGCGGCACGATGGCGCTGGCCTTTTTCGATCAAGGCGATAACGTCCGGCTCAGCTGCCGGGATCTCTCGACGGGCACGATGTTCGAGTTGCAAGCGGACCGGCTCATTCTGGCTGCCGGCGCCATGGGCACGACGACGCTCGTCCTTCGCTCGCTGCAACGCTTTGAAGAACGCGTTCCGCTGCTCTCCAATTCCTATCAGTATATTGCGAGCGTCAACCTGCCGATGCTCGGACGGCCCGCCGCGAGCCGGAGACATAGTTACGCACAACTGATTGGGGTCTTGGCCCCGCCGGATCATCCTTTAGAGACGCTGGTGGTAACGTTCTTTTCGTACCGCTCGCTCCTCTTGTTCAAACTGGTAAAGGAATTGCCGCTCCATCCGGCACTGGGACTCTTGGCAGCGCGTTTGACGGAGACGGCGCTCACGATAGTTGGCGTTCATCATCCCGAACGCGCTTCGCCGCAAAAATGGATGGCGTTGCGCCGCGGCGGTGAGGACGGAATATTGGAAACGTCGTACGCCTTGAGTGCTGACGAGTCGCGCGCCGTCCGATGCCACTTAAAGCAGACGCGGCGCACACTTGCCGGACTTGCCTGTATTCCGCTCACGACCATCGATCCGGGAAATGGTTCGAGCATTCACTATGCCGGCGGCCTGAGGTTTACAGCCGACACAGGGGATGCACTGGGAACGGCGCCGGACGGCCGGCTTCATGCGGCGCGCAACGTTCGCGTTGCGGACTCGGCCAACTGGCTGTGGCTTCCGTCAAAAGGTCCCACGCTAACGCTCATGGCCGCTGCCCGCCGCGTAGCTGCAGATGTTGCAGCCGAGCTTGGCGCCGCTCCCCAAACTCGCGTACGTTGAACGTGGCGAATTCACCCGGGACCGCGTTGGTCACCGGCGCTAGCGGACTTGTCGGCTCGGCCGTCGTGAACGCGCTCTTGCGCGAAGGATGGCGCGTGCTCCACTGTTCGCGCCGTAAGCCCGGCGCCGCACGATCCGGCGTGACGTGGCTTCCGTACGATCTTTCCTGGACGGCTCTGCCCGATGAATTCGGGGCCGGCGCCGACGTACTCGTTCACGCGGCCCTTGCCAAAGGCGAAAGCGCGCGTGCGGCCGCGGCCAACATGAGCGGAACGCGTTCGCTGCTAGAGGTAACGCGGCGTAACGGCGTCGAGCGGCGAATCTTCATCTCGAGTTTCGCCGCCGGCAGCGGAGCGGAATCATCATACGGCGTTCAAAAACGCGAGTTGGAGAAACTCTTCGGCAGTCCGGGCGATGCAATCGTGCGGCCGGGGCTCGTCATCGGAAACGGCGGCCTCTTTAGAAGCTTGTGCCTGCAGCTGCGCCGCCGCGCAGTCCTGCCGCTGATTGACGGCGGCAAGCAACCGATGCAAAGCGTTCTCGATGACGACTTGGCGGGCGTCATCGTAAGAATAGCAAACGCGAGAGTTTCGGGAACGTTTACCGTCGCGGAGCCGTCGCCGGTTGAGTACCGCGTCTTTTGGCAAGCGGTCGGAGCCGCGATGAACACGCGGATCCGGTTCGTGGCTATTCCATTCCGGCTTGCAATGTTCGGTGCCGAGATCGGCGATCGGCTGCATATCGCTTTTCCAATCGGCCGGGATCAGCTGCTGGGGCTGAAGGCTATGCGATTCCAAGAAGTCACAAGGGACGCGCGGATCGTGCCGGAACCGCTTCGGACGTACCGTGAAAGCATTGCGACCGTGGTGCCGGAGATAAGAGGCTAGCATTCTTCAGCCCGCGAAGGCGAGCTGTATGGTGCAATACCGAGTCTCGTGCGCGCTCGCGCTGTTCGTATGTGTAAGCGCATGCGCCGGCAACACGAAGCCGGCGTCGCCGGAATATGGGCTTGCAACCCGCATGGATCAGCGTACCGCCGCCGTCGTTTCAAAAGCCGGATCGAAGAATCTCGTCACCGACTCCGACACTCTGGGCGGCTGGACTTTAGATGGCGGATTCGTCCTCCGTCCGGTAGCCAAGGGTGGAAAGGAAGCTGAATTAACGGGGACAGGTGTGCCGACCGGCGCCGACATCTATAGCGGAGTCATCACCGTTAAGCCGGGCGCAAAATACACGTTCTCCGTTTGGGCTGACCCTTCGCATTTTTCAAAGAGTCCTCCGATGCTCATGGTCATGAAGCCCAGCCGCGATGTTGCGTATGGCGTCGAGTTTCATTTCTCCGGCGCTCCCGGGAGATTCAAGGGAACCGTAACGATCCCCAACGACGTCACGCAAGTGCGTCTCGACGTCGGGGGCGCGGGCGGTACACTTGCGAAGAAGCAAAAATTCCGTGTATCGCAGCCGGTTTTTATGGCGGGCAGCATATAAACGCGTAATCCAACTATGGCCCTGATGGACTTACTGCGAAGCCCTGAAATTCCCAAGGACATGGATAGCGGCACTGAGCGCGTCTTGGTGCACCGCAGCATCCTGCTGAGCCGGCCCATGATCCGGGGCGTCTTTGAGGAGTTTTACCGGCGAATTCGCGCGCTGGACGCCGAACTGTTCGGTGCTACCGAAGGACTTCGTGTGGAATTGGGCTCGGGTTCGAGCACGCTCAAAGACAATTATCCCGACATCGTGACGTCGGACGTCGTTCCGGCGCCCCACCTCGATCGCGTGCTGGATGCTATGCACCTGGACTTGGAAGATCAGAGTGTGCGAACGCTCTATTGCATCAACTGCTTTCACCATTTCGCCGATCCGGCGCGGTTTTTCCAGGAAGTCGCACGGGTAGTGAAGCCGGGCGGCGGCGTCATTCTCATCGATCCGTTTTTCGGGCCGGTCGCCGCGCCGGTCTATACGCATCTCTTTGCCGAAGAAACGTTCGACCGGCGCGCTCCCGGGTGGCGGGCGGGCGAGCAGCGCGATCCGGATAAGGCGAATCAAGCGCTGAGTTACGTCGTGTTCTTTCGCGACCGCAAGCGTTTCTTGAGCGAAAACCCCGGACTGGAAATCGCGCACACGGAGATCATGCCGAACTATCTCCGGTACATATTTTCCGGAGGCTTGAACTTTCGGCAGCTGCTGCCGAACGCGGCGGCCGGCCCGCTCAAGCTTGCCGAGCGCATCCTCGGGCCGGCGACGCCCGTCCTCGCACTGCACCATCTCGTGGCGTTAAGGCGCCGTTAGGAAAGCTTTGAGCGCGACGCACGACGATACCCCGCTGCAAAAGAAAATCGACGCTATCGGCGAGCACATGGCTGTGCTGAAAACGCTTTCATCCGGTGGCGTTCCCTCGCGGCGGCAACACGTGGCGATCGAGCGTTACGGAGAGCTGTTCCCCGACGCGACGATCAAGCCAAGAGGCGGCAGAGACGTCATCTGGCTCGGCATCATCGATTACCACTATCGTATTCAGCGTCCGCAACACTTGGCGATGCAGCGTGCCGCCGCCGGCGATAGAGTGTTCTATGTCGCGCTCGAATTCGAGCGGCTGGATGACGGAGGCCGCTTTCGAGTCGAGGAAATGCCGGAACAAGGTGTTTTCATTCTCCGCCTGCGGCTGAACGGTACGATCCCGCCGGACATCTACGGCGGTTTCAGCGCGTCGGTCGTCGCGGAGATTTCGAAATCACTTGACGAGGCGCTCATCATGCTCAACGTGGCGGCGCCCGTTGTCGTGGTCGAATATCCGAGCTGGTACTACGCCGCGGCCGGAATCCCGGGTGCGACCATCGTCCACGATTGCCTGGACTACATCGGCGGCTTCAACAACGTTCCGCAAGAGGTCGTCGAGCTGGAGCGCGACTTGACCAAAAATGCGGACGCCGTCTTGGCCGCGTCCGCTCCCCTTGCCGCGCACGTTGCACCGCGGGAGGCGACCATCGTGCGCAACGCGTCCGACGTGGCGTTCTTCGCGGAGGCAGCTCGATTTGAGGCTCCGGCAGAAAACAGGCGGCCGGTGATCGGCTATTTCGGCACGATTCAAGAGTGGTTTGCTGTCGACTGGATCGCGAGCTGCGCGCGATCGAGGCCGGACTGGGATTTTCACCTTATCGGTCATGCCACCCGCGCGAATGTGCAAGCGCTCGAGGGCATGGAGAACGTCCGCATGTTGGGCGAGCAGCCGTATGCCACGCTTCCGGACTATCTTGCGAATTTCGACGTCGCCGTCATACCGTTCATCGTCAACGATCTGATCACGTGTACGAACCCGGTCAAACTTTACGAGTACATGGCGGCGGGCAAAGCGGTGGTCGCATCGCCGATGCCCGAAGTGATCGATGCGACGCCGCTCGCTTACATCGCACGCGACGAGCGCGATTTTGAGCGTCAGATCGAGAAGGCGCTCGCCGAGGATTCGCCGGAACTTCGAAAGCGGCGGTTCGAGTGGGCACAAGAGCAGACGTGGCGGAGCCGCGCCAAACAGTTTGCAGAAGCGATCGAGTCGGTAACTCCATCCGTCTCAATCGTGGTCCTGACGTACAACAACTGGCAATTCACCAAGGACTGCCTGCACTCCATTCTGACGTTGAGCGACTATCCGAAACTTGAGATCATCGTCGTCGACAACGGTTCGACGGATGAGACGCTGGAGGAACTGGACCAGGTGGCGGCCAGAGATTCGCGAGTCTCGATCATACGCAACGATCGCAATCTCGGGTTCGCAGCCGGAAACAATGTGGGCCTGCGCGCCGC
Source organism: Candidatus Rubrimentiphilum sp. (assembly GCA_035710515.1). Taxonomy (NCBI): domain Bacteria; kingdom Bacillati; phylum Vulcanimicrobiota; class Vulcanimicrobiia; order Vulcanimicrobiales; family Vulcanimicrobiaceae; genus Candidatus Rubrimentiphilum; species Candidatus Rubrimentiphilum sp. Next base: position 155,549 of record DASTDE010000004.1, on the reverse strand, counting down.
CGCCGGCGAGTACGTGATCCTGCTCAATAACGACACGTACGTGACCAAGGGATGGGTCCGCGACTTGATCAGGCCGATGACGATCGATCCCAAGGTCGGCCTGACCGGTCCGTTGACGAACAACATCGGCAACGAGCAAAAAATCAACATCAGATATTCCGGCATGCTTGAAATGGCGGCGGTGTCTCGCCAGTTTGTCAGGCTTCATTTGCGCCGGCGGTTCGACACGCACAACTTGGCGTTCTTCTGCGTTGCGATCCGGCGCGAGGTGCTTGAAACGATCGGGTTTCTCGACGAAGAGTTCGGGCTCGGATTCTTCGAGGATGACGACTATTGCCGGCGGGCATTGCAGGCGGGCTTTCGCATAGAGATTGTCGACGACGTCTTCGTTCATCACCACCTCTCCGCATCGTTCGATGCTCTGGGCTCCGAACAAAAAGCGAAGCAGATGCAGAAGAACAAGGCGATCTTCGAACGCCGGTGGGGCCCGTGGGAGCCGCACCGGTACCGGGATGCATTAGGTTTCGGCTAGAGTTCCGTGTCCGTAACGATCGCGTCCCGGTTGGCAGAGATCGCAACCGCACGGCCGGACTCTCCGTTTTGCACGTTTATCGCCGGCGCGAAGACCGAGAAGATATCGTTCGGGGAGCTCATGGAGCGGAGCTTGGCGTATGCCAATCGCTACCGCAGCCTGGGCGTCAACCGCGGCGACGTCGTGATTATCATCCTGCAGCACACGCCCCATTTATTCTACTCCTATCTGGGTGCGATTCTTGCGGGAGCCATTCCGTCGTTCATGCCTTTTCCGACGCCAAAACAGCGCCCCGAGTTGTACTGGGCCGACCATCGCGCGCTGTTCGAGCGGATCGAGCCGCGGCTGCTCGTGACCTACGAAGCCAATCTCCGGAACGCAAGCGAGACCCTGGCGCAATTCGATCTGGAATCGCTGCTAGCCGGCGACGAAGTTCTTGAAGCGGGCGGCAAGTCTCACGAAGATCTGGCGGGGTTCGCGGCCGATTCCGCCGGCGTCGCCTGCTTGCAGCACAGTTCGGGAACGACCAGTCTGAAAAAGGGCGTCATGCTCACGCATCAAGCGATTTTCGGCGAGGTTGAATCCTACGCGAAAGCGCTTTGTTTTGGAGCGGACGACAGCATCGCTTCGTGGCTGCCGCTCTACCACGATATGGGTTTCGTGGCATGCTTTATGAGTTCGGTGCTGCTCGGCACGCATCTGGTCGCGCTCGATCCGTTCGAATGGGTCATGAGACCGACGGTGCTCTTGGACGCGATCGAACGCTACCGCACGACATTTTGCTGGCTGCCGAATTTCGCGTTTTCGCACATCGTTCGTACCGCCCGCCCCGGGCGAACGTGGGACCTTTCGTCAATGCGAGCCTTCGTGAATTGCTCGGAACCTTGCAAACCGGCGACGTTCGAGCGCTTCGTTTCCCGCTTTGGCTCCTCGGGCATTTCTCCCAAACACCTGCACGTCTGTTACGCGATGGCGGAAAACGTCTTCGCAGTGACGCAGACGCCCCTCGACCGGCCGGCGCGCGTCGTTGCGGATTCGCGAGCGGTCTCCGTGATTTCGTGCGGTCTGCCCGTCGAAGGCGTGCGCGTCGAGATTCGTTCGGAGGCCGGCTCCCGGCTGCCGGACGGCATTGTCGGCGAAATCTACGTAAGCAGTCCGTTTCTTTTTTCGGGATATTACCGGCTGCCCGACGAGACGCGCAAGAAACTTCACGGGGAATGGTATGCTAGCGGCGATCTCGGATTCGTGGTCGAGGGTGAACTCTACGTGACCGGCCGGATCGACGACATGATCATCGTTAACGGACAAAATTACTACGCTCACGAGATCGAAGCCATCGTCAACGGCATCGCCTCGGTGATTCCCGGCCGCAGCGTAGCCATCGGCGTAGAAGACCAAGGGATGGATGCGACCGTCGTGTCGGTGCTTGCGGAGTGCGCGCCGCAAGCGGACACTGCGGTGATGGGCCAGGACGTTCGCAGGGTGATCTTGGAGGAACTGGGATTGGCTATTCACGCCTTCGTGCCGCTTCAGAGCGGCCAGCTTGTAAAGACGACGAGCGGAAAAATAAGCCGCAGCAAGAACAAGGAAATCTATCTGCATGGAGGTTTTGGATAAGATTGTTGCGGTGGTGCGCGACACGTTTCGCGTTCCGGAGGGAGCTCTGATCGACGAGCAGACGACAAGCGCGGACGTTGAAGGGTGGGATTCGCTCTCACATGCGGTGCTGATCATGAAGGTAGAAGAAGCCTTCGGACTGGATTTGCCGCTGGACCGCGTGTACGCGCTGAACAACCTCGGAGAGCTCGCACAGCTTCTTCGTGACACCGGCGCCGCCAAAGAGCCGCACGTATGAACGCGGCAAGAACCATGATTGTTCATGGCGACTGCCAGGCGGAAGCCGTCGCGGCCGTCCTCGGGCGGGACCCTGTTGTTTCCGAACGCTTTCGCGTCATCTATTCGCGCAGTTACGATCACCCTGTCGAAGGCCGCGGCAATTTACCGCCGGCCGACGTTTCGTCCTGCGCTGTGCTGTGCGAGCAGCACGATCCAATCGGATTCCGGCAGCAAGCGTTGCTTCCCGCAAACTGTTTTACGGTAAAGTTTCCCGCACTCGATCTCAATCTGCTCTGGCCGTTCAATTGCGTGAATCCATACAACGTGCCGGAGCCGCCGCTCTTCCCATTCGGCCGTTTTCCGTACGGCGATCGCGTTATCGTGGCGAAGATCGACGAAGGCATGCCGCCCGCCGAAATCGTTAAGTTTTATCTCGAACGATGGGATGACTACAAGCTCGATTTGGAGCGGCTCCGTTCTTTGGAATATGCCAGAATCAACGCGCGCGACACGCGGTGCGACATAAAAATGGCCGGGCAGGTCGCGGAGCGCTTTGCGCTGCGCCAGTTGTTCTGGGCGGTTAACCACCCGACCAACCCATTGCTCGAAGAGCTTATCGCTCAGATCCTCCGGGCCTGCGAACGGATCGATCCGCAGCTCGTCGATGCCGACGTCTCCTCGACGCTGGCAACATACTTCGGCCCGCTAGGCCCGCTCGGTGCGGTCAGCATTCCGGTTCATCCGAAAGTGGCCGAATATTTCGAACTCGAGTGGTACGACCCGCGCGCCACATACCGTAACTGGGACGGATCGACGTTTTCGTATACGGAGTATTTTGAGGCGCTCGTCAGGTTCTCGTACGCCAACAAGACTGCTCGCCTTCCCGCGTAGCTAGCCGGTATCCACTGCGAGTAGGACGATCGAAAAGGGCCGCCAGTCGGGGCTGCCGCTGACATTCTTAGGAACCACCGCGTAGCTCATGTGCACCGCAAAGCGAAGCTTTCCGCCGGCAACGAGCGCATCTTTCGGTATCCGGAATTTCAGCTCTCGAATCCCGGGTTGGTCCACGCTTACCGATTCGCGCGCCTTCCCAAAACTCACGGTGACGGTTTGCCGCCGCTGGCGCAAGCCATACATTGCGTTGAAGTCGGGGAAATACACGTCGAGATACAGATGACGCGCTCCCGCGGGAGCGTGCGTCGAGATTGTCAGATCTTTGCCGGTGGAGCAGCACGTGTTGTGACTCATGCTGGGGTAGATTCCGCCGGCGCTGGGCTGCCGCCGCTCCGCCGGAGATGCGAGAACGCCCCACGGAAGGAGCGGCGCGCCCTGACTTTGGATCGGATTGTCCGTGCCCGGACCGTGATAACAGCCGCCCAACGTCAAGACGAGGCAGCCGGCTGCCGCCGCGGCGGCGCGCGCGATCGATCGCATGCTCACGATCGTAGCAGCAGCGCGTGCGTGCTTCCCGGCGGGCGTACCGTTTTAAAACCGGCAGCTCTGGCTTGTTCCTCCAGATGCAGGATCGTTCGCGGCGATAAGATCTTGGTATCCAGCGGTACGATCATCGCATCGAAGCCGAACCGGCGGGCGTACTCCTTGAACCGGCCGAGATGGATCATTGCGTCAAGGTCATTGAAGCGCTCGGGACCAACCCAATCCCCGATCAGGGCGATGCCCTCTCTCCGAAATGAAAACCGCCACTCCATAAGACCGACAGAATAGATGCGTTTGGCGCTATCGTCCCGTTTTTCAAAATCGATGAGCGACCGGATCTCGTTCCGGTAACTCTCTCCGTATCGAGCGTTCAAGAAAGATTCGCGGCTCGTGTAGACGTCGCGATAGTGCAGGTTGTATGCCCGGAGCTGCGAGCTGAGAAAGTTATATCCCTCGGCCGAGCTCGGAATCGCCAACGCGATGAATACGGCGGTTGCGGCCAGGAATCCCCAGCGCGGGCGTTTGGTCATTCTCAAGACGAGATAAGCGTAGAACGCGATGAACGCCGAGTCGAAGAGTAGTGAATAGCGAGCCATATACGAAGTTCCCAGCCAATAGAAGATCCCGCTCGCGATGATGGCGGCCATGAGTATCGACTCGGCGTCCAGCCACCGCCTCCCGGTTTTGTAGAGTGACATCAAGAGCACGAGCGCAGGCAGGTAGAGAAACAGGTAACCCAGCGTAACGCCGTATTCTCGAAACGTGATCGTGTCCGTTTGGAAAGCGATCCGCCAAGGAACGGTCAGAAGGTCGGCGGGGCGCACGCTCTGCGCCAATCGGAGATCGGAGTCGATCCCCGCCAGGTCGTAGGAGCTAAACTTCTTGTCCACACCGTGAAATTTAAGGTTGAGAACCGGCGCGAGCGGGTCTCCGTCGAGGACGAAGCTTCTGATGTACCACGGCGACGAAAGCGCGACCAATGCGGCCAGCGCTAGCGCGAGCGTTCGCGCTCCATAACGCTGACGTACGCAGATTGCGGCGATAACCAAAGCGTAGAGCGGCAGGAAGGCGATGAGGGACGTCTTTATTCCGGCAAAAAATGCCGCGATGATGATCGCGGCCGCCAGCGGCCGAAACGAATCCCGCGCGCGCAGTGCGGCTACCGCACACAGCATGAAGGCGAGAAAGATGAAGCCTTGAGCGATATCTTGCATGCTGGTCCATTCCCAGCGGATCGTGATGGGCGAGAGCAGAAATGCGAGCGGCGCCGTGAATACTGCCGCGTAAAATGTTAGGCGCGCGAACAGCGCCTGCCGGGATCCGTCGTGCGCGGTCTGCGGAGCGAAACCGGCAATGAGGCTTTGGATCCCAAGAGCCGTCAGGATCGTGCAAAGCCAGGTGAGCAGATTCGTGTAGTCTCCGAGATTGAAAGCAAAGAACCACGCTTGGAGCAGAACCCAATTCTGAGCGTAGTAGGGAAATCGCAGCGTCGCGTCAACGCTGAGCGCGTGCGCTTGGGCCCAATCCAATGCTTGAGGCAAGAGGAACGCTTGCGTGTCGTAAGAGGAATCGGGCAGCACCGCCGGGATGCCGAGACCGATCGCCAGAGCCCATGTCGCGACCGTGTACGGCGTTACGGATTTTCGTAAAACAAGCCAGCGTTGCCGCCAAAAAGCGGCGGTGAAGGCTCCTCGCCGGCGGATGCTGCTGAAGGCCGCGCCGAGCACCAGCAAGAGCACGAGTGCCGGTGCGTAAAAAATACTGAAGAGGGCCAGGAAGAATGCTCCGAGCGCGAGCACCGCGAGCCCGCACGCGGACGAGATGACGAGATCGAGAAGCGCGCGGCCCGCAGTGACGTCTTCGTCGCGTTCCTCGCCGAACGGCGCCAGCGCCATGGAGCCGAGCACATACGCAAGCGCCCACACTGCGTGCAGGATCACCAAAGAAAAAGCAAGCTCTCTTATCGCGAACATGCGTTACTCTTCTGTCCCGCTAAGAGATTGCGGCCGCAGGCTGATTGGACGAGTTGCGATGTTCTGCGGTTTCATCGAAAACACGCAAGAGCTGTGGCGTAACGCTTGCACGTCCAAAAGGCGCAAGGACGGTTTCGGACGCGCCGGAGAGTCTTTGCCAGAGATCTTCGTCGCTGTAGAGGCGAAGGATAGCGTTCGCAAAATGCCTGGCGTCGTTTGCGATCAGACAGTCGCGTCTGTCGGTGAGTCCAAAGCCGTCCGCGGCCAGCTCCGTAAGAACGACGGGCAAACGGAACGAGAGCGCGTGCCCTACTTTGCCGTTCATTCCCGCGCCGAACCGCAGGGGTGCGACGAAGATCCGGGCTGTCAAAAAATACGGGCTTACATCGCGTACGAATCCCGGCACGCGCACGCGCTGCGACGCCATCGCCGAAACCGCATCGGGAGGGTTGCTTCCAAGGAGTGTCAGCATGATGGCCGGATCGCGCGCCCAAACGAGCGGCATGATCTCGTCGTGAAGCCAGCACACCGCGTCAACGTTCGGCGGATGATTGTAGCCGCCGATAAAGAGCAGTCCCGCCGATTCTGCAAAACGCCGCTCACGTTTCAGCTCCATCTCGTGCAACGTCGGCACGACGAAGACTGTCCCGATGTCGCGCTGTCTCAGAGTGTCGGCTTCGGTTTGCGTGACCACAATCGTGGCGTCGGCGCGGCGCGCCGCGTCGAGTTCGATGCGTTCCATCTCTTTCCACTCGGCGCCGTTTCCGCCGTTCATCTCGAATTCGCGCTTCTTGCGCATGAAGTGCAAGTCGATGGTGTCGTACAGGATCCGAGTACGGGCGTTGCGTCGTATGGCGGGCTCATATTTCCCAAAGAGCTCGGGGCGGCAGATCCAGGCGAAATCCAAGGCGGGCAAGACTTCATTGAGCGCCTCTTTCATCGAGGGCCCACCATCGGCGTGGTAAAGCACTTCGATCCCCATATCTTGCAATTCGAGCGTGTACGGCTGCAGCGGCGCGTAGTTGTCGGGCAAGAAAATGATATTGAACCGCTCCTTGCAGAGGATGCGCAGAATCTGCATCAAGCGGCTCGAGCCTGCATCCTTGTCGTACATTGGGACGTAGGAGTCCACGATCAAAATAGTCGGTCCGCTGCGAGTTTTCCGAGCGGCGACAGCCGCCGCCTTCGGGTCGCCGGCAAAGTGCGATTGCAGCGCGCCGGACCACTTGTCGCGGAACTTCGGACGATTGACTTCTTGAAAACGTTTGGTGCCCTCGGCGAGATCCGTTCCCGACGTGAGGCCCTCGTAGTGGACGACTTCGGAACGCGGCTGATAGACGACGCGGTATCCCAGAGAACGAACGCCGAAGCAGAGGTCGGCATCTTCGTAGTATGCAGGCGTGTAGTCTTCGGAGAAGCCGCCGAGCTGCTCGAAGAGCGAGCGCCGGACTAACAGAGCCGCGCCGGAGCAGTAGTCCGTATCGCGCAGATAATTGAAGCGGGGATCGTCGGCGTTTTGATTTCGGCCGTAATTCCAGCCGGTTCCGTCGCGCCAGATGATGCTGCCGGCTTCTTGCAGCTTGCCGTTCGGATAGATGAGTTTGGAACCGGCAACGCCGATTGTCTCGTCGCTCTCGGCGGTCATCACGAGGTAATCCAGCCATCCGTTGCGGACCGCCGTGTCGTTGTTGAGAAAGCAAAGGTACGCGCCGCGGGCCGCCTGAGCACCCCGGTTGCACGCGCGCACGAATCCTTGGTTGTCGTCCAGCCGAACGTATTCCAAACCCGGCAAGGAACCCAGAACCTCTGACGTCCGATCGGTGGATCCGTCGTCGACGACAACGATTTGGACCTGCAGAGTTTCGAACCACGTGTCGGCAATTGACCGCAAGCAGCGAACCGTTACATCTATCTTGTTGAATACCGGAATGACGACCGTTACGAGCGGATCGATCGCATTGAGCGGCCGGCGTTCAACGCGCGCATTCCAGCTTGCCGCCAGCCGGTTTTCAGCTTGCTCCGGAGTCTCGGAAGGTTGGTCGTGCCAATCCGGAAGCGAGACCGCCATGCCGGGACTCCAGGCTACAAAACGATCGCGCGCGACGGAGAATCCTAAGACGGCCTTGAGCGAAAACCACAACATACGCAACGCGTGAAAGCGGCTGCTCACAATGCGCGAGTAGTCGCTGCGCAGGCGCTCTGAACGACGCCGTTCTTCTTCCAGGCTGCGCATTGCGCTGACAAGTTTCTCTTGGTCCACTCGAGGATTATTCGGCGCCGAGAACTACTGTCCGCCAGGGCTTCTCCCCGGACGGTTCGAAGGCGGCTATGTGAGCTTACTGGGCGCATCGTCAAAGGACTATCCTGTTTACGACGATCCGGACAAGGCGCTGCTTCAGACGGAAACGTCACTCGCAAAAATCGTCAGTCAAATTCCTCCGTCTTCGACAGTGCTCGATGTCGGATGTGCATCGGGATACCTCGCGCAACTTCTGCGGGGAAAGAATTGCATTGTAACGGGCATCGAGGTGAATGAAAGCGCCGCAGCCATTGCACGGCAGCATTCTGCCGAAGTCTTCGTCGCAGATCTGGAGGAAGAGAGCCTCGCCGAGATCGTCAAGCGGCAAGAATTTGACATCATTGTCTTTGCCGACGTCTTGGAACATCTTCGTACTCCCGGAGAGGTGCTGAAATCTGCGCACGGGCTGCTGAAGCCCGGCGGCGTAGTCCTGGCGTCGGTTCCCAACATCGCGCACGGCGCGATGCGGCTATCGCTGCTGACCGGGAACTTCGACTACGCCGAATTCGGCATCCTTGACGACTCGCATCTCCGGTTTTTCACCGCGCGATCTCTGGACGCTCTCTTTTTGTCGGCCGGGTTCAGCATCGAGCACGTCGACCGGTTCCGCGTTCCGCTGTTCAGCGATTCGAATCTCGTGCCGCACATCCAGGAAGCGGACTTTGCGCCGCAAGTCGTCGAGGAAGTGCGCAGCGATCCAGAGCACGACACGTTACAATTCATCGTGCGAGCGTTGCCCCTCACCGAGGCGGCGCGTGCGAGTGAGTTGGAGAAACGTTTCCTCTCCGCCAGTACCGAGCTTGCGCAAGTCGCGGCGACACTGCGCCGCCGTGAATCCGAGATGGCGCTCGCGAATTCACGGAACGCCGAGATCGAAAGCCGATTCGCCGGAGCCTCGGCCGAACTGACCGAGCTCAGCGCCGAAGCCGCAATTGCGAATGCGCGGATCGCCGAGTTAGAAAAACGCCTCGCCGACGCATCGCCGAAAACCGGCAAGGACGACGGTCGCGCCGCGGCGAGGATCGCGGAACTCGAAGGGCAGCTTGCCCAAACCTCGGCCGCGCTCAACGATGCCTTTGCCGTTCTGCGCGACGGTCGTGACGAGATGGTCAAGGTCCAGGCGGCGAGCCAGGAGCTCGAAAAACAGTATGCTAGCACCAGGCTTGCGTTACAAAATGCGAACGAAGAGATGCTGAAGGCGCAAGCCGCGCTGCTCGACCAAACTGAAGCGTTTCTTGAAGCCACTCGCGCCGAGAACGAACGCCTGGCGCTGTTAATCGATACGGTTCAGTCCAGCCACTTTTGGAAGGTCAAACGCGTATTGGGCCGGTTCCGCCGCGCTTTGCTCCGTTAGCGCGTGATAGGCCGCAACGACGGTCCGAGGATCTCCGAAACCGGCCACTTCGCCGCGATCGAGCCATAGCGCAGTATCTGCCCACGACTCGATGATCTCCGCGGCGTGCGTAACGATCGCGACGGTCTTCCCGCGTGCGCGAAAATCCAGCATGGTCTGATGACACTTCCGGGCAAACCCTTCGTCGCCCACCGCCAACACTTCGTCCAGCAGCAAAATATCCGGATCGATGCAAATCGCCACGGAGAACGCCAGCCGCATTAACATGCCGACCGAATACGTTCGCACCGGCGCGTCGATGAAGTCGCCGATCTCCGAAAAAGCGACGACCTGTTCCATTAAGGCCTCGGCCCGCTTCCGATCCATTCCGAGCGTGAAGAGCTCGATACGCGCGCCTTCGCGGCCGCTCAAATCCGGATGAAATCCCGTGCCCAGTGCGAGCAGCGGCGCTACCGCGCCGGCGGTTTGCACGACGCCGCTGTCGGGCTTTAATATTCCGCCCAGAATGCGCATCAGCGTTGATTTTCCCGAGCCGTTTCGCCCGATGATGCCAAGCGTCGAGCCGCGTTCGACCGAGAACGTTACGTCCTTGAGCGCGTCCACAATCGCGTCGCCGCGCTGCAGGCGCATGGTTCGCAGAGCCATGTCCTTGAGCGTTGCGCGCTTGGGAATGGTCGGGAAGCGGAAGCGTTTGGAAACGCCGGTTACGCGAATGGCGTCAATCATACGTATTCGCTAAACGATTCCTTGTAATGCGAGAAGCAGGTTTGCGCCAGCCCCAGGATCACAAAGGCGAACACGGACGAAACCGTGAGATCGTAAAGTGTCGGAAAAGTTCCGGAGTAAAAGATCGCGTGATAACACCCGATCAGCGCCGCGAACGGATTCCAAACGATCAGATATTGGTACTGCTCGGGCACGAACGAAGGAGTGTAGAAAATCGGCGTGAGATAGAAAAGCAGGGTGAGCACGTACAGAATCAGCTGCTGAAGGTCGCGGTAAAATACGTTAAACGTCGCCGTGAGCATGACCAGCCCGAGCACGATCGCAAACTGAATCAGGATGACCACCGGCAGCATGATGAGCGAAAGCCCCAAATGCACGTGCAGCAGTATGGCAAAAAGGAACAGAATCGGCAGCGAAAACAAAAAGTTTACGCCGTTTGAAATCACGGGGACGATCACCAGTATCTCCGTCGGCAGAAGCGTCTTCCCGACGTACATGCGTCCATCGATGATCGCGCTCGTTCCCTGCGACATTGCGCCGGCGAGCCATCCCCAAGGGACGATTCCGGCGAGCAAAAACGCCGGGTAGTGGGGGACGTTCACTCGCAGGTAAATGGAAAAGACCAGCGTGTAGATGGCCATAAAAAGGAGCGGGTTCAACAGCGTCCACCCGAAACCCAAAAGCGAACCGCGATAGCGCAGGCGCAGATCGCGCAGCACCAGCTCGTACACGAGCCATCGATAGCGAATTAAAGGGGGAACCGGCTGCGGCGCAGCGACCAAACATTGCCTCCTGTAGCAGCGTTCAGGGGTTCATACCGCTTACCCCGAAAGCCTTCCGCCCATTTATGAAGCGCATTGTCCACATCGTGCGCGGCTACGGCTTGTCTGCGTTGCTGCGGCGAGCTGCTGGGCGCGCGGCGGATCGCGTCGAAACTGCGCGTCGCGCAGCCGCGGCTTGGCGCGCCGATCGTTTGGCGGCGCGTCTTCCAAAATCGCCCAAAGCGCTCGGCTTTGCGACGCGGACGGCTCCACTTGTTACGGTGCTGGTAACCGATGCCCGCGATTGGCGCCGTATGAACCGCTGCCTGCTCGCGCTGCAATCGCTTCAAAACGAGATTCCGCTCGACGTCGTGATCGCGTACGATCGCGCTATAGAGCGCGAGGTGCGTATGCATGACGGCGTGCGACTTTTGACGCACCCCGCAGGGACGCCGTTGAAGCCGGTTTTGGCGCAAGCGGCGGAGGGGCGCGGCCGTTTTTTGGCAGTTGTTGGCGCAGACGCGATTCCGTCACGCCGCGCGATCGAACGCCAGATGATCATCCTCGAGCGCGAAGACGACATTGCCGCCGCCGCTCCTCGTTCCAGTCCAATTTCGGGCAGCATGCTGCGAATGGAATTCTTGCGCGGCGCCTTGCCGGAAATGCCCGATGACACGGCGGAGGGCGAAGTCTTGAATTGGTTGTGCCGCTACGCGGGCGAGCACGGATCGCGGTGTCTGTACCACGATGATGACGTCGCCGCGGCATACATCGTACCGGCTGCCGGTGCGCTGCTCGTCGTGGACGAACACGTGCCCTTCGACGATCGCGATGCGGGCTCGCGGCGGATCGCCGCGCTGATGTCGTTTGCGCGCGCCGCGAAATGGAACGTCACGTTCGGATCGGTCGACGCGCGCGCGTATCCGCCGTACGGCGATCGTTTGAGGAACGCCGGCGTTGAGGTCGTTCTCGGATTCCGGCCGCGCACGCTCGCCGAGCTCACCGCGCATGGCCGCAGTTTCGATTGCGTCTGGCTCTCCCGCGCGAAAATTGCCGCCGGATTCGCGGACGACGTTCGTTCGCTGCAGCCAAAAGCGCGGATAGTGTACGATACCGTCGATCTCCATCACCTCCGTCTCGCGCGTCAGGAAGCGGCGATCGCAAAACGCACCGGCTGGGCTGAGATCGAGCGCGCCGAAATGGAGAGCGCGCAAAAAAGCGATATCGTCGTCGTGACGAGCGCGGCTGAAAAAACGCTGCTCGAGGAAAGGGGACTGGAGAATATCGCCCTCGTCGGCTTAGCCGAAGCGGCGGTGGCGCGAAGCGCGGATTATCGCGATACGGAAGGCGTTCTGTTCGTCGGAAATTACGCGCACGAACCCAACGTCGATGCGGCCCTGTGGCTTGCGCGAGAGATCATGCCGCTGGTGTGGCGCGAAGTTCCGCAAGCGGTGCTGACGCTGTCCGGTGCGGATCCGACGGCGGCGGTCAGGCGTCTTGCCGAACGGCGGATACGCGTACCCGGCTTTGTTCGTTCGCTGGACCCATTGCTGAACAGGGCGCGCGTCTTCGCTGCGCCGCTGCGGTTCGGCGCGGGTTTAAAAGGAAAGATCTTGCTTGCGCTCTCCGCCGGCATTCCGGTCGTGACGACGAGCGTCGGGGCCGAGGGCATCGCGCAGAGTCCCGGCGATTTGGCAGTCGCGGACGATGCGCGCTCCTTTGCCTCCGCGGTCACCCGCATCTATGGGGACGAGGCAGAGTGGCGCCGCTACTCCGCGGGCGCGAGCCGCGCCGCAGCGCGCTTCTCGCCGCAAGAGTTGGCGCGCAGCTTTCTCGGGGTGCTCGAAAAAATCTAGTGGCTTTTGCGCTCGAGTGCCGCGTCGCGATTGGCGAGCAGCTGTTCCTCGGTGTGCGTTCTGCCGCGGACGCCGACGAAGAAATCGCGGAAGGCCATGGCGACGAAGGCGAGCCGTCTGAACTGCATGCGGGCGATCTTAGCCGCCGTCGAACGGAAGGCGATCATCAAAAACGCCGAGAGGAACTCATCCGGATGATGCTTGTGCAGCAAGAAGAGCATGTTCCGAACTGAATAATAGTCGTGCAGAACGCTCTTGTACCCGATTGACGAACCCTGTTTGTGCCAGACTTCCGCGGTTGGACAGCAGACGAGCTTCCATCCGCTCCGCCGCATCTTGATGCACCAGTCCGTCTCTTCCCGGTACAGGAAATAACTTTCATCTATCAGTCCGACCGTGCGGACTGCGTCGACGCGCACGAACAGGCTCGCGCCGATGACGTGTTCGAGTTCGATCGGCTCGGTCGTTGCCAGCGAACCGTCGAGTCCGGCGCCGATCTGCGAATCCAGTCCCAGCGACGGGTTGACGGTGCCGCCTCCCAGCGCCTGGATCTTGGCAGGTTCCTGGTAGCGCAGCAGCTTTGCGCCGACGATGCCGATCGTCGGATCGTGTTCCGCAACCGAGAGCTTTCTGTCGAGTGCGTGCCGCTCGACAACCGTGTCGTTGTTGAGAATCCACACGTAATCCGCATCGAACCGCTCGAGAGCGTAGCGGATTCCGACGTTATTGCCGCCGGCGTATCCGCGGTTGTCGCCGACGCGCACGATCACGATCGGCGTTTCCGGCGGCATCGTTCCGGCAAGTGAGTCGAGAGGCGAATCGAACACGGCGTAGGCCAAGGGTTTGGGCGCCGGCCGGTACGACCATCCGAGCGTGATTTGCGACAGATGCTCGGGCACGAGAAACCCTTCGGCCCATTCGCAGATGCGCTCGACCGAATCGTCCACCGAGCCGTTGTCGACGATGACGATCTGATTGGGAACGCGCGCGGAACGCAGGAGGCTTTCGACGCACTCGATTGTATCGAGCCATCCGTTCCAGTTCAGCACAATAACGACGACCTTTGGAGAGGTCGTCGTTGGCGTCTGTATGGAAAGCGTTTCCGGAATGTTCAGCACAGCCTTGGCGTCGTTTTTGTAGTGATGCATCGCATTCCCTTCCACAGACTCGCGCTGACATTGTGCGCGTTTTTCTTGGCAAATACCGCCATTTCTAACGCAATTCCAATGGTGCTGCCCGCCGGTGTCGAGCAGCCGACTCGCGCAGTATACCCATCTTTGGACGAACCCGGCTGCTGCTGGCTGGGGCCGTCCGCGGCCTTTTCGATCGAGCGGCCGGCCGCCGCGGATCGCCTGGTGATGGACTTCGTGCTGCCCCCGTACGCGGCCGGACCCCAGCCGACGGCTTTGACCCTAACGGCGCTCGGACGGACCCAGCGCCTCTGTTGTTTTGGGGTGGGGGAGCACGAGGCGACATTCATCCTCCCGCCCGGCCCCACCGGGCGCATCGAAGCCGTGGTCGTGTCGAGCTCCCGGTTCGTCCCGGCGGAAAAGGGGCTCAATGCGGATCGCCGCGTGCTGGCGATTCTGCTCAAACACGTGATGACGGTCGACAGCCGCACCGGCGAAGCCTACCTCGGCGCCGAGCCGTTCAGTTCGAATCTCATGCTGCCCCGCTGGCGCGTCATCTTCGACGCAGCGTGTCTTGTGGTGACCGCGATCGTCATGCTCGCGCTCTTGCGCCGGCCGCGATGGGCGTGGATCGCGTTGCTGATCACCGCGCCGTTCCTTTTCCCGGTTCCGATCTACGGAACGACGCTGACGGTGGAAAAAGTCGTCATCGTCTTGGCCGCGATCGCGATGCTGACGCGCAAAGACTTTCGCGCCGCGATCGTGCGCGGGCCCGGGCGCTGGGTGCTCGCCGCGCTGATCGTGTTCGCGCTGGACATGGCGCTCTCGGCGGCGGGCGCGCATTTCCGCGCGGCGGCTTTACGCGAAACGCTGAAAGGCGCGGAATACGCAGCTGCGTTCGGTGTCGCATACGGCGCCTATGCGATCGATCCGGACGAATCCGCGTTGCGTGTGGTGCTGACGATACTGGCCATGCTGGTTTCGGTGCTCGCGTTCGCGCAGCCGTCGGTGGAAACACTGCAGCGCACGATGGTGCTCGGCCACATCGTTCCGCGAATCGCCGGACCGCTCGAAGGACCGAATCAGCTCGGCGCCTTTCTCGGCATCGTGCTGATCGCGTTGATCGGGTTGAGCAAACGTTTCACGCCATCGTTCGTACTGGCGCTCGCGCTGGGTGGATTTGCGCTGCTCTTTACGTTCTCGCGCGGCAGCATTTTGTCGTTCGTGCTCGGCGTTGCCGTCGTGTTGGCGTTGCGGTTGCGACCCGAACGCCGCACCGCGATCGCTTCAGCGGCCGGGATACTCTGCGCGATCGTACTGGGTGCGACGGTCTTTGCCGCCGTCACCTATCCAAATGCCGGCCTCGACCGGATCTTCGGATCGTCCGACGCCTACAACGGCGGTCTCGGTTCGCGCGTCGGCCTTTGGCACGCGGCACTCGTTCTGTGGAAGGCGCATCCGTTGCTGGGCGTCGGGCCCGGAAACTTCGAACTGCTCGTCGGCTCGCTCTTGCCGGGCGTGCGCACGCACCCGAACGGCTATTACTTTCAGGTCTTGGCCGAGCAGGGCGTAATCGGCATCGCGCTGTTCGTCGCGCTATTTGTGACGAGCGCGCTGGTCTTCGTTCGCAGCCGGGTCGCGCCGTACGCGGCTGCGGGTTTCGCCGTCGTTCTCGCGCTCGGATTTCATCAGTTGCTGGACGGCCTGTTGCCTTATCCCAAAGTCGGTTTGGAGTTTTGGGGAGTCGTCGGATGCTTGACCGCCGCGCTTTCGGTCTCCGTACCGCCGGCGGCGCGCGATGCGTAAGCTCTTGCTCTTCGGCGGATCGGGTCAACTCGGCGATCAAGTGCGCCGGCGCTGGACGGGTTTCGAAATCAGCGCGCCGCCGCGCACGCAAGTGGACGTCCACGACCGCGACGCGGTCGCGCGCGCGATCGAATCCGGATCCCCTGACGTCGTGATGAACTGCACGGCATACAACGATGTCGAGGGCGCGGAGCGGCATCCGGAAGCTGCGCTGAGCACCAACGCGTTCGCGGTGGACGCGATGGCGCGCGAAGCGGCACAGCATGGCGCGACGTTCGTGACCGTCAGTACGGATTACGTTTTCGACGGAACGCTCGGGCGTCCGTACGCGGAAAGCGACGCGCCCAATCCGATCAACGCCTACGGTATTTCGAAGCTCCGCGGCGAGTTGCTTGTCTCTAGCCTAAAGTCGAATGCGTATGTCGTTCGAACGTGCGGCGTCTACGGAACGCGCGTGAGCTCCTCGAAGGGCTACACGTTTATCGATCGCATCTTGAAAAAAGCGCGCGCGGGCGAAGCACTCGCGGTTGTAAGCGATCAGATCGTCTCTCCGACGTTTGCCGGGGATTTGGCGGAAGCGCTGCTCCGGTTAATCGACGCGCGCCCCGAGCCCGGCGTCTATCATGCGGTCAACGAAGGCGCGGTCAGCTGGTACGACTTCGCGCGGGAAAGTCTGCGGCAGGCGAACGTTGACGTACGCGTTACGCCGGTGACGACCGAATCACAAGGCGCCGGCGTGCGCCGCCCGGCCTATTCTGCGCTGGACAATGCGAAATTGCGCGCGCTAGGAATCCGGCTTCCGCAATGGCAGGACGCTATCGCCGCCTACCTGCGGGAAAAGCCCTAAATAACCGACGCGCAAGAATCCAAACCGGATAAGACGAAAGTCCGCGAGTTGCATGTTGCTTTCTGATCTTCACCTGCACACGACCAAATCGGACGGCGTTTTCGAGCCGAGCCGGCTCTTTGAATACGTGCGGAGCCGGGAGCTTGGTGCTTTTTCCGTTACGGATCACGATTGCATGGACGCCTATCCTGTTCCGCAAGATCTGCGGGAGCGGTGCATTCCCGGTCTCGAAATTGATTGCGAGCTCAACGGGCACACCGTTCATTTGCTCGCCTATGGGATCGAGGATCCCGAGTGTACGTTGTTGCGCAGGCTGGTGTCGCAGCGTGAGAAACGTCAAGCGCGGATGCAAGCGATGCTCGAGCAACTGCAGCCGTTCGGCATCGACGTCACCATGGACGAGGTTCTGCGGGAAGCCAAGAATGCGAGCAGCATAGGCCGTCCGCATTTAGCGCGCGTGCTCGTTTCGAAACGCCACGTTGCAAGCGTGCAAGAAGCGTTCGACCGGTACTTGGCCGATGAGCAAACGTGCTTCGTGCCGCTGCCTCGCCTTGCGTGCACCGAGATCATGGATTTGGCGCACGAAGCCGGCGGCGTGCTCGTGGCGGCGCACCCGATGCGGCTGCGCGACATCGCCGATCTCCAAACGCTCTGCGAGGCCGGATTAGACGGAGTGGAAG
Source organism: Candidatus Rubrimentiphilum sp. (assembly GCA_035710515.1). NCBI lineage: Bacteria > Bacillati > Vulcanimicrobiota > Vulcanimicrobiia > Vulcanimicrobiales > Vulcanimicrobiaceae > Candidatus Rubrimentiphilum > Candidatus Rubrimentiphilum sp. The sequence goes on along the minus strand of DASTDE010000004.1, from coordinate 138,312 downwards.
TCATCCACCCAACCGCCTGCGCATCCGATGAAATGATGCTGATGGAGTTCGCGCGCGCCCGCGGTTTGCTGACCACGGGCGGCACCGATTTTCACGCGCCCGCCGGAAAAGAGATCGGCGTTGAACTGCCGGCGGAGGCTCTCGAAGAACTTCGAGAAGCAATCGCCGCGCGCAAAGCGGTCGGCGTAGATTGAATCACGACGCCGATCTCGCGCAGCTCGAAGCCGAATCGATCTACATTCTGCGCGAAGCAAGCGCTTGTGTCGATCCGCTGTGCATGTTGTGGTCGATCGGCAAAGACAGCACGGCGTTGTTATGGATGGCGCGCAAGGCGTTTTTCGGACGCGTTCCGTTTCCCGTCGTTCAGCTCGACACGGAGATGGAACTGCCCGAAGTCTATGAGTTCCGCGATCGTATCGTCAAAGAGTGGGACCTCGATCTGCGGGTGGAACTCTGCCCTCCCGAATCGAGTGTGGACCAAACGCTGCCGCCCGGCGCCCGGGCCGCCGCGCGCAAGACCGAGGGCCTCAAGAACTTGCTGCGCCGCGACGGATATCGCGGTGTGATTTTGGGAATCCGGCGCGACGAGCAAGCCACGCGCGCCAAAGAACGCATTTTCAGTCCGCGGTCGTTCGACGGCGACTGGGACGTGCGCCATCAACCGGCCGAGTTTTGGAACCATTACACCACCGACGTCGCCGAGGGCATGCACCTGCGGATTCACCCGCTGTTGCACTGGACCGAAGTGGATATTTGGCGCTACCACTTACGCGAAGGCATTCCGTACGTGCCGCTCTATCTGGCGAAGGACGGCAAACGGTACCGCTCGCTGGGCGAGAAGAACATCACGGTTCCGATAGACAGCAATGCCTCGACGCTTGAAGAGATCATCGTGGAGCTCGAAGCCACGCGCGAACCCGAACGCGCCGGCCGGCTCATGGATCACGAACAGGAAGACGCTTTCGAACGGCTGCGCGCGTCGGGTTATATGTAGATGACGAACACGCTGAAGATCGTCATCGGCGGCCACGTCGACCATGGGAAATCCACGCTGATCGGAAGGCTTCTGCACGACACCGGCAGTCTGCCGCCGGGGAAAGCGGCGGAGCTCGAAGCGCTGAGCAGCAAGCGGGGCGTGCCGCTCGAGTGGTCCTTCGTTCTGGACGCGCTGCAAACGGAGCGCGATCAAGCCATTACGATCGACACGACGCGCGTCTGGTTTACGTGGAAGGATCGGCGATACGCGATCATCGACGCGCCCGGGCACCGTGAGTTCGTGCGCAACATGCTGAGCGGCGCCTCCGAAGCGGATGCGGCGGTGCTCGTGGTCGACGTTGTCGAAGGCGTGAGCGAACAGACCAAGCGCCACGCGCAGTTGCTGCAAATGCTCGGCATCACGCAGCTTACGGTCGCCCTGAACAAGATGGATGCCAACGGCTACGATCGTGCGCGCTTCGATGAGGTCTCGCTCGAAGTGCATGCGTTGCTGGACGCCCTCGAGCTGCAGCCGCATTCGCTGATTCCGATCTCAGCGCGCAACGGCGAGAATCTGCTCAATCGTTCGGAGAACATGCCGTGGTATCAGGGGCCCACGCTGCTGGAAGCGCTCGGCGACTTCAAACCGGTGCACGCGATCGCGGATGCGCCACTTCGTTTGCGCGTGCAGGACGTCTACCGTCTCGGCGGCAGCCGCGTGGCCGTGGGCCGCGTTGAATCCGGCAGCGTTGCGCGCGGCGATACAGTGCTGCTCTCGCCGATGAATTCCACGGCGACGATTCGCTCTATCGAGCGCTGGAATGCGCCGGATAACCAGCCGGCCGTAGCCGGAGAATCGATCGGCGTTACGTTCAACGAGCCCGTGTTCGTCAATCGCGGCGACGTCGTGAGTCACGTCGATCGCGCGCCGTTCCTCGACTACGCGTTTCGCGCGGTGTGTTTCTGGCTCGATGAATCGCCGCCGAAGGTTGGCGAGCAAGTCACGGTGCAGTTCGGGCCGACGACGGCGCGCGCGGTGATCGCCGCCGTAGACGGCGTCATGGACTCGGCCACGCTTCAGCAGCTTTCGTCCGATCAGATTCCACGCTATGCGGTGGTGCAGCTGCGCCTGCGTTCGCCCGCGCTGCTTCCGCTCGACGAACAGCAGGCGATGCCGGCTTCCGCGCGCATGGTCATCTTGCGCGGCCGCGATGTCGTGGCGGGCGGCATCGTGGTCGGCGTGATGACCGGCAACATGCCGGCGAACATTTTTCACGCCGACCACTTGATATCGGTGGCGGAACGCGAACGCCGCAACGGGCATGGCGGCGCGGTGGTGTGGCTCACCGGTCTTTCGGGTGCGGGAAAATCGACGCTCGCGATGGCCTTGGAACGAGCGCTCTTCAGACGGGGTGCTGCGGTATACGTACTCGACGGCGACAACGTCCGCGCGGGACTCAATAGCGATCTGGGATTCTCGTTCGCGGATCGCGCTGAGAATATCCGCCGCATCGGCGAGGTGGCCGCGCTTTTTGCAGATGCAGGACTGATCGTCATCACTGCATTCATTTCGCCCATGCAGCGCGACCGCGCGATCGCGCGCCAAGCCGCCGGTGACCGGTTTCACGAGATCTTTTTGCGTGCCGACCTGCTGACATGCGAGGCGCGAGACACCAAGGGACTCTACCGGCGGGCCCGCGCCGGAGAGATTTCGGATTTCACCGGCATTTCGGCGCCATATGAAGCTCCCGAATCGCCCGAACTGACAATAGATACCGGCACGACGACGATCGAACGGTGTGTCGAGGAGCTTTTCGAGTACGTCGTCGCGGCGACCGGTTTGGAAACGCGCGCGCGCGTACCTTGAACCCGCAATTTCAGCGTTACAGCGACGTCGTTGCGGTCCTGACGGCGCGCAACGTCAAGACGCGCTACCGTGGTTCGGCATTTGGAGTCGCATGGTCGCTGTTCAATCCGCTCATCATGACGCTGGTCTACACGGCGGTCTTCGGGCACGCGTTCGCCGCGTATTACCGCGGCTCGACGCTTTACTACATGCTCGCGGTTTTCGTTGGACTGGCTGTCAACGGTTTTTTTGCGACGGCGACGATCTCGATGCTGCATTCCGTGGTGAGCAGCAGCGGCCTTATCAACAAGGTCCGGGCGCCGTTCAGCTCCTACCCCACGGCGCAACTCCTCTCGACGTGCGTGCAGCTGGTTTGCGGCGCCGTGCCGTTCCTGGTTGTTATCACGCTGGTGATTACGCACAACGTGCTGTACGCCGTCGCGCTCATCGTCCCGTTGGCGTCTCTGGTCTTGCTCGCGGCGGGAGCCGGTTACGTCGTCGCGACGCTCTACGTCTTTTTCCGGGACATCCCGTACGTCTACGATTTGATTATTTTTGTGACGTGGGTGGCCACCCCGATCTTCTATCCGCTGGCCATCGTGGCGCCGCGCTTTCGCACGTTTATCGAGTGGAATCCGCTGACGCAGATCGTGGAGACGATCCGCGGCCTTTCCTTCCTGAACCGCCCGCCGACCGCGTTCGGGCTACTGGAACCGCTGTGTGCCGCAATCGTGCTGGCCGCCGTGGGATGGATCGTGTTCCGGCGGTTGAGCCCGCGTTTCATGGATTACTTATAATGAAAGAACGCGACGAAACGATACGGATGACCGGGGTCAGCCTCGCCCGGCCGGTACAAAACGAGTTCTCGCACGATCTCAAACGGACGGTGCTGGCGCTCGCGCGAGGACGCTATCGCCCGCCGGGGCGCCGGCTCGTCCTGCGGGACGTGAACGTTGCCACGGTTTCCGGAGAACGCGTCGGCGTGATCGGCGCGAACGGTTCCGGAAAATCCACGCTGCTCAAGCTCATCGCCGGAATTTTGACGCCTACCGCCGGATCGGTCCAGACTTGCGGCCTGCTTGCACCGCTGGTCGAGCTAGGGGCCGGCTTCGATCCCGAACTCAGCGTTCAGGACAACGTCGTGCTGTATGGTGTGCTGCTTGGCTATCCGCGAGCGCGCATGGCGGGGCGGATCGAGGAGATTCTGGAGTTTGCCGAGCTGCAGCAATATAGGTGGGCCCCAGTTAAGACGCTGTCATCGGGCATGACGGCCCGGCTGGGTTTCGCAATCGCGACGGACGTCGATCCCGACATTCTGCTGCTGGACGAAGTGCTGGCGATCGGCGATGAGCAGTTCAGGCGCAAATGCAAGGAGCGGCTGGACCGTTTTTGGCACGGCCAAACCACCGTCATGGTCGTTTCGCATGACTTGGCGTTCATCGAACAGTCCTGCGATCGCGTGCTGTGTATTGACCGGGGGCGCATCGCATTCGACGGGGTGCCTCGCACGGCCATCCGCTTTTATTTGGACGCGATCAACCTTCCGTTAGAGTCGCCGGCATAATGCGACGACAGTTGATCGGCACCGTTGCTACCGTGTTCGGCGTCGTTATCGCGCTTGTGGTAATGCAAAATATCGTCATGTGGAAGTATTTTCCGCATCTCGATCGGATGACGACAGATTTCTCTGCAGCCTATTTGCAGCGCGAATTGGAAAGCATGGCGGCTTCACCGCCACAGGTAGTCTTTCTGGGCGACTCGGTCCTGTGGGGGTTTTACCTGAAGGCGAATCAGAATGCGATATCGATATTGGCGTCGCAAGGTTGCCGCTGCCGGAATCTCTCGTTCAAGGCTAGCAGTCCCCCAAATTATTACGCGTTGGCGAACCTTCTGTTGCGTTACGGAGTCCGCCCCAAGCTCGTCGTCCTCGAAATCGATCAGCGGGTTCTGAATCCAGTCAACAACGCCTATTCGAGGTTGCATCCAGCTGTTGCCGATCTTGCGTCTCCCTTGCTCTCAAGTGCAGATCGAAAACTGCTGATTCCGCCCGCACAAGACAACTCGTTGGAAATACGTCTCGGTCGCGTGGCGTCGGCACTCTCGGTGCTCTACGCGATGCGCGCCGACCTCCGCGAGATGCTCCAGCCGGTCCCAGACACGCTCCCGGTGAGGCATCCGACCGCGGATTTGTTTGAGGGAGAGTACGATCTGACTCCGCTCACGGATGGAAACGTAGGAGTACGCTACCTGGAAAAAACGGTCGACGCACTGCGCAGAGCTCGCATCCCAATCGTTGCATTCATGACGCCCACGAACCACACGCTGTTGCACAGCTATATAGATGGGCCGGAGTACGGCGAGAACCTGCGCTTTTTGCAACGAATGCTCGAGCGGCACGGCGCGCGCGTTCTGAATCTCGATCGGGCGTTTTCCGGAAAGGATTTCTATGACTATGCCCACTTGAGAGCGACCGCGCAAATTCGGCTCGCCCAGATTCTTGGAAGGGAATTGCCCCGTTAGAACGGACCGTGCATCTCGCGCACGATCGGCAGCATCGTTTCGACGGCATCCGCAGTTTCGCTCGGCATGACCGTCGCTGTCTGATCGGTCAGCAGACGGGGCAGCCGCCTTACCAAGACGCGAAGGTCGCGCACAAACCGGTTCATGTCGGCGCACAAGATTTCACCCCCAGCCTTTGCCATGGCGTATTCGGTGAGATCGCGAGGCCTTGTTTTCACCGCAATGGACGATGGATAGAAGGCGCGCAGCGGAGTATTGCCGTTAGCCCGGAGCGCCGAGCAAAGATCCGCGAAGCCGTCGATGTATATTTCACAGAACTCGGAGAAGCGCGCTGGTGAGTACGATCGGGTCTTTTGTCGAAAAATAGGCGTCGTCGCAAAATAGTAGATCTGGTCGACCTTCCACTCCAATCGAGCAATTTGCGCTTGGGCATCCTTGCGTGCATCGTAAGGAAGAACGCGACTCGATTCGGTTCCGATTTCCTGTGCGATCGCCAACGCATCGGATTCCCCGGTTGCATAAGTGAGCGCAATGCGTCCGCCGCCGGCCGCAATCAGCTTGCCCGTCAGGGCGCCCAGGCCGCGTGAACCACCGACGATGAGCGCCGTCGTGCCGGCGAATTCATCGCCGCCGACGAGCGGTCTCAATTCCTCTAGGCTAGGTTGCTGAACAGGTGGCCGGCGCACGAAGGCGACGACAGTTCCCGCGATCCCAGCTCCGGCTACCGCGATCTCGGCCATGCGAAAGCGCTCGTCGACGCCGAATACCTCAAATGTAAGATCGCTTTCAGGCGCGTCTGACGTCATACGGATCGAAAACGAGCTGAAGATGGAATTGAGTCCCGGACACACCATCCCTACGAGCATCGACAACCGTGTGATTGCCGCAGCCCGCTGCGGACCGATGGCGCGCGAAACATGCGGGAATTCGGCCGCGACGCGATCGCTACCGTCGTTAGCCAAGCGGCCGGAAGCGCCCACAATGTTTTCCAGGTCCAGCTCTTGCGGGCTCGTGCAGCTCACCGGCGCAAAATTACGTACGGCGCGCGTTTCGCCGGCCGGCTCTCCATACAAAACATCGATTGTGGTGGTTATGATGTCTTCCGATATAAGCTCGATGCGCAGCGAGGCGTCCGCCGAAGGCCTAACGTTGATCTCGACCCCGGCCCCGGCATAGAGGAACTTTTGAAACCGCACGTCCAACGCGGCTATCGGCTCTTTGACCAAGCGTCGTTCGATCAATGTATCGAGCGCCCACAGCACGGCATGGACGCCGTGTACTACGCAATCCCCGGCTTGCGTCCGCCGGGCCAGGATCGGATCCGTGTGTATGGGATTACAGTCCCCGGAGAGCGAGGCAAAGTGGTTTTGGTCGGAAGCGTCGAAAACTTTCATCGATGTCCCTGGACGCGATTTATCAAAAACTCACGCAAATACTGCAGAACGTGTTCGATGACGATTCGCTCGTCGCCCGTCCCGATCTCACCGCCGACCAAGTTGACGGCTGGGACAGTTTCGCTCACCTGCGTTTGATTTTTGCCGTCGAGAAAGCTTTCGGTGTAAATTTCGCGGCCTCGCAAATTGCCTCGTTACAGAATGTCGGCGACCTCGCGACGTTGATCAACTCAAAGGTCGCGTGAGCGCAGGCCTCTACACGAACCTTGCGTGGCTACCGCGGCCACCGGGCGATTTTCGCCAACGCTGCCGAGGCCTCGTGGACTCCGGCCCGAGCCCCGGCGAGGCCATCATGCACTTGGCCGGCTACGCACTTGACGAAAGTCAACTCCGCCAACTCGCGGCAAGGATCGAAATGCTGCGCGCCGAGGGCAGGTCGCTCGCGCCGCTGGCCCCTTTGAGGCTAGGCCTTCTGGGAAATGCCACACTCGAGCCGCTGGTCCCGGCGCTAATTGCAACCGCGGCTCGACACGGCGTGGATTTGGAATGCACGAAAGCCGATTACGCTCAGACGCTGCAGGAAGCGCTCTCTCCAGACTCGCTGACTAATCGCGCAAAACCGGATGCGGTGCTGCTTGCGCTCGATCATCGAGGTTTGCCTCTGCGCGCCGCAATTCACGATCCGCAGGCGGCTTCATCCGGAGTGGCGGACTCCATCGCATTCCTCGAATCGCTGCGCCGCGGGTTTCGAACTCACGCCGGCGCGTTGAGCATCTTGCAGACACTACCCGCTCTTCCCGAGAGCACGTTCGGAAGCTTGGATCGGTCCGTGCCCGGCACGCTGCGCAGCTTAGCAGCAACCTTTAATGCAGCGCTCGTCGAGAGCGTCAAGGACACGCAGGATCTCCTCTTCGACGTTGCTGCACTCGCGCAAACCGTGGGACTTGCGAATTGGCATTCCCCCTCGCAGTGGAACATCGGCAAATTCGCGTTCGACGCGCAGTTCTTGCCGCTTTACGCGGATCACGTTGGGCGAATACTCGGCGCCCTTCGCGGCAAGAGCCGCAAGTGTCTCGTCCTGGACTTGGACAATACGGTTTGGGGCGGCGTGATAGGCGACGATGGCCTTGAGGGAATCGTCATCGGCCAGGGCGATGCAACCGGCGAAGCTTATCTCGACGTGCAGCGAGCGGCGCTCGATCTGCGGGATCGCGGGATCGTGCTTGCGGTTTCATCCAAAAATGCCGATGACATCGCGAGATCGGCCTTTAGACAGCATCCCGAAATGCTGCTGCGCGAAAATCACATTGCGGTCTTTCAGGCAAATTGGAATGACAAGGCGACGAACATCACAGCCATCGCCACCGAATTATCGCTCGGCGTAGAGTCGATGGTCTTTCTCGACGATAACCCGGCCGAACGAGCGCTGGTTCGCAAGATGCTTCCGCAGGTCGCGGTACCGGAACTGCCCGAGGATCCGGCATTATACGCCCGCACGCTGGCGGCGGCCGGATACTTCGAGACGATTGCGTTCTCGGAAGAGGATCGGAAACGCGCCGACTTTTATCAAGACAACGCCCGCCGCGTCATCCTGCAAACCCAGGCTGGAGATATAGATAGCTACCTAGCTTCGTTGGAGATGAAGATCGTATTTCGGCCCTTCGATGCGACCGGTCGGAGCCGGATCGCGCAACTGATCAACAAGTCGAATCAGTTCAATCTCACGACTCGCCGCTACTCAGAGGCCGACGTGGCGGTATTCGAGGCCGATCCAAAGCTGTTTACGCTGCAAGTGCGGCTGATAGATAGTTTCGGTGATAACGGGATGATCAGCGTCGTCATCTGCCGGCCCGGCACAAAGTCGGCATGGGAAATCGACACGTGGCTCATGAGCTGCCGCGTGCTGGGACGCCGCGTCGAGCAAATGGTCTTGCGGGAGATTTTGACGCATGCCCGCGCACGCGGAATTGAAAAGCTCGTGGGACGATACCTGCCGACTGAAAAAAACGTCTTGGTGCGCGATCATTACGCGAAACTGGGTTTTCGGCTTTTGGATACGGCTCCGAACGGCGCGACGACGTGGGAATTGAAAACGTCCGCCGAGATCGCACCCGCGCCGATGAGCGTGGATCGCGACGGCTTCGATCTCGTCGCCGTCTAGCGTGAACGTTCCGTCATTCGAGTTCCTGGGCTTCGCCACCGTCGTCGCGGCGCTGATCAACATCTCGAACGCAGCCCCTTGGCGCCGGTCGATACTCTTGCTTGCAAATATCGGATTCGTGCTGACATTTACGCACAGCCCGCTCCAACTTGTCCCCTTTGGAGGGTTGCTCGTGCTCGGGTATGCCGGGATGAAGCTCGTAGAGGTCCATAAGAATAAAGCAGTTTTTATCGTTCTGCTGGCGGCACTGATTTTTCTCTTCTGCCTGCTCAAGCAATACACGTTTGTGCCTCACGCGCTCTTCTTGCAGATCGTCTATTTTACTGTTGGAATGTCGTACGTATTCTTTCGCGTACTGCACTTAGTTATAGACGCATACCAGGATGCGTTGCCGGACCGCGTCGGTTTGCTCTCGTACGCGAACTACACTTTAAATTTCACAAGTCTAGTTTCCGGCCCGATTCAGCTCTACCCGGACTATCTACGGACGGAAAGCGTGCAGCCGGCAGCGCTAGATCAGGCCGCGGTGGGCAGGGCGCTAGAGCGAATCGTGGCCGGCTTTTTCAAAGTCAGCGTTCTTTCGCCGCTTCTTTTCTATGCGCAGACTGTAGTGGTGCACGCGTTAACGCCGCACCTTTCACCGGCTCAGAGAGTCGTCGATGGTGCGTTGGTTTTGTCTATTTTTCCTGTCTACGTATATATCAATTTTTCGGGCTACATGGACTTTGTGATCGGAACCGCGCGTTTCTTGCGGCTGGAGCTTCCGGAGAATTTTAATCGCCCGTTCATCGCGACGAGCTTCATCGAATTTTGGGGCCGCTGGCACATGACGCTTTCCAATTGGCTGAAGACCTACGTCTATTCGCCATTGCTGCTGAGCTTGATGCGCCGTTTTCCGTCTCGCAGCGCCGAGCCATATCTCGGAGTCTTTGTCTATTTTGTGACGTTCTTTCTTATCGGCCTCTGGCACGGGCGTACATCGATGTTCGTTGTCTTCGGCGTTCTGCTGGGGCTGGGCGTAAGTGTTAACAAATTGCACCAGATTCTCCTGACGCAATTGCTCGGGGCTGCCCGGTATCGCGCTCTGCGCGCGAACTCGTTCTACGCGGCGGCGTCACGAGGCCTGACGTTCTGGTGGTTCGCTTTTGCGATGCTCTGGTTTTGGTCGAGCTGGGTGCAGCTCGCCGAGTTCGCACGGATCTTGGGCGCCCCGGCGGTTCTGCTGGCAACTGGGCTCGTTCTGAGTAGCGCCGCCCTGCTACTGACGGGCTTGAAATACCTCGAGGAATCGTGGCTGACGCTTACGGGCGCGGGCTCGCCCCTCGCCTCACGGTACGTTCGTGCAGCCTGGTGCACGACGCTCGCCGTCGTTGTCGTCTCGGTTGCCGTGATTCTCAATGCCCCTTCGGCGCATATCGTCTACAAAGCATTTTGAGACGGCGCCAGCTTGCTTGGGCGGCTCGCAAAGAGCGCACTTTTATTTAGGCGCCGTTAACGTTCCGTTATGGCTCAGGCAGAACGGCCTTAGACCGGTCTCAGTGCTAGGTTCTTTTGGCCCAGCGTTGTACAATAATGCCGCAATGAATCTGGCGACCAAACGCGTTTGTGTCACCGGCGGTTCAGGTTTCCTCGGCTCTTTTGTAGTCGAGGAACTTTACCGTTTGGGAGCTCGCGAGGTCTTCGTGCCTCGGCGTGCGGACTATGACTTGACGACCGCTGAGGGAGTGCGGCGTATGTTTGCGCATGCGCGCCCCGACGTGCTCTTCCATCTAGCAGCTCTCGTTGGCGGCATAGGCGCGAATAAGGAAAACCCCGGGTCATTCTTCTATGCCAACGCTATGATGGGCATCCAACTGATCGAGCAAGCACGCTTGAACGGCGTGGAAAAAACGATCGTTGTCGGAACGATTTGCGCCTACCCGAAGTTTGCGCCGACTCCGTTTAATGAAGAGTCGCTCTGGGACGGGTACCCGGAAGAAACGAATGCGCCGTACGGGATCGCGAAAAAGGCTTTGCTGGTGCAGTGCCAAGCCTATCGCGAGCAGTATGGGATGAACGCCATCTATCTGCTTCCGGTAAATCTCTACGGCCCACGCGATAATTTCGATCCGCAGAGCTCACACGTTATTCCGGCTCTGATTCGCAAATGTGTTGAGGCTAAGGAGCGAGGCGACAAGGAAATTGTCGTCTGGGGCGACGGTTCGCCGACCCGTGAATTTCTGTACGCGCCGGACGCCGCGCGCGGCTTAGTGCTGGCCGCCGAGCGGTATGACGGAGCTGAGCCGGTGAACCTGGGAAGCGGCGAGGAGATTTCGATTAAGGACCTCGTCGAAACGATCGCCGCGCTCTGCGAGTTTGACGGCGACATTGTTTTCGACGCGCTCAAGCCGAACGGGCAGCCGCGCAGGCAGCTTGATGTCACACGCGCGCGCGAGTACTTCGGCTTTACGGCATCGACGTCGTTCACCGACGGCCTGCGCGAAACGATCAATTGGTATCGTTCCAGCAAAGAAGCCGCGCGGGTTACGGTCGCCGCCGGCGCCCGCTAACCAAAACCTCAGCGCACCATGATCGTAACGCGCACGCCTTTTAGGATTACCCTGGGTGGAGGCGGCACCGACTTGCCGAGCTTTTACGAAAAGCACGGCGGCTATATTTTGGCCGCCGGCATCGACAAGTATATGTACGTCGCGCTCAACGTCCCGCTCGCAGACCGGCTCGTGCGTTTGCACTATACGCAAAGCGAGACCGTCTCCAGCGCGCATCTCTTGCGCCACGAGCTGGCGCGCGAAGCGTTGTTGTTCCACGGCGTCACCGACGCAATCGAGATCGCTTCGCTGGCCGACCTGCCGGCTGGAACCGGCCTTGGCTCCTCGAGCTGCTATCTCGTGGGACTCCTCAACGCTTTACGCGCCTACTGCCAGATGCCGACGACCTCGCAAGACCTTGCGGAGGAAGCGTGCGAGATCGAGCTCGGAACGTTGAAAAAGCCGATTGGGAAGCAAGACCAATTTATGGCAGCCTACGGCGGATTGACTGAACTCGTCATCGATCCGGACGGCACCGTAACCGCAACCCGCTTGGAGCTCTCACCCTACCTTCTCGCGGAATTCGTTTCGAAAACGCACTTGTACTATACGAACGTGCGTCGCGACACAACGGATATCTTGAAGGAGCAAAACGAGGCGCTGCGCTCTAGCGCGCCTTCGAACGGTAAGCCCTCGGTGGAAAGTGCTCTTGTCGAGATTGCCGCCATCGGTAAAGAGATCGGAAAAGCGATGCGCGCCGGAAATTTCGATAAGTTCGGGCACTTGATGCACGACCACTGGCTGGCCAAGAAGCGGATGTCTTCAAAGATAACCGTGAACGCCATGGAAGAGCTTTATGAGCACGTGCGCCGCGAGTTCGGCGTCACCGGCGGTAAAGTCGCCGGCGCGGGAGGCGGCGGATTCATGATGCTGTACTGTCCTCGCGGCGGCCGCGTCCTGACGGAGTATATGGCGAGCAAGGGCTTCGCCAGGCTTGACTGGGGAATGGATTTCACGGGGTCGCGCGTGGTGAGCAACTTGCTCGTCAACAGCAGCGTGCCGCTCCACCGGCGGCGCGCCGAGACGCCCCCGGCTCCAGCCTAACTCCGCCAATGTTACAGCCGGCTTTTCACAGTGCGGCCATCCGCTGGCAGTTCGCACGCTACCTCGCCATCGGCGGAACCGTTTTCTGCGTCGATATCGGCAGCTTTCAATTGTTCATGCGCGCGGGTCTTGCTCTCGCGCTGGCGGTGACGCTGTCGTATGGGCTGGCGATTTCGGCGCACTTCACGTTAAATAAGTATCTGAATTTTCGCTCTCACGACCGCACCGTCGGGAGCCAGCTCAGCACGTATTTGGCGGTCGCTTTCGTTCTGTGGCTTATCAGCTTGGGGGTCGTCGAGGTCGCCTTCCGGGTCTTCGGCTTAACGCCGCTCCTCGCGAAGCTGCTCGCCATCGCGATAAACGTCCCGCTGGGCTTCTTGGGACATCGTTACCTGACGTTCGGGGCCGGCATCTCGGCGCAGATAAAACGAATTCTCAGGGCCTAGTTCGAAGGATAGGATATGACCCAGGGCCGCATCGGGTTGAGCATCGTCATACCCGCGTATAAGGAATCCACGAAAATCGGCGCGGACATCCGCGCCGCAAGCGATTTCTTGCGCGAGAACTCGATCGCCGGCGAAATCATCGTCGTGGACGACGGCTCGGCGGATGGCACCGCGGAAGCTGCGGCATCCTTCGAGAGAGAGCATCCGGAGCTACTCGTCTTGTCCTACGAGCGAAATCGCGGAAAGGGCCATGCGCTGGCGCTTGGGATGCTGCGAGCCCGCGGTGACATCGTCATGTTTGCGGACTCGGGCCTTTGCGTTCCCTATGAGATCGCGACGATTGGCATAAAAATGCTCGAGCTGGACATGTGCGATATCGCTAACGGCTCGCGACGGATGCGCGGAAGCATCCGCAAGGAGCAGCCGTTCTATCGCAAAGCGGGGTCGCTGGTATACCGGGGAGTCGTGCACGCGGTCATGGGCGTGCCGCGGTACATTGCGGATACGCAATGCGGCTTCAAACTGTATAAGCGGGAGGTTGCGCGCCAGTTGTTCTCAGAGGCGATTACCGATGGGTTCATGTTTGACGTAGAGATCATTCTTCGCGCCCTCAAGCACGGCTACCGCATTCTTGAGTTTCCGGTCATTTGGAGCAACGACGCAGACACGCGATACGATCCGATCAAAGGAACTATCCGGAACTTCAAAGAGCTGGCCAGGATGAAATGGGCCTTCATGCGCAAGGCCCCGCGCGCGCTCGAGCGCGAGGAGCCGCATCTCGTGGCTCCCGCCGGCGCAGACTCGGGATTCATTCATGCCGGGTAAGACGGCCGTCGTCACGGGCGCAGCCGGGTTCATCGGCAGCAATCTGGCGGACCGGCTCTTGAATGAGGGCTACCGGGTGATCGCGATCGACAGCCTTGCTTATGGCGTGCGCGAGCAAGTACCCAGCACGGCTGACTTTCACCGCGTTGACATACGCTCGCCGCAGATCTATCCGCTGGTTAAGGGCGCGGACGTCCTGTTTCACCTCGCGGCGAAGAACTGCATCGCCGATTGCCAAGCCGATCCGGTTGAAACGAGCGATTTCAACGTGACGGGTACCGTTAATGTGTTTGAGGCGGCGCGGCGGGGCGGAGTCGGAAAAGTCATCTACGCTGAATCATCGGCGTTGTACGAAGGTTCGAGTTTGCTGCCTACTCCTGAAAGCGACGTGCGCCCGGAGAGCTTTTACGCCGTGAGCAAGCTGGCTGGAATGGCATTTGCTGATGCGTACCGGCGCTATTACGGCATGCGAACGACAGCTTTGCGTTATTTTTGCGTGTACGGCCCGCGGCAAGACTACCGGCGCACGATCCCGCCGGTCATGAGCGCTTTCATCATCAAACTTCTCAAGGGCAAGCGTCCGACGATCTATGGCTCCGGGGAAAAACGCCGCGATTTTGTCTACATCGACGACGTCAACGATTTTCACGTGCAGTGCGTTGATGACGATCGGACGGATGGCCAAGTATTTAACATCGGAAGCGGCGTGAACTACAGCGTCAACGAAATATACGCGGAGATCGCGACCCTACTGGGATCTTCGATCGTTCCGGAGTTTAAGCCGGACCTGCCCGCTGAGGCGCAAGCCACACTCGCCGATGTATCCGCGGCACTCCGCTTGGGGTGGGTACCGAAGGTCAGCCTGCGTGAAGGCTTGCGGCGCTCCGTGAATTACATCCAAAACGAGGTTCTGTGCGCGGGCTGATTACGAGATCCGCCGCCTTCGGGCTTGCACTGAGTATTTGTGGCTTCGCAGTGCCGTCGCGCTCGTTTGCGAATTGCGCTGCGGCCGGACAAGACAGAGCACCGTTCACTTCGACGGTCGCGGGCAGTGGATTTGCCGGGCTGGCGGACGGTACCACTGCGAAAGCATCATTTACCGAACCGGACGGGGTCGCCGTCGGCGGCGATGGTTCGATCTACGTAGCTGACGGCGGCGCGCAAAATATTCGCCGGATTCATTCGGGCCGCGTGTCCACTGTAGCGGGATTGGCGCCGGCCGGGATGACCGCTCAGCAACGGATCGGCGGATTTCTGGATGGGCGCGCAATGGCGGCGCGGTTCAATCGGCCGGTCGGTGTCGCCGTCGGCGGCGACGGATCCGTATATGTCGCCGATGAGTTCAATTTCGTCATTCGAAAAATATCGAACGGTACGGTGACAACGTTTGCCGGCACGCCGGGAACCCGTGGCAATAGGGATGGAAAAGGGAAGGAAGCCCAATTCAACCAGCCCGATGGCATTGCGATTGACGCCGGCGGGAATCTCTATGTTGCGGACCGCGGCGTGGGCGTGCGGAAAATCGACGCAGGCGGAACTGTAACGACGCTTCCGGTTCCCATGAAGAACCCAGACATTTGCGGCATTTCAGCTCGCGGCACGGGCAAGAATCTACTGCTCGCTTACACCGACGGCCAATCGATAAATCTCATGGCGGGGGCCAGTCACAAAGCGGTCAATTTTACTGATCAGGCTGAGCCCTGGGAAGACGGCGCCAAAACAGTCGGCTTTGCATGCGGTGTCGTTGCACTCGACCGTGATTCGGTGGTGGTTACTGACGTTCGAACCAATACCGTTCGATTCGTCAGATTTCCGCTCGACGGAGCTATCGGATCCGAAACCATGACGCGCGTCCTCGTGAGTGGCAGGCGCTCTGACAGTTTCATCATCGGCGGCTATGCAAATGGATCTATTGTTCAAGCAATGGCCGACGTCCCGCGAGGAATTACGATTGAATCAAATGGAACGATTATATTCGCCGACAGCGGCAATCGCCGAATAAGAAGTATTGACGACGTAAATCCGAGAGGACCCATTGATATCGGCGCGGACGGGACGCTCGCGGTTCCCAGTGTCTCCGCGAGCGACTACCGGGTCGTGTTTATCGGCAACTCTGCCAGCTTTCACAACGTGATGTGGCAGGAATCGATCCCCGGGCAGCTCGAGGCCGGCCTATATCGCGAGTTCGAGGCGAAACGGCTGCCGCGGTGCCCCCGGGTGATTCCCTATCGCTTTTCGGGAGACGGGATCAGCGACACCGCCCAATTCATCACTACCTATTATGGTGACGGTGAAGCGGATGTCGTAGTATTTCTGATAGATCGCGGGACGATAAACCACGAAATGCAGACTCACACGGCGCTACAAGCAGGAAACGTGTGGCGAGCGGCTATCGCTGGTGATTTTGCGAAACTAAAACGAGACCTGGGAAAGGCAGGGACTGCGCTGCTCATGGTTCCGATGCCGGATGCGCATGCGGCGTCGCCGCTGGAAATGGTCCAGCACGATCAGTACTCTCTTCTGGCGTACTACAATTTTTACGACGTGCCCGGCAGCACAGTTGACGAATTCTTCCATGGTCCGGGTGAATCGTATTCAACAGCGCGCGATATTGAGAATGTAACCGTTTCGTCCGGAGCGCGAACGCTGAAGCTGCTAACAAGCATGGAGCGCGCTGAGGAACTTCCGACTAGGGTTCCATTTTTCTATACGGAAGATTATCACGAAACGCCGGCGGCCCAAACCTGGATCGGCAAACAAATAGCGCTTGAGTTAGCTCTTTGGCAGCCCTGGAAGGTCAAACCATAGGCGTTCGCTCGTCAGATGTCTACCGCGTTGCCGCTGCGAGACGACCGATAGAGCCCATCGAGCATACGCATCGCAACTAAGCCGTCGTCGGCGGTTCCCGTGTAAGCCTTGTTGCCGACGATTGCGTCTACGAAACTGTTCCACTCCAATTTCCAAGAATCGTCGCCTTTTTCGAAGGTTAGCGTTTTAAGCGCGGGTGGACCGCCCTCGGGAGCGCGTCGCATGACCGACAGCGTTTCATCGCCGTAGCTTCCACCTAGGCCATCTATGATAAGTGCACCGCCCGTTCCGAAGACTTCGAACAGGAACTTGTTTTTCCACTGCGTCCAGGAAGTGTGGAAACTTGCGACCGCTCCGTTCGAAAACTGAAACAACCCAAAGGCATTGTCCTCGAGGGGAGCGATCGGCCAGACGGCGGTTTGCGTGAAAGCGAATGCGGTTGTAGGCGTACCGGCAAACCAATTGATCAGATCCGCAACGTGAACGCCTTGGTCCGTGAGTTCGCCTCCGCCTGAGAGCTCGGGGTTCCCACGCCACTCGAGTTCGTACCCAGGGCGCCCGCCGTGACCGTACGTGGCGCGAATATTTATCAGTTCGCCAATGTGCCCTTCGGCCAAGAGCTCACGCGCCTTCGAGATTCCCGGGTGGTAGCGATGATTGAAGCCGATTTTTAAAAGACCTTTCGAACGCTGCGCCGCGGCATAGATGCGCTCCGCTTCGCTGAGGCTGCGTCCCATCGGCTTTTCGATGAGTACGTGTTTCCCGGCGCCGAGAGCTGCCACGGCGATTTCTTCAAGAAACGCATTGGGAGTAGCGGCCACTACAACGTCTATATCGGGATCGTTGACGATCTTGCGCCAAGCTTCGTAATGCCGGGCGCCATACTTGGCGCCTTCAATTCTTGCCTGTTCCCCGTTAACATCGGCAATGGCGACCACGGCAGACCTTGAATTCGCTGCTGCCTCTCGCGCGCGCCGTGCGCCGATGAGCCCGGCGCCGACCACGCCCACGCGCAGTTGCATCACTGCCAGTCCATTCCACGATCTTTGGGTACGATTCGCCGCAACGTAAAGATGTCGCTCGCGCGTAGCTGGCTCGCGTGTGCCGGCCATTCACGCCACCCGTCGTAAACGGCGGACACAAACTTGCCGGTGATTCCTTTCGCCGCATCCGACGCGAGAAACGCGGCCGCCTCGGCAGCAGCGTCCGGCGACGCGCCCCCTGCCTCTACCTCGCGTTTGGTTCGCTCGTAGTACTCTTCGCCAGCGACGCTCGAGCCCGCCGCCAGTGTTTGTTCGTGCATGCGGGTGATGACAAATCCCGGGGCTAAGCAATTGATTTCGATGCCGAACTGTGCCATCTCGCCTGCGATGGTTTCCGTAAGGCGCACGACCGCCGCTTTGCTGCTCGCGTAGGCGCTATAATGCGGAAGTGCAGCAGAAGCTCCGCCGCCGGAGAAAAGGACGATGCGGCCGCCGGTGCTCTTCATCTGCCTGCAGGCTTCGCGCGCGACGAGGAATGCGCCGAAAAGATCGATCTCGATCGTGCGTAACCAGTCCCTGGGGTCGACATCCACGATCGTTCCAATCGGTCCCAAAACGGCGGCGGCATGTATGACGGCATGGACGTCGCCGAAACGCCTGCGGGCTGACTCGAATAGACGAGTCACGTCTTGTTCGCGAGAAATGTCGGCTGTTTCAGCGCCAACCATCGAGGGGAACTCCGCCTGTAGCTCGTCCAGTGTTCTTTCAAGCGCACCTTTTTCTCGCGCACAGAAGAAGACATTCGCGCCGCCGCGCAGGCACCGCTCTGCGACTGCCTTACCGATGCCCATGCTTCCACCGGTGACTATGATCGTGCGACTCATGCGGGTTCCTCGAATTCGCGTAAGGTTCGCTCGTAATCCGCAAGCGAATCAATCCACCAGAGCTTTTCTTGCATTCGGTACGCCCAGAGGCGCTCTCCAGCTTCGAGCATCATGGGCAGGACGTCGCGGCCAAAATCACTCGGACTGTCTTGTGGGATATACTTGAAGACTCTTTCCGAAAAGAAAATGTAGCCGGCGTTCACCCAATTGCTGAACGCCCGATCGGGTCTTGGTTTTTCTTGAAAGGCGTAGACCTTCCCGTTGTCGTTGATTCCAACGACGCCGCTTTGCGCGACATCGGCACGCTTGAACACCGCAATCGTCGCAGCGGCGTCACGTTTTTCGTGCAAGGCGCGCAAAGCTGTCAAGTTGATATCGGACAAGTTGTCGCCATATACCAGGAGGAACGCGCCGTCCAGTTCTCGCGCAAGCTTGTCCGCGGCTCCGGCCGTTCCTAAAAGACGTTCTTCGTAAGAATACGCGATCGAAACGCCAAAACGGCGGCCGTCTCCCAGCGCATCCACGATCGCCGCAGGCTGATAATGCAGATTTATGAAAATCTTATCAAAGCCGTGGCGCGCAAGCAGCTCGATGTTGTGCTGGATGATCGGTTTGCCGCCGACCTGTATCATCGGTTTCGGAATCGTGTCTGTGAAAGGGCGCAGACGCTTCCCTTCCCCGGCGGCCAATACAAGCGCCTTCACCTAGCAACCGTGTTCTTGCGAGCGGCAGGGCGGTCCTCGCCGGGCGAGAAAACGGCCAGAGTTAGCAGCTCACCTTGCTGTATAACTTTTTTTTGTTGCATCACCAATGATCCCCGCATTGCTCTCGCTCGGCATTTTCGCCTCGCTTTTCCTTGTAGGGTTTGCGATGGTGTCGCTACTCAACGCCCGACGTTCCATCCTAACGAACGTCCTCATCTCGCCGGCGGTCGGGGCCGTTACGTTCTTATTGCCGACTGTGACGATGAGCCAAGCGGGCTTACCGGTGAAGGCATTTGCCCATTTCCTGGTCCCGGTGCTTCTGATCGGGGCAGCGGCAGTTCTCTGGAAGATTCGGCCGCATTTTCCGTGGCGGCAACTCTGGCCGTTCGCGGTCGTTCTGTTCGTCGCTTTTGCGCTGATAGGCAGACCGTTTTTCGACTTTGGATTTAATTGGGTGAGCTTCAGCAACGACGATATGCTGAACTATTCACTGGCGGCCGACCGGTTCATGAATCAATCATTTTTTCAGATGCCGCCGGTCCATGCCGACCAGATCTATCGTGGTTACGACACGACGTACTGGTTCGAATACGTTGTCGGCGGCGAGCGATCGGGTGTGGAACTGTTGCTGGCTCTCGTACTTTCATTGACAGGGCTGCGCGGTGTGCAGGGCTTCATGCCATTCATCGTGGCCGGATATCTGTCGATGGTGCTCGCGGCGGCGGCGATGGTGCTCAAGCGCTCTTCGCGGCCGCAGGTTGCGTGGGTTACCGCGGCCCTGGTCGCGGCGTCGGCGCTGACCGTGCTGGGAACGCTCGACCAACTCCTGGGACAAGTTTACGGGTTGCTGATACTCTGCGCGTCGCTCGGTTTGTTCTTGCGTCCGGAGACGTTTGCCCCGGTATCTCGCCGGACGGCGGGGCGCATCACCCTATGCGGCGTGGTGCTTGCCGGGCAACTGCTGATTTATCCCGAGCTGCTGGCTTTTACGGTTATCGCGATCGGCGCCTACGGCGGGCTGAGGTTGATACGCGGTAAGGCTCAGGTCCGCAATGCTGCAGTTAGCTTGGCCACGATAGCACTTGTGGCGGTTATTGTGGCCGGGCAGAATCTGCTCACGATGCTGCTCTTGATTTCGCACCGCTTTAATTCGGCAGTGCCGACGGATGCACGTGTCTCGATGGTAGACCTGCGGTTCCCCTACTACCTGATACCGAGCGGCTTCGGAAATGTGTGGGGATTTTTTGCCATTGCGACGCTTCCGCCGGAGCCGTGGCTGTCGATTGCCATCGGTTTGACGATGCTGATGACCATCGCCGTCTTTGTATTGGCGGTGCGCTATGCGATACTGGGAACGGGGGCTGCTATCGTCACGGCGGCGATGCTCGTGCTTGCAGTCGTCCTGTTCAAGAATCATGCGCATTTCGGACTCTACAAGATCGCGATGTACATGCAGCCGTTCATTTTTGCCATCGTCGCAGTTTGGGCCGTGCGCATGCGCCCGCGGGTTTTGGCGGTCGTTGCGGTGGCAGGCCTCGTTGTGTTGAACGGCGCTACGGGTTGGCGATATGTGGAGCTAAGCCGCAATCTGCCAGGTTCCGAATCGGGCGGCTTTGTCGAGGTCGCTCACGCATCTCCGACGCACCTCGTCGCACAGCTGAGCGCTCTTCGCATGCCACACGGTATTGGGGCGGTTATTTCCGACGCTCCCTTGGTTTCACTCGCCAAGTACGAAACTGGCTACACGCAAAACCTGCCGATCTTTTTTATCACGCGCGACTTTCGCAATCACGGCATATTAGAGTGGCCTTTCCCGTTCTTCCGGCACCGGCGAGACATTATCGAAGAGAGAGCCGGCCGCCTCATCCATTTAGCCAAGCACTTCGAGCAGCCGCGGAAGATGGATTTCGGCCGCAGACCTCATCATAAGTATGCGTGGTTCCGCGCGCCGCTCATGCAGCATATCGTCACGATAAATCCGATCGTGATGGAGAGTACTTCGCAGGACTCGATACTCAACCGGACTGCCCATCCGTATTCGCCTGATGATTTCCGAATGGTGCCGTACAACCAGGTCCGAAACCACGTCAGTTTCGTCGAATCCTCACTTGGTTACGCGCCGGGCGCGCAAGAAGTGGCAAAAGTGTCTCTGTACCAACTTGAACCCGACTATTTCTTGCGTCAGGATACGATGTCGGCGCTCGGAAGGTACCTTTTGCTCAATATTCTGCAGCCCTCGCCCAAAGTGCGCATTGTGCTGTCGATCTCGTCGACGCTCGCCGCAGACGGCGTGAACGAATTGCCGCCGGTGCGCGTCATTGGCCGCAACATCGCGAGTTTTCACTCTGTGGGCCGCGGCTCGGCGCAACTCATTTCGGATCCTGTGGAGCCGAGAATCATAGCGGGCGCCGCATACGTCGGCATAGACATGGGAATTGTCGGCAAGCGTTTTGCGCGGCCGAGAACGGGTCTCATGCGCCTCTATGGCGCCGACATACCGTTCGATCCGCGCGTTATCACAGTTTTCGGACGAAACATCTCGGCGATCTCAGAGGACGATTACAGGAGATGGCCGGCGCCTTCGTCTATCAGGAATTTTCCGGAGGATCTCCTCGACCCGCATATCGTTTTTTCCGGCATTTACGAAGACGGGTGGATATCAGCGCACAGCCGGGTTGTCTTCGAGACAAAAGCTGCGTCCCCGTATCTCATCCTTGACGGAGAAGTTCCGCGTATCGCGGTCGATCATTTCTCCACTGTCATTACGCCGGTGGTCGACGGACACCGCTTACAAGGTCAGGGCGTACAACTCGGCACGTTCCAACGCGTATGGGACACAAACTTGCGACCGGGGAAGCACGTCATTGAGCTTTACTTCAGTAAAGACCAATCGTTGATGATTCACGATCGCCGGCGCGTCGCCGCCCGCGTGACCTATTGGGGATTGGAGCCGCGCGCAAGCCTGCTTGGGGCGTTGGCGCCTAAGCCGCGCAGAATACAATGATGGCGCGCGATCCCAAAATGACGTCATGATCAAACAAGAAAAACTCGCGATAAGCGGGAAAGCGAATCGTATGGAGCTGTTAAGGAAATTCGCCGGCGGAATCTTAGGGCTGTTGCTCCCTTTCGCAATTGCATGCCAGGTGGCGCTTGCAGCTGACCTCACGGGATTGCCACTCGGTAACGTCATCGAAGCAAGATCGAACGCCGCCACGACACTATTCTTATGGGACGCTACGCCGTATGTAACGAGTTTGGTTCACGACCGTAATGTCGGCAACGCGGGTCTGCACGCGCTGGAAGCCGCGGCGGTAAGATCTCTTGCCAGTCACGCGCGATCGAGTCGTGCAAAGGCCGTCACTCTCAGGGTCCTGTATCAAAAAACCGGTGCGGTCAGCCCTGTGTACGGGAATCCGACTTTCGCGGGCGTCGAGGTCGTACTCTCGATACACGCCGATAGGAAGACGCTGCAGAAGAATGCCGTTGCATGGGAAACGGCTCTTGCCCAAGGCACTGTACCCAAGGGGCTTTTGCTGCAGGTGCTTGGGAAACTGCCGCCACAATCGCCGTAGGGAATCATTCATGTTCTTTGACGCATATTTTTCCGAAGCGAAGGCGGTCCTAGATGCGCTCGACGCGCGAGCGGCCGAGGCGATCGTCGATCGCCTCCTAAAGCTGCGCGACCGTGATGGCCGGCTCTTTATCCTCGGCGTCGGCGGTAGCGCAGGCAACGCATCGCATGCGGTCAACGATTTTCGAAAGATCGTCGGTATTGAAGCCTATGCGCCGACCGATAACGTCTCAGAGTTAACGGCGAGAACGAACGACGAAGGTTGGCCCACTATATTTGAAGAGTGGCTGAAAGTCAGTAAACTCAAATCGAGCGATGCCGTGTTTGTGCTTTCGGTCGGCGGCGGCAACCTCGAAAAAAATGTTAGTCCCAATCTCGTAAACGCTCTGAAGTACGCAAAGCAGGTCGGCGCCACGATTCTAGGGATCGTCGGGCGTGACGGCGGCTATACGGCGACCGTCGCCGACGCATGCGTAATCGTTCCAACTGTAAACGACGCCCATGTGACGCCGCATTCGGAGGCGTTCCAAGCCGTCATCTGGCATGGATTAGTTTCACATCCGAAGTTGAAGAAGCGCGAGACGAAGTGGGAATCCGTTCGCTGAGGCGGGCAGTGTTTTTCGATCGGGACGGCGTTGTGAATCAGGCGGTTCTTCGTGGCGGCAACCCGCATCCGCCTGATTCGTTGGAAGACCTTCGAATCGATCCGTACGCGCGGACCGCGGTCAACCTGTTGCGCGACGACGGCTTTGTTTCGGTCGTAATAACAAACCAGCCCGACGTCGCGCGGGGAACTCAGCAGCGTGCGGTTGTTGACGCCATCAACGCGGAGGTCAAACGAGTCACCGGCGTGGAGGCAATCTATACGTGCTTTCACGACGATGCCGACCGATGCGATTGCCGCAAACCCAAGCCGGGTCTCATCGTCAGCGCCTGCGCCGATTTTGGTTTGGACGCATCGCGCAGCTATATCGTGGGCGACCGTCTCAAGGACGTACTGGCCGGCCAAGCCGCCGGATGCACGACCGTTTTCGTCGACCGCCGGTATAAGGAAACCCCCGCCGACGTTCCGGCGGACATCCTTACCCGGTCTTTGGAAGAGGCCGTCGAAGTGATACTCCAGCGCGAAAGGACTCCAGCATGATTCCCGATCGAGTAACCGCTCTGAAAGTCAAACTCTTTGCCGATGGAGCGGACAAGGCCGGTATCCTCGAGATGTATGAGAAACCGTACATCAAGGGATTTACCACGAATCCGACGCTGATGCGGAAGGCCGGAATCGAAGATTTCGAGACATTCGCGCGCGATATTCTGAGCGTCGTGCCGGACAGGCCGATCTCGTTCGAAGTTTTTGCCGACGAGTTCGATGAAATGGAGAGGCAAGCTCGCTGGATCGCGACGTGGGGCGAAAACGTCTACGTAAAGATTCCGGTAACCAACACGCGCTCCGAAAGCTCGGCGCCGCTGATCGGGCGTCTTTCGCGGGACGGCATCAAGCTGAACGTCACGGCCATGATGACCGTCGATCAGGTGCGCGAAGTGTGCGGCGCACTCGATTCCGCCACGCCTGCATGCGTCTCGATTTTCGCGGGCCGCATTGCCGACACCGGACGGGACCCTATTCCGCTCATGCGCGAAGCGCTCCAAGTCCTCGCCGCGTACCCTAAGGTGGAACTGATTTGGGCCAGCCCGCGCGAGCTCCTCAACGTCTTTCAAGCTGACGAGATCGGTTGCCACATCATAACCGTGACCAACGATATTTTGGCCAAACTCGCACTCGTGAACAAAGATCTCACCGAGTACTCACTCGATACGGTCAAGATGTTCCACCGCGACGCGCAGGCCGCTGGGTTCCGAATTCGTACCGAACCCCTCGTTGAGAGGGCGTAAAGTCTTCATAATCCCGACAGGTTGTGCCATGGGACCGGGGAAGATTTAGGGTATGGCTATGACAGCTGCTGTTCCTGATATTATCGCCGAATCGCCCGATTTGGCCCTCGGCCGCGGATGGTACCCGGTCGAGTCTTTCGCCGGTACGCGCTTTCGTTGGGCAAGCAACGACGCGGAACTTTTGGTGGTGGCCTTGCAGCCGGTGCGTCACGCGCTGGTGCTTACGTTAGAACCCGGTCCCGGCGTAGGGTTGAAACCGTTTACGCTGCAGGTCATGGAGAGCGGCAAAGAGATTGCGCGCGCTGACGTGCGCGGGAAACAGCCCATTCGAATCGAGTTGCCGCCGGCGGGTCCGAAAATCTACCGTTTGATTTTTCATGTCGAGGGCGGCGGACGTACGATTGCCAACGATGCGCGCATCCTGAACTTCCGCGTTTTTGAAGCAGCTGTCCAGCGGGCCGATCGCGACGTCTTGCCGGCGGACATGGAATTGGGAACGGGATGGCATCCGATTGAAAAACACGGTGACGCCTCGTTCCGCTGGGTGAGCAACGATGCGAAGGTCACAATCTCCAATCCTGACGGCACGAAACACCTGGATCTCGATCTGCAGTCCGGACCGGGACTCGAGAACAAACCCTTCGTCTTACACGTATTGCAGAAAACCGGAAACGACACCAAGCTGGTGACAGACGTCCAGGTCACGGACCGGCAACGTGTGGACGTTCCCATCCCGAAGGGCGAGCGGGTCGAGCTGATTCTGCGCGTTGATTCCAAAGGACACAAGACGCCGGGTGATCCGCGTGAACTGAACTTCCGCGTCTTCCAATACGCCGGCACAGCCTAAAGAGATCGACCGTGCGATTTGCGCACATAACCCTCGGTAAAGCCGGCAGCCAATGGATAAAAGATGTCCTGAGCGATCCGGACATCTTTTCGTTACAGCGCGGGCTGCGCTTGGCGCCGCCGCCCGGCGGCATGTACAGCATTGCAGACTTTGCGAAAGAACCCGAAGGCTCGTTTGTCGCTCCCATCTATCACGTCGGCTACTCAGCTTGGAAAACCTATGCCGGTAAAGACGACCGCTGTATTGCCGTCCTGCGAGATCCGCGTGACTCGATCGTTTCCTGGGCGTTTTCAACCGCATACAGCCACGTCACGGAAGAGCACATTCAAATCATCCGTCCGACGATGCTGGCGCTCGATCTCCGTGGCAAGCTCGAAGTCGCCATGTACACATTTTGGGAGTCATCGGCAGCGCAGCGCTCGTGGGCGAAGAAGCCGAAGACGAAGACCGAGTACGTGCTGACGTACGAATGGATCATAGCCGATCAAAAGAAAGCGTTTCGCAGCATTCTCGATTTTTTCGGGTGGAAGGCTCCGGACGACGTCCTCCAAACCGTCATCGACCGCCTGTCGTTCACAACGCGAAGCGGCGGCCGCAAGCCCGGCGACAAGCAAGAGTTCAGCCACTACCGTAACGGCAAGGCCGGCGACTGGAAAAATTACTTCGACCGGAGCCTCGCGCAGCGCTTTGAGGCTGCATGCCCCGATCTGCTCAAAGATTTGGGCTACGAGAAGAGCAGCGATTGGTGGAAAACTGTCCCGGAACGGGTCGCCGGCCTCGATGAAGGCGCCGTCGGATCGAAGAAAGATTCTAAAGGACTGCAAGCCACGGTTGACGCGCTCACCAAAAAAAATCAGCTGCTCGAAGAGGTCGCGCAAGAACGGTTGGAGGCGTTGGAAAACGCCGTCCACATTGCCGAGCGCGCCTTAAGCCCCTGAGCCGGACGCCAGTCTGGCCTGAAGGTCCCGCACGGCCTGCGCGTTGCTTTCGAGCGCGACCAGACGTTCTTGCGCGGCTTGGGTCATGATCTGGAGTTGCGTTTGCAAGGACTCGATCTGCGCCAGAAGCGCCGCCACTTGCGTATCGGCCGACGCGTGCAACAGCGCGTTCAGTTCCGCGGCCTGGCTCTGCGACACCGCCAAATCGGCGTCTTTGGCGCGCAGCGCGGCGTCCAGCTGGGCGATCATCTGATTGCTTTCGACGAGCAACGTTTCTCGCCGCTGCGCTTCAACGGTTATTTCCTTGAGCGCCTTGTCGGTGCGCTCGACCGCGTCGTTGCTCCTTTCGAGGAGTTGCTGCAGGTTCTCGGCGTGCGCTCTCAGCCGCTCTGACTCGGCAACCGCGTCGTTGAGCTGTTGCAAGCGGCGATCGGCGGATCTCAGACGCGTGTCGGCTTCGGTTTTCGTCTCCTCCAGCTCTGCGAGGCGCTGATCGGCTTCGCGCTGCAGCTCGGCGAGCCGGCGATCCCGTTCCTCGAGCGCAGATGCGAACGCATCGCTGAGATTTCCCGATGGAAGCTTCGCGAGTTTTTGGAGCTGCGCGCGCATCTCTTTGTCGCGGCGCCGTTGCCGTGCGAGAATGTCGCGCAGCTCCTTGAGCGTTTTTGCAGCCATCGCTAACTCTTAAGGCTTGATCTTCAACCCGAAGACTCGGAAGTTCAGCGTGCGTTTGTCGTTGGCGACTTTGACGTTCTTGCTGTTGACGGCAAGGGCCAGGACGGTGCCTTTAGGCTGGGCCGGAATCCGCAGCGAAACGTAGTTGCGGCCTTTTACCGGAGCGCTTTGCACGATGGTTTTTCCGGAGGCATTGCGCACGGCGATCGCCAGCGGCGCGCCGCCGAGACTCGGACCCGGTTCCACTTCGGCTTCAAGGACGAAAGGCCGCGGCTGCGCGGCGGTCAGTGTGACTTGGGCGTCGTTGTCGACCCAGCGGAAACTCTGCCCGTTGAACGTTTCATACGGGTACCAGTTCTTGCCCACTGCCAAAGGCGACGCGTCATACACGATCTCGTTCTTGCAGTCGCCGGCCGAAGAGCCCAAGATGATGCTGCGCGCGCGGAAGTTTAGCACGTGGCGCGGGTCGCGAGGCGTTGGGATATTCGGGCTATCCGCGTGCAGTACGAACGTTTCTGCGGGCGCATTTTGGTTCACCGTAACCTTCACATATTGGCCCGCTTTCACGACCGACGTTTCGCTGTCGCCGTGGTTGCCAAGGACATGCAACGTAAACGGCTTGCTGCGCACGCCCGGGCCGGGTTCGATCATCATGGCCAGCGTGCGATTGTTGGCGTCGGGGCAAGCTGTCACTTCCGCGTCGTTCGTTACCCAGCGGAATGTCAGCCCATTGTGAAATTCGACCGGCCACCATCCTGACCCGAGGCGAACGCCGTCGCCCGTTCTGACGATATCGTTCGAAGCGCTTGGCGCAGGCGAGGGACCCGCTGACGGATTTCCGCAGCCGGCGATTCCAATGGCCGTGCTCGCTAAAAAGGCGAGTGCGGCAGAACGTGCTGATCTTTTGTTCACAATTGTTCCTTATGCGCTCTGTGCGAGCGGGGCTGAGAGTGCGAAAGTCTTCGGATGAACCCATCCTATGTCAAACATTTTGAAACTGAGCGTGCGTTTGTCGGTGGAGAGGCCGATTTTTGCCAAAACAAAACTTTCCGATGCTTCTATATCCAGTATTGGGGACGTCCCTGCGGGCTGTTCGGGTACCGCGAACCGGAGCTCGAATTTCCCGTGACCGAACGCCTCGTCCGCGAGAACCATTCCGCGATTGAGGACGCGGACGCGCTGTTTCTCGAGGCCCGGGATGTTCCCTGGAACCTGTCCGTGCATGATCGCTTCGCCGCTGCCCTCGGAGAGCATCACCTGCGCTCGCGGCGCCATCCAAAGGTCGCGATACCAACGCTGACCGTGCACCATCGCGCGGTTTACGAGCTTGAATAGGACCTTCCGAATCGCCTTGCAGAGAAACGTGCCTAGCGGTTCCAGCCACTTCGGCCACGCTTCGATCGTCTTGGTCCACACGTGCTCGTAGGTGACGAACCCGTACACTTGGTAGCCCGGCGGGAAGGGCATCCGGCAATGCTCGGCAAGCATGCGCCTGATCTCGCCGGCGCGCACAATGCCGCCTTGCGAAGTCTTGGCTGCTTCGTGCTCGCGCAACGATCCCAGGTAATCGGGCAGCTGGATGAATTCGTATTTCTTGGCCAATCGGATCAGAATCTCCCAATCCATGACCCAGTCCAGATCTTCGCGCAGCGGCCCGACGTCGTCCAGCGCCGCTTTGCGAAAGAAAACCGTCTGCTGCAAGATGTAATCGGAAAGAAAGACGAGTTTCCAGCGATCGAAATGCTGCGTGAACGGAAACCGCTGTTTTACGTTGCTGTCAACGTCGATTTGAAAGCCTTCGCCGTAAATGACGGCCGCTTCGGGATGCGCCGTAAAGGCCGCTACGGCATTTGAGACCGCTCCAGGCAGAAAGACGTCGTCGCTATTCAACCACGCCACGATCGAGCCGCGCGCGAGCGCAAAACCCTTGTTGATCGCGTGGGACTGTCCGTTGTCGGGCTCGGAAATATACGTCAGCCGTTTCAGATATGGCTTGATCACGTCGGCCGTGCTGTCGGTCGACGCGTTATCGATGACGATGTACTCGATGTTCGGGTAATCTTGGTTGAGGACGCTTTCGATCGTTTCGCGGATGAAGCGGCCCTGGTTGTATGACGGCGTGACGATCGTTACGAGCGGGAGATTCGGATCGTGTTCGCTCATGCGCCTTCTCCACGTATTGCGGCGGTCTTCAGGCGCAGCACTTCAATGGTGAACTCGCGCAAGAAGCGCGTCCAGTGCCGCCGGTTCTCGCGCAGCCCGACGCGCAGCGTCAGCAGCGTGCGCCGCGGCGAGCCGGCCGGTGGTGCGAAGAAGTCTTTGCCTTCCAACATATATCCGGCGTAAGCATGGATCCAGTTGAACGGCACGTACCCGTAATATTTCCTCATCATCGCGAAGACCTCGCCGTACACGACGGCGCGATGCTGCATCGACTTGCTTTGCGTATGCATGCGCGACGTGGCCCACAGTTCGTCAACTCTCACCGGGGACGCTTCTGCGCTCAAACGGATCCAGAGATCGTAATCGAACGCTGTCTCGAGGTGCTCATCCAAACCACGCACAGCGGCCAATGCTTGCGAACGCACGAGCGTCGCGGGTTGGCAGATGAAGCATTCCTTGGCAAGCGCGTCTTTCGAAAACGGTAGCGACGGATACGAACCGATCGGGCGGCCGAGCGAGTCAACGTGCAGGCCTTCGCCGTACACGAAAGGCGCGTTAGGGGCGCCGCGCAGCGCGGCCACGGCCGATTCGATCGCGTGAGGATACAACGTGTCGTCCGCATTAAGAAAGGTAAAGAATTCACCAGTAGCGCGTGCAAAACCATAATTAATTGCCTGCGCTTGATTGAGTCCCGGTGCCGAAAGAAATGTGAGCTTGTCTTCCGCCGAACGCGCGATCGAAGCGGTTTCGTCGCTCGAACCGCCGTCGACGACGATGTATTCGATTGGCGTGTAGGTTTGGCTCAAGACGCTCTCGACCGTTTCACGAAAGAAGCGGGCTGCGTGCAGCGTGGGCGTGACAATCGAAACAAGCCCTGCGCGAAAAGCGCGGGCCGAAGAGTGCTTGTGCCCGGTGTCGAAGCCCAAGAGCCTCCAACTTATGTCGACAAGTATGCAAGCCGACGAAATCCGCGAGCTCCGGCTGACCTCCAGCGAGGCCTACGGCGACGGATACTTTGACGATCCCGCCGTCCAGCAGAGCTTGCTCTTCGAAAAACGCGGCGACGTTATCTTCGATAAGGCGGGCAACCTAAACCTTGAATACCGGTACCCGTCGACCATTGGAACGGCGCTTTTCTTTCATGGGGCTTTCGAAGGGGGCGAGGCCGATTTCGCGGCCGCCGTGCTGCGCCAATCCACGGCTCCGATCGTGATCGATGCCGGCGCAAACATTGGCCTTCACATCGTCGCTTGGGCCGAAGCCGTGCCGGCGTTGCGCGGGTATGCATTCGAGCCCGTCGCCGCAAACGTGGAGCTGTTGGAAACGAATTTACGATCGCACTCCTTGCTCGACCGAGTTCGCGTCGAACGTTCGGTCCTGGGAGCGGCCGTGGGCTCGGTTGTACTCCATGAGACGGATGACGCGGCCTATAGCTCGATCATAGATACCGGGCGGCGGAAGATCGTCGCGAGCTACGACGTGCCCGCAACAACCGTCGACGACTATGTCGCGTCCAACGCGATCGCGCAGCTTGATTTGCTGAAAATCGACGTCGAGGGATACGAAGATGCGGTCTTGGAAGGCGCTCAGCGAAGCATAGCGACGCATCGGCCGCACCTTTTTGTAGAGATCTCGGCGGAAAACCACAATACCGACCCCGAGGCGACGATTGCACGGCTAAAGGACATCGGCTATACGCCGTACGTGATTAGCGATGGAATCGTCACCGAGTGCGAGCGTCACGACGACCGGTTCTATAACTATTTCTTCATCCATGAGTCGCGCCCGGTTGTGCTTCCGCAACCGAATCTTCGCCAGGTGCGGCGTTCCGTCGGGCTTTATGCGGATCTGATCCGGAGACAGCGCGTGGGTGTGCTGCAGATGCGTGCCGATCTCGACGCAAAGGACCTTGAGGTTCGCCGTTTGCGCACCGCTGCGGAAGAGCGGCTCAATCTCATCCGGCGGCTGCAGAGCGTTAGCCGGAATGCCGGCGCGCAGATCGCCGAGCGGTCGCACGAAACCGATGAACGTGTTGAAGCGATGGAAACCGAGCTTCTGCAATCGGGCCAACTGGCGGAAGGGCGGCTGCGCTTAGTCGAGACGTTGCGCGAAGAGAACGCGGCACTTGCCGCCCGCTGCGAGGGTTTGGAATCGGATCGCCATCTCAAGGCCGGCTTGCTCGCATCGCTGGAGTCGCAGGTCAAGCAACTCTCCGAGGCGCTCGCTGCGACGGGAGAGGCACAGACGCTGCGCGAGCATCTGCGGAAAAAAGAAGAAGTGATCCAAGGCTTAAAAACGACGGTCGATGAGCAGCGCGAACATATCGGCCGGTTTCAAAAGGCTGCAAACGAACGGCTTGGCATCATTGAGCGCTTCGATGCACACGTGGCCTTCCTGCGCGAGCAGCTCGAGTTCTTGAACAGGAGGACCGAGGACGAACAGAAGGCCGCTCAGGAACGCGGCCGCCGCATCATGGAGCTGACGCAGTCGCTTGACGAGCGGAACCGTCAGCTGGAGGAACTTCGCGGCGCGTTTGAGTCCACGAAAATGGATGCGACTGCCAAAGATCTCTTGATTAACAAACTCGATGAGTTCTTGAAGTCACAACGCGACGAAGCGGTGGAGATGCGCAAGGTTGCAGAAGAACGACTCGCCGTCATCGAGCAGTTGGACGAGCTCGCTCGCGAACGGCTTGAAGTCATACGCTCGCTCAACGAACGCTTGAACGCGGTTTAACCCCTTCGATACCTCAGGATGACAATAAAGAGCTGAACGATTCGCGGACGTTGCCGCGCTCGTAGTGCTCGCGGAAAAACCGGCTGCCCTGGCGCCCCAAAATCTCGCCTACCTCTGAAGTTATTACATCAACCGCGGCGTTGAACGTCTTTTGGTCGCTGTACCAGAGGCCGCCGTTCGCGCGCCGGCATTGCCCGACGAGCACCGGGCTCGCCCCGTTTACCAAGGCCGGTTTTTGCGCGGCCCACGCCTCCAGCAGCGCAATGCAAAGACTTTCATTGCGGCTAGGCATCACAAAAGCGGAACAAGCCGCCAGAGCATTCCATTTCGTCGCTTCGTCCACGTAGCCCAAAGCATGAATGCGCTCGTATCGCGGCAGCAATTCGCCGCCCTCACCCGCGAGCACGAGATGCAATCCGCTTTGCCCGTGCGATTGCGAGTACTCCGCGAAGAGTGCGCACAGCTCGTCGCATCCCTTCGAGCCGTCAATTCGTCCGACGTAGAGTAAGAACGGTTCCGAGATCCCTGAGCTGCGCCGGAAGGCTTCCGCATCGCCTTTTTGCGCGGCGTGAAGAGGTACGTAGCAGATCGGGCTCTTAGGCAGCGTACGCGAAAATCGCCGCTGGACGAAGCCGCGCTCTTCAGGTGAAACGAAAAGCATGCCGCGCGGGCGATCGAAGAGCGCGTTCCATGCCGGCATGTAGACCGGCCATTCATCGTGTGTCAGCGGAACGAGGTATGCGCGATCTTGGACGAGCGGCAGGCCGAAATACGTCGTCGCGTAGAGGTACGTGAAGAAGACGAACGCATCGTAGTTTTCACGCTGCTCCCAGAGGTACCGAAGCATCGTCGTTGAGTACGGGCCTTGCTCGCGCAGCCACAGCTCCTGTTCCCGGTCGCTCAGCGTGCTTAGGCGATAGCGAAACTGAGCCGAGATCTGGTTGAAGCGCAGCGTGTCACGCGGCTGGTCGACGCGAAAACGCCGAACCGTAAGACCATCAATCGCATCCACGCCTTCGGCATAGACGTTCGCCCACGTCTGATAGTCGTGCGCGCACGTCGTGAGCACCTCGACATCGTGATTGGCCGCCAGTTCTCGCGCCGCCGTCAGGCAAAAGGCCTCGGCGCCGCCGGTGATCTCTTCGGAAGCGCGCGGGACGACCAGCGCTATGCGCATCCGACCAGCGCGCCGACTTGGCGGCACCACGCCTCGGGTGCGAAGACTTCGCGCCGGTTGCGCTGCGAGGCCACCACCTTTTCGCGAACGTTCCGATCCGTCGCAAGGACGCGCAGCAACGCCGCCAGCCGCAGCCGATCGCTCGTGTCGTCGATCAAAACGCCGGCGTTGCCAAGCAACGCTTGGCTCGCGGGAGTCCGCAGCGCGCAAACGGGAATGTCGAACCACATCGCTTCTACGAGCGGCAAGCCTAGCGTTTGGCGGCCGGAACTGAGCGAACAGAAAACGCTCGCCGTGCGATAGAACGCCGCCAGCGCCGCTTCTGAAACCGCTCCCGGGAGAAGAATCCGCTGCGCTACGCCTGTGCGATCGATTGCCTCGCGCAACCGGCGATGATAGCCTTCGTCGGCGATTCGTCCGGCCAGGATCAAGCGCGCATTGAAATCCAGCATCAGGTAGTGACCGAAGACTTCCAGCAGGTCGAGTTGCCCGTTATGTTCGTCTACTTCGCCGACAAAGAGTATATTTGTTCGACCGTCTTGGAGGGCACTCATCAGCGTTACGTCCGGCGCGATGTTCCAGCGCTGCGGATCCGCTACCGGCGCCAGGTCGGCGCGATTGCGCAGGACGACCGCGCCGTTGGGCGGCGGCGCTCCCGGTATCGCTTCGGCGGCATACTCCTCGTCGGCGTCTTGAGCGAAGATGAGCGACTCGAACCCGTGCGCCCGCAACTCGTCGCGCAGCGCGATCGCGCCGATCGCTTCGGACGTGCCGTAGGTGAGATGTGAAACCACTTGATGCACGGCGTGGCGTTCCGGCGTCGCATGCCACGGAGCGTGCCGCGAACCGGAAGAAACCTTACTCAGAATCACTTCGTAGCGATCGAGCACTTCGCTCCACGATGCATAGCGTTGCACGTAGTCCGCGGCGCGCGCGCCCAGTGCCGACAATTCGGCCGCCGGAGTCGCGTCGAGCTGCAGAAAAGTCTTTTGCCAGGATTGCTCGTCGGTTGCCAGCCAGCCCGCACCGGTTTCACGCACGGCATCGGCCGTCGGCGGACAATCTGCGTGCACGGTGACGGGCCGTCCAGCGTGCCAAGCCTCCATCAACACGCGCGAATAGCTTTCATTGACGCTGGGCTGCATCAACATGGCGCAGTTCCGCAGCAGCCGCACCTTTTGATCCTCGCTCACGAATCCGAGATCGACGATGCCGGGGACGTCTTCCAGACTCGTGCGTTCTCCGAGTCCCGCGCTGACCAGCTGGAGTTGCGATTCCGGCGCAAGCTCGCGGAATCTCCGGTAGCCTCGTTCCAGCACGTCGACGTTCTTTTCAGCCGAACGCCGGCCCAAGTACAGCGCGTACCGCGAGCTTTCCGGCTGGAAGCCGCCGATCGGTTCGCCGGACTGGTTGGCGGTTTGCGGCCACGAGATCGCCGCGCCGACTACCGTGCTGCGCGGAATAATCGCCGGGCCGTAGAGACGCTGCGCGACTTGATACGTGCTCTCACTGTTGAAGGCCAGCTGCGCGACTCCGAGCATCATCTCGCAAACGCGCGGCAGATACGCGTAGGCCTCGTCGTGCAAGCAGGGCAGCAAGACAGCTTTTTCCGGCACGAACCGCCAGCCTTGCAGCGTCGTGCCGTAGAGGTACGGCAAAAAAATAAAGGCCGCATAGTCATCCGCATGGTTGCGGATGTGCACGCCCATCTCAAACGAGTTGATGTTGTGTTTGATAAAGTCGCGAGCGCTTCGTTCGTCTATAGGAGATAGTCCCGGCTTCAGCCGGGACCGTCGAGTCTCGAGCAGCACCTGGTTGACTGCGTCGAAGCGTTCGCGATTGGCGCGGTCGACGCGAAACCGGCGAACGGGTAGGTCTCCCTCTTGTGAAAGCCCCGGGCGATGTGCGTTCCTGTACCAGTCGCCGTCCCACGATTCCGAACAGGTCGTGATGATCTCGACGTCATGCCCACGCGCCTGCAGACCGTGAGCCGCCTCGAAGGCGATGCGTTCGGCGCCGCCTCGCAGGTTCTCGCCGAACCACGGCGTGACGAAGGCGAGCTTCAACCGGTTTTGCGGCGTTTCGGCCGTTCGATATCGTCGAGCCGCGCGCGCATAGCGTCGACCTGCTCGCACAGACGAACGTTGAGCTCGAGCGAAGCGCGGAATGCGTCGATCAGCATCGCGTTGACCTGGCGCTGATCGCGAAAGATAAACGCCAGCACGCGTAAGAAGAACGCGCGCAGCGGCAAGATGTTAAAGGGAAAGCGCGCCAAACTTGCTCCCCACGACGTGCGCACGTGTGACGCATTTTCGGCAGTTTGGATGATGGCTTCCATGTTCGCCACCGCGGTGACGGTGTCGGCGGTTAACGATCGCATGCCTTCGGAATCCAAGAGCGATGCGGCACGGCTGCCGGCGATCTGCTCGTTGATTTTGGTCATGAGCTCGTCAACGCTGACAGAAGGATTGTTTTCGGCGATCATATGGCGGTTCGGCATTATTTAGTGTGTTGAGACAGATTCCCCGCCGTGCGCGCTAGGGAAGGCGCCTTCCAGAACGAGCTAGTCTTTCTTTGTTTCGAAAGTCTTTACGTTTCTTAATCCCGCGTCGCGGAACGTCTGCTCCACGCCGGGCGCCTCGCCCGGCGCGGCCGTATACGTGACGACGCTCCGTCCCGCTTCGATAGCGTCGTTATAGTTTTGGATTTGGTCTTCGGGAATGGGCCAGTCCGCCAAGTGATCGATGATGTGGGGTTCGGCGAAGAATCCAATGTAGCGGTTGTCGGAACTGATGTTCGGCACTTGCGCATCGAACGTCGTCATGATCCCGGTCGAGCCGGTGATGATGTCGTGCGAAGAGTCGGTGGTTGTGTGACCCTGGCCCACATGCAAGAAGTTTACGAGCGATTCTTCATGCTCGGTCGTCGGCGAATCTTTGGTAATGACCGCGAGCTTGTCGCAATTCATGCTTGGCTTGTTGCACAAGGCATCCTCAAGCTGCCC
This sequence comes from Candidatus Rubrimentiphilum sp., assembly GCA_035710515.1. Classification (NCBI taxonomy): domain Bacteria; kingdom Bacillati; phylum Vulcanimicrobiota; class Vulcanimicrobiia; order Vulcanimicrobiales; family Vulcanimicrobiaceae; genus Candidatus Rubrimentiphilum; species Candidatus Rubrimentiphilum sp. Next base: position 102,133 of record DASTDE010000004.1, on the reverse strand, counting down.
GGGATTGGACGATTGTGCGATTCCGGTTACCAAATGTTCAGCCACGATGATTCTCCATAGGTGTAGTCCCGTCGTGTACCCTTCGACGGGCTCAGGGTCCTTCGACCCGCACGTGTTTGCTGCCGGGATGAATGCGATATGCCCGCGCGGCGCTTTCCGGCGTGCCGACGTGCGCCCAAGCGCCGGTGGCTACGCCGCTGAACAACACGTCGTCGACCGGGGACGTCAGCCCGACGGCAACGGCGGGATATTTTCCGGGCGCGGCATGCGACCAAGCCGAGACGCTGCCGCCGGTGAAGGCGGCGTGCATCGGAAAAGCCGGATCGTTTCCGCGATCGAGCGCGATCCCGTACGTTTGCGCCAGGGGAACCGTGAAGTTACTGATGCGTACGCCGTCGACGCCGGTGCGCCGCGGGCCGCCGTCGAGAAGAATCCCGACCGCGCTCGTTCCGCCCGGTGCGCCCTGCGCGCCGGCCCAAAGGTTGTCGAGCGTCACGCGCAGCACCATGCCGCTTGCTCGCACGCCTTGCGGGCGCATCAGCAGCGCGGTCTGTTCCATGCCGTCGAGAATAATGTTCGTGCCGATGATATCCTCGGCGATCGCGCCGTCGGCAGGTGTGAAGGCCATGCCGTAGCCGCAATCTTGCAAGTACACGCCGCTCATCGTGAGCGTGTCGAACGAGCCGCGCGCGCGCAATCCGTAGGCGTTGCCGGCGCGGCGAGCCGGCTCATTGCAATTCAGCCGCACGTCGCGCAGCTCGATGTCGCTGTAGCCGGTCTCGACGTCGATGCCGGCGCCGCCGGCATGCGCGATATGGCCGTCGATGCTTTCGATCGTAACTTTGTCGGAGCTCGCGCGGGCGAGCTCGGGCGCGCCGATCGCGATGTCGCCGAACGTCTGAAAGCCGAACCACAGGTCGTACGCCCGGACGAAGCTGCCGGAGCGGAAAGCTAACGCCTGGCCGGCAGTGCATTGCGTCACGCAGTCGAGTGACAGCGATTCGATCGTGAAGCGCGATTGGTTGACGCTCACGATGTCGCATGCTGGGCTTGATGTTTGGATGATCGTGAGGAATCTGCCGTCGCCACGCAGCGTCAGCGGCACGGTGCTCGCAAAGTTCAGCGCCGGACAGCCGGAGACGCGGTAAAACGCGTGCACGTGCGGGGCGTAGATGACGCCGCCGCCGGCCGCTGCGGCTGCATCGCGTGCAGCTGCAAACGCTTGCGTATCGTCGGCGATTCCGTCGCCCTTAGCGCCGTAGAGTTGGACGTTAAATAGTGCCGGCGCAGTTTGCGCGCTCGCGGGGAGGGTTGTAAGGGCGATAAACAGCGCGAAAAGCGCGCCTCGCCAAGCTCGGCGGTGGTTCGACAAGCTCACCATGACACTGGGGTCAGGATGACAGTGTGGGCATCTCGCGTACCGCAAGAGCCAGCCGTTGGATGCCTTCGCGGATTTTTTCTGGGCGCGCGTTGGAAAAGTTGAGGCGCATTCCGTCGGTCACGTCGCAGTGCGGATAGAAGGAAACGCCGGGAACGAAGACCACGTTTTCTTTGGCCGAGACTTGCAGAAGATCGGTCGTGTCCACGCCGGCGGCACGGGCCCACAGAAACATGCCGCCCTGCGGACGGTTGAACGACACCGTCTTCGGCATATGTTCCGCCAGTGCGTCGTACATGACGTCGCGGCGCTCGTGATAGACGCGCCGGATCGTTTCCACGTGTTTTTCAAACTCTTCCGCGCGCGAGACGACGCGGGCGAAGACGTACTGCGTGAGCGTTCCGCTTTGCAGATCGGCGCCTTGCTTGGCCAGCACGAGTTTCTCGTGGACCTCGGGATCGCGAACGGCCAGCCACGCTACGCGCATGCCGGGCGCCAGAATCTTGCTGCCGGTGCCGCTGTAAATGATCGTTCCGCTCGTCGGGTAGGAGGCGAGCGCCGGCAAGTTCTCACCTTCGAAGCGCAACTCGCCATACGGGTCGTCTTCGAAGATCGGGACGCCGAAGTGTTCGCAGATGCGCACGATGCGTTCGCGGCGTTCGAGCGAAAGCGTGCGGCCCGTCGGATTCTGAAAGTTGGCGACGAGATAGACGAATTTCGGCGGCGGCTCCGCGTGCGCCAGAACGTGCTCGAGCGATTCCGGAATCATGCCGTTTTCGTCGGTGTCCACCGCGAGATAGCGTGCTTGATACGCGTCGAACGCGTGAATCGCGCCGAGATACGACGGATTCTCGAGCACGATGTGATCGCCCGGATCGATCAGGATCTTGGCGATTAAATCGAGGCCTTGCTGCGAACCGTTGACGATCATAATCTCGTGCGGTTCAAACGGTGTTTGCAGGCGGCGCGTGAGCCGGTGTGCCACCCATTCGCGCATCTCCGGAATGCCGTCGGTTACGGTGTACTGCAGCGCGCGCGGACCGTATTCACTCATTACCTCGCGCGTGCACTCGGCGATGGCGTCACACGGAAAGAGTTCGGGCGCCGGGAGTCCCCCGCCAAACGAAATGACGTCAGGCTGGAGTGTAACCTTGAGCATCTCGCGGATGGTGGAGGCGCGCATGCGAGCGGTCCGCGCGGCAAAGCGCACGGTTCTCGGGATGGTAGCCATAGGCCAGCTCTATTCCCCGAAATCGGCCCCTCGCCCGCTAGGTGAGTACTCAGCCTTGAGGCCGGGCTTCTAGGAGGCTGACTCCATCGCGGCGTCCTCTGCCAGAAAGTCCGCGAGGTCCCGCGCTTGGACGCGGATCTCGGGTATCGCGGTCGTTTCGATGAGCGTTCCGTACCGTACCGGTCCGATTGCAAACACCCGTTTCGAAGGCACCGACGTCGCGCCGATCAAGGCTCCGTTCTCGTCCACCGCAACGCCGATTCCCAGCGGATGCGGCGTCATCACGCCGGCTGCCAGCAGACTTTGTATGAGCGGATTCGGAAGCTTGCGAAAATCATGCTCGGGTCCGCTGCAGTTAATGATGCGCCCCGGCTCAAGGTTGAGCGTTTCCGTTTCACCGCGCAACTTGATTGAGACGCGCAGGCCCCGCGGTGTGCTTTCGACCTCACCTGTGCGGCCGGCAACAATTCGCAGGCTGCCGCCGGCGATCAGGCCGGCGACTTCCTTGGCGGCCTCGGGTGAAAGCCGATGACGGTGAACGTTCCAATAGGGCATTAAGTGGCGCATGAACTGCCGCTGATCGGAGAGCGCCTGCGCCTGCCAAAACGTATTGGCGTGGGGACGGAGACGGTCGAGGATTGCGCGCCAGTTCTCGCCGCGCACAACGCCGATCAAGTCACGGATGCTTGTGGCGTCCGGTCGCGCTTCCGGTGGCGTATCAAAGAGTCGGTGTTCGTGCGGAAACAAACCGCGGCGTGAAACCATGTACATCGTTCCGCGATGTCCGTTGCGGCGTAAGCCTAGCACGGCGTCAACTGCGGTGAGTCCCGTGCCGAGCAGAAGAACCGTTTCGTTCGCGCTTCCGGGAACGAGCGCGCCTTTCTCCCACGCCGAGCCGAAGAACCGCGCCCCTCCTGGATTACCGGACGTCGTGCCGGGCCACGCGGCCGGCGCGGCATTGCCTGTCGCAATAACAAGGCTGTCTCCGTGCACGGTCGCACCGTCCGAAAGCAGCACCCGCACGCCGGCATCGTCGATGCGGGCTTCGTGAGCAAATGCGCGCGCGTGCTGCCATCTGGCGCCTGCCGCTTCCCGTTCGCGTGATGCAATCGCGCTGATGTAGTCGCCGTAGATCGATCTTGGCGCGAACGAGGTTGCGTCGGCGGACTCAGGCGTGTTGGCCTTCAGCCATTGCACGAAATCATCCGGCTTGTCGGGAAATGCAGACATGTTCGCGGCCGGGACATTGAGCAGGTGGGCGCTGCAATCGGTCGAGTATGCGACGCCTCTTCCGAGCTCTTCGCGCGGCTCGACGATGATGACGCGAGCATTTTTCGAACGGCGTAGAAGCGCGGCCGCGAACAGAACGCCGCTCGCGCCGCCGCCCGCAATAATGGTAGCACGTGTCATTTGCCGGAACTGCCTTCGTTGCGGTTCTTGAAATTCCGGCGGACGATTGTTAGGCGGGCATCGGCGGGCCGCTCGGAGGTGGCGCGGCCGTGACTCCGGGACCGGTGAACGTCGTTTCGCGGATGAATGCCAGGATGGCTGCGCCCAATCCGATCGTCCAGACCAGCGCAACCACGAGTGGGCCGACGACCGGTAAGATTTCTGCCGCGCAGAGCACAACGAGTCCGATGAGCAGCGCGCCGAGCGGCGACGGCGTGCCGTGCGGATGCACAAGTTCGTAAAGGCGCCGGCCGATCAGCAAGCCGAGCGCCGCCTGGCCTATCAGCACGCCCGCTACTATCGCCACCACTTCGAGTGGAATGAGCGGCCAGCCGATGAAGCTGATGAAGAGCAGCACCGCAATCGGTATGAAAGCGATAAGCGCGAGCACGCCGACTGCGGCCGAAAGGCCCGGATGTTTCTCGACACGATCGAGCGCAGTGCGTACGCGCACCGGAAAGATCAGGAAGATCAGCACGACGACAAAGCTGTACGCGAGCAGCGTGGTGATTTTCGCGTTTTCCGCGGCAAGCGTGGACGCGCCGGCCGCCCATGGCACGATGGAACCGACGTCGCCACCGTAGACATGCTGGCTGCCGTTGATGACGGCTCCGGGACCCGTTTGAATAGTTCCAACGTAGACCGCAACGTCGCCGTCGACCTCGCCCTCAATGATGGCGTTGCCGCCGAAGACCGTGATGTCGCCTTGGACGACCTGACCAGGTGCAACGTAGACGTTTTCCAACGTGTAAGTTCCACCGCGATCGATCGGGAGCGTCTTTGCCGACGCGGGCGCGGCGGTGACGCCGAGCGACAACGCGATCAACGTGATGAGAATGCCGAGGCGGTACGTCATGAAACCTCCCGTGCCGATGCGAGATGCGCCGCCAGCCTCGGGCGCACGACGAAATACAAGAGTGCAACCGCGGCGGCAAGTGTAAAGTCGATAAACAGCACGCCGATGCCGAAGGTCGCCAGGGCCGGCGCCCCTTGCCCGATGCCGTCGAAGCCTGCCCCGATCGCATGCGCGACAGTGCTTGCACCGCCCGCGGCTGCGGCGCCAATCGTCGAAAACTTCGCGCCTGAGATCGCGATGGCGGCGATAACGGCAACCCAGGCCGCCGTAACGTACAGCGCGACGAAACTCCAAATCCGGTGCTCGCGCCATACGGGCGCGGGCATCGATCGCGTTTCGGCCATCACCGCGAATGTGAAGTTGACGGGCAGCTCAGGCGCGTTGGTGGTGAAAAGCAGCGCGTCCACGACTTTCAGCTCTTCCAGCAGCAGCGCGCACTGCCCGCACGAGCGAACGTGAGCTGCGACCTCGTTCTGCTCGCGCGGCGTGAGCGTGCCTTCTAGATACCGATCGAAAAGCGGTTCACACGAGGAGCAGCGCACGCGTCCCTCCGTTTAGCGGCGCTTCATGCGAGTTTGACTGCGCCTGCTTTTCTCGTTCGAGCATCTTTTGCGCGAGCGCGATCTTGCCGCGATGAATCAGCGTCTTCACGTTGCCGAGCGAGAGTCCGAGCGTGCTCGCGATGGTGTGGTACTCCATATTATTGTAGTAACGCAACGCTAGCACCGTACGCGTCCGCTCGGGGAGCTCGGCGAGCGCGGCGCGCAGCTCGCGCTCGGCCTCCGCGCGAACGACTCCCGATTCAGGGTTGCCGTCGCGTGAGAGATCCGGCAGTGCGTTTTCGAGGCTCTGATCTTCCGGCAACTCAGCCGTCTGGACACGCCGCTGGGATTTCCCCAAATACGTGCGAACGACGTTGCGCGCGATTTGGTACATCCAGGTTGAAAACTTTCCGAGCGCCGGATTGAAGGTGCCCAAATGCGCATAGGCTCGCAGGAAGGTTTCCTGCGAGAGGTCAGCCACGTCGGCCGGCGTGCGCACTGCGGCGCTGATGAAGCTTGCAATTCCACGTTTGTAGCGGTCGACCAATACGGAGAAGACCTCGCGCTCGCCGCTGCGGACTAGCCGCACCAGAGCTTCGTCGCTCTGCTCTCCGATAGTCATGCCCCTTTCTTGTTCGGGCTTTTGGGAGTTCTACCGCCGTGGCGGGCGATGGTTACACTGGGCCGGGCAGGGCCGGCCCGGGCGGCCGCTCGGCAGCCGTCAGACGTCGGCAAGCGGCATCGCGATGATCACCGGGCCGACGGCGAAAACGATCGTGTCGCCCAGAATAAGCGGCGGCGCCGCCGAGAACGGCTGCAAGAACGAACTCGTGTGCACGACGCGGCCGGTCTGCTGATCGACGTTGTACAGAATGCCGCCCGTGTCGCCGAAATAGACGCGTCCGCCGGTGATCAGCGGACTCATCTTCACGTTCGCCCACGTGCGCAGATTCCAGAGCACTTTGCCGGTGCGAGCTTCAAAGGCGATCACGTTGCTGGCGTTGCCAATAGGCTGATAGAGAACGCCGTCCGCAAACGTGGCGGCTATCTGCCGCTCGTTGGTGACGGGAAACGTATACGGTCCTGGTTCGCCGGCGTAGGTCCAGCGCGTCTGGCCGGTCGTCTCGTCGACGGCGGCCACGACGTCCACGCCGCCCGTGTGAAAGCGGGTTTCATCGTTGCGGTTGGTGTTGACGAAAACCAGACCATCGGCGACCGTCGGCGCGCAATCGCTGCCGCCGTTGGGATTAACCCAGAGCGTGTGCCCGTCGCGCAGATCGAGCGCGCGCGTTTCGCAATAGTACGGCGCGTTGTGGCACGAACTGATGAACGCAGCTCCGCCGTCGATCGCGGTCGAGGCCATCGTCACGGCGCCGGCCAGCGGTTTTTGCCATTTGAGTTTGCCGGTTGCGAGATCCAATGCGTATGCGTGCGCGTCGCCGTTGCCGAAGATCACGGTGTCGCCGGCAATTGCGGGCGACGGCATGTCTTCACCGGTCGTGTGGAACGTCCAGACGAGCTTTCCGTCGAGCGAGAAAGCAAAGACGCCGTTGCCTTGCGGCCTGCCCCAGACTTGGCTCGAGCCGTCGAGCGGTTTTAAAAATCCGTTCTCGCCGCTGCCCACGACGATCAGACCCTGTGCAAAGACCGGCGTTGACATGAGAACGCCATCGGCCTCGGCGCTCCAAAGTATCTTCCCCGTTGCGGCTTCGAGCGCGTAGAGCTTGTGATCGAAGCTCGCGGCGTAGAGCGTGTCGCCGTCCAAAGCAAAGCCCGCGTTAATGCGATCTCCCAGCTGGCTCTGCCAGCCGGCGTGCAGTTTCGGCGCGTCAAAGACCGCGTTGTGCGTGGCGTACCGCTGATACATCGGCCAGGCGCTGCTTGCATCCACCTTCGGTGCGGGCGATTGGGCTTGCGAGGTGCGCAAGCCGAACGCCGTGGCGGCGGCAAGCACAAGGGCGATTGCCGCGATCGATCCGGTCCGCTGCGTCTGGTTCATCGCGGGCGTAGTTCGAGGGGCGCCGCCGCGTCGCCCTTAACAACCTACGGACCCATGGAATTGCAGATCGACCGCAAGGCCATCGACCGCTGCCGGAAGTTGGCGGCGCAGATCGCGGCGCCCATCCACGCGTTTATCGAAAAGCACTCGACCGTTTCGGTGGAGCGCTCGGTGCTGCGGTTACTGGGCGTGGACGGCGTGGATGCCGGTGATGTCCCGGTTCCGAACCGCATTGTTGACGCGATCGAACCGCGCGAGCTCGGAAACGGCGCCGCGCTTGCGTTCGGCCGCGTGCTTGCAAAGACGGGAATTGAACCGCTGGCTGCCGGCGAGAAGATCGCAAGTGGAGCGATCGCTCTGGCAGATTACGCCAACGTCCCGGCCGACGCCGCGCGCAAAGCGGTGGTTTCGCACGCGCGCCGGGGTTTGGATCGTATCGCTTCGCGGCGCGACGAGCGCCACGAGTTATTGAAACGTCTTCCGCAGTTGCCTCCGCCGCTGCTGTACATCATCGTTGCCAGCGGCAACATCTACGAAGATCGCTCCGCCGCCGTCGCCGCTGCGCAAGCGGGCGCGCAAATTATCGCGGTGATCCGTTCGACGGGGCAGTCGCTGCTCGATTTCGTTCCGTACGGTCCGACGACCGAAGGATTCGGCGGCACGTATGCCACGCAGGCCAACTTCGCGATCATGCGCGAGGCGCTCGACGAAGTCTCGGCGAGTTTGGGCCGCTATGTGATGCTCACGAACTACGCGAGCGGGTTGTGCATGCCCGAAATTGCGGCGATGGCCGCGCTCGAGCGGCTGGACATGCTGCTTAACGATTCGATGTACGGCATTTTGTTTCGCGACATCAACATGAAACGCACGTTTGTCGACCAGCATTTTAGCCGCAGGCTGAACGCCGCCTCGGGAATTATCATCAACACCGGCGAGGACAACTATCTCACCACCGCCGACGCGGTCGAACAAGCTCCGGCGGTGCTGGCGTCGCAGTTCATCAACGAAGAGTTCGCGCATCGCGCGGGCATGCCCGACGAACAGATCGGTCTGGGTGACGCCTATGAAATAGATCCGAATGCCGAAGACGGATTTCTCTTTGCGGTCGCCCAGGCGCAGCTCGCGCGTCAGGCCTTTCCGAACGCGCCATTGAAATATATGCCGCCCACAAAACACATGACGGGCGATATTTTCAAAGGACATCTGATCGATGCGATGTTCAATCTCACGTCAGTGATGACGAAACAGACCATTCACCTGTGCGGCATCCTTACCGAAGCGATTCACACGCCGTTTCTTGGCGACCGCGCGCTCTCGCTGGAAAATGCGCGATACGTCATGAATACGGCGCGCCATTTCGGCGACGACATCGAAGCGAAGAAGGGCGGGCGGATCGAGCGGCGCGCGCAGGACGTCTTGGCCGAATGCACCTCGCTGCTCGAGCGCGTCTCGGTGCTCGGGTTGATGCACGCGATCGAGGGCGGAGTCTTTGCCGACGTCCGACGATCTCCCGACGGCGGCCGCGGATCCGGCGGCGTGTTCAAACGCGCACCGGACTATTGGAATCCCTTTGAAGAGTTGCTGCCGTGAGCAATCCGATTAAACCCTATGGCGACACCCTCAACGACGGCAAAGTGCAGCTTTCATTTACATTGCCGCTGCCGTGGAGCGAAGCTGCCGACGAAGCCGCGCGCCAACTGGTCGCCAAAATGGGGTTTTCCGACGTGCAAGTGGCCGAAGGCCGCTCGATCGCGCGAGGCTATTCATTTTTTGTCGTGTACGCGAGCACGAATCAAAGCGTCGACGCTGATTCGATTACCGCGCCTTCGGTAAAAACGCATGCCATGACAATGGATGAGATCGACGCGCTGGTCGCCGAACGGCTGGGCCGCAAGATTCGCGTCGCCGGCGCGACCATCGGCACCGACGCACACACGGTCGGCATCGACGCTATTCTCAATATGAAAGGCTATCACGGCGATCCGGGCCTGGAACGCTACAAGATGTTCGAAGCGTTCAACTTGGGAAGTCAGGTCTCGCCCGAGGATCTCGTGCAGTTTGCCAAAGAGAAACAGATCGACGCACTGCTGGCATCGCAAGTCGTAACGCAGAAAGGGAGCGACGTTAAGAATTTTACGGCGCTGGTCGAATTGCTGGAAGCCGAAGGTCTGCGCGATGCCATCGTGCTCTGCGCCGGCGGTCCGCGCATGACGGCGCTGCTCGCGACCGAGCTCGGCTACGACGCCGGTTTCGGCCGTGGAACGCTGCCGAGTGAAGTTGCGGCCTTTATCGCGACACGCGTGACGAAGTGAGCGTTCCGGCAGCGGTTGTTTTGGCGGCGTCGCTCGCCGCTCGCGATCACACGGGCATTATCGGCTACCGGATCCAGCGCACCGTCGACATGGCAGCCGGACCGATCCGTCGTCATGAGGATGTCTTATTGGCGGCGGTTTTCGAAAACGACCGGCTGGTGCGCATTCGCGTCCTGCGCGACATGGTGAGCGGGCGATCGACGGGCACTCCCGCGCAAGAGGCGCTCGAGCGTCAGCTGCTGGCAGCTTCAAAGGAGCCGGGCTTCGCGGTGCCCTTCGATGCGCGGTACCTGCACGATTATACGTATCGCGTTGCAGGCAACCTCGTCGCTTTTTCGAGCGCGCTGAAAGACGCGCGGCACGCGGACGGCTATTTTGTGTTGGGCAGCGGCGGAATGGTAACACAGTTGCAGTACGCGCTGAACGTTCTTCCAAAATATGCTACCGCCGGGACGGTGCACGAAGATCGGGCCGAAGTGCTGCCGCATTATTGGGCGACCGTCCGTTCGACCCAATTGTTTGAAGGACGCTACGCGATCTTTCAGGGACGCGGCGAGTTCGTAACGGTCGATTCCGGCTTCCGCCGGTTCGGCACCGTCGACGCGGCGACAGCGTGGCTCCAGGCGGAACGGCCATAATCGAGTCGAAGGGAGCCTCATGAAAAAGACGGCGCTCATCACCGGTATAACCGGCCAGGATGGCTCCTATCTGGCGGAGCTGTTGCTGGATAAAGGTTATCGTGTGGTCGGCATGACGCGCCGCACCAGCACGGACGTGCACGAACGCATCCAGCATATCGTCGACGACATAGAGTTCGTGTCGGGCGATCTGTTGGACCAAACGTCTATCACGAGCATCGTCGAGAGCGTCAAACCGGGCGAAATCTATAACCTGGCAGCGCAATCGTTTGTGCCGGCCTCTTGGGCGCAACCGGTGCTGACCGGAGAGTTTACCGCCTTGGGCGTAACGCGCGTGCTCGAAGCGATCCGCGCCGTCAACCCGAAGATCAAATTTTATCAGGCGTCGAGTTCCGAGATGTTCGGCAAAGTTCAAGAGACGCCGCAGCGCGAGACCACGCCGTTCTACCCGCGCAGTCCGTACGGCGTTGCGAAAGTATATGGGCACTGGATTACTGTGAACTATCGCGAGTCGTACGATTTGTTTGCGGTGAGCGGAATACTGTTCAATCACGAGTCCGAGCGTCGTGGGCGCGAATTCGTCACGCGAAAAATTAGCGACGGCGTCGCACGCATTAAACTCGATCTTGCGAAAGATCTCGTCCTCGGAAATCTCGATGCAAAACGTGATTGGGGATTCGCCGGCGATTACGTCAAGGCGATGTGGCTGATGCTCCAGCAGGCGGAGCCGAACGATTACGTGATCGCGACGGGACGAACGCACAGCGTGCGCGATTTCTGCCGGATCGCCTTTGAAGCGGCGGGCTTGGGATCGTACGAAGACTACGTGCGAACCGACGCGCGATTCATGCGTCCCGCCGAAGTGGATATGCTGGTAGGCGATCCGAGTAAGGCAAGACGCGAGCTCGGCTGGGAGCCGGAGACTTCATTTGAAGAACTTGTCGAGATGATGGTCAAGGCGGACATCGACAGACTCGTTCGTGCCGTACCGGTGTAGATGCGCGCACTTGTAACCGGAGCAAACGGTTTTGCCGGGCGCCATCTCGTGCACGTACTCGTCGAAGACGGATACGACGTATTTGGCGCTTCGGGGCCGGCTCGCGTGGACGGCTATCATTTGCACCTGGACATCACCAATTCCGAAAGCATTGCGCGCAGCATCGCCGAGTCGAAGCCCGACGTCATCTTTCACCTGGCCGGCCAGGCATTCGTGCCGACGGCGATCGCGCATCCGCTCGAAACCTACGACGTCAACGCGATGGGAACGTTCCGGCTGCTCGAAGCCGTGCAGGACTACAGCGGGCGTTCAAAGGTCGCGCCGAAGATCGTGCTCGCAAGTTCGGCGTCTGTTTACGGCCGCGTTGCCGAAGCGATGAATCCGTTACGCGAGGACTATCCGATTAGCCCCGTCGACGCGTACGGCGCGAGCAAGGCCGCAGCCGAAGTAGCGTGTTTGGCGGCCGCGCGGTCGTACGGAGTGAAAGCGATCGTCGCGCGGTCGTTCAATCACATCGGGCCCATACAGGACAAGCGCTTCGTGGTACCATCGTTCGCCGCGCAGCTCGCGCGCATCAAATGTAATCTTGACGAACCGGTGATGCACGTCGGCAGCCTCGACGCGGAGCGCGACTTCTTGGATGTCCGCGACGTCGTGCGAGCCTACGCCGCACTCGCGCAATCCGGAGCTCCGGGCGAGATTTACAATGTCTGTAGTGGCGTGCCGGTAAGCATTAAAACGATATTGCGCCACTTGATCGAGATCGCGCGCGTTCCGGTCGAAGTCAGAGAGGACCCAAGCAAGCTGCGCGCGGCAGAAGTGCGGCAGTTCTATGGCGACAACAGCAAGCTGCGCGCGCTGGGCTGGCGGCCGACGTTCTCGCTGGAGCGGTCGCTGAACGAGATTTTTGCAGAGGCGCTCACCGAGGCGGAACAACAGACCGAGAGCGTGCGTTGAGCGCGTTCGTCTTCAAGAATCGCGGCGCGCTGCTAGCCTTGCCGGCGGTGCTGCTCGTGATCTTCGGAAAGCCCAGCGCGCTAGGAATCATGGTTGGGTTACCGATCGCCGTAGCCGGCGAGCTCCTGCGCTGCTGGGCGGTCGGCTACTCCGGCGTCACGACGCGGAACGACGCCGTCATCGCACCCGAACTGGTGACTGCGGGGCCGTACGCGTACGTGCGCAATCCGCTGTATATCGGAAACTTCATCACCGCCGTCGGCTTTGCGATCGCGTTCACCGGCGGCAACCCGGCCGCAACTCGCACCGCCTTACTAGTGGTTGCATTAGGTACGATGATCGCAGTTTACGCAACCATCATCCCGCATGAAGAACACTTCTTGCAGGCGCGGTTCGGCGAATCGTTCATTCGCTATTGCAGAGAAGTGGCGCGCATTATTCCACGCGGCAAATCCGCGGCCAATCCGCAGGGGACGTGGAAGCCCGAGGTAATCGCGCAAGCCGAAAGCCGCACGTTTCTGTTTTTTGGCGCGATGCTGATCCTGCTCGCAGTAAAGGCGTTTTTGGTGTAGCGATGCCGCGCACGCGGCTCATGTGTGCTCTGGCTCTGGTTGCAATCGTCGCCGCTGTTGAATTTTGGGGCGGATTCCGCGCGGGCAGTTTGGCGCTGCTGGCCGACGGCGTGCACGTTTGCATGGACGTCTTTGCGATCGGCATCGCGTTGGCGGCGCTTACCGGTGCTGCGCGTCCGGCAAATCTACGCAAGACATTCGGCTACGGACGCCTTGAAATCTTGGGAGCGCTCGCCAACGGCACGCTCTTGCTCGCGGCGACGTTCTTCATCATCTACGAAGCGATCCACCGCTTCTTCGTGCCGTACCATCCGCAAGGAACGCTGATGGCGGCCGTTGCCGGATTCGGCTTTGTCGTGAATGCGTTCGTGGGCTTGCTGCTCATGCGCGACCGCGCCGAGAACCTGAACGTGCAGGCCGCGATCTTTCACGTCTGCGGCGATGCGCTGGGCGCGCTTGCGGTAATCGCCGGTGGCGCCGCGATCGCGCTGACAGGCGCGGCCTGGATCGATCCGGCCTTGACGCTTTTCGTCGCGGCCATCATCGTCGTCGGCGTGGTCCGCATCGTACGCGACGCCGCCGACATCTTGCTCGAAGCGACGCCGCGCGGCATGAGCATCGAAGACGTGCGCGATTCTTTGGCGCCCGTGCCCGGCATCGTAGCGGTACACGATCTGCACGTTTGGACTATCGGCACCGGGGACCGCGCGCTTTCGGCGCACATCTTAGTTGACGATCGCCGCGTTAGCGAAGCGACCGCGATCGCCCGCGAGATCGACGGCCTGCTGCGCGCACGCTACGGCATAACCCACGTCACGCTTCAATTCGAATGCGAAAGCTGCGGCCCGGACGAGCGCGTCGTCTGCACGCAACCCCGCGGGACGGCATCCGAGCCGGCGCGAATGCGCTAACCATGATGGACTCAAAGACTGTCGTCGTCGGTATGGCGCGCACGCCGTTCGGCCGCTTGAGCGGCGGCCTAGGTTCGCTCGAGGCAACGACCCTCGGCGCGGCCGCGCTGGTAGCGGCGATCGAACGCTCGGGCGTCGATCCCGCCGAAATCGAGCATCTCGTCTTCGGGCAAGTGCTGCAAGCCGGCGCCGGACAAAATCCCGCACGTCAGGTCGGCTTCAAGAGCGGTCTTGCAAAAACGGTTACCGCCGAGACCGTCAATAAGGTCTGCGCATCCGGACTGCTCGCCGTGGTCAATGCGGCGCGCCTTATAAATGAAGGCAGCAATTCGCTGGCCGGCGCCGGCGGCATGGAGTCCATGACGAATGCGCCCTACCTTTTAAAGGACGCACGTACGGGCTATCGTTTCGGCGACGGCCGGCTGATCGACGCGATGATTCACGACGGCCTTTGGGATTACTACTTTCCGATGACGATGGCGGCGCAAGGGACGAAGGTCGCGAACGAGCTCGGCGTCACGCGCGAAGAGCAAGATCGCTTTGCGCACGAGAGTCATCGGCGCGCAACCGAAGCGCAGAACACAGGCGAACTTTCGGATGAGATCGTGCCGCTGCGCGTCGCAACCAAAGCCAAGGGTAAGATCGTCGTCGACAAACTTCCGGAACCGGCGCGAGCGCGCGTTCCGGTAGCGGCCGGCTCTTCAAATGGTGCGGCGGATGCCGTGTGGGAGCATCAGCCCTCCAAAGAGTTCACGTTGAACTACGGCGAGTGGGCGCCGTTCGTCACCGGCGATGTGCCGAGCACGACGGTCGACCGCGACGAATCCGTTCGCGCCGACGCGAACTTGGAAGCCATGGCCAAGCTCAAACCGATCGACAAAGACGGAACGATTACCGCGGCCAACGCACCCGGCGTGAACGACGGCGCTGCGGCGCTGGTGCTGGCGAGTTCGGAGTATGCAAAGTCACATTGGCATTCCGCGCTGGCGACGATTCTGGACCACGCGACCGTCGCGTGGGACTCGCCGTATATCGCGCTGACGCCGGCGATGGCCGCGTCCAAACTGCTTGCGAAGACGGGTTTGCGTAAAGAGCAAATCGACGTGTGGGAGATCAACGAGGCATTTTCGGCGGTCGCGCTGGTTTCGGCCAAGCGCCTCGGATTAGATCCGGAAAACATCAATCGCTTCGGGGGTGCGGTCGCGATGGGCCATCCGATCGGCGCCTCGGGCGCGCGGCTCATCGGTACCGTCATCAACCAGTTGCGCAAGCGCGGCGGCGGTTACGGGATTGCGGCGATCTGCAGCGGCGGCGGCCAAGGGGACGCAGTTCTCATTCGAGTCGACTAGCGCGCCTATTCTCACCGCGACACGAGCATAAATAAAAAGAGGCGCTCCTCCGTGAGCGCCTCTTTTGATGGTGTGACGTGCCTGACCAGCCACCCAACTCTATCACACCGTCAACCCACCTCAAGGGATGAGGCTGGAGCGTACGGGCCCTTCGACAGGCTCAGGATGACACAAATTTGCGTGCGAGTTTCACAAGCCGCCTGTAGCCATCGATACAGCCTGTCCTGAGCAAGCGAAGCTTGTCGAAGGGCCCCAGCAGGTACCAATCACGCCGAAGGAACATCTCGACAACCCCGTATGAACTTAATGGAGCACCAGGGCAAGGAACTGTTTCGCCGCGCCGGGATTCCCGTGCCGCGCGGACAGCACGCCACGACCGCGGACGACGCGGGAAACTTCGTCAAAACCAACGCCGGCGAATGGGTCATCAAGGCCCAAGTGCTGATGGGCGGACGCGGCAAAGCCGGCAAAGTAAAGTTCGCAAAGAACGCTGCCGAAGCCAAAACCGTCGCGCACGATATCATGGCCACGCCGATGCCGCCGAATCGTCAGAATCCAAAAGGCGAACCGGTGAACTCGATCCTGGTAGAAGAAAAGCTGCCGATTGCCAAGGAAGCGTACTGCGCGATTGCCATCGATCGTACGACCAAGCGGCCCGTGATGATGGTCAGCCGCTTCGGCGGAATGGACATCGAAGAAGTCTCGGAAAAACATCCCGAGTCGATCGCCAAGTTCTTTATAGACACCGCGATCGGCTACTCGCCGTTCATCGGTCGCGATCTGGCTTTCAAAGCGGAGCTCGATCCCGGTTACCGTAAAGCGTTCCCGGCGATTGCCGGCGGCATCTACGATCTGTTTTTCCGCTACGGAGCGAAACTGATCGAGATCAACCCGCTCGTGCTAACGACGGATGGCCGCGTTTTCGCATCCGACTCAAAAGTCGAGCTCGACGACGACGCGCTTTTCAAGAATCCCGAGTTCAAGAAGTGGGAAGAGACGCTGCCGCTGGATGAGGACGAGCAGCTGGCTGCGGAGGCTGGACTCGGCACGCGCAACTTCCGCCGCTTCGACGGAAACATCGGCACAATCGCTAACGGCGCGGGACTCGCTATGGCGACAATGGACGCGGTGAAAAACGCGGGCGGTAACTTTGCGAACTTCCTGGACGTCGGCGGCGGCGCGAACGCCGAGCGCGTCCGCAAGTGTTACGAACTCGTCGTCAACCACACGGGAGCGAAGGTCATCTTCATCAACATCTTCGGCGGCATCACGCGCTGCGATGAAGTGGCAAAGGGCATCGTGGAGGCGATCGACACGACAAAGTCGCGCAAAGTGCCGCTCGTCATCCGCTTAACCGGCACGAACGAAGAAGAAGGCCGTCGCATTCTTGCCGAGGCCAAGATGACGCCGGTTGAAACCATGGACGAGGGCGCCGCAAGAGCTGTGGAGTTGGCGAATGCGTAACCCTTCGTTACCTCAGGGCCGCTCGCATACGCTCGCGCCCCTTCGACCACTGCTCAGGACTCGATACCTCACGATGACAATTGTATGAGTATCTTCCTCGATAAAAATACCAAGGTGATCGTGCAGGGCATTACCGGCAGCGAAGGCTCGTATCACGCGGGACGCATGCTGGAGTACGGCACGAACATTCTGGGCGGCGTGACGCCGGGCAAAGGCGGACAGAAGAGCGAGCATGGATTGCCCGTCTTCGACACGGTGCGCGATGCGGTCGACGCGACCGGCGCGACGCACACGTGCATCTTCGTGCCGCCGCCGTTTGCAGCCGATGCGCTTTTCGAGGCGTACGACGCCGGCATAACCTTTGCGGTCTGCATCACCGAGGGCATTCCCGTCCACGACGTCCTGAAGGTCGTCGCCACGACGCCCGGCATGCGCATCATCGGGCCGAACTGTCCCGGTTTGATCTCGCCGGGAAAATCGTTAATCGGCATTATGCCGGGCCATGTCTTTAAGGAAGGCAACGTCGGGCTCGTCTCGCGATCCGGCACGCTCACGTACGAGGTCGTTGATTTGCTGACGCGCGCCGGATTTGGACAGTCGACGTGCGTCGGAATCGGCGGCGATCCAATCATCGGCACCACCTTCGTGGACTGCCTGCGGGAGTTTGCCAACGACCGGCAGACCGAGGCGCTCGTGCTCTGCGGCGAGATTGGCGGATCCGACGAAGAGGACGCGGCGGCTTTCATTAAGGAGCACATGTCGCAGATGCCGGTCGTGGCCTTTGTCGGTGGCCGCAACGCCCCGCCGGGCAAGTCGCTGGGGCACGCCGGAGCCATCATTTCCGGGGCCTTCGGGACGGCTCAGAGCAAGATCGCGGCCTTTGAGGCCGCCGGCGTCCCGGTCGCGGACCGGCCCTCCGCCATCCCGGGCCTTTTGGCTCAACGGATGCCCGCCGCCGTTTAAGGGCCTGCCTGTTTAGGGCATATTTCCCCTCAGGAGCCTCCCAGAGGATTAAGAATCTGTGAAAAGAAGGCTCTCGTAGCCGCACGGGTCTGCGACTTTAGGTTCGCATGCCCGGGCGACATGTCAACTGGCCTCACAAAATAGGAGGAACCATGCCAAAATTCCGACTCAGGCATGCGTTCGTGGCCATCTTGCTACTCGTGGCAATGCTCTCCCAGGGAACATGGGCACTGGCGGGCACCACAGGTAGCATTACCGGACAAGTGATGGATGCGACAACGGGCAAACCCGTTGCCGATGCGACGGTTACTGCCGTCTCGCCGTCACAATCCGCTACAGCCACAACGGATGCTGGGGGGAACTACCGGTTCTTCACTTTGGCGCCTGACACGTATACCGTCTCGGCAACGAAGACGGGCTACAACAGCGCGTCACAGTCAGGAATCACTGTGTTTGCGGACCAATCGCACACACTGTCACTCAACATCTCACCATCGTTAAGAACGATCGCAAACGTCACGGCACGGGCTGCCGGTAATCTGGTCAAGCCCGGTACCACCGCGGACGTTTACTCCGTCAATGCCGCGACGCAGCAAGTCGTCTCGGGCAGCGGCGGCGGTTTCAACTTGAACCAAGCGTACTCGGGCATCTATTCGCAACCGGGCGTTACCTCTTATATCGGTAATGCGGGTTGGGGACAGGTGTTCTACATCCGCGGAAGCGCGTATAGCCAAATCGGCTACGAGTTCGACGGCGTTCCGGTGAACCGCGCGTTCGACAACTATCAGGCCAACTCGCTCGCGAGCTTGGGCCAACAGGAACTGCAAGTCTATACGGGCGGATCGCCTTCCGGCGCATCGTCCGCAACGCTCGGCGGTTTCATCAACCAAGTCATCAAGACCGGAACGTATCCGGGCTTCGGTACGCTCAAAGGCGGCATCGGCGCACCCGGGTTCTACCATGCCTTGACGGCTGAAGCGGGCGGCGCAAATCCGAATCGTACGTTCTCGTACTACGTCGGAGTCCAAGGTTACAACCAGCACTTCCCGGCCGGAAACTGGAATAACCTGAGCAATATCGCCTCGAACGGCATGAGCTCGCAAGGCATTCTGGGCTCGGCCCAGATCGCCAACTGGCTCGGCGCCGTCGACGGCGACATTAATATTGGGCCACCCGATTTCAATCTTGCCCAGTGCCTTGGTACTGGTGTGAATTGTGGATCGGCTGAATTCTTCGCGAACGGACCGTTCGCACCGTGCCAAGCTACCGGCGCGAACGCCGGTCTGCCGCTCGGGACGACCGCCGCGAATCCAGGTCCATTCAACGGCGCCTGCAACGGATACTATCCGTTCCAAACGGTCCTCTCGGACATTTACGAGCGGGACAACGTCATCAATCTGCACTTCGCGCTTCCGCACAAAAATGACAGCGGCCGCGACGATCTGCAGCTCTTGTACGACAACTCGATGCAGTACCAACTCAACGGCGACGCTGCCGTTGACGCGGGCGGCTATCAGAACATCAGCAACCTGCTGACGCCGTACTCGATCTACAGCACTGGAAGTAGCCAGTTCCCAGGTCTCTGCGGGTATGAGAACTTCTGGGGCACACAGTTCGGACGCATCGGCTGCGCCGCAAACAACGCGCCGTTACCGTACATGGACTCGCTCATTTGGGCGCCGGGCACGGCGTTCGGCCAACTGGCGAGCACAGCGGTTGCCAATCCGTACTACTTCCCGAACTCGCCGACGAACCGTTCGCTCAACGCTCCCTGTTCGTTCGGTAACGCGCTTGCAGGCAACTGTCAAGCAAACGGGAGTAAGAGCTCCGGCCAGCCGGCGACGCTGAAGGACGGCTTCTGGAACGACGTCGGAATCGTCAAAGCGCAGTACACGAAGAACATCGGCAGCAACGCCTATGCGCGTCTCTTCGCGTACACGTTCTACTCCGACTGGCTCATCAGCGGTCCGGTCGCGGCAGGCACGGCCTACCTCGACGGCCTGGTCACCGGTGCATACGGTGGCGACGGCACGGCCGACTACGAGCTCACCACGCACACGCGCGGTGCAGAGTTCCAATTCGCCGATCAGTTCAATCCGCAAAACCTGCTGCGTCTCACGGCTAACTACACGACGGCCTCCGTGGCGCGCTGGAACAACGGTTCGTGGGAATCCGGCTACGCCGGATCGCGCACGGGCGTAACGGATTGGACCAACGGTAATCCGGCCAACCCGATCTGCTACAACAGGACGACGGGGCAGCCGTGGAATTGCGACGACTCGGGTGCTTATGGAACGTTCCCGTTCCCGGCAACGAGCGGTCGCGTAGGCCCGACACCGACGAACCTCGCCGTAGCTTGCGGCGTCGGCGGAACCCTTGTGGGAACGCCGGGATGCAACAGCTTCAACGCTGGTACGTCCAACTGGCTCGTCACGGTGCCGAGCGGGCAAGGTACGTACAACACGGTCCGGCCGGTCTTTACATCGGTCGCGCTGGAAGACGAGTTCAAGCCGAACGATAAACTCGACCTGAATCTCGGCCTTCGGTACGAGTCCTATCAGTACAACCTGGCGAACCTGAACAATTCGGAGTTCAACTTCTGGTTCAACGCATACGCGCAAGTGCTGTGCTACGATCCGGGAACCGGACTGCCGCAGTTCTCGCCACTGACGCCGGGTCAACCGATCCCGCCGGCGCTGAAGGTTACCTCGACTCCGCTCGCCTCGTGCGGTCCGGCGCCGTCGGGCCAAACAGGCCTGCATCCGACCGGAAATATCCCAGGCTGCGTCACGTGCGGACCGTTGCAATACACCGCGCAAAGCCCCGGCCAGTTCACGCGTTTGGCACTTTCGCCGCGCGTGAGCGGAACGTACACGCTGTCTCCGGATGACGTGTTGCGTTTCTCGGCCGGCAAATACACGCAGCCGACCGAAACCGCGTTCGAGCAGTATGCGGACCAATCGGGTAAACGCGCCGCGAACTTCGACTTCAGCCGATTCTGGGGTCTCGGGTTCACGACGCCGGCACACGATAATCCGATCCAATACTCGAACAACTACGACTTCTCGTGGGAGCACCGGTTCCACAACAGCGACATCACGTTCAAGATCTCTCCCTTCTATCGCGATACACACAACCAGATCGAGACCGTGGTCCTCGCACCGGGCTTTGTTTCGGGAACGAATACCGGACATCAGCACAGCTACGGCGTCGAAGTCGGCATCCAAAAGGGTGACCCGACTCGCGACGGTTGGTCGGGACAGCTTTCGTATACCTATACGAACGCGCTCGTCCAATATGGTAATCTGCCGAGCGGAACAAACTCGATCGATTACCTGAACACCTACATCTCGGCGTTCAATAAACTGACGTCGGCGGGTGGGGGTTCTCCGTGCTATAACGGCGGTGTCGGCGTTGCCTGTCCGGCAAACTTCGCCGCGAACCCGACCACGATCGTTAATCCCTACTTCAATATGGCATCGCAGCCGTTACTGGATCGCATGGGCTGGTACCAACCCTATCCGAACGAAGCGCCGAACGCTCCGTACGATCAGGGCGGGGCCCAGAGTGCAATCTGGCCGCACCAATTCAGCGGTTGGATCCAGTATAAGAAAGGCCGTTTTGCCATCGCACCCAACTTCACGATGATCTCTGGGGCGTACTACGGGTCGCCGACCGACACGTACGGTACGGATCCGCGCACGTGTGCCCAGAATCAATCGGCGGCGATTAGTCCCACTGGTACACCAGTCGCTCCCCCGGCATCGACCGCGGGCTTCTGCGACTTCCTTACCGCCGGAGCGACCTTCTCGACGGACAGCGGCTATCTCGCGATACCGAATCCGTATACGGGTTCGTTCGACGGCATGGGCAAGTTCCAGCAGCCGTGGCAGATCAATGTCGGTGCGCTGATCAAGTATGACATCTCACCGCGGGTGACTGCCAACTTGACGCTCACCAACATCCTGAACTACTGCTGGGGCGGAACGAACACAGCATGGTCCTCGCAATTCAAGCCGGGGAGCATCGTCTGTGGTTACGGCTCGTCCAACGGTACCTATGTCGGAGCAAACAGCAGCCAGCCCGGTTATGGCAGCGGTTTCTATTACGGAACTTCTGCGAACGGGGCAACCAATGGCAGCCCGAACTATCCGGCAGCGTACAACTATCCCTTCGCTCCGCTCTCTGGAGCTCTGCCCTTCCAAGCGTACTTGGAACTGCAGATCAAGCTCTAGTTCGAAGCTAGGTTAGTTCAAGCGAAAGTGCCCCTGCGAAAGCGGGGGCACTTTTTTATTGTCATCCTGAGGTATCGAAGGACCCTGAGCGAAGTCGAAGGGATGGCAGCCGGTTACTTTTGTGAAGACTGCGAGATCTCGATCTGGCCGGCGGCTCCGCGCTCGGAGCTAGCGTGGCTCAAAGATCGCTTGCACGTTGTGCGCGAGGTTGCAAAACACTCGCAAGGCGGGCTCGACATCTGGATCGCGGACGGATTTGCATTTCTGGACGAGCATCGCGACCACAGTGTGATCGTCGTTACGAAAAGCTAAAAAAAAGAACCGCCCTTTGACAATGCTCAGGACAGGCTCTGGTGCGGTTTGGACTGGGAAAGAAAAAGACCCCGGGAGGTGGGGTCTCTTGCGTCAGCTCTGACGGAGGTTACCCTCTTGTCATATTGAGCTTGACGAAATGGGGACGTGGAGGCGCTGGCCCGGAACGATCGGCGAGCCGCCAAGGTGGTTGACCTCAGCGATGCGATCGATGGTCTCTTGGACGTCGCCACTGCGGGCAGTCCGCGCCGAGGCGATGGCCCAGAGGGTGTCGCCGGGCTGCACGACGACTGTCGCGTAGCGCTGGGTTCCGGCCGCGTAGAGGTGCATGCTCGAGAGAGCCGGCACCGTCACCATAAGGCTCAGCGCGGCCAGCATGATGGCCGGCATCAAGGTGAATCGTCTGCGCTTGCCCATGGTACTCTCCTTACTCTATCTTGTGCCGAACGGGCGTTCGTTAACAAGTATACCCATATTTTGTGCCAAACGCTTGTTCGTCCCCTAGATTTTATCACACCCGCTCGCTCGGGTGTCAATGCCTCGAACGTATGTTTGCCTTCAAATCCGATTTATGGTACGGTTGTAACCGGCCCTAGTGCCATATGCATGGCATTCTGCCGGGGTCATGGGGGCTTTTTGCATGGAGGGAGCTACCGAGCGCCAGAGGCGCATCCTCGAGGTCATCGAGGAATTCCGGGCCGAGCGGGGTTACCCGCCGTCGGTCCGCGAGATAGGCGAACGCGTCGGCCTTTCATCGTCGTCAACGATTCACGCCCATCTCAAAACCCTGGAACGCCGCGGGTACATCACGCGGGATCCCACGAAACCGCGCGCTTTACGCAGCGAGAGTTCGAGCGCTAATCCTCCCGACAGCGTCGTCATGCCGATCATCGGCCGCGTGGCCGCGGGTGTGCCCATCACGGCGCAGGAGAACATCGAGGGTGAATTCGTTTTGCCGGCCTCGTTCGCGCCGCGCGCCTCGGAGGCGTTCATGCTGCGAGTGAAGGGCGACTCGATGGTCGGCGCCGCGATCCTCGACGGGGACTTACTCCTCGTCCGCCCGCAAAAGAGTGCGGAAAACGGCGAGATCGTCGTCGCTATGGTAGACGACGAAGCAACGGTCAAACGCTTTTATAAGGAAGACGGGCGCATCCGTCTGCAGCCGGAGAATCCGGAGATGGCGCCAATCTTCTCGAGCGATGTCACCGTTGTCGGACGCGTCGAAGCCGTCGTCCGAAAAATCTAACTGCTAGCCGCGCTGCGCGCGTTCGGCGATCTGCCCGCTCTGATCGCCGTGCGCGAGAGCTTGCCGCGAAGTTTTTTTGCGTTGCTGGCGGCCCTGCCCGTTTTGATGGCGTTTGCGCCGGGCTCGTTCTTGCAGCGGCTGGTCGCGGCCGAGTTGCCGGCGTTCGGCGTGATGGGCATTGCCCTGGCGATCATTCTCTCGTATCGCTTGGCCCTGCACTTACAGCTGATGCGCGGGCTCGTCGTCGGCGTGACGGTCGTCGCTTTTGCCCTGGCGCTTCCGCGGCCGTTTTCTTTCGATCAGCCGATCGCGTATTTGAAAACGCTCGGCGGCGTCGCGCTGTTTCTGGCGATCGTGCTGGCGCTGCTGGTCGCCGGAGCATGCTCGCTCGGCCGCCGCGCGGGCATCCGCGGACAAGCGCTCGGAGCGATCCTGGTGCTCGCCGTGCTTGCGGCGATCTTTGCCCTGCACGTATCGCCCGCGAATGAACTGACCGCATGGTTCGCACCGCTCGGAAGGTTGGGCGATTCGTATCCGGCGCTGATGACGATCGTCGCGCTCGAGACGGCGTTGTGGATTATCGGCATTCACGGTCCGGCGACGCTGGCGGCGGTCGTGACGCCGCTCTATCTCGCGCTCCAAGTGCAAAATACCGACGCCTTTATCCACCACATGCCGCTGCCGCACATCGTGGTCGTCTCGCTGTTTCTCTTTATCTTTCCCGGCGGAGCGGGCGCGACGCTGCCGATTGCATTTCTGCTGTTTTTTAGCCGCGCGCCTCGCTTGCGGCTGTTGGCCAGAGCCACGATTCTGCCGGCGCTTTGCAACATCAACGAGCCGCTGCTGTTCGGACTGCCGATCGTCTTGAATCCATTTCTGATAGTTCCGTTTGTCGGCGTGCCGCTGATAACGGCAACCGTCGCGTATTTCGCAACCGCGAACGGCTTGGTCGCACGCGCGTATACGTACATTCCGGCGGCGGTGCCCTCGCCGCTGGCGGTCTTTCTGGCGACGCTGGACTGGCGTGCCGTCGTGCTGGTGGTGGTCAACATCGCGCTGGCGACGGTGCTCTACTTTCCTTTCGTTCGCGCGTACGAGCAACACGAGGCCGCCACCGCGTGAACGTCCAGCTGCTGTGCGAGCGTTTCGGAGTGGCCGGGCCCGTTCGCGAAGCTGCGCTGCGCGCGCAAGAACGCGTTGCCGGTATACCCTACGCTGCGCAGGAGCGCGTGAAAGCCAACGTGATGGCGGCTTTCTTGGAAGAAGGCGTCACTGAAAGCGATTTTTCCGGAACGCTCGGCTATGGATACGACGACGCGGCGCGCGCCAAATACGAGGCGCTCCTCGCGCGGATCTTCGGCGCCGAACGGGCGCTGGCGCGTCTGTCGTTCGTCAGCGGCACGCACGCGATCGTTACTGCGATCGCCGCGTGCGTGCCGCCGGGAAAAACGCTGCTCAGCCTCACCGGCCGGCCATATGACACGCTGCGCAATGCTATCGCGGACGCGCCGAATTCGCTCGTGCGTGCGGGCATGCAGTATAAGGAGCTCGACCCTTCGATACCTCAGGGTGCCCTTCGACAGGCTCAGGATGACAACCCGATACCTCACCATGACAAGGATGTCGCTGCCGTGTTCGTGCAGCGATCGCGCGGATACGCGCCGCGGCCCTCGCTTTCGATCGCGGAGTGCGCCTCGCTTTTTGCACAGATCAAGAAGAAGCGCCCCGACGTCGCCATCATCGTTGACAACTGCTACGGCGAACTCGTCGAAGACCGTGAGCCGACGCATATCGGAGCCGATCTGGCTATCGGATCGCTGATAAAAAATCTCGGCGGATCTTTGGCCCCCGCCGGCGGCTACGTGATTGGCCGGAGCGACCTGGTTGCGCGCGTTGCCGATCGGTTGTACGCACCCGGCCTTGGCGACGCGCTGGGACCGTCGCTCGGCTTCGGCCGCGCGTTTCTGCAAGGGCTCTTCATGGCGCCGCTGATCGTAGAACAATGTCTGCGCGGACTCGATTTTGCGGCGGCGCTGTTCGACGAACTCGGCTATCCCGTCGATCCGGCCGCGGGCGCTGCGCGCACCGACATCGTGCAGGCGATCCGTTTAGGTTCCGCTCGCAGCATCCGTCTGTTCGCGCAAGGATTGCAGTCGGCGCTGCCGGTCAACGCACGGTTTCGTCCCGAACCTGGGAGTGTGCCCGGTTATGCGGAGCCGGTCGTTATGTCCAGCGGGTCGTTTATCAGTGGAGCGACCATCGAGTTATCGTGCGATGCGCCGCTGCGCGAGCCGTTCGAAGTCTATCTGCAGGGCGGCGTTGTGGCGGAACATGCGGTGTTAGGTGCGCTTTTTGCGGCGCGCGCAGTGCAGGGCGGTTCGCTTTCGCGAGAGAAGCGTGATCGAGCGTGAGCACAGAACAACCGGCGGGTTCGGGTCCCCAGCAGCGGCGCTTCTTTCGCGCAGCCGTTGATTTTCCGGTAGCCGTCACGGTAGCGGGCGACGATGCGGCATTAGATGGCGGTGTGGTCGATCTGAGCGGCGGCGGGATGCGCGTTATTACCAAAAACGATTTAAGCGCCGGTCAGAACATCACGCTGCGCTTTCGATTACCTGAAGGCGAGCGGGAGATGATGGTGCGCGGCCGCGTGGTGCTCTCATTCTTCGATGCTTCGCGGCAGCAGTTCGCGCACGGGATCGCCTTCACGCAGATTGCGGCTCCCGATCAGAGCGAGATTGTGGAGTTCATCCACGAGCTGCAGCAGCGCGCGCGGACTTAGTCGAGGCCCAAAAAGCCGTAGAAGAAGTACTTGTTTCCGTCCGCGGTCGTGATGACGATGCGCGTGTCTTCGATTTCGGCGGCCTGCACGGTCTTGCCGACCATCTCGTCGAGAATAGACTGAACCTGCGCGAACTCCGCTTCGCGCAGTGCGTCGGGTTGCACCTCGATAAGGTGCAGCAGCTCGTCGATTCTGTCGTTCACCGTGCCCATTATACAGCTCGCCACCCTAGAGAGTATCGTCCCCATAAAGAGAATAGTTAGTCCTCATGCACTCGACCTTTGTGCTGGAGGTCTTGAGCGGGCCGCTGGACGGGAAGACCTGGCCCTTCGAAGACGAGATCGTGATAGGCCGGGACGAGACCATGGCGGGCGCCTGCATCACGCTCGACCGCTACGTGTCGCGCCGGCACGCCCGGCTGCGGTCGGATTCCGGCAGTCTGCTCTTGAGCGATTTGGACAGCCGCAATGGAACGCGCGTCAACGAACGGCGAGTTCGGGGCGAACAGCGGATCGAGCCCGGTACGCCCTTCCAGGTCGGCCGCACCGTGCTGCGGGTTACGCGCGCTTCGTAGGATTCGAAGATGAACGTTGCACACGAGCTCGCGCCGGCGCGCGCGCAGCTCGAAACGCTTGCGCGGCCGCTGGGATTCGTGCCGACGATGGGAGCGCTCCACGCGGGCCATTTGCGCCTTGTGGAGGTCGCGCGACGCGAGTGTAAATCCGTCGTCGCGAGTTTGTTCGTCAATCCAATGCAATTCGGTCCGCAGGAAGATTTCGAACGGTACCCGCGCGATTTCGAAGCGGACAGCGAAAAGTTCGCGCAAGCCGGAGTCGATCTGCTCTTCGCGCCCGAGAGTGCTACGATGTATCCGCCGGATTTTTCCACGTTCGTTGACGTCGGCAAGCTGGGCACCAGGTTTGAGGGTGCCGCGCGCCCCACGCATTTCCGCGGCGTCGCCACCGTCGTCGCCAAGCTGCTGAACATGGTGGAACCGGACGTATTGTATTTGGGACAAAAGGACGCGCAGCAGACGGCGGTACTCAACAAACTTGTGCGCGATTTGAATTTCAGAACTCGCGTGGAGATCGTCGAAACCGTGCGCGAGCCCGACGGCCTGGCGCTTTCCAGCCGCAACGCCTATCTTTCCGTTCAGGAACGCGCCGCGGCGCCGACGCTGTACGCCGCGCTGCAGACCATGTTAAAAGAGATTCAAGCCGGCAAAAGTGTGGAGGAAGCGCGCGAGACTGCGGTTCGCGTGATTAGCTCGCAGGCGAAGCTCGAATACATGAACTTGGTAGATGCGCAGAGTTTTTCGAACCTGAAAACGTTGCGCGCGCCGGCATTTTTGATCGGCGCGGCGCGGTTCGGCCGGACGCGGCTGCTCGACAACCTGTGGATCCGATCGTGAGCGAAGCCATTTTTTCCGGCAAGCGCATTCTGCTGTGCGTGACGGGCGGAATCGCGGCATATAAAGCAGCGGCTTTAACGAGCACGCTGGTGCAGCGGGGCGCGATCGTCGATGTTGCCATGACGGAAGCCGCCGAGGAATTCGTCGGACCGCTGACCTTCGCCGCACTCACCGGCCGTCAGGTGTTCACCTCACTCTGGGATGCGCCCGAAACGATTCCGCATATTCGCCTGGTGCGCGACGCGCAAGTTGCGCTTGTGGCTCCGGCGACGGCCGATGTCATCGCGAAACTCGCGCAAGGCATCGCCGGCGACTTGGTGACGAGCGCGCTGCTGGCGGCGCGCATTCCGATCGTGCTTGCGCCCGCGATGAACGATGCGATGTATACCGACCCGGCGACGCAGTCAAATTTGCAAACACTGCGCGAGCGCGGCTATGAAATCGTCGAACCGGAACGCGGGTATTTGGCTGAACGTGAAAGCGGTATCGGAAGACTTGCACCCGAGGACGCGATACTGCAATCGCTGGAGGTGGTGCTCGCGCGCGCGCAGTCGCTGAAAGGAAAGCGCGTGCTGATCACCGGCGGTCCGACGCGCGAAGCATTCGATCCGGTGCGATTCGTCAGCAATCCCTCTACGGGCGCAACGGGCATCGCGCTCGCGCGCGAAGCCGCGCTGCGTGGCGCAAGCGTGACGTTGGTTCTCGGCCCCACGCATCTGCCGGCGCCGCATGGCGTTCACGTGATCGACGTCGTCTCAGCGCAGGATATGAACGATGCGGCACTAGTGCAGGCGAAAGACGCCGATCTTGTGATCGCAACGGCCGCTGTGGCAGACTGGCGCCCGGAAACGGCTTCGCAACAAAAGGTAAAGAAGGGCGAGGGCGACGTGGACGTGCGGATGGTTCGCACTCCAGACGTTTTAGCTGCCATCGCGGAGCATAAGAACGCGACGATCGTCGTGGGATTTGCCGCGGAGACGGAAAACCACGAAACCAACGCGCGCGCCAAGATGGAGCGCAAGCACCTGGATGCCATTGCCGTCAACGACGTTTCGGACGGCCGCGGCTTCGGCGCTCAGGCGAACTCCTTGACGTTCCTCTGGGGAAAGGACGGCCGGTGCGAGCTGGGCGCCGCTTCGAAAGAGGTTTTGGCGGCCCGTCTGCTCGACTGCATCCAACAAAATGTTACTCGCGATTGACGTCGGCAATACCGACACGAAGCTAGGCTGTTTCGCCGACGGTAACTCCGAGCTCGCGCATGCATGGCGGATCCGCACGAACGCAAAGCGGACGCCGGACGAGTTGGGGACGCTCTTCGTCCAGTTGTTTGCCTCGAAGCAGCTGCTCCCGTCGGACGTGGAGGCGATCGTCGTCGCCAGCGTCGTTCCCAATCTCGATCAAGCGCTTGAGGAAGCGTGTTCGCGGTATTTCGGGCGCGAGCCGAGCTTTTTCAAAGCGCATCGTCAGAAGCTCATGCCGATCGACACTGAGCGGCCGGGCGAAGTCGGCGCCGACCTGGTGGCGTCCGCCATCGGCGGCAAGGAGCTCTACGGCACCCCGCTCATCGTCATCAGCTACGGCACCGCGACGGTCTTCATGGCGATTAACGCTGATGGCCGTTATCTCGGAGTAGCCATCGCTCCAGGCATCAACATCTCGATCGACGCGCTCGTCGAGCGAACGGCGAAGCTTCCGCAGATAGCGCTGGAAGCACCGGGACACGCGCTCGGAACGGATACGATTTCGGCGTTGCAATCGGGAATTGTGTACGGTTTCGTCGGTCAGACCGAGGCCTTGGTCGCGCGCATTCGCGCCGAGCTAGGTGTTGACGCGAAGGTAATCGCCACCGGTGGTATGGCCGACGTCATTGCAAAGCATACCAAGATCATTCACGCGGTTAATCCGAACTTGAGTTTGATCGGCTTGCGCCGTTACCATTTGTCATCCTGAGGTATCGAAGGACCCTGAGCTTGTCGAAGGGTGGCGGAAATAACAAGAGGACGCGTTTCCGCATCCTCTTACTGTAGCTCTGTTGGAAGACTCGCTCTCTGACTCGCATTGAGTTTAACCGAGGCCCTACCCGAAAGCAAGAGGCTCGCCCGAAGGGACTCGAACCCCATCCAGCCCTGAGTCAAGGAGCTGCTCTATCCAATTGAGCTACGGGCGCTACCCTGCTATCACGCCGATAGCCGGGGAACGCAAGGGGTGATAGAATACCGTCGCTATGCAGCGCACCGTAGCCCCGCTCGTCATCGGGCCGCACCAGATTTGGCCGCCTTTGGTTCTGGCGCCCATGTCGGGCGTGACCAACCGCACAATGCGAGCGCTCTATAAGCCCTTCGGTTTAGGCCTGACGGTGACGGAGTTCGTGTCTGCCAACGCGCTGCAGTATGCATCCAGCGCGAAGCGCACCATGGAGATGATCGACCAGCACGGACTCGAGAAGCCGGTCAGCACGCAGTTGTGGGGCGACGATCCGGCCGTGATGGCTAAAGCCGCGAAGATCGTGCGCGAGTGCGGCGCCGACATCGTTGACATAAACTTCGGCTGTCCCGCGCCGAAGGTTACAAAAATCAACGGCGGTTCGGCCTGTTTGCGCGACTTAGACCGCTGCGAAGCCATCATGCGTGCCGTTGTTGAGGCCGTTGATTGTCCGGTGACGATGAAGATGCGCCTGGGCTGGAGCGAAGACAAGCTTGTTTACATTGAAGCAGCCCAGCGAGCGCAAAAGGTGGGTGTGCAAGCTTTGACGCTTCACGCCCGTACTGCCAGACAGTTCTATAAAGGAAACGCAGATTGGGAGCACATCAAGCGCCTCAAGCAATCCGTTGACCTGCCGGTAATCGGCAACGGCGATCTCGGCGATCCCGATCAGGCGATGCAACGCATGCGCGAGAGCGGCGTCGACGCGATCATGCTCGGCCGCGCAACGCTCGGCAATCCCTGGCTTATCTCGCAGATTCGCGATCTCATGGAAGGACGCGCCGCGCAGCCGGTGCCGTCCGCTGCTGATCGTTTGCGCTACGCGGTTCACGTGCACTACCAAGCGATGCTGAACGATCTCGGAGAGTCGCGCGCGGTTCCGCAGATGCGTAAACACCTCGCGCTGTATTTCAAAGGCATTCCCGGCGCCGCCGTTCTTCGCGAGCGCATCATGCGGATCGATCGCGCGCAAGACGTCATCGCCGTGGTCGAAGAAGCTATTACAGCGCTCGAACGCCCCGTCGCCGCCTAGATGGACCTCTACGGCGAGACGTACGAGAATTACAAGCTCTACGTAAATCCGACGTTGGCGCGCGTGATGAAGGTCGCCGGCAGTCCGGTGGAAGTGCGCGCGCAAGGCTGCACCATCTGGGATCAGAACGGCAAGGCCTATCTCGATTTCGCCGGCGGCTACGGCGTCTTCACGCTCGGCCATCGGCATCCCAAAGTCGTCGCCGCCGTGCAAGCCCAGCTCGATGTAATGGCTCTCTCCGGCAAGACGATGTTTAACGTCATGCTTGGTCGCGCTTCCAAGCGCCTCGCGGAGCTCGCGCCGGGCGATCTGCAGATTTCCTTTTTCTGCAACAGCGGAACCGAAGCGGTGGAAGGCGCGATTAAACTCGCGCGCGCCGCCACAAAACGGCGCAGAATCGTCGCGACGCGCGACGCCTTTCACGGCAAAACGCTCGGATCGCTTTCCGCCAGCGGACGGGAGTATTTTCGAGACACGTACGCGCCGCTGCTCGAGGATGTAGCGCATCTCGAATTCGGCTCGACCGCCGGCTTGGAAGAAGCGCTTCGCGACGCGGCCGCGTTCATCGTCGAACCGGTGCAAGGCGAAGGCGGTATCAACGTTCCGCCCCTCGGATATCTGCGCGAGGTCCGCGAGATCTGCGATCGCACCGGCGCACTGCTGATCGCCGACGAAGTGCAGACCGGCCTGGGCCGCTGCGGCATGCTCTTCGGATGTAATCGCGACGACGTCGTTCCCGACGTGATGACGCTCGCGAAGGGGCTATCGGGCGGAGTCATTCCGGTAG
The DNA here is from genome assembly GCA_035710515.1 of Candidatus Rubrimentiphilum sp. Taxonomy (NCBI): domain Bacteria; kingdom Bacillati; phylum Vulcanimicrobiota; class Vulcanimicrobiia; order Vulcanimicrobiales; family Vulcanimicrobiaceae; genus Candidatus Rubrimentiphilum; species Candidatus Rubrimentiphilum sp. The sequence goes on along the minus strand of DASTDE010000004.1, from coordinate 70,510 downwards.
GTGCTTATATCACGCGTCCGTCCGTGTGGAATGCCGCGTACTCCAAGCACCCCGTCATGCATACGTCCACCTTCGGCGGCAGTGAGATCGCCTGTGCGGCGGCGCTCGCCGCTATGGACGCGCTCGTCGAAGAGCACTTGGTTGAGAACGCGCGCGAGCGTGGGGCGCAGCTGCTCGCCGGCGCGCAAGAACTCTGCAAAGACTATCCGGAGATTCTCCGCAGCGCGCGGGGGTTGGGGCTGCTCGTCGGCGTGGAACTGACCAACGAAGGCTACGGCGGCTGGATTATCTCCGAAATGCTCAAGCATGGAGTGACCGCGGCGTGGACGCTGAATATGCAGCGCGTGATTCGCCTGGAACCGCCGCTGATCGTTACCCAAAGCGAGATCGAGCAAGCGCTGGCGGCGCTTGCGGCCGGACTCTCCACCGCTCGCGAAAAGCTCGGCGCACTCTAGGCGCAAGTCACTCGATGCCGTACGTTGAAACATCCATTGTGATCGCCGCTCCGCCTCGCGCCGTCTACGAACTGGCCAAGCAGCAGGAACGCTTTCCGGAGTTCATGCCGGACGTGGAATCGATCACCGTGCTCGAGCGCCGGCCGGACGGCGCGCTCACCCGTTGGAAGACGCTGGTTGAGGAAGCGCCGATCGAATGGACCGAAGACGATCGTTTCGACGACGAGAAGCTCCGGATTGACTACAAGCTCTTGGAGGGCGACCTCGACAAGTTCGAAGGCAGCTGGTCGTTTAGTGAAGACGAGGGCAAGACGCACGTCGTGCTGGGAGTGGACTATGATTTTGGCGTGCCGACGCTGGCGGAGCTGATCGGCCCGACACTCGAACGCAAAGTTCGCGAAAACAGCGAGATGATGCTCGCCGCGCTGAAACGTGAAGCCGAAGGCGCCGCATGAGCGCGAACACCGCAAAATTCGTCTTCGTCATCCATCCACTCTCGCTCGAAGACGTCGTGCGCTACGAGCCGAGCGCAAAAGGCAAAGGCGAGGCCATTTTGCGCAAGATCATGGAGTGGATGCCGGCCTGGAATGCCGCCCACGTTACCGGCATACGGACTCCCGACGGGCGTGAAACCGAAGGCTGGTTCGTTTCGGCGGCACTCTTGCCCGAACAGATCATCAGTTTTCCGCGTGAGAAAGTCTACGAGCGAATCGTGCGCGCGATCGAGATCGGGGCGGAGCTGGGCGCGGGGGTAGCGGGACTCGGTGCATTTACCGGAGTCGTCGGCGACGGAGGCGTGACGGTGGCCGAACGTTCGCCTATTCCGGTCACGACCGGTAATTCGTTGACAATCTCCGCGGGAATCGCCAGTCTTTTTCGCGGCGCGGACGAGATGGGCATCGATCCGCAAAACGCCACCGCGGTGGTCGTCGGCGCAACGGGTTCGATCGGCTCGGCTTGCGTCAAACTGATCGCGCCCCGCGTGAAACGCATAATACTCGTCGCACGCAACAATACGCGGCTGGCAAAATTCTTCGACTCCATGTCCGGCGAGTTGCCGGCCGAATCGTCGTACACCACGGATTTGTCCGCCGCTGTTCGCCAAGCGCAGCTGATTCTGACGGCAACCAGCTCGACGCAGGACGTAATCGAACCCGAGGATCTGCAAACCGGCGCAGTTGTGTGCGAGTTGTCGCTGCCGCACGACGTGAGCCGCCGCGTCGCGCAAGAGCGTCCGGACGTGCTGGTGGTCGAGGGCGGCAATATGCTGCTGCCGGGCAATCCGCATTTCGAGCGCGTTCGCGAACCTGGTCAAGAATTTGACTTGAATCTGCCGCCGCGCACTGCGCTCGCATGCATGTCGGAGACGATGGTGCTGGCGCTCGAAAACCGTCTCGAATCGTTTTCGATTGGCCGGGGTATCGACGTTAACAAAGTCGTGGAGATCGGAGAGCTCGCAGCCAAGGACGGGTTTACGCTCGCGGACATGCGCGCCTTCGACGCGGCGATTACGCCGGAGAAGATCGCCGCCATCCGCAAAGCCGCGGAAGAACGCCGGAGCGCCGTCGCGTGAGCGCTACGTTGGCCATGGCTGATCCCGAGGCGATCAACCTCCGATTCATCTCACGTGCCAGAATTGGTGTTCTGTTTTCGGTTTTGGTGGCGACCTGGCTGGTCTTGATCAGGGGCGATGTTAGACACGTCCCCTACCAAGAGAAAACGCTGATCGAGTCTGTGATTCGCGTTCTGATGATCGGTGGTGTCTTTGTTCTAGCCGGGCGGGAATTGCGAGAGGCGCTACTTGGCTTGTTCGATCTGACAAGAATGATACTCGTCGGCATCCTATTTGGAGCGGCAGGGACGCTCGTGGGTATCTGCCTGCTGATCCTCGCCCACTGGCGTTTCGGGCACTACTCTCTTGCTCTGCTAATCCCAGCCGGCTTGTGGGCGGCTTCTATTACTCTCCTGCTGTTCGGATGGCTTCAAACGCGACTTGCACAGTGGATGCCACCACTGGTGGCGGCAGTCGTTGTCTCATGCTCTTTTGCGCTCTCTGAATTCCTAACAACCCGTTCGTGGATTTTGACGGCGGCATACATCGGCTATTATTCACTTCCTTTTTTGAGGTGGAAGACAGGCTCGCTCGGAGCGTGCGCGATCGCGCTGCTTTTTTCCCAGACCCTCATCTGGGCAGTGACGGCAAGAGTATGAAGAAGGTTGTATCCGTTTCGCTTGGTTCCAGTGCGCGCGATCATAGCGCAAAGGTAAATCTGCTCGGCGAAGACTTCGAGATCTCACGCGTCGGCACGGACGGCAAGCTCGACGAAGCAATCCGCATGGTGCACGAGCTGGACGGCAAAGTCGATGCGATCGGCTTGGGCGGTATCGACGTGTATCTCTATGCCGGCAAACATCGCTTTGCGTTGCGCGACGGCTTGCGCTTGCTGGAGGCTGCTAAGGTTACGCCCGTCGTGGACGGCAGCGGCCTAAAGAACACGCTCGAACGCGAAGCCGTACGGTTTATGCAAGAAGAGCTGGGCATCGACCTCAAAGGCAAGAAAGTTCTTATGGTCAGCGCCCTGGATCGCTTCGGCATGGCGCAAGCACTTGTCGACGCGGGTGCGGACGTGCTCTTCGGCGATTTCATCTTCGCACTCGACCTCGACAAGCCGGTCAAAGGCTTGCACGAGTTCGAAGAGATGGCCGAAAAGTATCTGCCTGACGCGTGCAAGCTGCCTTTTCAATTCTTCTATCCGACCGGCAAGAAACAAGACAAACCGCCGGAGCCCAAATATCCGCAGTACTATCGCGACGCCGAAATCATCGCGGGCGACTTTCATTTCATGCGCCAATTCATGCCCGACGACTTGCACGGGAAGATCGTGTTGACCAACACGGTGACCGAGAAGGACGTCGACGAGCTGCGCGCGCGCGGTGTGAAGATGCTCATTACGACTACGCCGGATTTTCAGGGTCGCTCGTTCGGCACGAACGTCGTCGAGGCCGCGCTCCTCGCGTTGCTGGGCAAGAAATGGAGCGACGTAACCGCCGAAGACTACGAACGCGTTTTGCACGAATTGCATCTCAAACCACGGGTGATCGAGCTATAGGCACTCAGCAAGCGCCTTTCGTTACCGGGTCCGGAGCCTGTCCTGAGCAGTGTCGAAGGGATACCTCAGGATGACAACTAGGGCCACGTGATGGCAGCGAGACACCTTCCGCGCGTCCTGCGCTTTTTCGACATCTCCGTATTGTCGTCCGCGTCGATGGCGCCGGCGTACAGTCTAGCTTCGACGATGGGTCCGATGATCGTCGCCGCCGGCACGTTTGCGCCGCTCTCATTGGTTACCGTTTCGGCAATCATGCTGTGCATCGCGATTGGTTTCGCGCAACTGTCGCGCGTCGCGCCGAATGCAGGCTCGTCGTATTCGTGGATTCGCATGGCCTTCGGATCGTACGTGGGGGCGTATGGCGCGTGGCTGCTGATCCTCTCGAACGTGTTCGCGACGATGGCGACAGCGGTGCCGGCGGGCATTTACACGTTGGATTTACTCGCGCCGCAACGCGCGCAGAACCCGATCTGGGACGCGGCCGTCGGCGCCGCCTGGATTGCGGGCAGCGCGGTGCTCCTGTACGCCGGCGTTCGTCCGACGACGATCGTAACGATGGCGGCGCTCGCGCTGGAGATCGGTGTTATTGCCGTCGCGGCGATCGTCGCGTTGTTCTCACCGCACACCGGCGCACCGCATCCGGCATCGCCCGGCGACGTGAAGGCGCTCGCATTTAGCAGCCTTGGTTTCATCTACGCGATGACGCTGGGCGTATGGATGAGCGACGGATGGGAGCTCTCCGCCGCCACGTCGGAAGAAGTTGCGAAAGATCCGCGTGCTTCGGGACACGGCGGCATCACCGGACTGCTCGTAACGACCGCGGTGCTCGCACTTGCCATGTTCGCGTTCGGCCATCTCGGCACGCTGCGCGGCTTTACCGCCAATCAGGCGGACGCAATGCGTTATGTTTCCGATCTGTTGGGCGCGCCGGCGTGGCGGCCGGTGATCCTCACGACCGTCCTCGTTTCGACGAGCTCGGCGCTCTGGACGACGCTGCTCTACCTCTCGCGATCGGTCTTTGCCATGGGCCGCGACGGCGTTCTGCCGCGCGTGTTGGGAACGCTGGACAAGCGCGACGAGCCGTTTTGGTCGCTCGTGGCGGTAGCGCTGTTCGTCGCCTGTCTCGAGTTGCTCACGGGCCTCTCCCCGACCGCCGCAGCCCAATTGACGCTCGTTTTGAACGGCAGCTCGCTCTTTTTGGGCCTGCTGTTCGTCTTCACCGCGGCGGCCGCAGTCCGGACGTTTTGGTCGCAGCCATCGTTCCGCTGGACCGGGGTGGTGATTCCGGCCGCCGGAATGGCGGCGCTGGCACTGGTCCTGGGGGCGACCGTGCGCTTCGAAGACCACACGTCGCAGGGCTATGCCGCTGGCGGAATCCTCATCGGCATTCCGCTGGCCGTGTGGCGCGGGTGGGCCTCCCTCCGGAAGGCAGGCGACCCCCCCGGACAGGGTGAACCAACGGCGACGGCGCCCTGAACGGGGGCGCTTTCTCCTTGTCACTCCAGTCGCCGAAGGATCACCTTGCGGGCAGAGGGGTACCACGTGAACGATAAAGAGATCGTCCTCACTAAAGAAGGTCTCGAAAAAATGGAGCGGGAGCTCGACGACCTGAAGAGCGTCCACCGCCGGGAAGTCAACGACCGCATTCGTCAGGCCAAAGAGTTCGGCGACCTGAGCGAAAACGCGGAGTACGAGGACGCCAAGCAGGAGCAGGCGTTCATCGAGGGCCGCATCATGAAGCTCGAATCGATGATCCGCAACGCGCGACTCATCGACGAGTCGGAGTACGCCGCCGATGAAGTCCACCTCGGCGCGACGGTCAAAGTGAAGGACGTCAAGACGAGTTCGACCCACGAGTTCTGGATCGTGGGGTCGGCCGAGGCCGATCCGGTGAACCAGCGCATCAGCAACGAGTCGCCCTTGGGCCGCTCGCTGATCGGGCACAAGAAGGGCGAAACCGTCGACGTGGCCACGCCGCGCGGCATCGTCAAATACAAGATTGAAACGATCAGACGAGGAACGCCGGCTAAGAAGGCCGCCAAGAAAGCGAGTTAGGACTCACGGATTCCCGCGATCTCGGAAAGACTGAAGAATCACTCGTAGCGGCCAGACGTGAAAATCTGGCCGCTTTGCGTTCGCGCGGAAACGATCCGTTCGCGCAGACTCGCTATGCCGTCGACACGACAGCCGGCGAACTGCTCGAGAAATACGGTTTCCTGGAAGCCGGCGCAAAAGCCGACAGCGAGAACTGGTCGATTGCCGGCCGTTTGATGTCGCAGCGCCCGCACGGCAAGACGGCGTTCGCCGATCTGGCCGATCGAACGGGCCGCATGCAACTCTACGTCCGCGGCGATGAAGTCGGCGGCCGGTTTGCCGACTGGAACGATCTCGACATCGGGGATATCGTCGGCGTGCACGGCTACATGTTCCGCTCGCAAAAAGGCGAGCTTTCATTGCACGTGCTTTCGTTTGAAGTGCTGGCCAAAGCGATGTATCCGCTGCCCGACAAATGGCACGGTCTCACCGACGTTGAGAAACGGTACCGCCAGCGCTACGTCGATCTGATCGTCAACCCCGAAGTACGCGACGTCTTCATCGCGCGCAGCAAAATCCTGGCCGAAATGCGGCGCTTCATCGACGCGCGCGGGTTCTACGAAGTCGAGACGCCGACGCTTTTACACGTCGCCGGCGGCGCGGCTGCCCGCCCGTTCGTTACGCACGTCAACGCGCTCGATCAGATGATGCAGCTGCGGATCGCCACCGAGCTCAACCTAAAGCGCCTCATCGTCGGCGGGCTCGAGCGCGTCTATGAGATCGGCCGCATCTTCCGCAACGAAGGCATAGATCCGGTGCATAATCCGGAGTTCACGATGCTCGAGCTGTACGCGGCCTATTGGGACGTCAACGACATGCGCGAGTTCAACGAATCGTTGATCGCGCATTTGGTTTCGAACGTCACCGGGGGGAAAGACGAGCTGCAAATCGGCGACAAGACCGTTTCGTTCAAGCAGCCTTTCAAATGCGTGGAATACCTCGACCTCTTGCGCAGGCACGGCGGTCACACGCGCGAGCAATTGCTGGATCCCAAAGGCGCGGCCAAGATTCTGAAAGCCCTGGAGTTGCCGGAATCGCCCTCGCATGCGCACGCGCTCGACAAGATTTTCGAACGCGTGGCGGAGCCGCATCTGTTCGAGCCGACCTTCGTAACAGGTTATCCCGTCGTAATTTCGCCGCTGGCCAAGCGCCGCAAGAACGATCCCGAGATCACCGACCGGTACGAACTTTTCTGCGCGAACGCGGAGATCAGCAACGCGTTCACCGAGCTGAACGATCCCGACGATCAGCGCGAACGGTTCGAAACGCAGATCAAACAACGCACCGCGGGCGATGAGGAGATCCCCGAACCGGATTGGGATTTCGTGCGTGCGCTCGAGTACGGAATGCCGCCCACAGCCGGAATCGGCATCGGCGTGGACCGGCTGGTTATGCTGCTGACGAATCAGCCCAGCATCAAGGACGTCTTACTCTTCCCGCTTCAGCGGCAGCACGGCTGAAGCTCGCTGGCTAGGAGGCCGCGCGGCCCGGGTCCCGTTTCGCTTGGCCACGCGCTCGCTGCGGAATCCCGCCTCCGCTCACCCTGCCTCTTCAGGCCGCTCTCGCCATCCGTGCCCTTCGACAGGCTCAGGACTCGGCGCATCGCGCCTGCGGCTGGACCAGGAACGCGGGCCGTGCGGCCGCCTGGCTACCGAACCTGTGCAACCCACTTAAAGTAAGGTGGGTCTACGGGGGCATGGACTTAACAAAAACATACCCCCGCAGTGTGCACGAAAAGGTGCTGGGCATCGTCCAGCTGGGCCGAGCAATCGATAAGGGCAAGGCCACGGCGCACGGCAACGTTGGAGAATACCACTTCAACTGCCCCATGGATAGCGCAGTCTTCGCGTTTCTCGGGATCAACGGTGAAGAATTCTTGAGCGTCATCAAGAACGCCAAGAGCGATGCCGAGATCGAGGCGTACGCCAAGCAATTCGTCGACAAGAAAACGCCCGAGCAGATCGAGGCGTGGAACCGCGAATGGGTGACGCACGAACCGGAAGGCGAATCGAAGACGTACTTCCTGCAGTTGCGCGATCAAGTGGCCCCGGATCGGACGGACGTGACGAGCTGGGCGGACTTGCTGGATCTGGACGAGCGCCGTCCGGTTCCGCAGCGCGTAGCAGCTTAACAACGATCAGAGCCGTCGTCGAGTACGACGGCTCTGCTTTTTGCGGCTTTCAATTCCAACCCGAGCTGCGCACGATCGCCGGCGAGCTCGAGCGCGCCCTTTCGAAGTTGTGTGCAAGCCCGGTGAAAGTGACGTCCGCAGGACGCACCGATACCGGGGTACATGCGACCGGGCAAGTGATCTCGTTTAAGACCGAAGCGCGCTTTCCATTCGAACGGCTGGCGCTGGCCGCCAACACGGAATTGCCGGCCGATCTTTCAATTCGCGAAGCGGCAATTGCGCCGGATGATTTTTCAGCGCGCTTTTCCGCCGTTGAGCGCACGTACATCTACGTTATTTTGAATCGCCGGCAACGCTCGCCGCTCTTCGCGCGTTATGCCCATCACGTCTGGCTCCCGGTCGACGTCGAGGCGATGAGGATAGCGGCGGCTCACTTGATCGGCGAGCACGATTTTCGTTCGTTCTGCGGCGTGCTGCCCGAAAGCGGGCCGACCACACGCACGCTGCGCGGAATCGATATCCGTCGCGCCGGCGATCTGGTGCGCGTGGAGATTCGCGCGGACGGCTTCTTGCACCGCATGGCGCGCAATATCGCGGGCACGCTGATCGAATGTGGAACGGGAAGGCGCGATGCCGCCACGGTGCCGGAGATCCTGCGTACGTCGAATCGCGCGGCCGCCGGGCTTACCGCGCCGGCTCACGGGTTATATTTGGCGGGCGTGCGCTACGGTGACGGGTTCGACTCGTTTCGCGAACCGCCGGTCACCGGCGGATTGTAAACCCAAACCCCAAGTAATGTGCTTTCGAGTGACCGGCCGCGTTAAAGGCCGTGCCCAACTGTGCGCTGATCAGGACGTTGCGTCCGAATTCGTGCTGCACGCTGAGCGTTCCGGAGCTCTGCGCGCCGGAGTTCATCGCAGCCGCCGAAATGCTGCGTAGTTGAAGCGTGAGCCACGTCTTGCGCGCGACCGGCGCGGTGACGGCAAGGGCGAATGTGGCGGCGGTCCGCTGCGCGTGGCCCATTCCGCGCTGACGAAACCAAAACGCGCCGGCTTGCGCCGTCAAAATGAGATTCGATCGCGGCGGCGCCCACGAACCGGTGAGTGCGGCTTCGGCCATCGGTACCAAACTCAAATGCGCCAGCGCGTTGAGCTGCGGCCGCGATTCCACCGAAAAACTCGACGCGAAGACGCGGGTTTGCTTTAGCGAGGCTTTCAGTCCGAAGCCGGGATGGGTGAAGTAAAAGACGCCGAGTCCATCCACTCCTGACTTGGCCACGTCGGACGGGGCATCCATGAATACCTCGAGATTGCGTGCAACCCCGAACCGGATGGTGGCCTCGGGATATGCGGCCAAGGCCGTGCCGCCCACGCTGGAGGCGTTCTGATAGTACGTGACGTCGATGACGCTGTGACCGCGGGGCACGACGCACGCGTTCAGTTTGGCATGGGTCGGGTTGGCAATGGTGTGCACGGTTTGCCCGCAGAGCGCCTCGATTTGGCGTGAGGCGCTCGAGATGGGCCTATGTGCCGTTCCGCCCTGCGGGACGAGGGCCGCAGCGGGCTGTGCCGCGAGCGCCGATCCGGATAATGCAAAAAAGACGGCGGCTATAGCGCCGAGAACGCGAAGCTCCATGGGGCGGCTTGTTTGCTTGGTTAGCTGCTGTCTGCCTGCCGCTAGGCCAAACCCTCACAAAGGGTTAAGATTCCATTAGAACCCCCGGCCGGCCGGCCCAGGCCCGCGCTTGACGGCGGACTCAGCCGCACGTATAGTAGGTCGGTTGCCCTCTGTAGACTCGCTTATAAGGAAGACCATGCGCACGTACCAACAGAAAACCGCCGAGGCGAAACACGATTGGTATATCGTTGACGCCGCGGGTCAGCGTCTCGGAACGCTGGCGGTGCGCATTGCCCGGACCCTTGCCGGCAAACACAAACCGACTTGGACGCCGCACATCGACGACGGCGATTTCGTTGTGGTTGTGAACGCGGAGAAGGTGGAGCTGGGCGGCAACAAGTGGGACCAAAAAGTGTACTACCGTCACAGCGGCTATCCCGGCGGCTTGAAGACGCAGACGGCCCGTGAAGTGATGGATAACCATCCCGAACGGCTGATCGAGCGCGCAGTGCGCGGCATGCTTCCGACCAATAAGCTGCGCGACGTCCGCTTAGGACGGCTGCACGTCTACACCGGCGCCACACATCCGCATGAAGCGCAGAAACCGCAGGAGCTCGCGTGATCGATAACTTTCAAGGTACGGGACGCCGCAAGCGATCGGTCGCGCGCGTGAAGATCGCGCTCGGAGAAGGAAAGATCACCGTCAACAAGCGGCCCATCGAAGAGTATTTCACGCGGCAGACGCTGCAGCAGATCGTGCGCCAGCCGCTCGAAGCAACGCAGAGCCTTTCGCGCTTCAACATCGACGTAAAAGTCGAAGGCGGCGGCACGTCCGGCCAAGCCGGAGCGCTGCGCCACGGCATCGCCCGCGCGCTGGTGGAGATGGATGAATCGCTGCGCGTCATTCTGCGCAAAGCCGGCCTGCTCACGCGCGACCCGCGCGAAAAAGAGTCCAAGAAGTACGGCCGCAAGCGCGCCCGCAAGCGCTTCCAGTTTAGCAAACGGTAGAACAGGCGCATCCGCCCTGCGGGCTCCGCGCCCCCCGTCGGCAAAGCCGCCGGGGCCCCCGACCTTCGGTCCCTCTGCCAATTAGTTGAAACGCGCATCAGTTCTTATCGACACCCTCCTGATCGCCGCAGGGCTCTTTGCCGTGCTTTGGCATCCGTCCGCGCAGTGGGTCGAAGCCGAGTTCAGCAACGGCTGGTATCCCAAGTGGGAGAATTTCTGGGGAGCGTTCACGCCTTCGGTGTTCTTTTCGCTCGGCGACTTCGTGGTGCTCGCGGGCGTCGTTGTTCTGATAATCAAAGTCTGGAGAAACGTCGCGCGCATGCGACGCGGCCGCTTCGGCGTTCCGCTGCTGCGCTTGCTCGCCGGTGTGGCGGCTTTGGCGGGATTGTACGCATTTTGGTTTTACGCCGGATGGGGCTGGGGCTATAATCGCGCGCCGCTCCAGACGCGCGTCGTGTACGACAGCTCGCGCATCACGCCCAAGAACGTTGACGCATTGCGCCGGCGTGCGGTCGCCGAAATCAACCGGCTGGCGCCGCTCGCACACGCGCAGCAAGACGCGGCGCCCGGATACTCGCCGCTGGCGGACGAGCTCATGCGCAACGCGTGGATGCCCGTCGTGCAGCGCTTGGGCGATCGCTGGACGCCTTCGGTGGCGCCGGCAAAATGGTCGCTGGCGGGATTCTTCATGGACGCCGGCGGCACGAGCGGCTTCACGAACCCGTTCACCCTCGAGACGCAGCTCGCGCCCGACCTGCTGTGGTTCGAGCGCCCCTTCTCGCAGGCGCACGAATGGAGCCACGTGGCCGGTTACAATCGCGAAGACGAGGCTAACTATATCGCAGCGCTGACGTGCATGCGCGATTCGGATGCGATCGCGCAGTACTCCGGCTGGCTCGCAGTCTTTCTGTATCTGCCGCCGCTGCCGAAGTATCCGCATACAATGTTTGCCCCGCAAGTCTGGCAAGACTTCGCCGCGCTGCGCGCGCGCAATGCGCACTTCGTGAACTTGAGTTTTTCGAGATTTTCCTGGCGGGTGTACAACTCTTATCTCAAGTCGAACCGCATTGCGTCGGGAGTGCGCAACTATGGCGAAGTGACCCAACTCTTGGTGGCAATTCCGCTGAACCGTCAGGGTCTGCCCTTTCCGCGCGTCTCGCTCTAGGGACATGTCGCGGTAACATCCGCGCACGTTTTCGGACACGAACCGCGCGTAGCGTTGGGGCATGTTCGATGTTGCAGACTCACTGATGGGCGCGCTCGCGTCCGCCAAGAGCGGCCTCGCTACCGCCGCCGGCGGCGTATCGCGCTCGGCGACTCCGCTGGGTTCGGCGCGGACCGAGAGTACGTTGGCCCAGGCCGCCGGCCAAGCGATCTTCACCGAAGCGTTGCTCAATGCGGTACACGCACGGCTCGCCGAGATCAAGAGCGTCGCGCATGGATAGCCTGGACATGTTACGCACGGCGGCGAGCGGCATGGATGCGCAACGTGCGGCGCTCGACGTCTTCGCGCGCAATGTAGCGGCCTCGCAAGCTGCCGGTCCAAAGGGATCCTACGAACGTTTTGTTCCGCAGTTCCGGCTCGTTGACGACGGCGGCTCGTCGCGTATTGTCTACGCCGGCGCGGCGAGAAGCAGCGGGGACGACGCCGGCGTTCTCGCCGAGATGGTCTCGGTGCTGAACGCGTCGCGCGCCTATGAAGCAAACGCTGCGATCTTCGAAATCGGCAAACACGTCGCGGAGCGCACGATCGAGATGGGACGCGTATGACCGTGACACCGTTCGTTCCGGATGTTCCGAGCCCGGCGGGCCACGCGAACGTGATGCAAACGCATGAAGCGGCGCAACCCGGCAGCTTTGGCAAGGTTCTCAACGATCTCGAAGCGGCTTTGGGTTCGGCAAACGGCGCCGAGGATGCGTTCGCAAACGGCACTGGAGATTTGCAGAGCGCGATCTACGAGCGGGCTCGTGCCGACGTCGCCATAGCGGTAGCGACCGCCGCGTCGCAGCGTGCGGCGCAAGCCTTGCAAGCGATCTTCACCATGCAAGTCTAGCCCGTGCAACTCGCGCTGCTGCTCGAACGGTGGAAGAGCCTGCCGCGGTTGGCACGGACCGCCGCGGGCTGTATTGCGAGTTGCGCGATAGTGCTGAGCATCGTTTCGGCGATGCTGGCGCATCCGCAGCGCGCGGCGCTCTTTTCATCGAGTTTGCATGCCGAGCAGTTGACCGAGGTTGAAGAACGGCTGGCGAGCTGGAACGTTTCGTTCGCGCCGGTCAGCGACAACGTTCTCGTTGACGGCAAGAGCCGCAGCAATCTGCTCCTGCGCCTCTCCCTCGCGGGCGTGCCGCACGCGCACGTCGAGAGTTCGAACGACGTGTTGAGCAAGATCGGAGCGCTCACGCCGCAAGCCGTCATCGACGCGCAGACACGCGACGGCTTGGCGGGCGACATCGAACTGGGATTGCGCGGCATCGACGGCGTGCAAGACGCGAAGGTCATCGTCGCGCCGGCGAAGCCCGCGTACTTCGCGGATGAGAGCGCCCGCGACGCGAGCGCGAGCGTGCGCCTGCGCTTACTGCCGGGCGCGCACCTTGCCGCCGACGCGGTTGACGGCATCAGGGCGTTCGTCGCGGCGAGCGTCCCCGATCTGGATGCGCGGCACGTCACGATCGTGGACGACCGCGGGGTGGCGCTCGGAGGCGGAGATCAGAACGGCGGCGGCGCCGAATTGCAAGCCTCGCTGCAGTCTGCCCTCGATTCGGCGATCGGCGCGGGCGCCGCGATCGTGCGCGTCCACGTCGATTACGAGCGGCGATCGCTGCAGAGCAGCGTGACGCGGCGCGTTCCCGCGAGTTCCGCAGCGATTGCCGGAACGGTACAGCGCGAACACTACGACGGCGGCGGCAAACGGTACGATCGCACCGATCAGCAGCTCGATCGCGGAAGCGAGACCCGCGAACTCACGGCTTCATCGCCGGCCGGAGGGATCGCGCGAATCACGGCGGCGGTTTTCGTCGATGCGGCGCGGGGCGCAGATCTCTATCAAGTCCGGTCGCTCGCCGCCGCCGCACTCGGCATCGATAAACGCCGCGGCGACTCGCTTGAAGTTGGAACGATCGCATTCACGCACGCGGCCTCTCCGCGCAAGGATGCGTGGTGGCTGGCGTATGGCGCGATCGTTCCACTTTTGCCGACGCTGGTCGTTGCGCTCGCCGCGCTCGTTGCACTCCGGTGGAGCACGCCCGCCATCGGCACGCTGCTGCATGCATTTTTGGAGCGCTCGCGCATCGCGCGCGGAGCGGCGGCGGTTTCGGGAATTCCGCCCGGACGAGTCCGCGGCGCGCTGGCGAACGAGCCGCCGCACGCCGCTGCGGCGATCATCAGCGCGCTGCCGGCATCGACGGCGGCCGCCGTACTCGACATGTATCCGCCCGAAGAACGCGCGGCCATCGTGCGGCGCATGCAGCGGCCGGCATCTCCGCTATTTTCGGATCCGGAGAGTTTGATTGCAAAAGCCTGAAGGGTTTCGCAGTTTGGCCGACCGCTTGCGCGAGCCGCGCGATGAGCAGCTTGCCGCGCAAGCCGAACCGCCCGAAGACGATGGCGTGCATGACGGCGATCGGATCGCCGCGGCGCGCGAGGTCCGGCTCTTCATGGCGCGCGTCGCCGAAGCGGTCGAATCCGCAACGGAGATGCTGCGTGCGGACATCGCGGCCGAAATCGTCGGACGCGAATTGCAGCTGGCGCCGGCCGACCTTCGCTCGATTGTCGAACGCACCGTACGCCGTTACGTGTTGGAGACGCCGGTTCGCGTGCGCGTGCATCCCGACGATCTCGGCGCGTTTGACGGAACGGTACCTGCCGTCGCGGATGCGCAGCTGCGCCGCGGCGACGCCGTGCTCGAATTACGAACCGGAACGATCGATGCATCGCTCGGCGCCCGCCTCGACGCAGTGCTGAGAGCGTGCCCGTGATCGCTCGCGGGACCGTGACGTCGGCGCGGCCGGCTCTGATTGAAGCGCGCATTCCCGGAGTGTCGATCGGCGACGGCGTTCGGATGACGTGTTCGCGCGGTGCGATTTATGGAGTCGTGTCTGCGCTTTGCGACGGCGCTGTACTGGTGACGCCGTGCGGTCGAATCGACGGCCTCGGCCCGGGCGATGCGATCTGCAGCGACGCCGCGACGCTGGAAGCGCCGCTCGGTTTGTGCGCCTTGGGCCGCGCTTTTGACGGCGGGTGCAAACCGATCGACGGAAAACCGCCGCTGCGCGCCGCGTTGCGGAGGATCGACACGCGTGCTCCGGCGCCCGGAAGCCGCCGCGCGATCCGGCAGCCGTTCTGGACCGGAGTGAATGCGATCGACGCATTGCTGACCGTCGGGACGGGCGCGCGCGTCGGAATCTTTGGGCCGCCGGGTGCGGGCAAGTCGATGCTGCTGCACGCGTTGATGCGCGGCGCGCAAGCCGACGCAGTAGTGGTCGGACTCGTCGGCGAGCGCGGACGTGAAGCGGAAGAATGGCTTCGCGCAGCCCCCGCACGCGCGACAGTCTTTTGTGCGACCGGCGATCGCGCCGCCGCGGAACGCGTCAATGCAGCTCGACTTGCGATGGCGCAGGCGAACCGGTTGCGATCGCACGGGCTGGACGTTCTGTTCATTCTCGACAGCTTCGCGCGCCTCGCCGCGTCGCACCGCGACATCGCCGTGGCGTGCGGTGAAAGCGTTGGGCGCGGCGGGTACCCCGCGCGAGTCTTTGCCGAGCTGGCCGCTTTCGCGGAGATCGCCGGCAAGTTCGAGACCGGTTCGATCACGCTCTTTGCAACGATCCTCAGCGACGGTGACGAGCGCGATCCGGTCAGCGATGCGGCACGCGCCCTGCTTGACGGTCACATCCAACTGTCGGCGGAACTCGCACATGCCGGGAAGTTTCCGGCGATCGACGTCTTGAGCAGCATGAGCCGGACGATGGACGCCGTCGCGACCTCCGAACATCGAAGCGACGCAGCGGCGGTGCGCGCGGCGATCGGCGAACTCGAGCGAACGAAAGAAGCGCGCGCTATTGGGATCGTGCCGATCGGAGAAGAGTTTGCTCGCGCGCTGGCGGCCGAAGGATCGATCGAATCGTTCCTGCGCGAAACAAACGTGCGGCGCCCTGCGGCTACACTCGAACGGTTGCGCGAACTCGCCCGCAGTTTAAAGGAAGAAGCGTGGAGTTCCCAGCCGGCTTAAGCGCGATTTTGCAGCGCATCGCGCAGATCGAAGGCGCGCCGCCGCTTGCCGCGGATCCGCCGGCGTTTGAACCGGCATTGCCGCGGACCGGTTCAAACGACAGGTTCCAACGTCTCATCGACGCGAGCGCCGCGAAATACGGCGTGGACAGCGCGCTCGTGAAGGCGATCGTTGCCAATGAATCCGGCTTCGATCCGGGCGCGACGTCACCGTCGGGCGCTCAAGGCCTGATGCAGCTCGAACCGGCGACGGCGGCGGGGCTGGGCGTCAGCGATCCGTACGATCCCGTGCAGAACATCAACGGCGGGACGCGCTATCTGCGCGGTCTCTTGGATCGCTTTCACGGCAACATGCCCCTGGCGTTGGCGGGATACAATGCAGGACCGTACGCGGTCGAGAAGTATGGCGGTGTTCCGCCTTATGCCGAAACCCAAGCGTACGTCGAGGCCGTCCTGCGAAGTTACCGTCGCTATAAGCAACGTTAGCAAGCTGCTCTTGGCTGCGTTGGCGCTGACGTTCGCTGTGCCGCGAGCCGCGAGCGCACAATCGCCGCCGGCGCTTGAAAACATTCTGTCCTCCAGGCGCGCGGCCACCGCCGCCATGCGCGTTCGCGAACCGCGCTCGAGCGAAGTTCGCGGAATCGTGAGCGGTGCGGCCTTGCGCGGCACGTTTACGAGCTGGCACGACGGCGCGAACCAGCGTTACGATGAAAACACGGGTGTGCGGCTGCAGGCGACGTACCGTCTGGGCGATCGCGAATATATCGTGAACGAAAACGGGGCGGTCCGCGAGCTTCACGGTCTGCTGCGTGCGCGTCAGGTCACGCAAGACTTCATCGAAAGCGACACATTCGTAGACCAGCCCCAGTACGATCAACTCTTGGGGCTGCAGCAGCTTCCGGATGGACGCGAAGTCTACGCCATTGCGGTTTCGCCGCCGCAGGGGCAACCCGAAACGCTCTACCTCGACCGCAAGACCTGGATGCTCGACCGCGTCGCGTTCGACGACGCGGACGGAACCTCAACGGAAGACTACTACGACTACCGCGTTTTCGCGGGTTTACTGCTCGCTCAGCGTTCGGTCGAATCAAACGGCGATCACGCTTTCGATCTCACGCGCCTGACGACCAAGGTCTTCGTCGATCGCCCGATCTCGCCGGACGTCTTCACGCTGCCGGAGTCGGCTGTAGTGCAGGTGAGTGCGCCCGTTACGGTTCCGCTCTCGTTCCGCGATACGCACGTCTATGTCCGCGTTCGCATTCACGATCGCGGCTACACGTTTTTGCTCGACAGCGGCGCGCAGGCGATCGTGCTCGACGGGCACGTTGCGCAAGAACTCGGACTAAAACCGGAGGGGCAGCTCGAAGTGGCGGGCGCCCAGCGAACGGGCGGATTGGGCGTGGCCGCATTGGATTCGATCGAAATCGGAACGGCATCGCTGCCGGTGAAGATGGTCACCGTGTTGGATCTGCGCGGCCTGACGGGCGCTCCGCCGATCGACGGCATTCTCGGGTATCCGTTCTTCGCGGCTGCCGAAGCGCGCATCGATCCGGATTCGAGCACGATGACGTTCGGCAAGCCGGGTATGCTCAAGCCGGACGGCACGAGTTTTGACGTCGACTCGGACCGCGAACTGATCGAGCTGCCGGCAACGGTGAACGGAGCCGCGGGCCGGTTTGTCCTCGACACCGGCAATGGGAACGAGTTGCTCGTCTATAGTCCGTTCCTGCACACTCATCAGGGTCTGATCGCCTATGCCGGCGGGCGTTTCGCCAACAACATGGGAGTAGGCGGATCAGCAAACGCCGTCGGTGTCACCGTCGACGAGCTCGACCTGGGGCCGTTCCGGTTCTTTAACTGCTACGCCAACGTTATGCTCGGCACGCAGGGCGCCTTTGCGGACCGGTTCGCCGCCGGCAACATCGGGTTGGGCATTCTCAAGAACTTCATTTTGACGATCGATCTCGCCAACGCAAAACTCTACGCGCATCCCTCCGCGCATTTCGACGACGGCCGCCGCCGCGGCAGATAACAGTCATTCCGTAACCCTCTTGCCACACGCCGTTCACAAGCGGCGCGTAGCTTCGCGGCATGTCCATTACGCAAGAATTGCAGTTCAGCGTGTTGAGCGCACCGCTGGCCGCCGCGGACCGGCGCGTACTTTCGCAGGCTTGGTACTCCGCGCTGTACCGGCCGGAAGCACCTGCGGCAAGACAGCCGCTTGCGCGCGCGCAGGGAGCGGAAGAGCGCAGTGCGTCCCATCCCGTCGCGAAGGAAGAGCGCGCGCGTGAGTCAATCCGAAACGCGCCGGGGCGTGCGGTGCACGTGCAGCGAGCCGTTGGAGCCGGCATCGCGGACCGGCGCGCGCCGCGTTTGCCGCTGGCGCGGAAGATCGCACTGTTTGTGGCGCGGCCACGCCGTAAAAAATCCGGCGCGACGTTCACGATCGATGGCGCTCGTGGTCGCGTGCGCGTTTTGGTTCGCGCCGACGGGAACCGCGTCCGCCTGATCGCGCTTTGCGCCGAACCGATGAAAGCAACCGTTTCAGCGGCGCTCGCGCAAGCCCGCTATACGCTCGCCGCGCGCGGCGCGAGCGTTAGCGCAAGAGTTTGGGAGAGGGAATCATGCTCATAGCCGATGCCACCGCGCGTGCGCTCGAAAATGTGGCGGCACGCGAGCGCGATCTCACCGGAGTCTTTCCGCAGATGCAATCGCTGCCGCCGGCCGGCGAATACTTCATAACGCGTGACGAAACGGGACGTCTGCTCTTCACGCGCAGCGACGCTTTGTTCTTGCGCGACGGGACGATGACGGATGCGAACGGTCGCGAGATCCTCGGATACCGTACGCCCGGATCGGCGCTTTCGCCGCTGCGCGCCGATGCCGTGGATCTGGCCCTCGGCGTCACCGCGGATGCACGGATTGGCGCCGATGGTACGGTGAGCTACGCGCGGCAAACGATCGATCCGCGCACGGGAGAGCGGCTGCTGCAGTACACGTCGCTGGGGCGGCTCGCCGTAGCGCGCTTCCCGGCGGGTACGCGTTTGACTGCCGGCGACGGATCGTACTCGGCCGCACCGGCGGGCGTGACGCCGCACATCGGCGTTCCCGGTGATGGAAACTTTGCGCCGTTGGGAGAGGAGCCGTTGGGAGCGCGTAACGGCGATTTGGATTTGGGGCTGCAGCGGCTGCAGGAAGCCTATCTGGCGCTCGATGCGCTGCGCGCGGCGAGCACTGCGCAAGGCAGCGTTCAAAAAACAGCGTTGGACCTGCTGAAGTGAACGTGCTTGGTTTCGAACGCAGTGCGCGCGTCGCCGGCGGACGCTGCGTGCGCGATGCGATTTTTGTGCGGCGCTCGCTGCTGCCCGTGGCCGCGGCTTGCCTGGTTGCCAACGCCGCGCGCGAGACGCTGTCCGAACTCCTCGGAACGGTGACGCTTCGGCTGTTTGAGCCGCTCATTCCGAACGACGCCGCTTGGCGTTGCATCGCGAGCGGTGCGGAGATCTTCGCCGTGCGCGGAAGCGTGGCCGATGCGGCGTTTGTTTTGCGTTCCGACGACGCGCTGTCGCTCGCCGGCGCGGCCTTCGGCGAACGCATGGTTACGACGCGCGCAATGTCGCCGCTCGAAGCGGAATTGCTGGCGCGCATCGTCGGTGCATTGTGCGGTACGCTGACTCCTGTCTGCGGTGCGCGCGCAGACGCACGCATCGAGCGTTTGACTCATCTGACCGGCTTTGTTACGTACTTCGAACTCCTTTTGGAGGAGCCGGTCGAAGCGCGTATCGGCGTCGCGCTGTCGCGCGAACCCGTGCCGCAGGCCGTTCCTTCGCTCGGCATCGCGCATCTGGAGGATATCGAACTCGACCTGGCCGTTGAAATTGCGCACGGTTTCCTACCGGCGCCGGCCTTGTTGAGTTTACGTCGCGGCGACGTTGTAAAACTCGATTCACGGCTGGCAGATCGCGCGATCGTGCGCGCGGGGGAAAACGTCATTGCGCGCGGCGAGTGCGGCGACCTGAACGGCCGCAGCGTTGTGATTCTACAATGACCGCCGATCGCAAGCTGGATATGCTGAACGACGTGCGCGTACGTATTGCGGTTGAGGTCGGCGCGTGCGCGATGCCCATCTCGCAGATTTTGGCGCTGGGCACCGGCTCGCTCGTCCAACTCGATCGCGCCGCCGGCGCTGCGGTGGATATGCTGGTGAATGGGAAGCTGATCGGCCGCGGCGAGATCGTTGCCATAGATGACAACTACGGACTGCGAATCACGGAGCTCGTTGCCGGATCGGAACCTTCATAATGGATGGCCTGATGACGCTCGCCGGCCGCGCGCACGCCTCGCTTCCTTTGGATGTACTCGCTGCGCTTACTGCTCTGTCGGTTGCGCCGTTCGTGCTCGTCATGTCCACCTCGTTCGTTCGCATCGTCGTCGTCCTCTCGCTGGTGCGCTCCGCCATTGGCGCGGCTGCGCTACCGCCCAACGCCGTTCTCACCGGGTTAGCGCTCGTGCTCAGCGCCGCGATCATGTCGCCGACGCTGTCGCGAATCTCGCACGATGCAATCGATCCATACGCGAAGGGGCGCATTTCACAATCCCAATTTCTGGATCGCGCGGCAGCTCCGCTGCGCGACTTCATGCTGCACCAAACGCATTCCGCCGACATCGAGCTCTTCCGCCGCGTCGCGCACCGTCCGCTCGAGGACCCCGCGCGCGCGCCGCTCGTCGTGCTGATTCCGGCTTTCGTTGTCGGCGAGCTGCGTGACGCGTTTGCAATCGGCTTTGCGCTGTATTTGCCGTTCGTGGCGATCGATCTGGCGATCGCGTCGATCCTGATGGGCTTGGGAATGTTCATGCTCAGCCCGTCCGTCATCTCGCTACCCGTGAAATTGCTGTTGTTCGTCATGGTGGACGGCTGGGGGCTGGTCTGCGGAGGCGTCGCGTCGAGCTTTCGTTAAGAAAGCGTCATGCGAATCAGCGACGCGCTGGCGGCGCAGCGGCCGTTCTTTTCGTTCGAATTCTTTCCGCCCAAGAACGACGAGGCTCGTGCTCAGCTGCTCGAAACCGCGCAGACCTTGCGCGACCTGCGGCCAGCTTTCGTCTCAGTGACGTACGGCGCGGGCGGTTCGACACGCGCGCGAACGGTGGAAGTCTCCAAGCAGATCAGCCGCGAGATCGGGCTCAACGTGATGGCGCACGTTACGTGCGTCGGCAGTACACGTTCGGAGTTGCGTTCGCTGCTGAACGACTTGGAGTCGGCCGGCATCGAGAACGTCCTGGCGCTGCGCGGCGATCCTCCGCGCGACGCGGCCGGGTTCGTGCAGCCCGAAGGCGGATTCGCGCACGCGAGCGAGCTGATTGCGATGATCAAGCGCAACTACCGCTTTTGCGTCGGCGGCGCGTGCCACCCCGAGAAACATATCGAAGCGCCCGACTTCGCAACCGACTTGCGCTATCTACGCGAGAAAGTTGACGCCGGCGCGGAGTTCTTGATTACACAACTCTTTTTCGACAACGACAAGTATTTTTCGTTCGTCGAACTCGCCCGGGCGCAAGGCATTACCGTTCCCATCCTTCCGGGAATCATGCCGATCACGAACTTCGAACAGATTCAACGCTTTACGGCGCTGTGCGGCGCGACCATTCCGCCGAAGCTGCTGGTCGAACTCGAGGAGCGGCGCGAAGAACCCAAGGCGGTCGAGGATCTTGGCGTCGCCTTTGCCACGCTGCAGTGCGCGGATCTGTTGCGGCGCGGTGCGCCCGGCATTCATTTCTATACGCTCAACAAATCGCCGGCCAGCCGCGCAATCGTCAGCTCGCTGATCGCGGCCACGGCGTGGCGCCCGTCTTTTGCCGTAGCTCCGTAGCCACAATCCGGTAACAGGCTCGCGTTACCGTCGCCGTATGGCGGCGTTTGACGGGCTCTTGCATCACGCGCTCGTGCTGACGGCGCTCCTGTGCTTGCCGGTTTTGGGCGTCGCGACGCTGATCGGCACCATCGTCGCGGTTGCGCAGGCCGCGACGCAGGTGCAGGAGCAGACGCTATCGCTTTTTCCAAAACTCGTGGCCGTCGGCGTCTGCATCGCGTTGTTCGGTGCTTTCGCCATGCACTCGTGTGCCGATCTTTTCAACGAAGCGATCGCGCAGATTCGCAACTTGACGGCCGGATGAGCGGCGCAGGGCTGCTGGTTTTCGCGCGGTGCGCGGGCTTCGTCTTCCGGGCGCCGGGTCTGTCGCACCCGGCGGTGCCGGCGCCCATCCGCGCCGGGTTAGCTTTGGTTCTTGCGATCGCGCTGTTCCCTTCGGTCCGCGCGCCGGCGCCCGGCAGTATCGCGCTGGTGGCGGCCGTTGCACTCGAACTCGCGATCGGCGCAGCGATCGGCGTCGCGGCATCGATCTTATACGACGGCGCCTATGCGGGAGGGCGTGCGCTCGACGATTATATCGGCATTCGCGGCAGCGTTCCCAACGCACAAGTCTATGCCGCCAGCGGCTTCGGCCGCATATGGTCGCTAATTTTTACGGCGGGTTTTTTCTTGCTGGGCGGCTACCGCATCGCGATCCTTGCATTCGCGCATACGTTTGACGTAATGCCCGCCGGGCGCGTGCCGGACGAGCGCGAACTTTATTTGTACGCGGTCATGTTGCCGGCCGGCATCGTCGAAGCTGCGCTGTTTGTCGCCGGACCCGCGATCGCGCTCGTCTTTGTGGCGCAATGCGCGCTCGGTTCGCTGGCGCGGGTGACGCCGCGTTTTGCCGGCTTCACGCTCACGTTTCCGGTGATGTTCGGCGCGGCACTGCTGGCGACGATCGCCACGATTCCGGTGCTGTTCGCGCGGAGCGGCGTGCCGTGGCTGCGGCTGCCGTTCATGCATGGCTGACAAACAGTTCGAAGCGACACAGTCGCGGCTTGAAAAGGCGCGGCGTGAGGGCGACGCTGCGCGGTCGCAAGACTTGAGTTCGCTGTGCGCTTTCGCTGCCGGAGCGGCAGCGGTTGCCGCAATCGCTTTCCCTCTGGGCGCTACGTTGCATGCGTTACTGGCCGCAGCATTGCGGCGGGCCGACTGGTTTCCGCTCGCCGTTCGAGCCGGCGCGCTGGTTCTCGTCCCGGTTTGCGCGAGCGCTGCGGCGGCGATCGCGTGCGCGGTACTGCAAGCCGGAGGCATGCGTTTTGCGCCGCCGGCCCCGAAACTCGAGCGTCTCTCGCCGGCTGAAAATTTGAAGCGAATTCTGTCGCGCGAAACGGCGATCGGCTTGCTGCGGGGTTTGCTGGCATTTGTCTGCGCGGCTGCGGCAGCGCTGGCCGCGGCACGCGGCGTCGCCGGCGCATCGCTGCACGGCGCGAGCGTCGATGGTCTGGCGGACGCGGCTTGGCATGGGTCACTGCGCGCGGCCGCAGCCGCATGCGCTGCCGGCGGAATCTTCGCGGTGGCGGATTTCGCGACGCAGCTGCGCCGCTGGCGCCGGCGCCTACGCATGTCGCACGAAGAGCTGCAGCGCGATCGCAAAGAGCACGACGGCGATCCGCTGGCGCGCAGCCGCCGGCGCTCGCTGTACCGGCAATTTGCGCGCGGCTCGTTGCGGCGCGTCAGAGATGCAGCATTCGTGGTATGCAACCCCGAGCATATTGCGGTTGCGCTCGAGTACCGGCCGCCCGCGGTGCCGGTGCCGCGCGTGCTCGTGCGCGCGGCGGATGCAGCCGCGCAGCGCGTTCGCGAGATCGCGGCCGACTGCGGCGTTCCGCTCGTGCGCAATGTCGAAGTAGCGCGCCTACTGTACGCGAGCGCGCACGTTGACGACTACATTCCGGTGGAATCGTATGTGGCCGTGGCCGAGATCGTAGCGGATCTGCACAAGACCGGCGGCTTGCGATGAGCCGTGTGCCGACGTACGGGTTTGCCGCACTCGTCCTGTGCATCGTTGCGATCCTCATCGTCCCGCTGCCGCCGCTGCTCTTGGATCTGCTGCTGGGCATCAACGTCTTTGCCTCAGCGCTCGTGCTTTTGCTCAGCGTGACGATCGAAGAGCCGCTCCAGTTTTCAGCGTTCGCTCCGGCTCTGCTGATCGCGACGCTCTTTCGTCTGTCTCTGGACGTCTCGGCGACGCGGCTGATTCTGACGCAAGGGCACGAAGCCGGCGGCGTGGGCGCGATTATTCCGGCGTTCGGCGAGTTCGTCGTGCGCGGCAACCTCGTCGTCGGGCTCATCGTCTTTGCGATTCTGATCACGATTCAGTTCGTCGTTATCGCCAGCGGATCGCAGCGCGTGGCGGAAGTGGCCGCGCGCTTCACGCTCGATGCGATGCCCGGCAAGCAAATGGCGATCGACGCCGACGTGCATGCGGGCGCGCTCGACGCCGAAGGAGCCCGCACCAAGCGCGAGCTGGTTCAACGCGAAGCCGATTTCTACGGCGCGATGGACGGCGCGGGAAAGTTTGTGAAGGGCGACGCAATTGCGGCGCTCGTGATCGTGGCGCTGAACTTGGCCGGCGGTGTAGTAGTCGGCGTGGCGTATCGCGGCCTCTCTCCAGGTGACGCGCTGCAGACGTTCGCGCTGCTTTCGATCGGCAACGCGCTCGTAACGACGCTCCCGGCGTTTTTGATCTCCACGGCGATGGGCATGATGGTGACGCGCGTGGCTTCCGACGGATCGCTCGGATCGGATCTCGCTTCACAACTCTTTGCGCGTCCGGATATGATGCGCGCGGCCGGTGCGCTTCTGTTGGGCTTGGCGCTCGTCCCCGGTCTGCCGCGGCCGATCTTCGTCATACTCGGTTTGTGCGCGTTCGGCGGAGCGCAGCTGGCGCGGCGGCGCCAGAGGTCGCGCGACGATTGGTTCGCGCAGCAGAAGGACGCTGCCAAGCGGCAGGCCATCCGGCGTCCCGAGATGGCGTTGAACTTAGTGGGCGTCGACGCGGTCGCCATCGAGATTGGTTCTGGTTTGGGCAATCTGCTGACGCCGCCGCTGTGCGAGGCGCTGCTGGATCGCATCGGCGAAGTGCGGCGGGCTCTGGCCGCGGAGATTGGAATTGTCCTGCCGGGCGTGCGTCTGCGCGACGATCTGACTCGCGACCCCGATACGTACGCCATTCGCGTGAGGGACGAACTTGCCGCAGAGGGCAGACTCGATCTCGCGCGCATGCTGGCCGTCGGCGATGACGCGGTGCTGGGTCGCATCGAGGGCGAGGCAACGCGCGAGCCGGTGTACGGTTTTCCCGCAAAATGGATCGATTCGCCGGCGCGCGATCGCGCGTTGCAGTCCGGCGCGCTGGTCTTCGATCCGATCTCGGTTGTCGGATCGCACCTTGCCGAAGTGGCTCGCATGCGCGCCGAAGCGCTCTTCGGCCGCCAAGAACTGCAGACACTGCTGGAACATCTGCGCGCTACCGTTCCCACCGTCGTTAAAGAAGTAGGAACCGAGCTGCTCCCGCTGGCTTCCGTCCATCGCGCGTTTGCATTGCTGCTTCGCGAACGCGCGTGGCCCCGCGATCCGGTCGCGATCTTGGAAAGCATGATCGAATGCGCGGCCACCGCACGCGATCCCCGCGACCTCGCCGAAGCCGCGCGCCGCTGCACCGTTCCGGCGCTTTTGCGGCGCAAGGATATCCCCCAACTGGAACCATTGCTGCTCGATCCGCAGCTCGAGCGCGAACTGGCCGCTGCGACCGGAGCCGCGGACCCGCGCGTGGCGATGCGGATCCATGAAGAGGCGGAGACGTACGTACAGTCCGTCGCGCCGCAAAAGGCTGCGATCGTCTGCACGAGCGCCGTTCGGCCGCTGGTGGCCGACTTTTTGGCGCGTTCGGGGCTGCGGATCAACGTCTTTAGCTATGCCGAGATTCCGCCCGAAATCCGCCTCGTGCCCGCAGGGGTCGTGAAGGCCGCCTGAGGCGCTGAAGGCCCAATTTGGGCCCGGCAGAACATTCCGCGGTTGGCATGACCTGGAATAGATGGAAGAACCCGGTAAAGGCGCTGCTCGTCCTGGCGATCGTAGCGCTCTGTTTGTACAGCGCAACGCCGGTGCAAAGGAAGATTTCGTTGGGTTTGGACCTGCAAGGCGGGGCCCGCCTCTTGCTGCAGCTCTACCCGACCGCCGAAGTCAAAACCATCACGCCGGACGTCCAAAATGAAACGATCGACGTCATCGACCACCGCATCAACACACTGGGCGTCACCGAGCCGCAGATTAGCAAATCCGGCGGCGATCGCATTTTGATCGAGCTGCCGCAGGTTAAGAATCCCGAGCAAGCAGAGGCGCTCATAAAAACGGTAGCGACGCTAGAGTACAAGATCGTACCGGTGCCCGTCGTGCAGCGAGCCGAAGCTGCACTGGCGTTGGTCGGCCCTTCTCCGAGCCCGGCCAAATGCAAAGCGAACCGCGCTGCCTGCGACTTCCTCAATAAGGGTGCTTACGCCGCCAGCGGCCCGACCGTCTATTCGGGCAAGGATCTCAAAGCTGCTCAGCCCGCTTACAGTCAGGCAAACCAGCCCATCATCACGTTCCAAACGAAGAATCCGAAAAAGTTCTACACGCTAACGAACTCCAATCTCGGGAAGCCGCTGGGCATGTTCTTGGATAAGCGGTACATTTCGGCGCCGACGATCAACGGCGCGATCTCCGACAGCGGCGAGATTGAGGGTCAGTTCACCGAAGACCAGACGATCACGCTGGCCAACGAGTTAAATGCGGGCGCCCTGCCGGTGGACATCAAGATTGTCGAAAACGAGTCGATTGGGCCGACGCTCGGCAAGATCGATCTCACGAAGTCGCTTTACGCCTCGATGCTCGGTTTGGGACTCGTCTTGCTCTTTATGATCGTCGTGTACCGTTTGCCGGGTCTGCTGGCGGATATTGCGTTGGTCATTTACGTCATCATGATGCTGGGATTGCTCGCGGCTGCGCACGCGACGCTGACGCTCCCGGGTATCGCCGGTTTCGTGCTTTCGATCGGCATGGCAGTTGACGCGAACGTGTTGATCTTCGAACGCATGAAAGAAGAGCTTTGGGCAGGCAAGACAATGCGCGCCGCCGTGCGGACGGGCTTCGCGCGCGCGTTTACGGCGGTCTTCGACAGCCACTTTACGACCATCGTCGGCGCGGGCGTGCTGTTCATGCTCGGCACCGGCACGGTCAAAGGTTTTGCATACACGCTCTTCTGGGGAACCGTGCTCTCGCTGGTGACCGCCGTCTTCATAACGCGCTTCTTTGTCGATCTGCTCGTTGACAACGACGTGGCGACTAACCCGCAGCTCTGGGGAGTACGCGAGGAAGACGTCGGCGTCTTTGCGCGCTCCGCGGCGGCAGGTTCGTAATGTTTTTCCGCCGCCTAAACTGGAACATCGTCGGCTGGTTTCGCATCGTCTCGGCGATCTCGTATGCGATCATCCTCGCCGGCTTGGGTTCGATGCTCTATCATTCGTTCACCGCACCGGGGGGCGGCTTCCAACCTTCGCACGCGCTAAGGCTGGGACTCTCGTTCACCGGCGGCACCGCAGTGAACGTCGTTTTTACGCAGCCCGTGACCCAGGATCAACTGAAGGCCGCAATCGCGCCGTTGGGCATCACCGACGAACGCATAACCACCGTCGGTAAGCCTTCCGCGCCGAACGCCTGGTCGAGGTATTCGATCGAAACGCAAACTGCTTTCGGAAACAATACGAAGGCTGTTTGGGGCGCGCTGAATAAGGCGGCGCCGGTCGACCGTTCGCAGTCGGCCATCACATCCGTCGGTCCGACGCTGGGCCAAGAGTATCTAACGAAGGCGATCGAGGCGCTGATCATCGCGCTGTTGATCCAATTCTTGTACATCGCGTTTCGATTCGGGTGGAACTACATCTTCGGCTTGGTTACCGTCATCGCGCTGGTGCGCGACGCTGCGATGATGATCGGCATCTACGCGCTGGCGGACAGGCGCGCGGACGATGCGTTTCTGGCGGCCGTGCTGACAGTCATCGGCTATTCCGTCATGGACACGATCGTCATTCTCGATCGAATACGTGAGAACACCCGCGTGATGGCGGGCGAAGCCTACGATAAAATCGTCAATACCTCAATTCTGCAGACGATGACGCGGTCGTTCAACACGTTGGCGACGGTCGTGATCACGTTGGTCGCGCTGCTCGCGCTCGGCGGAGATTCGCTCAAGAACTTTGCGTTCGCGCTGCTCGTCGGCATCTGCTCGGGCGGATATCACTCAATCTTTTACTCGGCGCCGCTCGTGCTCTTTTTCCGCAAACGGCAGCTCGATGCGGCAGCGCGCAAACGCGCGGCCGGATTGGCGGCGCAAGGCTCGCGTTCCGCGCGAAGTGTTGCGGAGAGCCGCGCACTGGGCTCGCACTCGGGCATGGCGCGCGAAGACATCGTCGCGGCGCGCAAAGCGCGGCGCGAAAAAGCAAAGTCGGGACGGGGTCCGGCTCCGGTCCCCGCGCGGTATAAACGCAAGCGCGACGAGAGCGCTGCCGGCGCGGTAAGCACGGAAACTGGGACGGAAGCGGGCGCCGAGATGGATCCGCTGGACGCGCAGAGCGCCGGCTTGCATGATGCCGCGTACGACGCCGGTCACGAAGAGATCAAACTCAACCTCGAAGGGTTCGAACCGGAGCAGCCTCTGCCACCGGATGACGCGCAGCAAGACAAACAAGAGTAGCGCCCTCCCGCCACCGACCGCATCCGAGGCCGCGTTCGAACGCGTCCTTGAGTCATTTGGCGCAGCGCCGGCGCTCCTCGAAGCTGAACCCTTCGCATCCGCTCAGGGCCGCTCGGCAATGCCTCGCGGTCGTTCGATACCTCACGATGACAAAGCCGATGACCATGAAAGTATCGACGAGTTTGTCGAGCGTATGTTCGCGCAGCAAAAGAAGTTCTTGGAGCGCGATGCGTTCGCGGGAATCGGCGAGCGCGATACCTTTCCGACGAAGATCGTCGGCGTGTCGTTCGAAGGCCGCCAGGACGTCGCAGCCGGTCTGGTGCCTGGTTTGGAGCTGCACCTGGAGCGCCAGCCGCAGAATCCGGTCGACTCAAATGCGATTGCGGTTAAGTACGGCGCGCTTCAGATAGGCTTTCTTCGTAAGCAGATCGCCAAACATCTCGCTCCGCTCATGGATGCCGGCATGGCGTACGGCGTCCGCGTCGAGCACGTCACCGGCGGCCGGGATGGTAAGAACTACGGCGTCAACATCCGCGTTTCGCGCGAAGTACGAAGCGCAGTTGACGCGTTTGCGGTTCAAGCGCGCGCGCAAGCCGACCACGCGGCAATACGCCGCGCGCTGATCGGCGACGCCGAGCTGCACAAGGCGCAGCGCGACGTGCTCGCGCGTCTAGACGCGGGCAAGAATACGCTGGCAGTGATGGGCACGGGCCGTGGAAAGTCGTTTTGTTTTCAATATCCGGCCGCATATCGCGCGCTCGAGTCGGGCCAGAAGACGTTGGTGCTCTATCCGCTCCGCGCGCTGGCCAACGATCAATTCGAAGCGCTCAAACGCCGGCTGGACGATTTTGGGCTGCGGATATTACGCGCGAACGGCGCTATCGGCGTTGAAGAACGCGCAACGCTCATGGCGGCGTTAGAGCACGGGGAGTGGGACGTGATTCTGGCGACGCCCGAGTTCTTGCAGTTCCATCGTGAAGCGTTTGCGGGAAAGAGCGCGCCGTCGCTGCTGGTCGTGGACGAAGCGCACCATGCTTATGAATCGAACCATCGCGCCGCGTACGGGAAACTTTCGCAGACGATAGCGGCGCTGGGCGGACCGCAGATTTTGGGGCTGACGGCGACGGCGCGCGACGAAGCCTTCGCCCACGTAGTCAAGGAGCTGAAGATCGATGCGTGGGTGATCGATCCGTCGGTGCGCGAGAACCTTCGCGTGATCGACGCGCGCGGAACGAGGGATAAACTGGCTTATCTCCGCCGGACGTTCGCAGAAGACGGCAAGGCGATCGTGTACTGTAACTCGCGCAACGAGGTCTCGAAGGTGGCTGACGGCCTCCGTAAAGAGTACGGCAACGAGGTTATGTTCTATCATGCCGGCATGCCGTCGGCGGAACGTGCCGAGGTCGAAAACTACTTCCGGTCCGGGCAGCTGCGCATCGTCGTGGCGACGTCGGCTTTCGGCGAAGGCATCGACCTGCCCGACGTGCGCCACGTCGTGCTCTATCATTTGAACTTTTCATTTACCGAATTCAATCAGCAAGCCGGACGCGCGGGACGCGACGGCGCGGCCGCGCAGATTCACTTGCTGTTTGGCGAGAGCGACCGCCGCATCAACGAGTACATCATCGATCAAGAGGCGCCGACGCTCGGCGTGCTGCGCGAGCTCTACCGCGGCATCCGGACGCTGGCCTTCGGGGGCGTGGTCCGGCTTTCACAGAGTGATATTGCGAGCACGCTGGAGTTCGACAAGGTCAACGAACGCACGGTGGGCGTGGCTTTGCGCATCTTCGAAGATGAGGGGTTGATCGAGGCCGGGATCGACGACGGCGGTCGTTACGTCCGCTTTCTGCCGGCCGCCGGAAAGATCGACCTGACCCGCAACGAGCGGTTCGCCGAAGGCGAGGCCGAGCGGGACAACTTCGCCCGCTTTTGCGGCTTCGTGCTGAGTTCAAAGGCGGAGACGCTCGAGCGGATTATTAATCGTCCGATCTACCCGCAGGGCCAGCCGCTACTTCGCTGAAACAATTAGGTCTGGACGCGCGTACGGCGTTCGATCGCATCTCTTTCCGGAGGCTTCATGACCAGTCTTTTTCGCATTATACTCGGCGGTTTTTTTGTGTTGGCCCTGGCCGCTCCGGCCTCGGCGCAGAACAATCCGCCGCCCAGCGCGGCGAACCAGGCCGCCGCTATGCAAGCAGCCGCGGCAGCCGCTGCGCAGGCGGGCCAGCCCGCCCCTTACGACGTCTTCGTGCGCGGCGCAACGGTCCAGGACGGACTCATCCCAATCATTCACAAGGCCGGGCGCGTCTATCTGGCCATCAAACGCTCACAGCTGGGCGCCGATTTCATCCAAACGGCCGTCCCGTCGAGCGGGCTCGGCGGATTAGGCCCGGCGCAGGGTGAGCCCTATGTGGCGCCGGCGCGTTTACTCCGTTTTGAAAAAGTCGAAGACACCGTTGTCGTGCGCTGGCCGAATACGTATACGATTACGCGGCCGAACACTCCGGAAGCGACCGGCGTGCAGCAGTCTCTGCCGAGCTCGGTCATTGCGGTGGTGCCAATCGCAGCCGCCGACGACACGACGGTGGTCATTCCGGCGTCGTTCCTATTGGGCGACGTGGCGGATTTCGACTCCAGTCTCAATTTCGGACCGCCTAGTCCGGGCGCGTACCGGCTCGATGCCTCGCGCTCGTTCTTTTCGGTAACCAAGGCTTTCCCGGAAAACGACGTGCTGCGCGTCGACCAGACGTGGACGTCGGCCGCTCCGAACTTTTCGCGGATCGACAACGCGCCTGATGCGCGCAGCATCGAAGTGCTGATGACCTACAACTTCATTCAGGCTCCGAGCGACGGCTACGTGCCGCGCATTGCGGATCCGCGCATTGGCTACTTCACGCAGCCGCTGGTCAACTTCTCGACCGACCAGGTGACCACAGGGCGCACCGTGCATTACATTATGCGCTGGAACTTCGGTAAGCGCACGTCATCGGCTCCGATGCACGCGACCAATCCGCTGGTGATGTGGCTCAGCAACGACATCCCGTATCAGTATCGCACGACGGTGAGAAATGCGCTGCTGACGTGGAACAACGCTTTCAAGAAGATCGGTATCCTGGACGCGGTTCAGGTGCGTCAGCAGCCCAACGATCCGTCGTGGGATCCGGAAGACATCCGGCACAATATGCTTCGTTGGCTGAATACCACGTCGCCGGCGTTCGGCGCCGAGGCGCTGCTCGTTACCGATCCGCGCACGGGTGAAGAACTGAACATCGGTGTGAACTTCGATGCGGTCGAAGGTCTGGCCGGCCGCACGTATCGCTATATCGTCGCGCCTGCGCGCGGCATTCCCGATTCGGCAGCCGCCGAGAACCAATTCGTGCAAGACTTGATCGGTTCGGTCATCCTGCATGAATCCGGACACAACTTCGGCTTACAGCATAACTTCATCGGAACGATGGCCTACACGCCCAAGCAGATGCAGAGCAAGGCCTTTACATCGCGCTACGGCGTTTCCAACTCGGTCATGGAGTACAGCCCGGTCAATTTGTGGCCCAAAGGCACGCCGCAAGGTGATTACTTCCAAACAGCTCTCGGGCCGTACGATTACTACGCGATCCGTTACGGTTACGGATACATTCCGGGCGCAACGACGCCGAACGCCGAGCTCCCGACGCTGCGGCGTTGGGCATCGCTCTGGTCTAACCCGTGGTACCGCTTCGCCAGCGACGAGGATAACTCGCACCAAGGCGGCCACGCGATCGATCCGCGCGTCGTGACCTACGACCTGACAAACCACCCGCTGGAATGGTGTGACGTGCAGATGAAGACAATGCACAACGTCATGAACGCGGTCAGCCAGCGCTTTCCGGCGCCGGGACATTCGTTCGACGAGGCGCGTCAGGCGTTCACCGCACCGCTGACGACCTATCTGCGCTGCGCTTCGATGCCGGCGAACTGGATCGGCGGCGAGTATCTCTCGCGCGCGGCTAAGGGCGATCCGGGCGCGAACGCTCCGCTTACCCCGGTTTCACTCGCGGACGAGCACGCGGCTTGGACCAGACTTGCCGACGGCCTCTTCTCCGAAGCGGCGTGGCACTTCAATCCGAGCGTGCTCAATAAGCTCACGTACTCCGAGTATGGAGACTTTGTGGGCGCATCGTGGGCGTACAATCCGTCGCCGCGCCACGACGTCGCCGTGACGGCGATCATTAATGCCCAGCAGAACCAGGTACTGTCCGAGCTGTTTGCTCCGCTGACACTTCAGCGGATCGACGATCTGCAGACCAAGTACAGTCCTGGTGCGACGATGTCTCTCACGAATCTGTTCGATTGGTCGCGCCAAGGCATCTTCGGCGATTTAACCGGCGGCATTAACAGCGCCGGTCCGATTCGCCGCAATTTGCAGATAGCGTTTGCCAAACGTCTGGCGGATATGTGGGTCAATCCGGCCCCCGGAACGCCGGCTGACGCTCAAGCGCTGGCTCGCATGCAACTGCAGCAACTGCGGCAGTTGGTGGCGGCGGGATTGCAAAGAGGCGGACTGAGCGAACTGACGCGCGCGCATCTCGAAGCGCTCGGCGTCGTGGCTCAGCAGGCTTTGAATGCCCAGGCCATTATCGTCCCATCCGGCCTAATCCGCTAAACGAGCTCTGTCCAAAAGCCAGGGCCGGTCGGTAACGACCGGCCCTTTTCTTATGCCAGCGCGCGTGCTGCCGATGCGGCGCCGGTTTCTTGATAGAACCGGTTGTGCGTCTCGGTAACCCGCGGCGCCCACGGATCGATCTGCCGTTCGTTCACGGGGAAGTGCACGGTGGGGCCGGCGGCGTCCCGGTAATCCGCGCCGTCGAACGGTGCGAACGCCGAGCTCTCGCTATGCGCGACGACGAGCGCCCGAACTGCTCGCTGCGCGTTCCGGGCCACGCCGCGCAGCTGCGGATCCAGTCGCGCGTCGTTTGCGATCGCACCGTAAAGCGCAATGGCCGGGCGGTCCGCATGCCACGGCATGTCGGACGTCGCTTCATGGAAGCGCACCATGCCTTGCACCGAAGACGCATCCTCGCGCAGCGCCCGCATCGCGGCTGAGTCGCTCGCCCGCGCGCCGATTGCGTCGTTAAACGCTCTTACCGTTGTTTCAACGGCTTTGCGCTTGCGTGGATCCAGATCGAGCACGTCGAAAGCCGCGGCCGGTTTCCATTCGAACGCGCCCGTGCCGTAGGTTTGTCCCATCACCTCGCCGGCGATCGCCTTTCCCATGTTCTGCGGGTCGTCGAGATTTTTCTGGATGGCGTTGGCGACGCTGCTCGGCACGCCGGGCGACACCATCGTCTCCGGACTTGCGGCCAGCCACTTCACGCCCGCATGTGAAAGCGCGTCCGCGAATCCGAGTGACGCCATCAGACATTGGTTTGCAACGACGCCGTCGACGCCGCGCTGAGCGTCCTCAGGATGCGCTTGCGCGTGCATCTTGACGCCCGTTGCGATTGCGGCGGCGATCTGCGGCATCGGCATCAATTGTTTGAATGAGTCCGCTTCCAGGCCGCCGCCGTCGCCGGCACCGTGATCGACGAGCTCGATCCACGTCTGACCGGCGCCGGATTTCTGCGCGTTGTCGAGCGTACGCGCGACAAACCGCGCGAGATTCTCCGGAGAGGCCATATCGTCCGCGGCATCAACGCTGCCGCTGACGATCTCGCGGCCGTCCTGGATCGTCGAACGAACGGTTGTGGCGCTGCCGAATTGCTCCCGGGTGTCCTCTACCGTGAATTGGATTGCGGAATTTGCCGCACTCACGTTGCGAGCCTGACGGATCGCTGCTTCCTGCGACACGTCCAGATTATTGTCCCCGTCGCGATAAATGCCGAACTCGAGCATAAAACCTCCCACAGATCTGTGAGAGGCTATCCCGACGAGGGCGCTATTTAGAAAGGGCTACCGATCCGGAACGGTTACTTCGGAAGCACGTCGATCGCGCCGCTGATGGTTTTTAGAGTCATGGAGGCAGCGCCCTTACCGAGCTGGCCGGTGGCGGCATTGCCCACCGATCCTTGGTGCGTGTCGGATGGGAAGAAGAGGTTTACGTCGCCGCTGATCGTGCTGGCGTCCACTCGCGCGTCGCTGTTGCGCGCGATCCGAACGGTCATGTGTCCGCTGATCGCGCTCATATGAATGTTGCGCGTCCCCGCCACACGCCCGAGCGACGCGTCGAGCGCGCCGCTGATTTCCGAAACGTCCAAGTTTCCGTCCAATCCCTTCAATGTTGTGGGACCGCTAACGTTCGAAACCGAGATTGATGCGGTTGCCGGAACGTGGATCGTGTAATCAACTTGCGCGCCGTTGTGTCCGAAGAAAAAGCCGCCTCCGCTGTCGTAGGTTGTCTTGACGAAAACCGTCGAACCGTTCTGCCCGATGCTGACATGCGTGCGATCGAGCGCACCTTGATCCGAACCATACTCGAGCGCGCTGACGTCGACGCCGGAGTGGTTCCAGCCGTCAATCACGATCGAGCCGGAAACGTTTTCCACGTTGACGTACCTCACGCCGGCGGCGGGAAGCGCGTGGTGAATCCGCGCCTCGACGTTGTGTCCGCCAAAGCTCGATACGCCGACGCAGCCCGCAAGCGAAATTACCGCAAGCAAAAGAAAAGATTTCGCTGTCATAAACCCCCCGTACGCCATAGCTAATTTAACCGCCTAGGCCCCGGCTTGTTTCACCGTCCTGCTAGCCGGAGGGGCAATCCTTGAGCACGGTGGTGCCATCGGGCCTCGTGTGGGCGATGACGTATTGCACTACTGGTGACGAGACGCTCTGGCCGGCCGGCGGAAATTGGAAGGTAGCCGGAATGTTCTTGTTTGCCGGCACGAACGGATCGACCAGCGACGACGCATAGTAAAACGGATAATCGAGGTCCGTGCTCTGGCTCGAACCGTCGGGGAAATGCACGACCAGGGAGATGTGCTCCCACCTGCGGCCGGAGCTATCTATCGTGGGCGTATCGTAAGGAATGAAATCCACATAGCCGCACGGCTCATGCGCGGCGGGCGCGCCGCCGGTTCCGGTGCCGATGCCGCTCTGGCCGGTCCCCGTGCCGCCGGTCCCGATGCCGCCGATGCTGGCTTTGGCGGTCTTGCTCGACCCTGCCCCGTGGCCGCCGGTCGGCACGTGTATGCGGGCTGGTGCGCTATGGTAGTGAGTCTTCACGAGCGGGCGGGCCGAAGCCACGCGCCGGATGTGCTGGTTCTCCGACGGCTTGCCCGGATTAACGATGGTGGGCTGGACGTTAGTCGGCGCGATCACGTGGACGTGGACGATCGGCCTGGGCGTCGGCTTGTGCTGAATGATCGTGAGCTTCGCAATGGTGAGGGTCTCGGGCTGCTCGGGCGGGATCGTGGTGGTGCGCCAGGGCACCAGCCCGGCCAGAATCTCGTGGATAGCCAGGGCCGCCGCCACGGCGATGACCATCCGCCGGCGGAACCCGATCTCCAAAATTGAGGAGAGCCAGCTGCTCTGCCCGGACGAGTCCCGCGCATGCTTGCCCTCGGTTGCGAGATTCATGAATATTCCGTCTTAGATCATCCCCACGAACAACGGAAAGGCCGCATGGCCTGGTTCGCGGAAAGCGGTGCGCCGTGGACGTTCAAACCTACATACGCGCCATTCCCGATTTCCCGCTGCCGGGTATCCTGTTCCGTGACATTACCCCACTCCTGAAGGACAAGCAAGCCTTTAAGGCAGCGATCGATCTCTTCGTGGATAAGTACAAGCAGGCGAAAATCGATCATGTCGTGGGAATCGAGGCGCGCGGCTATATGCTGGGAGCACCGCTGGCCTACGCCATCGGCGCCGGATTCGTACCGGTGCGCAAGCCCGGAAAACTGCCGTTCAGCAAGCTCAGCGAGTCGTACGCGCTGGAGTACGGCACGAACTCGCTCGAAATCCACGCCGACGCGCTCGGCGACGGCGACCGCGTCTTGGTGGTCGACGATCTGCTGGCCACGGGCGGAACCGCCGCGGCAACGCGTCGCCTGCTCGAACGTCTCGGCGCCAAGATCGCCGGGTTTGCGTTCCTGATCGAACTCGAAGCGCTCAAAGGGCGAGACGCTTTGCCGGGCGCCGACGTTACAACATTCATCAAGTACTGATGAGACGAACCCTATTGTTTCTCGCGTTGGCCGCCGGCGTGGCACTGTTCCCCGCGTCGCTGACGCACGCCCAAGAAGCCACCGGTTCGCCGCCGCCGGCAGTTGAAAACTCCCCGCCGCCGATCCCGCCTCCCAAGCCGGCGCCCGACGATCCGAAGATGCACAAACTCGCGGTCCGTCAATTCTTGGCGTTCCAAGGCGGAGTCGTCGATCGCAAACAGTATTCCGACGACGTCAACGCGCAGCTGAACGACGAACTGCTCGACGGTTCGGAAAAGGCGCTCGCCGCGCTCGGCGCGCTGCAAACCGTGAATTTCCGGGGCATCAGCCGCACGCGAAACGTCAACGTGTACGTCTACCGGATGACCTGCGAGCACGGCAGCATCGACATGGAGTTCGCTCTCCAGCCCGACGGGAAAATCGCCGTACTCCTCTTCGTCTAGGCGGGCCCTTTTTGCAAGCGGGCGGGGGCCTGTGGCATTATAGACGTTAACCCCATGACGTTCGCCGAGCTTGTCTGCCGAGTCAAGTCGTACGACGCCTCCCTGGACGAGGCGTGGCTGCAGCGCGTCTACGACACGGCCGTAAAGGCCCATGAGGGCCAGCGGCGAGCTTCGGGCGAGTCCTACGTCGAGCACCCCCTGGCCGTGGCCGGAATCCTGGCCGAACTCGAAATGGACCGGCAGACGATCGCGGCCGCTTTGCTGCACGACGTCGTCGAAGACACCAGCCTCACGACCGAGCAGGTCGCCGCGGATTTCGGCAAAGAGATCGCGAGCCTGGTAGACGGCGTCACCAAACTGACGCGCATTCCGTATCAATCGAAGGAAGAAGCGCAAGTCGAAAACCTGCGCAAGATGTTCATGGCGATGGCTAAGGACATTCGCGTGATCATCATCAAACTTGCCGACCGTCTGCACAACATGCGAACGCTCGGGAGTCTGCCGCCGCCGAAGCAACTGGCGATTGCGCGCGAGACGCTCGACATCTACACCCCGATCGCGCACCGTTTGGGCATTTGGAAGATCAAGTGGGACATGGAGGACTTGTGTCTCCGCTACATCGATCCCGAACGGTATCGCGAAATCGTGGAACGCGTCGCCAAGACGCGAAACGAGCGCGAGGGCGTCGTGACGTCTGTCATAGAGCGCTTGGGTGAAGAGTTCAAACTGCTCGGTGTGAACGCCAAGATCGAAGGCCGCCCCAAACACTTTTATTCGATCTACACCAAAATGAAGAAGGGGCGCGACTTTTCGACGATCTACGATTTGACGGCGATTCGCATCATCGTGGATTCGGTGAAGGATTGCTATGCGGCGCTGGGCGCGGTGCACGCGCTCTGGACTCCGCTGCCCGGCCGGTTCAAAGACTACATCGCGATGCCCAAGCCGAACATGTATCAGTCGCTGCACACGACGGTGGTCGGCCCCGAAGGCGAAGCGCTCGAGATTCAAATCCGCACTTTGGAGATGCACCGCACCAGCGAATACGGCATCGCGGCGCACTGGCGTTACAAAGAGGGCGGCAAAGCCGATCAGTTCGAGAACAAACTCTCCTGGCTGCGCGCGCTGCTCGAGTGGCAGAAAGACATGCGCGACTCGCGCGTCTTCATGGAAAACCTGAAGCTCGATCTGTTCGACTCACAGGTCTTCGTGTTCTCACCGCGCGGCGACGTCTTCAGTATGCCGGCGGGCGGCACGCCGCTCGACTTTGCGTACGTCGTTCACACCGACGTCGGAAACCACTGCGTCGGCGCGCGCGTCAACGGCCGGATCGTTCCACTGGACTCCTCGCTACAGAACGGCGACATCTGCGAGATTCTCGTCAACAAGTCGAGCGGCCGTCCGTCACTCGACTGGCTCTCGGTCGTCAAGATGAGCAGCGCCAAGCACAAGATCAAACAGTGGTTCCGCAAGGAGCGCCGCGAGGAGAACGTGCTTGCCGGGCAAGAGGCGATCGAGAAAGAGCTGGCGCGCCGGCATATGGGTTTCGAAGTGCTGCGCGGCGACTTGATCGAACGCATCGCGCGCCGGATGAACTACACCGCACCGAGCGATCTCTTCGCCGCGATCGGATTCGGCGACGCCTCCGCGGTCTCGGTGATCAATCGCATCAAGGAAGAACTCAAGTCCTCGAACGTCGTCAAATTCGACACCATCGCGCGACCGGAGTCGGTTTCGCGGCGCACTGCGCGCACGAGCAGCGGCATTCGCATTGCCGGAGTCGACGACGTGCTGGTCCGTCTGTCGAAATGCTGCAGCCCCGTGCCCGGCGATCCAATCGTCGGATACGTGACGATCGGCAAGGGCGTCTCCGTGCACCGTGCGGACTGCCCGAATGTCGCGTACATGACCGCGACGCCGGAACGGATGCTCGAAGCGAGTTGGGCGGCTAAGACCGAGATCGCGCACGCAGTGGATATTGAAGTTGAAGCGCTCGACCGTCCGGCGCTCCTGCAAGATATCATGGCTGTTTTCGCCGGGCTGAAGACCGTGGTGAGTTCCGTCACGGCGCGTGTCAAACGCGATCGCCATGCAGTCGTCAGCCTTACCGTGCAGATCCACGATCTCGACCATCTGCACAAAATCTTGCGCAAACTCGAGACGCTCAAAGACATCCGCCGCGTCTATCGCGTCACCAAACGCGAAGCGAAAGCATCATCGTAGTTTCTTGTCATCCTGAGGTATCGAAGGACCCCGAGGTAACGAGGGGTTGACTCCCTGGTTACTAGTCGCCATTGCCGCGCTGCTTGGCGGTGCGATCAATAGCGTTGCGGGCGGCGGCAGTTTCCTTACGTTTCCCGCGCTGATTCTGGCCGGCGTCCCGGCGATTCCGGCGAACGCAACCAACAATACGGCGATGTGGCTCGGCGTCGTCGCCTCCGCTCGCGGCTATCGCGAAGAGGTTCGCGAGCACCGCCATCTACTGGTCGCCGCGTGCATCGTGAGTTTGGTCGGCGCCGTCATCGGCGCAGTGCTATTGCTGCACACTCCGCCGAAGGTCTTCGTCCGGATGATTCCCTGGCTGCTGCTTTTTGCAACGGCGGTCTTCGCGATTAGCCCATTTGTAACGAAGGAGCGCAAAACGGCGCAACCGCACACGCCGCTCCAACTCGTCGTGCAGTTTTTCATTGCAATTTATGGAGGCTACTTCGGAGCCGGCATGGGCATTTTGATGCTCGCCGTGCTCTCGTTTTCCGGCCTGCCGAATATGAATGCCGCCAATGGCCTGAAGAACGTTCTTTCAATCGTCATTAACGGAACGGCGGTTATACCGTTCGTGATTGCCGGCATCATCGTGTGGAAGATCGCGCTGCTCATGGCGGTCTTCACGATGATCGGCGGTTACGCCGGCTCGCGCTTCTTTCGCCGCGTGCCCTCGGCAATTACGCGCGTCGTCGTGCTCTGCATCGGCGTCGCGATGAGCGCTTACTTTTTCGTGCGCTAGCTCGCAGGGACGCCGGACGGCGCCGGAGTCTCGCCCACGTGCGCGCGCCCGTCGCCTTCGACGCGGCGCTGCTTGAAGCGCGGCTCGACTTTGGTGACCACCCACAAGTAGAGCGTCGGGATCACAATGAGCGACAGTATGGTCGAGCAGAGCAATCCGCCGATGACGACTGTGCCAAGCGGCGCTTGCGTCTGACTGCCGGCTTCGATGCCGGACGCGATCGGCAGCATGCCGCCGATGGTTGCCAGCGTCGTCATGAGAATCGGCCGCAGCCGCATCGGCGCGGCTTGCAGCACGGCGGTTCGCGGAGCAAGTCCGCGGCGGCGCAGTTGATTGGTAAACTCCACGACCAAGATCGCGTTTTTCACAACGATGCCCACGAGCATGAGCACTCCGATGAACGCGGTCAGTCCGAAGGCGCGCTGCGTAATAACCAGCGCGAGCACGACGCCGAAGATCGAAAGCGGGACCGCCGTCATGATGACGAGCGGGTGCAGCAGCGATTCGAACTGCGAAGCGAGCAGCATATATATAAGAAGAATTGCCAGCAGCACGATGAGCCCCAGGCTGCTGAACGTCTGGCTCTGTTGCTGTTGCGACTGTCCGAACTGCCAATAGTACCCGGCCGGCAGCGCGATGGAGTTCATGATGTCTTGCGCCTGTTGAACAACCGAGCCGAGCGGAGCGCCGGAGACCGACGCCGTCACGTCGATCTCGCGTTGCTTGTTCTGCCGCGTGATCTGCGAGGGTCCGGTGCCGACGGCAATGGTGGCAACGTCGCCCAGCGGAACCGTCGGCAGCGCGTATTGCTGGCTGAAGTTTGTCGTGGAATTGGAAAGCAGACTGCCCGCGCCGCCGATGGTGCCGCCCGCTATTTGCGCGCCGCCCGCGCCCGGCGCGGGCACTTGGAGGCTGGTGATCGATTGAAGGCTGCGCCGCTGGTCGGGCCGCAGCTGCACGACGATCGGATACTGCGTGCCGTTCGTCTGCAAGTACGACGCGATGCTGCCGCTCGTGCCCGTGTCGATCGTCTGCGTGATCGTCTGCGTCGAAAGACCGAGCGCTGCGGCTCGGATGCGGTCAACGTTGATGTTCAGCAGCGGTTGCGACGGCGTGATTCCCGTATCGGGGCGTGTAACGCCCGGCACTTGCGCGAGTTGCGGAATTACCTTGGTCTGCGCGATGTTGTAGAGCTGCGTGACGTCCGGACCATAGATCTGGATGTCCAGACTGTCTTGTCCGCGCGCGATGATGTTTTGCACGATGTCTTGCGTGCGCCCAAAAGCTTGCAGTCCCGGAATCGGCCTGCCGAACATCGCGCGGTACTTCGCGAACTGCGGATTGTTCGGACGCGCGGAGCCACCGCCGCCCGCGCCACCACCGCCCGCACCGCCGCCGCGGCCTCCGCGCCCGCCGAACGTTCCGTTCAAAGCGCCTTGCCATTGCTGCACGAATTGGCCGGCAACGGCGCTGCTCGTTCCGGGCTGAAGCGCGATCGAAATGTTGGCGGAATTGCTGTTGCTGCCGCCGCCTCCGAAACCGCCTCCGCCGCCGCCGACTTGGACCGCGAGCGCTTGGATGCGCGGGTCTTTTTGCATCCGAGTCTCGACCTCTTTGGCGACGGCGTTGGTGACGTTGAGCGCGGTGCCGTTGGGCATGCGCAAGCTGAAGCGTACGAAGGGCGAGTTTGACGCCGGGAAGAGTTCTGTCGCAACTGCACCCAGACGTAGCGCGATCAGCGTGACGAGCAAGATCGCGCCGGCCGCACCCATTACGAGGCCGGGGTGATCCACCGACCAGGAAAGCCTGGCGCGGTACCACTCGGCGAAACGCTCGTAGCCGGCGTCAAATTTTTGCGTGAAACGCGCATACCACCCTTGGCGGTGCCCGTTCGTATGCGGTTTTTCGTCGTGCAGCAGAAGCGTCGAAAGCATCGGGACCGTCGTCAGCGCAACCAGCAGCGAGATCGCAACCGCGGTCATTACCATCAGCGCGAACGGCATGAAGAGCAGTCCCTGCAATCCCGGAATGAGCAGCAGCGGGACAAACACCGTAATGACCGTCACCGATGATGCTAAAACCGCGGAGAAGATTTCGGTAACCGCGCTCTCAGCGGCTTCCTTTACATGTTGTCCGCGCGCCATGTGCCGGTAGATGTTTTCGATGACGACGATCGCGTCGTCCACAATGAGCCCGACGGCCAGTGCCAAACCTCCCAGCGTCATCGTGTTGAGCGTGAACCCGAACATGTAGGCGGCGAACAGCGTGCCCATCACGGAGATCGGCAGCGAAATCGCCACGATCACGGTCGAGCGCCACGAGTGTAAGAAGAGCAGAATAATCAAGACCGCGAGGATCGCGCCATAGAGGGCGGTGTGCTCGAGCGCCGTGACGGCCTGCGTGATGAAGCCCTTTTGGTCAAAAACGACGGCGAACTGCATGCCGGGGTAGCGCGCCTTGATCTGATCGATCTTGGCATAGATGCCTTGCGCGGCTTGCACGACGTTGGCATTTGGCTGCGCCGTCACCGATACGCCGAGCGCCTCCGCGCCGTTGACGCGTTGGAAGAGCCGCTGTTCCTCGATTGAGTCGCTGACGGTGGCGACGTCGCGCAAAAATATCGGAGCGCCATTTTTGGTCGCGACGACGATGTTCGCAATCTGCGAAGCGTTGGTGAAGAGCGCGTTCGTCTGAACCTGGTACTCGTTCTTGGCGATCTGCACCAGACCGGCTGGAAGGTTTACGTTTTCCTGGTTGATGCGATTGACGATCGTGCTCATCGTCAGATTGTAGCCGGCTAATTTGTTGAGATCGGGCTGCACCATGATGGCGCGCGTCTGATCGTTGCTGATGCCGACTGATGCTACTCCGGATACTGCGGAGAATTCATCCGAGAGCGTGTTGACCCACAGGTCCCCCAGGTCGCGCATCGACATGTTCGGGTCGGTCACGAACATACGCACGACCGGCAGCGAATTCGGATTAAACTTGGTGATCGTCGGCTGGGAAAGATTGGGATCGTTCGGCAGCTGGCTGAACGCGCGCGAGACTTGCTGCTGGACGTCGACCGCGGCGGTGTCGATGTTGACGCCGTAATAAAACTGCGCGGTAATGTTGCTGCTGCCTTCGGACGAAGTCGAATTGATCTGCTGGATGCCCGCAACGCGGCTGACGGCGTTTTCGAGCGGCCGCGTGATCAGCGTTTCCATCTGCTGCGGCGCGACGTTGGTGTAGCTGACGCTTACATTGATGACCGGGGGCGAGAAGCTGGGCAGCAGATCGATGGGCAGGCGCGGGAAGGCGAATATTCCCAGCACCACGATCGCGCAGGCGATCATGGCCACCGTTACGCGGCGATTTACGGCGAAATGGGCGATCGGCATCGGCTAGGGCGGTGTTCCCATCCTACCTGTGAATTTGCCAGATGGCGGTGAGAAGCCGCTGAGAGGCCCTCCGGCCCCCCTCGGGGAACACCGCGACCCGCCATGGCAAACGAATACGAAGTAACCTATCTATTGCGCCCCAGCCTCGAGGAGGCCGAAGCCGACCAGCGCGCTGAGGCAATCGCCAAGTCGCTCAAGTCTAATGGCGGCGAAGTCGTCAACGTCGAGAAGCTCGGGAAAAAGCGCCTCGCCTATGAGATGAACGATGTCCGCGAAGGCATCTACGTGGTCATGCGCTTCCGTAGCGAGGCCGAGGCCGCCAAGGAACTTGAGCGCCAACTCGGGTTGAACGAGGACGTCCTGCGGGCACTGCTGATCCGGCTCGACAAACAAGCGCTCGAGGCGGAGAAAGTGGCTGCGATGGCACCCCCCGTCCCGCCACCGGCAACGGTCCCGCCTTCGGAATAGAGTGCCAGACTGGTGGCAGTCTCCGGCACTATGCTGGCGGCAGCAACTGCATCTAAAGGAACAGGTAAGGCATCATGGCGGCAAGTTATAACAGAGTGATTTTGGTCGGGACGCTCGTGCGCGACCCGGAGATCCGGTACATCGGCTCCGGCGCCGGCGTCGTGAAGTTTCGCATCGCGGTCAATCCCAATAAGCGCGACCCCAAACCCGAAGACACGCTCTTCGTGGACATCGTCGCTTGGGAGAAACTGGCTGAGACCTGCAACACCTATTTAAAGAAGGGCATGTCGTGCCTGGTCGAGGG
The DNA here is from genome assembly GCA_035710515.1 of Candidatus Rubrimentiphilum sp. Lineage (NCBI taxonomy): Bacteria > Bacillati > Vulcanimicrobiota > Vulcanimicrobiia > Vulcanimicrobiales > Vulcanimicrobiaceae > Candidatus Rubrimentiphilum > Candidatus Rubrimentiphilum sp. The sequence goes on along the minus strand of DASTDE010000004.1, from coordinate 26,483 downwards.
CCGGCTTTCGATTCGGCAATACGAAGATAAAGAAGGCAACAAACGCCAGGCCACCGAGGTCGTCATCAACGCGATGCAGATGCTCGGCTCGCCACGCGATCGTCAGCAGCAGCAAGAATCGAGCGAAGGCTTTGGCAACGGCACACCGGTTGCGGCCGGCGCAGCTCCGCTAGGCGACGCGCTCGACGAAGAGATTCCGTTCTAGCCGTTCTAGCGTTCTAATGATGGCTCCCAGTATCTGGCCGAAAACAGGTAGATATTAGGAAACTGCCTCGTTATTGTGAAATGCGGCGCCCGTACTCGTAGCACGGCCTAAAAACCTCGCGGTAATCGCGTTCTTTGCGCTGGGAAAGCCCGCCTTGAAAACCGTTGGTTCCGATGACCAAAAAGAGGTCAAACAATGAAATCGACAAGTGACGTCATGCTTCGTGCCAAAGATCTCCAAGAAGCGAAGAACTACTACAACGGCGTCCTCGGCTTTCCGATCACATCGGAATCGGAACGGGTGATCGGCTTCGATACCGGCAGCTTCATCTTGTACTTCGAGCCGGGGGAAGAGAATGGATCGGTTTTCGAGTTTGAGGTCGACGATCTGGAAGAGGCAAAGAGGAACCTGATCGAACAGGGATGTGCGCTTGTCGAGGAAGATCCTGACCTACCGCGTTGCTATCTGCGCGATCCATTCGGCCTCATTTTCAACCTCACGAAGAGCTATGGCGGCCGGTAAACCGCATCTTACAAAGCGAAAAAATGAGATACTGTGAAATGCAGGCAAAAACGGCGAGATATTGTGAAATTCGGCCAAATCGTGAGACAACGCCGTTCTAGCGTTCTAGCGTTCTAGCGTTCTGACGTTTTAGCCGTTTTAGCTCCTTGAGCATCGCCGCGCCGTGACAGTGACCACGTTTCACCGCGCTCGGATGCAATCTCCATACAAGCCTAATGGCCGTTTATGTGAGAAACTGCGAAGATGTTTAAGGTACTTACTCTTTACTTCGTCCTTGGCGCGGCCAACGTTCTCCAAGGATTGTCACCTCTCGCCGGCCACTGGGAAGGGACGATGCTGCGCGGCTCGTCGCAGCTCAACGTAAGCATAGACCTCGACGCAAAGCTCAACCGCGGGACGTTCTCGGCTACAGACCTAGGCGCGCTCGATATACCGCTCTCAAACTTGCAACTAGGCCCTGCATTGCATTGGGAACTTGTCGGCGACACTACGACAACACTCTTTGATGCATCGGCGAGCGGAAACGTGATCCGTGGCACGTTTCATGAAAATAGCAGTTACGGAACATTCAAACTGCACCGCGTTTCGCAGTCAGTTGCCAAACCTTATGCGGTCGAGCAAACCTCGTTCGAAAGCGGCGGAGTGCGTCTGGCTGGTAGCATTTACGTGCCTCAGTCGGCAGGCAAGCATCCGGCAATCGTTTTCGTGCACGGCTCCGGCGCCGAAGGCCGGTGGGCTACGGCGTATTTAGCCGACTACGTAGCGCGCCACGGCATCATTGCATTGAGTTACGATAAGCGTGGCGTCGGAACATCAACCGGTGACTGGCGCCGAGCATCGCTGCAAGACTTGGCTGGCGACGCGCGTGCGGCCGTCCACACGCTCTGGCTGCGCTCCGACGTGGACCGGACGCGCGTCGGGCTTTACGGACACAGTCAAGGTGCCGAGATCGCACCGGCCATCGCTTTCCGCAATCCCGAAGTTACATGGCTGGCGGCTGCGGATGGGCCGGTTGGTCCGCAGTATAACCAAGATCTCTTCCGGGTCGACACCTATTTGCGCCAGCACTACTCAGGGCAGGAGCTCATCTCGGCGGAAAGGGTCTATGCTGAATTCGTCGATACAGCGCGCAACGGCACCTCGCACGACCAGTTGCGCATGGACATCAAAGAGTACGCAGGCTCACTATGGTTGAGCGACCTTGCGATTCCGGACGATAACAATTGGATTTGGGACTGGTACCGCAAGGTTGGAAACTACGACAACTCACAAGCGTGGGAAGCGGTCCGCGTCCCGGTGCTGATACTGTTTGGAGCCGACGATGCACTCGTTCCGGTGCAGCAAAGCATCGCCAAGACGCTTCGGCTGTTGAAACGCGGCGGGAATCAAAGAGTCTGGGTACGGACGTTTCCTGGAGCGGATCATACCTTGCGCATTCCGCCCGCAACCGCCGACGGATGGCCGCACAACGCGCCCGGCTTCCTGGATATGCTAATAACGTTCGCTGCGAACCGGAACTTGAACCCGCGGACATGACGATCGCACTAAAAGCCGGCGCATTTTTTGGGCAGACTGTGAGCGCGCGAATTGCTGATGCCGTGCTGTCTGAAGTCCGCCACGACTTGGGCAAGACGGTTCCGGCTCATACGCACGAATACGCCTATTTTAGCCTGCTTATTGAAGGATCGTACCGCGAAACTTCCGGCGGCGATACGATCGCGTACGATCCTTTCACCGTGGTTTTTCATGCGCCGCTGATGGAACATACCGATACAATCGGCCCGGCCGGCGGGCGGTTTTTTATGGTCGAATTGTTGCCCCGATGGACCGAGATGATTGCGGCCGCCGGCGGTTTACCAGAACATTTTGTGGAGCTAGCCGGCGGTGATCCGGCCTGGCTGATGTCCCGGCTCTACCAAGAATTCCTGACGCGTGATGCGACCACCGAGTTGTCAATTGAATCGCTACTCTATGAACTCTGTGCTTTCGCGGGACACATGCCGGCAACGCCTGCTCATGAGCCGCCTTGGATGGCGGATGTGGACCGGAATCTGCAGCGAAATTTTACGGACGCTATTTCAGTGCGCGCTCTCGCCGAAGCAGCCCGCGTGCACCCGTCGCACCTCTGCCGCGCGTTTCACCGCTTTCGCGGACGTTCGATTGGAGACTACGTCGTAGGGCTCCGTATGCAGCTGGCATGCAGGCGGGTCGTCGAGACGGAGTGGCCTCTTGCGGACGTCGCCGCTGAAGCCGGATTCACCGACCAAAGCCACATGTCGAGGATCTTCAAACGGCTAGTTGGGCAAGCTCCGGGTGAATATCGCCGTCGGATCCGAAAAAAGTTCGAAGATTGACGATCGGCCTTTTCTTGTTTTGAGATACTGTGAAATGCAGGCGAAAACGGGAGATATTGTGATATTCGGCCAAATCGTGAGACTGCGCCGTTCTAGCACCCAACGCTTGGAGGAACACATGAAACATCAAATATTTGCTCTATTTGCCATCGTTGCTCTCGGTGTATCTCTCGTCGCCAAGCCACTCAGCGCCCGCGGTGACGTTATTGACTTCCTAGCCATTGAAAACGAGAGCAAGACCGACGTCAGCTACAGCATCATCAAGAAACCCGGCGTTTTTAATACCGGCGGATGCCTATCTCCGGGAGCCCGCACGCGTGATTTTCATATTGTCGGAATTCAGGAAGTAAAGATCACGCTCAAAAGCAACGTTAAGCGTTGCACCGGCACCGATTGGCAGAATCACACGATCAAGTATAAAGCACCCGACATGACGATCAGGATTGACGAAAACAGCAAGATCCACACCTAACGGTTAGCGGCGCGGGTTGATCACGAAGTTCGTCGCAGGGACTTTTTTGACGCAGCTCGTGTCTGCCCGGTTCGGCTGGTCGAAGAAGGACCTGACGATTTTATACGCGCAGGCGTTTGCAGTCGCCGACGGGCTGCCGAAGGCAACGTGTGCAACGTTCGGAATGGTCACCACCGTAGCATTCGTGAGCGTTCGCGCCACATAGGGACCGAACGACGGCGCCGTTTGAGCGTCGTATTGGGCGGAGATGACGAGCGTCGGTATGCTGCTTCGCGTTACTGCTCGCACTAACGGAGAGACTGCCGGCACTTTCCATTCCAGGCAGTTTTCGCGCAGAAACGGCAAGTTGGGCGCGTTCTTTAAAATTGAAACCGGAAACGTCGGGAACGCGCGCCGTCCCGCATCGATAACATTCTTTTCAGTTTCATACGGCACCCACTCACCGCAGGCGACGCTATCATTTAAACCGTTACTTATCACGCCAATGCCGGCAGGGTCCAGCTTCGGCGCGGCCCACGTTGAAGCGATCGGCCCAGGATCGCCGTGCGCAAGCGCGTCGAACGATGACGGAAGTTTTGAGGCGATGTGCGTACCGGGCGACACGGCCCATTGCACGAGCATGCCGCCGCTGATCATTACGTTCACGGTCCCGGAATGGCCGGGCACCTTCACCTTGACCGTCTTAGGCGACTTCTCGTACTGGAGCACGAGGCGTCGAAACGTCGCGCCTATATCTCCATAACGCTGACGGCACCGAAGTTGCTGCCGGCACGCTTCGAAAACCGCGTTGATTCCCTCGCCTGCGGTTTTCCAGGTGGCGGCGCCGCCTGCGAGCGAAGGCGGAAAAACGCCGTCAATGCCAACGGATCGAATGCCCTTCGGATATTGGCGCATGTACGTCAGCGCGAAGTAGGTTCCGTACGAGATGCCGTAGAGATTCCATTTCGGGATACGCAACGCAAGGCGCAAGGCTTCGAGATCGTCAACGCTTTCGAGCGTGTTGTATGCGCTGAGATCCGCAGTCCTGGTCAACACGTCGCCGCGGCATGTACGCGTCGCAATCGAAGACGCGCGACCGGTGGCCGGTGAATCGTACGGCATGTTCAGTGTTTCCGCAGCCCAACGATCGACTGCGTCGCACGTCAGTTTTGGCTTCGCGGTATAGGTGCCGCGCTGCGACATGAAAATCACATCACGATTAGCGTTCAGTTTTCCGGCTAACGCCATCGGAATTTCGGTGATCGCATCGTCGCCCGGGCCGCCCGCGAGCCAGACGATCGGATCGTTCTTTTTCTTAGGTGAGCTTGACGAAATGATCGCAACCGAAAGGCTGATCATTTTTCTATCGGGATGCCGCCGGTTTTCGGGGACGATGAGTTGTCCGCAGCGTGCGGTTTTTAATGCTGCTATGGGCTGAGGTGGAACCGGACACGGGCCCGGAACGAAGGACGAAGCCGCTGCGGTACGAGCCGCAGCAAAAAATGCACCTATGCTTAACGCTATAACGGCGCAAGCGAACACGACAACCCATGCTACGAATTTCATCTTCAAATCCTAAACTTCACTCCGGGTGTGGTAGGAGCGCACGACGTTTTTGGTGAGCGCGGACTAGAAAGAAACGATTGGAAGATTTGCTGCGCGCATGGCGACTGCGCGATCGCCCAATGCCCGATACCGTTTATGCGCACATAGGTTGAGTTCGGGAGGAGGCTTGCAACGTAGCGTCCATACTGGGCACCCGTCTTCCCGTCGATCGTACCCGATACAACCAGCGTCGGGATAGTGCTGCGCACTTGAACGCGCTGCGAGGCCGGTCCGACTGGAACGTTCCACGCCTTGCAGAGCTCGTGTTCGAACGGCATCTGCACTGCATTGATGAGGACCGAATCCGGGAAGGCGGGGAACTCACGTTTTCCGGCGCGCAAAATATCCGCCGGCGATCCGTAGGGCGCCCATTCCCGGCAAATGATACTTTGGGTCATGCCTTGCGCTTGGTCCGGAACGGCGGCTACGTGCGCCGACGCGGCGCGCGCTTGCAAGAAGGTGCGCGCATCGCCGTGCGCTAGCGCAGTAAGTGCGGCCGGCATATCACCGGGCTTCGGCTGGTTGGCAACGATCATGTTCACGAGCGTTCCGCCGTCCAACACAACTTTCAGGGCGGGGCCGCCGTGTGCCGGGACAACGCTGCGGATCACCGGATGCGCCTCGAGTTGCACGACGAGCCGCGTGAACGTTTGCAAGAGATTCGGGTATTTGCGGGCGCATTTGGGCTGTGCCTGACAGTCGCCAAAGATCGTCGTTATGCCCTCCCGCATGCTGCTCCACGTCCAGGGAAGGTCGACGATGTCGGGCGGAACTACTGAGTCGATGATCGCGGTGCGAATGCCTTCGGGGTGATCGCGCATCAACGATAGTGCAAGATCGGTCCCGTATGAATATCCGTACACATTCCATTGACGAATGCCGAGCGCACGTCGAAGGTCAACAAAGTCTTGTTCGTTTTCCGTGGTGTTGTAGGCGCTGAGGTCGATGCCTTTACTCACAAGCCGGCGGCGGCATGCGGCGGCCGCGCCAGCCTGCGCGCGCCCGGTGGATGGCGCATCGTACGATAGACTGACTTGGCGTCCATAGTAGCGGTCGAGTTCCGGGCAATTGAGGTCGGGATCGTCGTACAATGTGCCGCGCTGCTCCAAGATAATGACGTCGCGATTGCGATTGATGCCGGCGCTCCCCAAAAGCGGCGTGGTCCCAATCGCGGCCTCGCCTGGGCCGCCGGTCATAAATACGATTGGGTCCGGGAGCGCTGGCTGTAAACGCGAGCGCAGTATCGCGACTTGCAGACGTATGGTCCGGCTGTTGCTGATCGAACGGTTTTCCGGTACCAGCAAGAAACCGCACCTGGCACGCTTTAGCGCCTCAATCGGCTCCTGCATTTTCGGGCATGGTGCTGTTGCGAACCGCGGCATGGACGGCGCATGATGACCTGCGCCGAGAAGCGGCGCCAGCATCAGAACGAATAGGTAAATAGAACGGTTTCCAAACATTGCACATGCTGCTCCGTCCAGCGAGCTGCGGATTCCTGGTGGTTACCGAGTCTCCCTGGTTTGGCGTTACGGTCTAAAGCGACCGTGCATCCAGGAGACTGATCGAGTCCGAACCGTAGTTGCTCACAAAAATCGTCGAGCCGTCCGGCGAGATCGCGAATTGGCGCGGAAACTCACCGGAGCGCAGGTGCATCGCGACTTGGCCGGTTTTGGCATCGATCACGTCGATCGGAGTTTGGCTGCTCGGCGCGGCGTTGAAACGGTTACTGTTACCGACCAGCACATGCTTCCCGCTCGCGGTGACGATGATCGGGACGGGAGCCGGTCCAACTAAAACCTGCACACTCTGAGGATTGGCGGCATTTCCCCGGAGGTCGTCTGTGCTGAACGAGAACACTTTATTCGATGCGCGCGCGCTTACCCACAGCCTTGAATCGTCGGGTGAGAGTGCGGCGCGAACGGGGTGGCAGCCCGCCGGAACGTAAGAAACGATCGCCCCGTCCTTATCCGTAACCAGCCGGGATGCATCGAGTGTCACCACCGCACCCGGTCGCTCTTTGGGATCCGTGGCACTCCCGCTCTGCGGATTGCAAGTGGCCTCCCAGTTCTTGCCCGGCAACGCTCTTTGCACGGTTGCAAACACGTATTTTCCGTCTTTCGCGTAAGCCAGAGTAACGGGCGCGCTGCCGACCAGGATATCAGCGCCGATCACTGCGCGGTCGAACTTGCCGGCGCGCACGCGCTGCAGGTCGATGACGGTTATCGTTCCAGCTCCCTCTTCAGCCACGAGCGCCTGCCGGTCATCGGGCGAAACCGTTGCATAGACCGCGCCGCCGTCGTCGCCGGGAATATCTTCAATGAATCCGAGAAGCGGCTGACCGGTCCCGGAACGCAGCTTTCGCGTGTCGATAAATGCGATAAAGTTGTCGTCGGGGACGACGAGCATCTTTCCGTCGTGCGTCAGCGCCAACACGTTTGGCTGATGCTCCAACTGAAAAACCCGCTTGAGCTCATAGTGACGCGCGTGGCAGGCCAGGACTGCGATTCCATTTTCTTCGCTGGGTTTGGTCGCGTTGAGCGCGACAAACAACGTCCCATCCGCAGTTACGGAGATACCTTGAGGATGACCGGGGAGCGCAATATCGTACGACCGATCGATTCGGCAGGCCGGTTGCGCGCCGCTCACCTTCGCTGTCGATAGAACAAGCGGCAACGCTAGTATTAGTCCTAAGAGCAATTGCTTGAGCACGATTTCCTCCTCATTTTCAAGGGGCCGTGAGCCGGTGCGCCCAAGCGCGTTGGAATGATTGACAGGTTTGGTATAACCGTCTATTCTTCGTTTATAGGTTATACATGAGGTCCCCTAAAGACCTCCCGCTGTTCGGGGGCGTGCTCTGTCTGGATTTTGTGAACTCACTCGATTGGCGCGGCAGAGCCGAGCCCGAGGAGTACTTGCACACGTACGCCGACCTGCTGGAGTGGGCAGTCGGCGCCGGCGCGCTTACGCAGGCGCAGGCGCGGCCGCTACACGACGCGTTCACGAAACGGGAGGCCGCGGCGGCGCTGCAGCGCGCGATCGAGTTTCGTGAAGCCGCGTATAGAGTGCTGCGCGCCGCGCTTGCGCGCAAATCGGCACCTGATGCCGATCTTCGCCGGATCAATTCGGTTACCGCGCAGGCGCGCGGCGGTTCGCAAATACGGCAAACCCGTCAGGGATTCTCATGGAACCTTCCCGAGGGAAAGAATCCCGACATCCCGTTGTCGGCGGTTGCACTTTCGCTTTCCGACCTTCTAACGGGCGATGATCTACAGCACGTTCGACTTTGCGGCGGACCGGAATGCGGCTGGTTGTTCTTGGATACGAGCAAGAACCAAAAGCGACGCTGGTGTTCGATGCAAGGCTGCGGCAACCGCGCCAAAGCGCGTCGTCACTACTCAAAGACGCGTTAGCGTTACGTGCGCCGCTCTGGCGGCGCTGATGTCTATGGCGGCGGCTCCGGCATTGGCGCTGCCCCGAATCACTGTTCCGTCCACTACTGCTCATCCGCCATTGGATCCAAATGCCGACTCCTCCGCATGGTCGAGCGCTGCAACGGTTACACTGCCGTGGGATTTGCAGTCGGCGCGACCGATGAGCGAGCCGACGATCGTGCGCGTCTCAGGCGACGGCAGTTTTCTCTACGTTCGTTTCGAGGCGACTCAACGCGAACCGATCATCAGCGCGCAGCGCACCAACGACATCGGCCAAGGGACGGACGACAACGTTTGGATCGACGTGTGGCCGGATGGCCCCACAGGCTTTCAATATCAATTCGTCGCGACGCCCAACGGCACACATTATCAATCGTCAACCGAAAACTCCAATTTTGCGCCGCGCTGGGAGTCCTACGGCGCGTTGCGCGCCGGCGGGTATACGGTCACGATGAAGATTCCGCTCCAAGTGATGCGCGGCGCGGAGTCCAGCGCAGCCTGGCGAGTGCAATTCGCACGTTATGTACGTGCCACTGGGCAGCAGGCGGTTTGGTCGTATGACGCTACGCAAACCAGCGCCGACGATCCGGCGAGAGCGGGGACGCTAAGCATCACATCCCCACGAGCGTCGCAGCGTCCTCATCCGCGGCTCGGGACGTACGTGCTCACTCGGATCGGTTCGGAAGCTGCCGGCGGAAACGCGTTGCGATCGGGATTGGATTTCTCTATTCCGATCAGCCAGAAGACGTCGGTTTACGCGACGTTCTATCCCGATGATTCGAACGTCGAGCTCGATCAGCAGACGATATCGCCGACGGTTTTTCCGCGCGCATTCGCAGAGGTGCGTCCGTTCTTCACGCAAGGTTCGGGCAACTTTAATAACTACGGCTGCAATTTTTGTAACGGGTTGACCCCGCTTTATACGCCGGCGATACCAACGCCACGCAGTGGTTATGCAATTGAGGGAAAAGCCGGCGATCTCAGTTTTACCGGCTTTGACGCGGTCGGTGTGTCACGCCAAGACATCGCCGCGGGCTTGACGTACACCAGCCAGGATACGCGCTGGACCGCTTCGCTAGACCACGTGCGAGTGAACATCCCGGGCTTCAACGATATAGAAACGGTGGCGGGAGTGTTCTATAACGATCTCAAGCACGTCAACCTCTATGCCAACTACGGAACGGACTCGGGGACCGACGTCTTGCGCGGCAATCGCGCGCAGTACTACGACACCGGTTTCTTGTGGGGCAGTCAAAACTTTAGCGTTTGGGGCGGCGTGCACCGGATCGGACAGTATTTCAATCCGGCCGATGCGTTTATCCTCAGATCAGGCGTCAACGGCTGGGGCCTGTTCACGAACAAAATTTGGACGTTTGCTCCGAGGTCGCCGCTGGCGGCGGTTGCCTTGGGCGCAACGATGACGCGCAACCATTCTGACGATGGGCCCTTCAACCAAACCAGTAATAAGATCGATTTCGATATTCTGACAAGGAACGCCATCGATGTGAACGTTACTGTCGGGTCTTCGTATTTGCTCATCAGAAACGTGATGACGCCGATCTCGCAAAACGGCGTCAGCCTGACCTATCACAGCGGCTCACAGATCAACAACCCGGTCGGGTTTGACGCGCACGGCCCGTCGGCGACGCCGACGCGCGTTTCGTTCAATTCCGGGAGATTTGGGGCGGGGAGGCTCGATACGTGGATTCGCTCGTCGACGGTAAGAGTCGGAAAGCGCGGAACCCTCACCGTGCAGGCCGACGACACGGCGCAGTGGTTTGATTCGGCCCCGTCGCGCATCCAGTGGTTCGACAGCTTGGCGTATACGTATCAGATGGACCGCGATTCGTCGATCGGGATCGGCCTGCGCCGGATTGTCGGAGTCCCGCCGCTCCCCAACGGAGGCGGCAGCTGCAGTGGCGCATGTTCGAACGTCACGTTCGCCTATCACGCGCGATTTCAGCGCGGCGAGATTTTCTTGGCATATGGCGATCCCAATGCGCTGACGACCGTGCCGCAGGCCCTCTTTAAGTATATTTTCTACGCCGGCAGCGATAAGGGAACATAATTCGGGGGTTGCGTCACAAAGTTCTGGCCGGTTCAGCGTGCAGGAGTCTGCTTTTTCGCTTCGATCGATCCGTTACGTTGTTGAATAGTTAACGATGTAACATTGCCGCTGGCATCTTTGTTGAATATGAATGCGGATGTACTCGTCTGGATGAAGAAGCGGGTCGCCGACTCCGGAAACATCTCCTCTGACTCAATCCTCATGCCGGGAGCATCCAGAAAAAGGCGGTTGCTAGTATCCGATACGACGATTCTGCCGACGTCCGGCGCGTCATAGGCTCCGGCGCAAGATGCTAGGTCCTCGCCGCTGACGTTACTCGCGAGCACGTGCTCCTGCGGGTCAAACCCGGGCCAATGATATTCCCGAGCCACGGCGCGAATGAACTCAGTCTTTAGGTTGATATTGTTGCCGTTGGTCATCACGACAACGCCCTGCGAACCGGCGCCGGAAAATGCGAACATTTCCGAAAAGAAACCGAAATTCGAGCCGTCGTGATCGAAATAGTCCCTGCCGTCGTCCGAACCGACTTTGAAGCCCAACGCATAGCCCGCCATCTGCTGCTTAAGCATCGTTTGAGCAGTTGACTGGAGCAGGATTGTATTCGGCCTACCTGCCAGCGCATTTTGAACGGCAATCGCAAACTTCGCTAGATCGGACGGCGTGCTCCAAAGTCCATCGGGTCCGAGCTCCGGATACGTATTAAAGCGGCCGTCAAAGGGTTGCCCGTCTGATTGATAGGCTGTTGCCGCGGAGCTCTGCAGCGCCTGGGGCAACGGCTGTTCGAACGTACTGTGCGACATCCCCAGCGGCTCCAGAACGAGCTGTTGCATCAACGCCGGAAACGGCAAGCCGGTTACATCGCTGAGCAACGTCCGAATGACGACATATCCTCCACCTGAATAACTGTACGCAGTACCCGGCGTAGCGTCCACGCGGATCGGATCTGAATTTGCCGGGGGCCGGCCGTCGAGTATTTCAGCTAGCGTCGGTAGTGGTTGTCCGGGCGTATAGCCCGAAAAACCATGGACCGTCATTCCAGCCGTATGGCTGAGCAATTCCCGAAGCGTTACCTTTTGTGTGCGCGTGAATTCATTTTGCGGAATCTTCCAAGTTCGCAACGCTGAGTTGACGTCATTGTCGAGCTGCAGTTGTCCGCGCTGCACCAAACGCATCGCTGCCATCGCCGTCAACGGCTTGCTGATCGAAGCCGCCTGAAAGATGGTGTTCGTCGTAACGAGCCGTCCAGACGCAATGTCGGCATAGCCATAAGCGCGGGCCCACACCACCCTTCCGTGATCGATAAAGGCCGCACTCAGGCCCGGTACACGAAAATGGCGCATCCTGTCGGCAATGCTAAATGCCGGAACCGGCTGGCCTTTTATGACGGAAGCGGGAATCAGGCCATTTTCAATTCGGCTTGTCCGCTCTGCCAGGCTTTGAGCATCTGCCTGTTGCGCCACAACTGGTCCAGGACTGACGAGCGTACTGCCGACGATCGCAAAGAAGGCGATCCAAAGCCAAGCGAGGCTTCGCCCCGCTATTTTGTCCATGGGAGAGCGCGTTTGGCGCTAACGAACTCCAAAGTCGAGATAGCGGACCGCGCGGCACTCTTTCCGTAGTAGCGTTCGACGACGCGCAATGCCAGGTCGATTCCGGACGTCTCGCCGCCCGAGCTCGAAACGTTCGCCTCTTCAACGAAACGCGGCCCGCGCACGAGCTTCACTTTGGGAAACTGCGCAAGAGCATCATAGGCGTTATGATGCGTGGTCGCATGGAGACCATCGAACAGGCCCGCCTTTGCCACAAGGAGCGCTCCCGTGCAGATCGACATGGTGACATCGGCGTCCTTGGCGGCGTCTTTTATGTACGCAATGGTTTCGGGAAGCTCTTTCGATTGCGGAACGACGACGACGTTTGGTTTTGGAGCGTTCTCAAAGGTATAGTCCGGCAGCACTTTGAGACCACCCATTGTCACCATATCCATACTTGGCGCGACGGTGTACAGATGAAAGCCCGACATTGAGTCGTAGAACGCTTCCCATGGGCCGGCCAGATCGATCAGCACCGTGTGCGGTGCAATCACAAAGGCAACTTGTACCGGCCCATTCGCCGGTGGTTTAAGCGGTTTCCCCATGAGCGGATAATCCGGGGCGGCGTCTTGCGCCAGGGCCGGAATGGGGCTGAGCGCCGGAATGATGGATCCGGCAATACCAATGCCGGCGGCTGAGAGAAGGTCACGTCGTTTCATTGGAATCTCCTCAACGGTTAGACGTCGTTAATATTTTGCGGCCTGGCGGTGCGGCGATACTCCATATTGTACGCTGCGTTTCTTGAAGCTTGCGAGCCGTAGTAACGCTCGATGACGCGCAGCGCGAGATCGATGCCCGAAGATTCGCCTCCCGATGCTGAAACGTTGGCGTTTTCGACGAATTTCGCGCCGCGAATCAACGTGACTCTTGGAAACGCCTTTTCGAATTCATCGTAAGCAGTGTGGTGCGTCGTCGCGTTGAGGCCATCGAACAATCCCGCTCGCGCGACCAGAAACGCGCCCGTGCAAACGGACATTGTCACGTCCGCACGCGGGCCAACCTCCTTGATATAGGCGACCGTCTCGGCCGAACCTCGCTGCCCCGGCACGACTAAGACGTGCGGTAGTGGAGCATTTGCAAATGAGTATTGCGGCCCGATGCTCACACCGTCCATGGTAGTCGGCTCTCCGGTCGGAGTCATCGCATAATAGTTGAAGAGCGGCGGCCCGGACATATCCATCACTGTTCCTAAATATGCATCGCCGAAGGTCTGCCACGGACCGATCCAATCGATTGCAACAAGACCGGGACCGATCACGAACCCCACCCTTATCTGGCCTTGAGCGGGAGGCGTCAGCGGTTTGCCGAGATTCGGAACCGAGGCAGCCACCGCCGGCATGGCCGACGAAGCGGCGAGACCGCCTGCGAGTCCTGCGATCGTGACGAGGGCATGTTTACGCTGCATCTGTTGCGCGAACCGTTCTTTCTGCGGTGCCGGAAATGCCGCTGGGATAAGCCCAGCCGAAGTCGAATAGGGCCGGGAGTGTCTGTTCGCGATAGTGGACGAGCGTCCTCTGGTAGAATTCCGGGCGCTGCCGCGGCGGTTGGCTCCCGAATTGCCCAGCTGCGCGCGAAACGCCGCATTAGTATGCGGGCTCTAGCCGAAAAGAGCGGAGTCTCTTCTTCGATGATTTGCGACATCGAAAACGGCACGAAATCCCCAACTATTGCTGTACTTTCTGCGATCGCGGGGTCGCTGGCAGTGCGCTTATCGGAGTTGGTCGCTGATGCGGATGCGGCGAGCCACGTCGCGATCCGGCGGAAGGCGAGTTCACAACGGCTCGTCGATGCTCAGGGTATTGAACGTAGGCAACTGGCGCCGGAAATCTCGGGCGGGGATTGCGAGATCATCCAGCTCGCTATTCCATCTAAGAAGGGCACCGGCACTTTGGCGCCCCACGCTGGTGAGTCGACCGAGTACGTCCACGTGGTGCAGGGTTCGCTAAAGGTGCGAGTCGGCAATGGCGATTACGAGCTCGAGGCCGGAGACTGCATCGGCTTCCACGCGGACGTGCGACACGCATACACCAATACAGGCTCCTCCCGCGCCCTACTCTACGTGGTGATCGAGCATAAGACGTGATGTTAAGCCGCATTTTTCATTTTCTATTGATCGTTGGCCTCGCGACGGGTCCGCTGCGGGCGCAAACCGATCCCTTCGTTGGCCAATGGAAGCTCATAAGGCAAACCGATCAGTTTAAGGTCACGAAGGTCGGCGCAAACACATTCGCGTTTGACTTTGGCGGTGGTGTCGAGACCATCGTGCTCGATGGAAACCAACAGCCCGCTAGTGCAGGCACCACGCTATCCGTTGTCGCCGACGGCCCAACCTGGAAGGTCGTGCGCGAGAAGAGTGGTCGCAAGCTCCTCGCGGCGACGTGGACGCTTTCCAAAAACGGAAATGTGCTCAAGGACGACTTCACTGCTTTCAGTCAAGACGGATCTGCGTCCAACGCCAAATATCTCTACAAGCGAAAAGCAGCCGGACAAGGTTTTGCGGGCAGGTGGGCCGGCGTGATCGCGCCGCTCGGTTCCGACTTTGTGCTTCAGGTCCATCCCTACGGGAGCAACGGCCTTTCTTTTACCATCCCCTCTTTAACCAATTGGATCGTCAACGCGAACTTCGACGGCAAGAATGCGCGGCGGCTAAACGCACGCGCTGTGGAAATAACGCGCAACTCAAAGGGCAAGATCACGCAGACTCGGCGCTTCGAACTTTCTTCCGATCTCAAGACTTTGACAATGACCGTGGATACGGCGGGGACAGCCGACCCGTCCATCTACATCTTCGTACGCCGGTAGGCGCGGGATTGGCGGCTCGGGTTCGCTAGAGTAGCGCCATGGTCAAACGTTCTACGGACCTCGCCTGACAAATCCCGGCGGGATCGCGAAAAGTCCAGCGTCGGCATCCGTAAGTAACATGATATGGCCGCGCATCATAACATCCGCTATTGTCTTAGCGGGAAAAGGCATGAGATCGGTGCCTGGTCCGCCGACTTGTAACATCATCGCGCGATAAAGCAAAAAGCCCGGATATCCGCCCAAATGATCGACAAGCGAGGCGGCTCGCAAAGAACAGTGTGTCAACGCGGCCAGATGAGCCCATATGAGCGGCGCTCCGCCGAGGTAGAATTCCTCTTGATAGCGTTGTTCGGGTACGGCCGGCGCTGAAAAGATTGTCGTTTCGACGACACCGGTTGCCGGGCGGCACGGTGGGGCAGCGTTCGTTTGGATAATTGTTCGAGTCGTCGTTCCATCGAAGGTCATGCCGGACACCGTAATGTTCGGCCAGCTGTCCGAAACCGGATGCACGGTTGCGTCCAGCACAGGAGTCCCGGGAGTGGTCAAGACGCCTATATCAGCCGCAGTAAATGGCGGCAGGTAACTTGACGCTTTGCCCGCCCAATACGTATGGGTTGCGAGATTCAGAAACATGCCATTGGCTTGGCCGAGCGTGTCAATCTCTACGAGGTCAGGCTGAAAGACATTTTCAATCCGAATCTTATTTCCGAGTATGGCAACATGCTCGAGCAGACCGGCTCTCGGCGAGACGACCTTAGGATCGTACGGTTTAAGTGTACGCCCAAGGGCGAGTGCGTCGGTCCACACTCGCTCGAAGTCGGACGGAAGCGGAAGGGGTCTAGTAACGTTCGGTTTTTCAAATTCATCGAACGCTATGCCGGATTGAGCAGCTCCAGGCGAACTCTGCGCTAAGAGAAGTCCGATGAGGAAATACGCGCAGACTCCGGGCAGCTGCATCAGAAGCGCCATTCAACTGCCGCCGGCGCACGCCTCTCGCGCTCGCTAGAGCGAGGCGAGATACCAAGGGCCGTCTCGGGGTATCTGGCAGAAAAATCGCGAAGGAACCCGTCACTTAGCATGTTCCTATCTTGAGGTGCATATGAAGCGTATCGGATTCGGAATACTAGCGCTGCTGCTTGCCGTGCCCGCGATACCAGCTGCCGCAAACGTGCCGCACGGCTCGTATCAATCATCGTGCAGAAACACTTGGGTGAACTCTCGAACTAACGAACTGACGGCACGATGCAAGTACCAGACTCGAGGCAGAAATATGGGGCAGACAGTGACGAAGGAAAGGATCACGAGGCTCAAACTTCCGTGCCGTGGCCGCGACATTGCCAATCGCGACGGAAATCTTGTCTGCGAGCGCTAATCGCATCTAATACACGATAAAGCTGTCGCCCTTCACACGGGCACTGCAGTGCCCTCGTGTACCGCGTAGATGCCACGAGCCGCCTTTACGATCGAAATCGATGTAGCACGGGGCAGCTCCTGGGATCGTCCAGCCAATGGTGTTTCCCCTTGGACCCGCGTCCCAGCACTCGGCTTTCTTCTCGTTTAGTTCCTTACAATATTCGTGCGGCCACCAACTGAGAAACATATCGTGCATATTTGTCCGCACGTAGACCGGTTTCGCAATCGCCGGCGCAACCGAGGCAAGCATTAAACAGAGCGCCAGGCAAACGCGTTTGTACATCTTGTTGCCCTCCTTAAGCTGTGAGCACGAGCGTCAAAACATAGGGCGCTGAGGGAGACCCGAAAACGGACGTAGCCGATCCATCCCAAACCTCAATGGCGAAGTGCACCTCTCCCGGGCCGTCGCGTAATTCGCTTTTTGGTATGGTGAATGTTTGTAAGGAAACACCATCGGCGGCAGCGACCAACCCAAACGTCGCCCGTGATTTGCGCGCTCCGCACACGGAAGAGTCGTAGACCATGTCCGGATTGTCAGGATATGCTGCGTAGATGTATTGCGTGCACAATTTTCCTCGGGCCGTGGCGTAGGCGAAATCCGCTTGCGAGTGGGATAACTTCCTGCTGCCAAGCGGACCGTCACCCCAAGCGCCATTTTCGTCGCCATCCACAAGAATTGAATAGCTCCAAGCCGACGGCAACAGAGCCGAAAAAATCGCTGATTGTGCGTCAGTATGCACGTATACTTGCACTCCGTCCGTTAACACAAGAACGTGCCCAAGCTCAGAGTTCGGCGGAACAATGAGCGCCGCTGATGCAGGCGCGGCGAGACTAAGAAGCAGGCAGAAAAGCGTAAGCCCGACAATTTGTTTCACGCTTGCCGCATTCAGGCGTCTTGAGCTGCGGCCCTGCGCGTTCAGGGCGTCGCGCTTGGAAGCGCCATGAATTCAGGTTGAGGAATTGAAACTTGCGTGGGAGCCTGCAAGCCCGTCTTGTTCCCGCGCAACGTTGCAATCGGCTTGCTCGGTCCCTTCGCCGTCGAGGCGAATTCGTACACCGTATTATGGAGGGCGTCGGCTACGAAAATGTTGTCCGAGAAATCCGGAAACAGTCCGGTCGGCGAAAACGGTTTGCCGCCGGAGAGGGACAGCGCATTCATCGGCGCGATATTTCCAGTGCCGTTATACGCAAACTGAAGCACGTTACCGCCGGCAGTGTTTGCGACCCACATATTGCCTTTGAGGTCCAAATGCAGCTCCGCCGGGTCGCGCAGCCCGGTTTTCGATCCGGCGATATGCTGCCGTGGCGCCGCATCACCGTGCGTGCCCGCCGAAAAAACCTCGAGCGAACTGTCGCGCGCATTGCTTACATAAATGTCACCCGTGCGAAAAGCTACATGTAAGCCGGCCGGGCCGTTTATACCGGTGTGAGGTCCGGCTAGCCGCAGCATCGGCGCGATGTTGCCGTTCGCGCCCGCCCGGAACTCGAAGATGCTGTTCGCTGCGCTGTCAGCTACCCAAATGTTGAGCTTGGCGTCAACCTCTACGCAACATGGCATCCGTAGCCCGGTCTTGTTTCCTCGGATTGTCGCAACTGGCGCGGTATTACCGCCTTGCGCGTAGCGATAAACACTAATGGAAGCGCCGGCGCGGTTGGCAACATAGAGCTGCGACCCGGTTACGGGCCAGACGCTATTAGGGTGTTGCAGCCGTGTGCGCGGGCCTTGCAATACATGCACCGGCGATACGTTTCCATGCGCGCCCAGCGGATAGAATGCTACGGCATTTGACGCTGCGTTCGCAACGACCAATGTTACCTGGTCCGAAGTGGGTGCTTTCGCGATGGCCGCACCCGCGCAAATGGCTACAAATACAAGCAGAAGCCAGTTCTTTAACGGCATGGCGTAGACTTAGTAGCCCGTTGTAAGGTTCCTCGGTCACGGCCGAAGCTAACGGCGTTCAAGACGCTGCGCGACGGCAGATGCAATACTGAGGTCATGAATCGTGCCGAACTATTGCAGTCTGGTGCTGCATTTGCCGCGCTCTCGAGCGGCCTTTCCGCGAGAAACTCCGGGTCCGCTCGCCGTACTCCGCTCTCGCCACTGACCGCTCC
Source organism: Candidatus Rubrimentiphilum sp. (assembly GCA_035710515.1). Lineage (NCBI taxonomy): Bacteria > Bacillati > Vulcanimicrobiota > Vulcanimicrobiia > Vulcanimicrobiales > Vulcanimicrobiaceae > Candidatus Rubrimentiphilum > Candidatus Rubrimentiphilum sp. The sequence continues at coordinate 7,931 of DASTDE010000004.1, read as the reverse complement.
GGCAACGGGCGTGCCGGTGGCGTTTTTGCTGTCCGACGGGGCGGTGTTGATCGATTTTGCCGGACCGTGGGAAGTTTTTCAGGATGCGAACGTTCCGGGCCGTACGCAGCCGGCATTCGTTCCGTACACCGTAGCGGAAAGCACGCGGCCAATCAGCACAAGCGACGGAATGCAGATCGTGCCGCGGTATGATTTCACGAATGCGCCGCCGCCCAAACTCGTCGTTATACCGGCGCAATCCGCACCATCGGGCGCGACACTGCAATGGCTCAAGCGCGTGGCGCGCAGCGCCGACACCGTCATGTCCGTCTGCACGGGCGCATTCGTGCTCGCCAAGACCGGACTTCTGGACGGACACCACGCAACAACGCATCACGCTTCACTGACGCGCCTTGCGATGCAGTATCCGGCTATCATGGTGCGTCGCGGCGCGCGTTTTGTGGATGAAGGTCGCATTGCGACAGCGGCCGGTTTGTCTTCCGGCATCGATCTTGCGCTGCACATGGTGGCGCGCTATTTCGGTGAAGACGCCGCCCATCAAACGGCGTACTACATGGAGTATCAAAGCGAGTCGTGGAGGGATGGAAACTCCAACGCTGCCTACAGTAAGCCGCCTGCTCCGCGCGCCGGCTTCGCACTCTGCCCGATCTGCTGGATGGAGGTCGATCCGAAGACCGGGCTATCTTCGCAGTATCGAGGCAAGCGGTATTACTTCTGCCTGCCCGAGCACAAGCAAATGTTTGATTCAGAGCCGCAGCGGTTCCTGAATGTATCGTAAAGCGATCCTACTCATCATTGCGCTCGCGCTAACGCTTGCGCCGGCGATTGTAGCGCGCGCGCAACCGGCGCCGGATGCGTTCATGATGCGCCCGGTGCAGCGCTGGATCGACGCGTACAACAGCGGCACTGCCTTGCCGGAAGATATATTTACCGGCGACGTCGTGATCACCGATGAGTTCCCGCCCTACGTGTGGACCGGAGAGGCGGGCGAACGCGCGTGGGCGAGCGCGATCGACGCGTTCATTAAACCGGGCAACCAGCACGTTTCCGTGGGTGCGGCTCAGTCCTTTCAATCGTCGTTGCGTGGCACGCGCGTCATGTTCGTGTTACCCGCAACCTTAACGTTCACGTCGTCGCGAACGGGAGCGCGAGTAACTCAGCAGGCGCTATGGCTGTTCGTGCTCGCGAAGGACGGAGATGAGTGGAAAATCGCCGCCGACACCTGGACGACGAAAACGCCGGCCTCCTGAAGCCGGCGCTTTCGCTTTTAGCGGCGCAATTGACTCTAGAAAGAGCTTCCTACGCCGCCCAAAGCATATCATTCGTAGCGCCGGATGTCTTGAACCGGTTCTGAAAAGTTTCTGAACTCGCGCAGGCGCTCACGCGTTTTGATTGTGCTTTGATATTCTTTTGATTAGTTTCCGGCCGCACCAAAGGACGGCGAAAATATGAATACATTCTGAAGAATTTCACGTTGTGCCGCGTTACTGCCAGCCGTCCTCGTTTTTGAAGCCGAACAGATTTTAACGGAGTATTAGAACCATGATGACCGAGGAGTTTCTCGCGTTTGGGCCGTTCCGTTTAGATCTTCGGCGAAGGTTGCTATTTCGTACTGACGGCGAAATGGTGCCTATTCATCCCAAGGTCATGGACGTGCTCATATACTTTGTCCAGCGGCCTCGCGAGGTCGTTACGGCGGATCAGTTGATTGAAGCAGTATGGGGAGACGAATCGGTCTCCTCCAACAATATCGTGCAGCACGTCTCGCTCGTCCGCCGCACGCTAGGGGACACAAGGAAACCGTTCGTGTACATCGCGACCGTGCCGGGGAAAGGCTACCGCTTCGTGGCTGAGGAGCCCCGGTTTATTCGCAATGTGGAGGCCATAGTCGCTCCTTCGCAGATAGAGCAAGCGAATCTCGCAGCCGAACAGTTCCATCACAATGGCCGGTACTTCTTGGGGATCCGGACCGAGGCTGCGCTATTTTCGGCGATCGAGCTCTTTATGCGGGCCATTCATCTGAATCCGCAAGATGCGCGCTCGTACGCCGGAATTGCCCAGGCTCATATGATTCTGGCCGTGTACCTCTATTCGGAGCCGGAGACGAGCTTCGACACCGCGGAGAAGTATGCGAGGCAGGCTCTTGCGATCGACAGCTCTAACGCCGAAGCCTACTCCGCGTTAGGTGCGGCTGCGTTCTTTCGATGGAAAGACTTCGCGCGCGCGCATCGTTATTTGGACAAAGCGGGCGAGCTTGATCCGGGGATGGCTCAGATCGCAACCGTGCGGACGCAGGTTCTTGCAGCCGAACAGCGCTTCGACGCAGCCTTGTCCGTAGCGTTGGAAGGATCGAAAGCAAATCCGGATTTGACATTGCTGCGGTCGCTCGTGGGCTTTGTGCATTTTGCGCGCCGCGACTATGCGGCTGCTGCCCTCTCGCTGTCGCCGCTGCTTGCCATCGACCCCGTCCTGACGCATCCAAGGTTTTACCTGGGATTGACGTACTTGTTTAGTGGCGAGATAGCCAAAGCGCGCGCCGAGCTGGAGCACGTCTGTGCTCAGAACTTTCAACCGTTGCAAGCGATGCAAACGAACCTACGGCAGCAGGCAATGGCGGCATTATGTTTTCTCGAGGCTCGTTTCGGAGCGAAGAGTCGAGCGCACGATCACCTCTCGGCGCTGCGCGCCATGCAACGCACACGACATGTTTCGCCCTACGCGCTGGCAGTATGCCTCTGCGGCCTGGGACGTTACGAGGAGATGTTTGCGCGTCTCAAGCACGCTATGGCCATCGGCGATCCCTGGGCGGCCTTCATTAATATATCGCCGTATTTTGACGGGCAGCGGTCCGAACGCGAGTTTCTCAAGCTCGCCGGCTCAGAAGCCGCCTCGGCAGCTTAAACTAATTTGCTAGTTGACAGCTGGCCAAGGCGGTCATATACTTACTAAAAATTAGTGTTACTCGTGCGCGTGTGAGCTTCGTCGTTCGTTCATGCACTAATTGGTAGGTATAGCAGTCTAATGCCCGCGCGCGCTGCCGCACCGTCCGGGACGGTCGGCGCCAACTCCACCTTCGCGCAGGACCCGAAAAAAGAGGTCGGGAGGCTGCTGCGAGCCCTTAAGCGTCCGCATCTGCTCGCTCGCAATCCGATCGGACAGATGCTTTTCGAAGCATCTTCGGCGCCGACGGCTTACGACGCCGTCATCGCTCTTATCGGCGAAACGTTCGACGCTCGTACCGTTCGTGGGCAGCGGCTTCTGGAACTGTTGAGGCTGACGGACATCGAAGGCGATCTCCCCATGGTGTCGGTCGCGCGTCAGATGGGTCTCTCACCGCGTCAGTATTTTCGCTATCGGGGCGAGGCGGTAGACGCGCTTGCGGAGCGTTTGGAATCGATTTTCGCGCGCCGGTCTTCGACCACGCAAGCCGCGCAAAAGCTCACCACGCTGCTGGCTGACGTCGATCCCGCGGCCGCCATGACCGTCCTCGGACCTTCGCCCGATTCCAACTTGCAGCGGCTAACCGCTGCGCTGGCCGCGGGCGAACGCGTGGACCCCCAGGACCTTGCACAGTGGGATCCCGTGCAGCAGGCTATCGGGATGATCCGGATCAGCGTGGACAGATTCGCCCGCGGCGACAGGCAAGAAGCCCAGACGATCCTCGAGCGCCTTCGTTATACGCCTGCGCTCGCCGAATCACAGCAGGCAGCATTCGAATTTCTTTGCGCGACGTACGTTCGAGCGGTGCTCTACGACAGCACCGACGCAGCCGCGCAAATTGCCGAACGAGCGTGCGCTGCGGCAGAAAGCGAAGAGCAGAAGACGCGTGCGATGCTGACGCAGCTGGAGACCGCCGTGCGCAAAGGCCAGAACAAAATCGCCGAATCATTCCTGCGTCTCCTCGAACCGATCATTGTCTCGAGCGGGGGTCTTCGCGAACTGAGCCATTTTGCGAGCGTGAGCGCCGGCGTTGCGTTTCTGAATTGCGATTGGGCCGCTGCAGCGGCAACTTTGCGTCCGGCCGCGCTCGCACTGCAGCACCGGATGACCGATTATTTCAGGTTGCTGACGATGGCAAATCGCATCGAGCTCGCGGGAGGCGTCGAGTTAGATTTGCCGGGCCCCGCGGACGGATGGCAGAGCGACGACAGCTTCGCAAGATTGTTTTATGGTTTCACGCAGCATCGATTGAGCAGCGCTGTGGACTCGAAGATGCTCGCGGACGATCTGGATCGAGCCCAAGCAATGGGCGCCGGGATCCTGGTAGGCTACGGGCTTGCGACCCAAGGCCTGCTGGGCGGGGAAGATGCCAAGGCCTGTTTGATCCGTGCATGGGTCAGCCTGGCGGCTATAGGCGATGCTTTTGTAGCTCATGACGCGTTTGTCTTGCGAGAAAACAACCGCTACAGCTGTGAAGATTTGATCGTAGACGAAGTCTTTCTTGAAGAATTCCGGCGCGTGATGCTTTTGCGCCATCCCAATCATGCGCTGATTGAAGGGCGAGACGCCAAGGCCACAAGCTGGTGGAGAGGCGCGATTGCGCTTGCTCTGGATTCTACGCCTAGCCCGCGACAGAAGTGTGCCGGCGACGAATCCACGGATCGTTCGGAATCACTTGCATCGGACAGTGCGCGGTGGCTTTCCGTCCTGTTGCCCTTCGAAAGACGCGGTGCTTTTGGCGCGACTCTTCGGGATCTGATCACGCTGGGCGAGTTAACCTAGCGTTCGATAACGCCGCTCGAATCGGCGTTTTTAATAACTTATTAATAACAATTCACTTTAATGAATTTTGCTTTAATGCTTTGACTTTACATTGTACTGCGCTTAACATTAACTCACCATTAGAAGCGGCGCGCGTTTAGCACTCCAGTTTGAAAGGGAAGCTAATGAGCTCTTTTCATAGCAGGCAGAGTGCTCGGACGATTTTACGTTTGTTCGTAGCACTTTTTATCTCAGGCTTTTTGCTCGTGCAGTCATGTACGCCGGCATTTGCGGGAACGACGGGGATCCTAGCCGGAACCGTCACGGATTCCGCAACATCGGCACCACTGGCGAACGTGCAAGTCACGGCTTCCGCGCCTACGGGGCGCGCAACCGCGACAACCAATAGCCACGGGTTCTTTTCGATGGCGGGTTTGTCACCCGACACCTATGCGGTTTCGTTCACCATCACTGGGTACGAGCCGGTTTCTATTCCGGGTCAAAACGTTTTCGCCGATTTGACGACCACCGTCAGTACGACGCTGGTCAAGTCACTGAAGACGATCGTTCACGTGACCTCGCGAAGCGTGGGTGGTGCGTTTCAACCGAATCAAACGGTGAACACGTACAACGTCACCCAGCACCAAGTTCAAACGATTCTTGGTTCTGCCCTCAACCTGAATGAGTCGACGCTGATTACGTCGCTCCCGGGCGGGTCTTTCGACAGCAGCGGCTATCCGGTTATCCGGGGCGGCCGTGAGAACGAAGAGAACTTTGAATTCGAAGGCATTCCGTTTACGGATGCGTTCACCAACCAGTTTACGAACTCGCTGAGTACCCCGGGTCTCGGACTGCAAAGCGCCCAGCTGACGCCGGGCCTTGGCAACGCGTCCCAGGACAACTACGGCACCGGTACCTTCAATCTGATTGCCAAACGCGGAGCGTATCCGGGCTTTGCCACGGGTCAGTTCGCAATCGGCTCGCCGGCATTCCGGCACCAGGCCAACGCCGAGTGGGGATTTGCATCGCCGAACGGCCGCATCTCCGCCTACATGGCGCTCTCGGACAACAATCAAGCCAGCGCGTTCAATACGCTCTCGGCAAACTGCTTGAACATCGGCACCTGTTTCTCGCGGCTCTATCAAACCAAGCGCGAGTTCTTGGGCAACTTGGTCTACAAGTTCGGCCACAACAACAACCAGGCGCTGCAGTTCTTCACAGACATTGGCCAGTCGAACTTCTTCACGGGGTACGGCGGCTTTAACAACTTCCAGAACCTCTGCTTCGCAACGTGCGATCCGTTCACGCTGCAGCAGATGGCCGCGTTTAGTGGATTCGCCACCAACCCGCTGAACGGAACCACATGCCCGACGCCGCTCAACTGCGCGGGCTACACGGCTCCTCCCTTGGGAAGTCCGCCGAGTGCCGCCGCGCTGCAGGCGTACGGGCGCATCCAACTGATTCAGAGCGTCCTGCAGAACTATCCCGGACAGAGTTTTGCCAACCAGACGTTAGGATCGGTTAACCAGCGGCCGCAGAACAACTATCAACCCAACGCCGCTTTCAAACTCGGCTACATCTGGAACATCAACAGCTCCAGCGTACTGGAAGCGATGGCATATCATCTCGATGCGGTGACAACGTTCGACTTAGCGCTGCCGGGCGGCTACGCTTCGTTCAACGTCGACCGCAACCAGCTGCAAGGCGGCAGAACGAGCGGCTATAAGCTCGACTTCACCAAACAGCTGAGCGACAAGAACCTGCTCAAGGTCGGCGGAGAGTACAAATACCTTATTCCGGTCTTTGATGCTCCGGCCAACGACTTCGGATTCGAAAATCTGATGTTTGAGCACGGCGAACAGTTCGACTTCTTTACTCCTGCTGCGTGTGCGGCAGTCGGCGTTGCCGGCTGCGGTTACATCTACAACAACGGAGTTTCGAATGTCAGCTCGCCGCAGACGGTTCCCAATGCGTACGAGAACACGTCAGTGGAGCGTCACGATTGGGCCGGCTACATCGACGACACGTGGTCGCCGAACGACAAACTGAAGATCGAAGGCGGTCTGCGTCTCGACGGAGCCAGCTTCGGTTATCCGAAGGCTCAAATCGATCCGTACACCTGTACGTCGGTCTTTCTGCCGACCTACTCGACGACGTCGGGCGGCGTGCTCTTAACGACACCGAGCACGAATCCCAACGCGCAAACCAGCTACATAAACCCGGTCACGGGAGCCTCTTCGGTGACGCCTCTGGGCACGTGCCCGGTCGCAACGTTCCCGCAATTGACGAATCAGTCGCGGCGTCCGATCATTCCGGAGCCGATTCTCTCGGCAACGTATCGCCTCGGTGCAAATGACTCGGTCCGCGCGTCGTACGGACGTTCGGTGAACTTCCCGACACTTGGTCTGGTCGATTTCTCGGCCAACATCGACTACTTCGGTGGTCCGAACCGGCAGTTCTTCGCAATACCGGGTTACACGGGCGACTGCGGACCCGTGAGCGATCAAGTCTGCGCGAACTACGCAGAGCAACTCTATTGGGACAACGCCCGGGAATTCGCCGGCGGCGTGCCGCTGATGCCCGTGCGTCCCACGGTCTTCACCAACATCGACTTCTCGTGGGAACACCAGTTCACACGCGGATGGATGAACGGGATCTCATTCAAACTGACGCCCTGGTATCGTAAGGCGTTTGACGAGACTGCTCTCGTAGCCACGCCGAAGTTCGTTGGCGGCGTGCCCTTGCTGAATCCGATCACCGGAGCGCAGATCTTCAATCCGTCGACGGCTAACAACCTCGGCAAGAACCAGGCCGACGGCGTTGAGGTACAGTTCACCAAGGAGCAGACCTACGGGCTTTCGGGCCAGGTCAGCTTCACGTATCAGAACGAGCTCTCGAGCGTCATCCCGGGATCGAGCAGCGAAGACTTCTTCCCGTCGATTCCGGCGCAGTCGGTGCTGCTCGGCAACGTCTACCGCGTTGGCTTCCTTTCGCCGTTCGTGGCTTCGTTCGACCTGTCGTACGAAACGCACAACGGCTGGCGGATCTCGCCGCAAACGCAGTGGAATGTCGGGTACCCGATTGGACCCGGTTTCATTACGTCGGCGTTCATCAACGGCCAACCGTTTAACATTCCGTTCACGAATGCGTGCCCGGCATGCTCGACGACCGGCACGGGCCAGTACGTCGATCCCATGAACCCGGGCTCGTTCTTCAAACCGAATGTGGCG